>NZ_JAMYVG010000029.1:0-69075 GCF_040323855.1 Mesorhizobium sp. M0028
AAGACCCAGTTCGCCGTCGTCTTCGGCGAAAGGTTCGTCAGCCAATGACGAAACCGGCCTCGCGCACAGAATTCCTGACAGTTCCTTCAGCGCGCGTAGCCGTTTCTCGCAAGCCTCAACCCGCTCGGTTTCGATGTCTCCGATATATACCGCGGAGAATGGCGTTTTGCTGTCGGCGCTCTTTTTCCAGGCGGCAACCACACCGCCATCAATAAATTCGCTGGTACCGCGAATCCTGCACCTGCCTGGTCCACAGAACGGATCAATCAGAGTTGCGCCAGCTTTTCCCTGGTCGAGCCATTTCGATCGAACACCGCGACTGATGTCGACATAGCGACATAGATACTCATGCTTGGTTTTGGCCCAAGCGCCGACCACCTCTACAGGCGATCCATCGTCGCCTTCAATAAGCTCCCCCACCAACGCCCCCGTTTTGATCGATCCAACCACCTTTAGTGTCAATCGACAAGCGAGGAGCTAACCACATCCTCCTAAGGCACCCCCCGACTGATACGCCGCCACCCTTCCCATTTCATGTGGACGAGCAAGCTAAGCCTTGCCAAGTCAGGCCATTCTCTCGTGGCAGCGCCGCCCTAAGCCAGCTTGGCCAGCAGCTTCATGAAAATGGCCGCCTCCTTGGCGGAAAGCGGCGCCAGCGTTTCCTGCGTAATCTCGCGGGCAAGCGGAATCAGCCTCTCGATCGCGTCGCGCCCCTCGGCCGTCAGATTGACCAGCAGGCGCCGTTTGTCGACTTCGTGTTTGCTAAGTTCGACAAAGCCTCGCGCTTTCAGCCGGTCGATGACACCTTTCACCGTCGCCGCATCCATGGCGATCAGGCTGCCAAGCTGGTTCTGCGAGGTCTCGCCGACGTCGCGCAATTTGGCCAGGGCGGCAAATTGCGGCGGCGTCAGATCGGCGATGTGTGCGGCGAAGATCGAGACATGGCGCTGGTGCGCCTTGCGCAGGATAAAGCCGACCTGCTCCTGCAAGCGATAGTCGTTTTCGTCAGGCTCCTCGGCCTCGACCAGCTTGAGCAGATTGTCTTCGGCGCTCACCTCAGCCCATCCCATGCCTTGATGTCCTTGGCAGCCAGCCCGCCCATGCGGTCATGCACGCGCGGGCCGCAGGTCATTGCGAGGCAAAACAGGATCTCGTCGGGACGCGGGCCATCGCTGATGCCGATTTCCATGGCATCGAAATGGCTGCGCACATAGGCCGCGTTGATGTGGCCGAGCGGCACATCGAGCCGCGCGCCGAAGCCGCCGACCTTCTTCGACGACGGCACGATCGACTTGGCGTCGCCAAGCCGTTCGCGCATGGCATAGCCGCCCGGCACATGCCACAGCGCGCCATGCTCCAGCTCGCCCGCCGCGCCGACGATGGCACCCTTGCCGTAACCGTCGATCTGTTTCACGTCGCCGCCCAATGCGGCAATGAGCCTGTCGGAGAGCAGCAGCCCGAGCGGCTTCAAATCCTCCATCGCGCTCTGCAGTTCCTCGACGTAACGGCCGGCGAACGGGTTCTTCACCACAGCCATGGCCGCGGCGCGGCGCCGCGGCACCTTCGCCACCGGCCCGCCTTCGTGAAAAATCTCTTCGGTCAGCACGGCGATCTTGCGGATCGGAAACTCAGGCATGAGCAATTTCCCTCTCTAAAACTTTGTTGGCGAGCGCCATCGGACCTGCGATGCGCACCTGACCGCCGAGGAAAAGCGCCGCGGCGGCAATCAGGCCGCGCCGCCGAAACTCCTCGGCAACGGCAAATCCGCTTTCCAGCGCAATAGCGATTTCAGCGGCGGAAAGCGGCCCCACGCCCTGCGTCACCAAACGGTCGCCGAGATCGCTGTCCGGTGCGAGATCGTGCGCCCGTATGCGCCTAACGGCCGGATGACCGGGCACGTCGACGGCGTTGGCGATCAAGGTCGCGGCGGCATCGGCTTCAGCACCCGTCCGCGCCAGCACCGTGACCGCGTCGGCGATGCCGAGCGAAAACGAACGGCCGCGCCAGCCGCTTGTCGCGACACCGCGGATCCCGTCTTCGGCGCGGATCGTGAGACGGTCTGCCAGCCCGTGACCTGTCCCGGCAATGGCAAGCGTCATCGACTGGCCGTGGCCGAGATGGATCGCGCTGTCGCCGCCATTGTTGACATAGGCGCGCTCGAGCCGGCGGCCGGCAAGCAGAGCGCCAAGCACTTCGTCGGCTACCGAGCCGGCGACGGCCGCCATCGGCGTGATGAATTGTTTCGCTAGCGGAACGACCGCCGCTTCCATGCGACGTGCCGTCGGGCCGACAAACATGCGAGGACGCAGCGGCGCCTGGCGACGCAGTTCGGGCAACTCTTCGACCAGTTCGGGCAGGATTGTCTGGAAGCGCGTTGCCGCCTGATGATAGGCGGCGCGGCATTCGCTCGCCTCGCCGAAGGCCTCGACGATCAGATCGATCGGACCATGATTGAGGTGAAGCCTTCGGCCGTCCTCGAGCCAATGCGCCTGCGGGCCGTTCATCACCCTGCCCCATTTGTCGTCGCGCGCCGCAGCTGCACCAGCGGCGGCCAGGGATTGTCGCGAGGTGCGGCCTTGCCGCGGCGCGGGTTGAGATACTCGCCGCCCTTGGCCAGGATATCGTCGACGCTGCGGATTTCGGCTTCATAGCCGCCGAGCCTGACATAATCGTCGCGGCGCATGGTGAATTCGATGGGCGCCACCAGCGCCGGCGTCGGGACATAGCCGAAGGCGCCTTCCGGCACGCGGATGACGTCGACCATCAGCGTGATGCCGCCGCCCGGCCAGACATAGACCGGCGCGCCGCCGACCGTCACATAGGTCTTGAGGCCCTGCACCGAGCGGGTCAGATTGACCGGGTTCTCGGTGACGCCGGCGCGCAGCGAGCCGCCGGCGCCGCCGACGAAAAGCACGGTGCAGAGCGCCGGCTCGCAATTGTCCTCGATCAGTTCAACCGACTTCCGCAGCCGCTCCGGGAACGGTTTCTGCACCGGCTTCAATTCGTCGTCGAGCTCGTAATAGGCGAATTGCTCACCGGTGGTCGAGACCATCAGCAGCGACATGCCGGGGCGCGCACCCTTTTTGGCGCTCCATTCACCAAGGATCGACAGCGGGTCGGAGATATTGGTGCCGCCCCAGCCGAGGCCGGGCTCCGACACCTTGAAATAGCGGCCCGGCGTCGAACGGCGGCCGATGATCTTGATGCCGGTATCCTGCCAGCCAAGCACCTTGCCCGCCTGATGCTCGGAGACGACGCCGGTGATGTGGTCGTCGACCACCACCACCTCGTCGACAAGGCCGCGCCACTGGGTGGCGAACATGCCTATGGTGGCCGAACCGCAGCCGACGCGCATGCGCTGCTCAAGTTTGCCGTCGATGACAGGCGGTTTGCCGGCTTCGACGATGACGGTGGCGCCGCCGTCGATGACGAGCTCGACCGGCTTGCGGTTGCACAGCCTGAGCATGGCATCACAGGTGGCGCGCCCTTCAGCCTTTGAGCCGCCGGTCAAATGATGCACGCCGCCCAGCGACAGCATCTGCGAGCCGTATTCGCCGGTGGTGACATGGCCGATCGCCTCGCCTTCGGCACGGACCGTTGCCGTTTCGGGGCCGATATGACGGTCGGTGTCGATCTTCACCTTGACGCCGCAATAGGAGAAGATGCCCTCGGTGACGACGGTGACCAGATCGACGCCCTCGACCTCCTGGCTGACGATGAAGGGCGCCGGCTTGTAGTCGGGATAGGTGGTGCCGGCGCCGATCGCGGTGACGAAGCGGCGGCCGGTGTTGACCAGTTCGCCGTCCCAGCCCTTGCCTTCCTCGGCAAAGGGCACGACCGCGCCGCCTGTCTCGGCCGCGTGGTCGAGGATGGTCAGCGGATCCATCCGCACGATCCTGCCGCCAACATTGCCGTAGCGATCGCAGGCGCCGGTGCGGCCATCGGCGATGTAGCACATGACCGGACAGGCATCGCACCGGATCTTCTCCGCCACCAGCTTCTCGCCGGGATCGTGTGTCTCGAAGCGTTCGGCAAGCTCGCTCATCGGCGCGCCTCCTTGTCGAGGATGGCGGCGCGGATGCGGGTCGGAGTCGCCGGAATCTTGGTGACCACCACACCGGCGGCATGGCGTATGGCGTTGAGGATCGCCGGCGCCGTCGGGATCAGCACATGCTCGCCCAAACCCTTGGCGCCGAAGGGTCCTTCCGGATCCGGAACTTCTATCAAGATGGTCTCGATCGGCGGCACGTCGCCGATCGTCGGGATCAGATAGTCGTGCAGGTTTTCGGTGCGGCCGGGGATGTATTCTTCCATCAGCGCCATGCCGATGCCCTGGGCGATGCCACCCTCGATTTGGCCTTCGGCAAGCAAGGGATTGATGGCCTTGCCGACATCGTGCGCGGCGGTGATTTTTATCAGCTTCACGGTGCCGAGCCTGAGGTCGACCTCCAGTTCGGCGATCTGGGCGCCATAGCCATAGACGGCGTAAGGCTTGCCCTGACCTTTTGCATCGAGCGGCTGCGTCGGCGGGTCGTAGCTTTCCTCGGCCCGGAAGACGAATCCTTCGGCGTCTGCCTTCAGCGAGGAAAGATCGATGCGGCGCGTCGCTTCGCCTTCCCCGATGCTCAGACTTGTGCCGTCCAGCGCAATCGCCGCCTTTTCCGAGACATTGGCGAAACGCAAGATCTCATCGCGCAAGGCGCGGCCGGCCTTTTCGGCGGCCTTGCCGGTGACGAAGGTCTGGCGCGAGGCCGATGTCTTGCCGGCGTCGGGGGTGATCGCCGTGTCGGCGCCTTTCAGCCGGAGCTTTTCAAGCGGAAGCCCCAACGCGTCGGCGCAGATCTGCGCGATGACAGTGTTCGAACCTTGCCCGATATCGACCGCCCCCTGATGCAGGACGACTTCACCCGATACCGAGATGCCGACCTTGACGGTCGACGGATTGGGCAGCGAGGTGTTGCCGCAGCCGTACCAGCAAGAGGCCACGCCGACGCCGCGTTTTTTGATGCTGCTACCGGCATTGAACGCTTCGGCATCACGAAGGGCACGCCGCCAATGTGAGCGGAGGGCCTCCAGGCAGTCGGCGATGCCGACGCCTGACTCGAGCCGCTGCCCGGTAACTGTTTCGGATCCGTTCCGAAGGCAGTTCTTCAGGCGAAAGTCGAGCCGGTCCATGCCTAGCTTGTCGGCCAACTCGTCATAGAGGGTCTCCTGCATGATCGTCGCCTGCGGCACGCCGAAACCGCGAAAGGCGCCGGCAATCGGGCCATTGGTGTGGATGGCGCGGCCTTCGGCGCGATAGTTCGGCGTCGCATAGGGGCCGGAGGCGTGCACCGGCACGCGGTTGGCGACCGTCGGCCCCCAGCTGGCATAGGCGCCGGTGTTGAAATCGCCGGCGAAGACCATGCCGGTGACGCGGCCGTCGGCATCGGCGCCGATGCTCGCTCTCATCCGAGCGGGATGGCGCTTGGTGGTCGAGATCATCGATTCGGTGCGGGTATAGGCGAGTGCCGCCGACCGGCCGGTTTTCATGGCGACGAGGCCGATGAGCGGTTGCAGCGAGACATCGAGCTTGGAGCCGAAGCCGCCGCCGGTGGCGGTCGGCACGATGCGCACCTTTTCCGGGGCAAGGCCGAGCACTTTTGCCGTGTCGTCGCGGTCCATATAGGGGGCCTGCGTGCAGGCGACGACGACCAGCGTATCGCCGTCCATGAAGGCATAGCCGGCTTCCGGTTCGATATAGGCATGCTCGACATAGGAGGTGTCGATGGCGCCGGAAACGACGAAAGCCGCACCGGCAAGGGCGGCCTCGGGGTCGCCACGCTCGACGAAGCCGGAGGTGAGCAAGTTCGAGGGCCGGTTTTCATGGACCAGTGACGCACCGCCGGCCTGTGCTTCGCAAGGCTCCAGAAAATGCGGCAATTCGGTCCAACTGACAGGAAAATCGGCAAGGTCGAGATCGACGATGGCCTCGCGTTCGCCGGCAACCAGCGCCACCGCCTCGCCGCGAAAGCGCGAAAATGCTTCGGCCAGCGCCGGCTGGTCGGCGAAGGGCGCGATGACGCCGAAACAATTCTTTCCCGGAATGTCGGCGGCGGTAAAGACGCCGGCAATGCCGGGACGGGATTTCACCCAGCCATCGAGATCGCCGAAGCTGAAGGCCGCATGATAATGCGGCGAGCGGATCACCAGCACCGACAGTGCATCCATGGGAAAGGAATCGCCGCCGAATTTTTCGACGCCGGTGACTTTCGGCACGCCATCGAGGCGGATCGGAGAGGAGCCGACGGCATGGCCGGACAATGGCATGCGCGGATCGAGACCATCGGCGTGGCGCCAAGCATCCATCACCGCGGCGACGATCTTGCGGTAGCCGGTACAGCGGCAGAGCACGCCGCCCAGCGCATCCTGCGTTTCGGCCTCGCTCGGGTAAGGCGTCCTGTCCAGGAGTGCCGTTGCGGCGACCAGCAGGCCGGGCGTGCAGGCGCCGCATTGTGCTGCGCCATGGCTGAGAAACGAGGCCTGCAGCGCCGACAGCCTGCCATCGCCGAGACCTTCGACGGTCGTCACCACGGTGCCGGAGGCGGAAGCCGCCGGCATCAGGCAGGCGCAGACCGGCTCGCCGTCGACCAGCACCGTGCAGGCGCCGCAATCGCCGGCATCGCAGCCGATCTTGGTGCCGGTCAGCCGCAGCTCGTCGCGCAGCACCGCGGACAGCCGTCGCACCGGCGGTACGCAAACGCTGACGGCGGCGCCGTTGACCTCGAAGGCGATGTCGGCGCGCTCCATGCCCATCAGGCCGCCGCCCTTTCGCCGGGAATAGCGCCCATCGCACCAAGCACGGCGCGGACGACGATCTCGCGCGCCGCATCCAGCCGGTATTCGGCGCTGCCGCGCACGTCGCCGATCGGCGACAGCTCGTCCATTGGCGCGGATTGGATGGCAGTGGCCAGCGCGGGGCCGACCGGACGGCCGCGCAGCGCCGCCTCGACGCCCGCCAAGCGCCTGGCGACGACCGAGCAGGACCCGACGGCGACGACCGCGTTCCTGACGATGCCATCTTCGATGGCCAGGCGTGCGGCGGCCATGGCGATGGAGATGACGAGATAACGCCGTGCGCCAAGCTTCACGAAGGCGGAGCTGCCGGCGGTCGCGGGTTTGGGAATGCGGATTGCCGTGACCATTTCGCCGGGCTGCAGAGCGGTGCGACGGTTGCCGAGGATGAATTCTGCAAGGGGCAGATGCCGGGTCGCCACCGAGGAACGCAGTTCGACCTCGGCGTCGAGCACCAGCAGCGCCGGCACGCCGTCGGCGGCCGGCGAGGCATTGCAAAGATTGCCGGCAATCGAGGCAACGTTCTGGATCTGCACCGAGCCGACTTCCCGCGCCGCCTGCTTCAGCGCGTCGAAAGCCGCCGGCAGCGGATGGCGGACGAGATCGGTCCAGGTGGTGCGCGCGCCAACGAGCCAATGGTTCTCGGCTTCGGCAATGCCGCGCAATGCCGCCAAGCCATTGATGTCGAGGACATTGTCGCGGAAAGGCTTGCTGCCCTGTGCCGGATAGAAGTCGGTGCCGCCGGCGAGGATGCGCCATTGTCCTTCGCCCAGCAAAGCGAGGGCGTCGTCGACCGTGGTGGGTTTTGCGTAACGGATCACGCTTTGCCTTCCCAGAATGGACTTCCCGAGAGGGGATCCTGCCGAAAGATTTTCCCGAGCATGCAAGGCAGGAAATTCATTCGTATGCAAATGATATCAAGCCGGCAGGAATTGTCAAAGCCAGAGTTTGCACGGCTATGGGCACCGGTGCGCCCGGAACGCATTTGTTATGCCGTGAGAGGTTGACGCAGCCGGCCATCTGGTCAAGTTTCTGCGTCCGGTCGCGTTTTCATTGGAGCCTAAGCTCAAGACCAAGAAAATAAGGAGGCTCCATGGCCGACGAAGCGCTTGTCGTCATCGACCTGCAGAACGATTTCTGCCCGGGTGGCGCCCTGGAAGTGGCTGGCGGCGACGAAATCGTGCCGTTGGTCAACGACCTGATCCGGCGGACCGAGCACGTCCTGCTGACGCAGGACTGGCACCCTGCCGGCCATTCCAGCTTTGCCTCCAGCCACCCCGGCAAGCAACCGTTCGAAACGATCGATGTGCCTTATGGCCACCAGACGCTGTGGCCGGATCACTGCATCCAGGGCAGCCTGGGATCGGATTTCCATTCGGGCCTCGCCTGGAGCAAGGCCGAGCTGGTGATCCGCAAAGGGTTCCGTCCTGCGATCGACAGCTATTCGGCATTCTTCGAGAACGACCGGACGACGCCGACCGGCCTTGCCGGCTATCTTCGGGATCGGAACATCGAGACGCTGACCCTGGTCGGCCTAGCGACGGATTTCTGCGTCGCCTTTTCGGCGCTCGACGCGGTCAAGCTCGGTTTTGAGACGTCCGTGCGGCTCGACGCCTGCCGCGGCATCGATCTCAACGGCTCCGTGGAGAGGATGCTGGGCCGGATGCGCGATGCCGGCGTGGCACTGATTTGAACGTCATCCAGCCGAACCTGACAGACTTTTGAGGGGCTCCATGCGGTTTGCGGCGTTGACGGCAAGTGCTGCACTGATTGCCGCAATCTTTTCTCCGGGAGCGGTTCTCGCGGCCGAAGCGCACGAATTGCCGGGCGCCGCCATGTCGCTGTGGTGGGTGCTGCCGTTTGCCGGGCTATTGCTTTGCATCGCGACCGGGCCGTTGCTCTTCCGTCATGCCTGGGAGCACCATTACGGCAAGATTGCCGCTTTCTGGGCAGCGTTGGTGATCGGGCCGCTGGCGCTCGCCTTCGGCATCCCGTCGGCAACGCAGGCGGTGCTGCACGCGCTGCTCACCGAATACATGTCGTTCATCATCCTGTTGTTCGCACTGTTCACCATTTCGGGCGGCATCTTCGTTGCCGGCAACATCCACGGCACGCCGCTGGTCAATGCCGGGCTGTTGCTGGGCGGCGCTGTGCTTGCTTCGATCATCGGCACAACCGGCGCCTCGATGATCCTGATCCGGCCGCTCATCCGCGCCAACGACAACCGGCGCTTCAACGCCCATGTCGTCATCTTCTTCATCTTCCTGGTGTCCAACATCGGCGGGTCGCTGACGCCGCTCGGCGATCCGCCGCTGTTCGTCGGCTTCCTGCGCGGCGTCGATTTCTTCTGGACGACAGTTCACCTGTTGCCCGAGACACTGTTCGTCGCCGGCGTGGTGCTGGCGGTTTTCCTGGCGATCGACATCATCATGCATCACCGGGAGGAAGGCGCGCCGAAGATCAAGGATCCGACGCCCGACAGCAAGGTGCGCATTCGCGGCCTGGCCAACATCCCGCTGCTGGCAGGGGTGATCGCCGCGATCCTGATTTCCGCTGCCTGGAAGCCGGGAGTGAGTTTCTCTTTTCAGGGCGTCAGCCTCGAGCTGCAGAATCTGGTGCGCGACGCCGCCATCCTGATACTGGCCTTCACGTCGCTTGTCGTCTCGCCAAAGGAGTTTCGCGGCGCAAACGCCTTCAGCTGGGGGCCGATTGCCGAGGTGGCGAAGCTGTTCGCCAGCATCTTCATCTGCATCGTGCCGGTCGTCGCCATATTGCGGGCCGGCCTCGACGGCGCGCTGGCGCCGTTGGTGCTGCTGGTCAGCTCGCCGACCGGCGCGCCCGACAATCTCGCTTATTTCTGGCTGACCGGGGCGCTGTCGTCCTTCCTCGACAATGCGCCGACCTATCTGGTGTTCTTCGAGCTGGCCGGCGGCGATGCGCAGCATCTGATGACCGAGCTCGCCTCGACGCTGGCGGCGATCTCGGCCGGCGCGGTGTTCATGGGTGCCAACACCTATGTCGGCAATGCGCCGAATTTCATGGTCTATGCCATTGCCAGGCATCGCGGCATCAAGATGCCGAGCTTCTTTGGCTACATGGCGTGGTCGGGCGCCGTGCTGATCCCGACTTTCCTGCTCGCCGGCTTGCTGTTTTTTGCCTGATCAGCCGACGCCGACATAGCGGCGGACCGCCGAGGGATCAGCACGCAGTTCCTCAACGTCGACCGTCTCGCGGTTGCGGCCGTTTTCGATGAAGCAAACGCGGTCTGCGACCGAGAGCACGGCATCGACGCGCTGCTCGACAAGGATTGTCGACACGCCAAGCGCACGCAGCTTCGAAACGGTTTCGCGGATCTTGGCGATCATCGACGGCATCAGCCCTTCGGTCGGCTCGTCGAGTAGGAGCACCTGTGGTTCCAGACACAGGGCGCGGGCCATGGCCAGCATCTGCTGCTCGCCGCCCGATAGCGTGCCAGAACGCTGCCTAAGGCGCTGGCGCAGCAGCGGGAAGAGATCGAGCACGTTTTCGCGCGTCGCCTTGCCCTTGTTGCGGGCCATCAGGCCGATCTCGATGTTTTCAGCCACCGTCATCTCGGCGAACAGCCGCCGGCCCTGCGGCACATAGGCGACGCCGGCCTTGGGCACCTCGTGCGCCGGCAGGCCGGTCAATTCCCGCCCTTCGAGCCGGATCGAGCCGGCGCTTGCCGGCACCAGGCCCATGATCGCCTTCAGCGTCGTCGTCTTGCCGGCGCCGTTGCGGCCGAACAGGCAGAGCACCTCGCCCTCGCTCAAGACGAGATCGAGGCCATAGAGCACCTGGACCTCGCCATAGAAGCAATCAAGCCCGGAGATCGTCAGTGCCCTGGACTGGGCCTCAGCCATGGGTCGTCCCCAGATAGGCGTCCTGCACCGCGGCATTGGCGCGGATCTGCTCGGGCGTGCCTTCAGCTAAAATCCTGCCGGCGTTGAAGACGGTGATGCGGTCGGCGAGCTGCATGACCACCGGCATGTTGTGCTCGATCAAAAGCACGGTGGCGCTATCGGCGATCTCGCGCACCAGCTCGATGAAATTGTCGATCTCGCTGTCGGCCAGCCCTTGCGTCGGTTCGTCGAGGATCAGCAGCCGCGGCTTCAGTGCCAGCCCCATCGCCACTTCCAACAGGCGCTGGTGACCGTAGGACAACTGCCCGGCCGGCATTTGCGCCCAGTCGGCAAGTCCGGTGCGCTCGAGCGCCGCCATGACGCCGGTGTGAACCGCGCCCTTCGAGCGGCTGTCGGTCAGCGTGCGCTGCACCGGCAGGGCAACATTGTCGTAGGCGCTGAGATTGGCAAAGACGCTGGTGATCTGGAATGTATAGGCGATGCCAAGGCGAACCCTGGCGTAGGCAGGCAGGCTGGTGATATCGGCGCCGTCGAAGATGATCGTGCCCGACGAGGGCTGGATGCGGCCGCTGACCAGGCTGACGAAGGTGGTCTTGCCGGCACCGTTGGGGCCGATGACAGCGCGGATCTCGCCCGGCATCAGCGCGAAGTCGACGCCGTCGACGGCGCGCAAGCCGCCGAAACTGCGCGACAGGTCTTTGGTGGTCAAAAGCGGCATCATGGCAGCCATCCGAGCCAGCGCTGGCGAATGCTGCCGAGAATGCCTTTTGGGAAAAACAAAACCAGCAGGATCAGCGCGATGCCGACGATCAGCAGATAGGCGGAGGTGTAGCCGCTAGCGACGTCGATGACATAGTACATGAACAGCGTGCCGATCAGCGGCCCGAGCGTGGTGGCAGCACCGCCCAGCAGCACCCAGAGCAGCGGCAGGATGGAATACTGCACCGAAGCGAAGCTCGAGCCGACATAGCCGAACAGCAGCGCATAGGCGGCGCCGGAACCCGCGCAGATGGTGCCGGAGACGATGACGGCGGCGAGCTTGTTGGAAAACGTATCGTAGCCGAGCATTTTTGTCCGCTCCTCGTTCTCGCGGATGGCGACCAGCACGCGGCCATAGCCGGAGCGGACTATGGCCAGGCTTATAAGCAGCACGATCGAGAACAGCGCCAGCGCGCTCATATAGCGCACGGTCGGGTTGGTGAGGTCGAGCGACGTGCTGCCCAGGACAAGGACACGCATCGACTGCGGTACGACCATGCCCTGGTCGCCGCCGGTCCAGGCGGCGAGATAGAGGATGACGAGATAGAATACCTGAGCGAACATCATTGTTACGATCATGAAGGCGACGCCGGAGGTGCGCAGCGCCAGCAGCGCGATCACCAGCGCGAGAAGTGCGCCGCAGGCAAGCCCGGCTGCAAAGGCGGCCGATACGCTCCAGCCGAGATGAATGACGGCGAGGCCGGCGCCATAGAGCCCGGCTGAAAAAAACATGGCATGGCCGAGGCTGAGCAGCCCGACATAGCCGAACAGCAGATTGTAGCCCATGGCGAAGACCGCCAGCACCATGATGCGAGCGAGCAGGCCGTGATGGTATTCCCGCAAGACGAAGCTCAGGGCGAAAAGCAGGGCGATGACGCCGAGGTGCAGCGCATATGGCTTTGCCGGCGAAGCATCCTTCATCGCGATGCCGTCCCGAACAGGCCCTGCGGCCGGAACACCAGCACCATGGCGACGAGCAAGGTGGCGATGATCTTGGCCAGCGTCGGTGAGAAGAACACCGAGATGATGCCGTCGGAAAGGCCGATCAGCACCGCGGCGACGACCGTGCCGCGCAGCGAGCCGAGGCCGCCGATGATGACGACGATGAACGACAGCAACAGCGGGTCTTGTCCCATCAGATAGTGGGCCTGGCTGATCGGCACGATCAGCACCGCGGCCACAGCCGCCAACATGGCGCCGAGCGCGAAGACGCCGGCATAGACTCTGGTCACCGGAATGCCAAAGGCCTGCGCCGTCTCGCTGTCATATTGCGTGGCGCGCATGATGAGGCCGATTTTCGTGCGCGTCAGCACCAGCCAGGTCGCGACCAGAAGCAGCGCGGATGCGGCGATGATCGACAGCTTGTAGCCGGAATAGCCGAACCACGGCAGGAGGATGCGGTAGCTGAACGGCGGCTCCACAGGCCGCGCCTCCGGGCCGTAGAAGGTCAGCGCCAATTGCTGGATGATGTAGAGCATGCCGATGGTGGCGACGATGGTGGCTTCCGGATTGTAGTTGAGCCGGCGCAGGACCAGCCGTTCGGCGAGCAGTGCGATCAAGCCGACGATCAGCGGCGCCAGCACCAGGGCGGCCAGGAAGCCGAGCGCCGGATGGCCGGATATCGCCGTAGAAATCGCCCAGGCAAGCACCGCGCCCAGCATGAAGAACTCGCCATGCGCGACATTGACGACGCGCATGACGCCGAACACCAGCGACAGGCCAAGCGCCGTCAGCGCCAGGACGGCGGAGGTGACGAGGCCTTCGAGGGCGGCGAGGAGCAGGTGGGGTCCGAAGTGCATCGGCTAAGCACCGGCGGATGCGCGAAGCACCCCCCTCTGGCCAGAGGGGGGTGTCTTGGCGCTCACGCTTGCTGCAGCAGCCAAGCTCACAGCGCCTGCGTCGTGTAATCCCCTTCCGGCTCGTAGAGGCCGTCCTCGATCTTGGTCTTGTGGACGACATTCAGCCGGCCGCCTTCGACCTTGGAGATGTTCTGGATACCAAAACACTGGTGGATCTTGCCGTTGAAGGTTTTCGGTCCCTGCGGATGCTCGGGCCCCTCGGCGAACTCGGTCAACGCCTCGGTCGCCTCGACCAGCTTGGCGCGGTCTTCCGGGCCCTTATAGCCGGCATCCTCCATCGCCTTCTTGACGACGTAGAGCGTTTCCCAGCAGCCGAACATGTGCGCGGCGGTGGAGACGTCCTTGGGATCGCCGACAGATGCACCATTGTCGTCGATGCCGACGGCGGCACGATAGGCCTTCTGTGCAGGGGAGTCATCGGGCTGCGCATAACGTGGCGAGCCTTCCCAGAAATGGCTGCCGTCGAGGAATTCGAGGCCGGGGCTGTTGATGTCGGTGGCTTCGAGCGAATCGATGAAGCCGAACAATTGCGGCCGGTTGGAGCCGTAGAACTCGCCGAGTTCCTTGACGAAGGTGAGCACCGCCGGGCCGACCATGACGTGGTAAATCACCTCGGTCTCGGCCGGGATCTGCGGAAAATATTTGGTGAAGGAGGATTCCGTCGGCGGGATGGCGATCTGCGCGATGACCTCGGCGCCTTGCGCCTTCAGCGCCGGCGGCAGGTAGTCGCGATGATCGTAGCCGAAAGCGAAATCGGGGAATATCTGCGTCACCTTCTTGCCGGCATTGGCGGCAATCCACGGCGCCATCGACTGGATCTGGCTCTTCACGTCGGTGATGCCGGGCTGGAAGACGTAGCGGTTCAATTTGGTCGACGCGACGTGGTGACCTTCACTGACGACGAAATAGGGCATCTTGGCCTCGCCGGCGGCCGGCGCCGAGCCGATGACGACATGCGAAAACAGCGTGCCGTAGACGATGTCGGTCTTGTGCTGGGAGGCGAATTTGCCGACCACTTCGGCGCCCCGGCCGGGATCGGTGCCGTCATCCTCGATGATCACCTCGACCGGCCGGCCGTTGATGCCGCCGGCATCGTTGATCGCCTTGACCGCCGCGGCCGTGGTCTTCTCGTACCAGCGGCCATAGGCGGCGCCGATGCCGGTGCGGTGCGACTGGAAGCCGATCTTGATCGGCGCCGAGCTCTGCGCCTGGCTGTAGCGCACGAAGCCCGGCGCGACGGCAAGACCGGCGCCGGCGGCAAGGACCTTCAGCGCCGTGCGGCGGGTGAGAGCGGATCTGGAGAGATCGAAAAACCCATTCTTGTCAGTCACGGCAGTTCCCCTTGTTTTTGAGCTTTGACCAATGGCTGTAGCGAGGCGGGCCACTCTTGCTAAGAGGGCCGAAAATTGCATGTGTACAAACTAAATCACCAAAGCTCTGACGTGGCAAGCGAGCTTTCCCCAAGGTTCGATTGACGGGCATCGCGCATCTCGTTCACCCGGCGGTTGGCGTCGCAAGCAGCCACAAGCCGAAGACGGTGTAGGCGATCATCAGCGCGGTGAGCGGGAACTGGCTGAGCGCGGCGCGAGCGGGAACGGGATGCAGCCGCCCGGCCAAACCGTGGGCGACAAGCACTGCAAACATGTGACCGGCTATGATGACGCCGGCCTGGAGGTTCCACAGCCACCAGGCCGAGCCGGCGCCGGCGACGACGCCGGCTCCAATTGGCATGTCGGCGGTACCGAACAGGTTCCAGCCCAGCGCAAACGGGTCGGAGAGCGCGGCAATCGCATATTGGCCGTCGACCAGCAGCGCCGTCAGATAGTGCGCGAAGTGGTAGGCGAGCGCGATCGGCACGATCGACCGGACCAGCAGCCCTGCGGCGTGAGCGAGGGAATGCTTGCTGCCGGCAAGGTGCTGGCCAAGAAAGACGGCAAGCGCGAACACGGCCGCAAGCACAACAAAGGTCAGCACAAGGCCGAAACTGCCGATGCCGATCAAGGCGGTGCGTCCCGGAAACTCCAGCGGATTGATGCCGAACCGGCCTAGCCAGAAGAAGGTTTTCGACAGGCCGTCGAAGGATACCGACGACAGCGCAAGCAGCAGGAAAGCGACGCCGCTGAGCGACAGCGGCGCAACCTCGAGCAGCTTAGCGCCCGGCCAGCAGAGTTTGAGCCGGCCGTCCTCGTTGCGTTCGACAATGGCGAAGCGCGCCACCATCGAAAAGAACACTGTCAGGAACTCACCGCTGCGGGTCCAGCCGCGGTAGCCGAAGACCTGCATGGCCGCGAAGCTTAGCAGCCAGTAGACGCCGGCGGCCCAGGCCAGCCGCGCCGGGTCATCGGGCGCCGGGTCGATCAGCTCGAACCAGGCGAAGGCGAAGAACAGCACGAAAGCCGGCCAATAGCCGAGCCACTGGGGCGGCCGCCGTGGCTCGGTTCTGTCGGACAGGCGCGAGACGACGCGGCAAGGCCCGTACCACGGATTGAGCCACGACCAGAGATCGCCGCCGAGCCCTTGCAGCAAAGCCAGCCCAACCCAGAGCAATGTCCATACGGTCAGCGGCAGCGGATTGGAGAGCGGATCGCGGCTACCGAACAGGCCGGCGGCAATGAGAATTGCAAAGCCGGCAAAGGATATCAGGCTGACGGCAGTCCGCGCGCCGTCGCCGAAGGTGAAAAGCGGCAGGCGTTTGTGCCAGAAGCGGTCGAGGGAGTCCGGCCGCAGCAGCGCCAGGACAAGGAAACTGGCGGCGACGGCGAGCGCGCCACCGGCGAGGTAGTAGCCGGTGGGGAGGAGCAGGACGTGGCCGCGGTCGGAGGCGTGGGCGAAGGCGGGCGTGGGCAGGAATACAGGTGCAAGGGCCAGGAAGAAGGAGAACCGCGGCAGGGCTACTAGGTTATGGCAGCGCTCTACGGCACCCCCCTCTGTCCTGCCGGACATCTCCCCCTCGAGGGGGGAGATTGGCAGTTGAATCGGCCGGCGCTTTTCTTGCCTCGTTGAGGGTTGGCCAGAGCGGAGATGAGAGCCAATCTCCCCCTCTGAGGGGGAGATGTCCGGCAGGACAGAGGGGGGTGGGCGGGAACTCATGCTTTCCAAGAAATACTTCTTGTCGGCCCTCACACCTTCACCAACTGCTCCACGCGGTCCTTCTGGCCGAAAATGCGCAGATAGCGCTCGATCTCTTTCTCGTCGCCTGTCGACTTGGCCGGATTGTCGGAAAGCTTGACCGCCGGCCTGCCATTGGCCTCGGTGACCTTGCAGACCAGCGAGATGGCGTCGAGCCGGTTGGTCTCGGTCGGTGCGCAGCCTTCGAAATCATTGGTCAGGTTGGTGCCCCAGCCGAAGGACATGCGCACCTTGCCGCGGAAGTGGCGGTAGGTCTCCTCGATGGTCTCGACCTCAAGCCCGTCGGAGAAGATGAGCAGCTTCTGCTTGGGGTCCTTGCCCTTTTCGCGCCACCAGGAAATGATCTTCTCGCCGCCCTCGATCGGCGGCGCGCTGTCGGGGCGGAAGCCGGTCCAGTCGGCGACCCAGTCCGGCGCATCGCGCAGGAACGCCGCGGTGCCGAAGGTGTCCGGCAGCACGATCAGCAAATTGCCGCCGTAGTAGCGCTGCCAGTCCTGCAACACCTTATAGGGCGACTGCTTCAATTCCTTTTCCGAATTGGTGAGCGCGGCGAACACCATCGGCAGCTCATGCGCGTTGGTGCCGAGCGCTTCGAGGTCGTTGTCCATGGCGAGCAGGACGTTGGAGGTGCCGGTAAAGGCCTCGCCGATGCCCTCCTTCAACGCTTCGACGCACCAGCGCTGCCACAGGAACGAATGACGGCGGCGGGTGCCGAAATCCGAGATGCGGATGCCGGGCAGCGCCTTCAGCCGCTCGGTCTTGGCCCACATCTTGGCCTTGGCGCGGGCATAGAGCACGTCGAGCGCGAACGGCCCGAACGCCCGCATGGCCGCGCGAGATCGAAGTTCATTGATAATTGCCAGCGCCGGGATCTCCCACAGCGTCGTGTACATCCACGGGCCGCTGAAGGCGAGTTCGTATTGGCCGTCGCGCCTGGAGAGCTCGTATTCGGGCAGCCGGAAATTTTCCAGCCAGGCGAGGAATTCCGGTTCGAAGATCTGCTTGCGGCCATAGAAGGTGTTGCCGCCGAGCCAGATCATCTCTTTCTTCGAGAAGCGCAAGGTGCGGGCATGGTCGAGCTGCTCGCGCAGCTCCGTCTCGTCGATCTCCTCGGCAAGGCGGACCGAGGTGGTACGGTTGATCAGCGAGAAGGTGGCGTCGACCTTGGGATACATGCCCCAGATCATCTGCAGCATCAGAAGCTTGTAGAAATCGGTGTCGAGCAAGCTACGCACGATCGGGTCGAGCTTCCAGGTGTGGTTGTAGACGCGCCGCGCTATATCGGTCTTTGCCATCGCTCAATGCGCCTTCGCTGCTCGTTCTAGCTTTTGTCTAGCGCAATTCCGGACGGAAAACCGCTGCGCACTTTTCCTGGAATTGCTCCAAATGCCTCTTAGCATCGAATTTTTGAACGCGCCTCCCGCTTTGCGGGCTGGCCCGACAAAAAGAAGCCCCTGCGGCAAGCGGCGCCCACGGCAGTTTCGGCCTCAGGATGCGGTCTTGGCGCCGACCACCTTGAGCGCTGGACGCTTGCGGCGAAAGCCGATGCGGCCTGCCACCGGCGCGTCGGCGCGGCGATCGGCCTGCTCTTTCTCGGCAAACAGCCAGTCGATGAACAATTGCACGATCGGCGCCGACCGCATCTCGTTGCGGCAGACGACGTAGAAATCGTCGACGGCCGGCACGGAAAGGCTGAATGGCGCGACAAGCAGACCCCTGGCGAGCAGTCCGCTTGCCGTCACCGTGTCGCCGAGCGCCACGCCATGGCCGTGGACTGCGGCCTCGGTCGCCATGCGCGCGTCGCCGAGATGGTGGCGGCGGCCGCGCTCCAGGTCCAGCGCATCGGCGGCGGCCAGCCAGGTGTGCCATTCGCGGCCGTCGTCGCCATGCAGGAAGACGTGATCGGCGAGGTCGCGGACGGTGCGGATCGGGCGGTTGTTGATCAGCGTCGGGCTGACCACCGGGAACAGTTCGAGACCCGACCATTTGCGCATCCAGCAATCGGTCCAGCTGCCGTCACCATAGTGCACGCAGACATCGATATGCGGTGCGCGGACGTCCTTGGCATCATTGGATGGGATCAGCGTCAGCCGGATATCCGGATATTGCGAAGTGAAGCTGCCCAGCCGCGGGATCATCCACAGCAATAGCAGCGCCGGCACGCAGGATACCGATAGCGCGCCGGTGCTGGCCGGCCGTGTCATGCGCTGCGTGGCGGCGGCAATGCCGTCGAAGGCTGTCGACACCGCCGGCAGCAATTCGGCGCCGTGCGGCGTCAGCTTCACCCGCTGGCCGGCACGCTCGAACAGCTTGACGCCCAACGATTGCTCGAGCGCCTTGATCTGATGGCTGATGGCACCGTGGGTGACGTTCAGCTCGGCCGCCGCCTTGGTCAGCGAGGCATGGCGCGCCGTCGCCTCGAAGGCGCGCAGCGGGTTGAGCGGTGGCAAACGCTTGGCCATTTGGAACCTAAGCTCTGTGAGATTTTCTCACAGCGAACACCCTAACAATATCAATTGATTTTTCAATGCAGCTACAGGACACTTTGCCCAAGCATTGCATCAAGACGTGAAATCTGCAGGCAGCCAACGGCTGCGGCTATCGAGGCCGCCGTCCGCGCTGCACCAGCCATGGAGGACCGACATGGGTTATGACCGCGGCAAGCTCGAAGCGCTGCGCCGCAAATACGGCGAGAGCCATGGCGGCGAAATGTTCGACCCGAAATTCCAGCGTGTCGCCGACAAGATCTTCTCCAAGACCGGCACGCGGCTGGCGCCCTATTCCGGCATCCCGACCTTCCTCGCGGCGCCCTATCGTGAAATCGCCGCCGACAATCCGGATTTCGGCGATCTTCAGGTGGCGATGATCGGTGTGCCGATGGATCTGGGCGTCACCAACCGGCCGGGCGCCCGTTTCGGGCCAAGGGCGCTGCGCGCCATCGAGCGCATCGGCCCCTACAATCATGTGCTGGAATGCGCACCGACGCATGAGCTGAAAGTCGCCGACATTGGCGACGTGCCATTCCAGAGCCGCTACCGGCTGGAGACCAGCCATGACGACATCGAACGCCGCACCAACCAGATCGTCGACGCCGGCGTCCTGCCCTTGTCTGTCGGCGGCGACCATTCGATCAGCCACCCGATCCTGAAGGCTGTCGGCAAGAAGGCGCCGGTGGGCATGATCCATATCGATGCCCATTGCGACACCAGCGGCCTGTTCGACATGACCAAGTTCCACCATGGCGGTCCGTTCCGCAACGCGGTGCTGGACGGCGTGCTCGACCCGAGCCGCACCATCCAGATCGGCATTCGCGGCTCGGCCGAGTACCTTTGGGAGTTCACCTATGAGTCCGGCATGACCGTGGTGCATGCCGAAGAGGTGACCGGCCTCGGCATTCCCGCCATTATCGAGAAGGCGCGCAGGATAGTCGGCGACGGCCCGACCTATGTCTCCTTCGATATCGACAGCGTCGATCCTGCCTTCGCGCCGGGCACCGGCACGCCGGAGGTCGGCGGGCTGACGACGCGCGAAGTGCTCGAGCTGCTGCGCGGCCTGAAGGGCCTCAACATCGTCGGCGGCGACGTCGTCGAGGTGGCACCGCAGTACGACGCAACCACCAACACGGCGCATGCCGGCGCGCAGGTGCTGTTCGAGATCCTCAGCCTGATGGTCTTCAGCCCGGCAATCACCGGCAAGGCGGGCTGACGCGTTCGACCATGACCCCGAAAAAGTAGGAACCGTTTTTCGGAGACGATCATGGTCCACTAGGGAATCCAAAGGCTACCGCCGCGCTGGAGCCGGCGGTTGCACTCAAACAAACAAGCTTCCAGCAGGGGAATAAAAATGACACTTCACATGAAACTCAAATCATCCATCGCCGCCGTGCTGATGCTCGGTGCGGCCGGTCTTGGTTTCACCACCCAGGCCGTCAATGCCGACGCGATCGACGACATCGTCAAGGCCGGCGCCATCAATGTCGGCATCTTTTCCGATTTCCCGCCCTTCTCCTCGGCCAGCGCCGATATGAGCATCAAGGGCTACGACATCGACGTGGCGCAATCCATCGCCGACCAGCTCCAGGTCAAGCTCAATCTGGTCAGCGTGACCGGGCAGAACCGCATTCCGTACCTGACCGACAAGCGCGTCGACCTGCTGATGAGCGTCGGCTATTCCAAGGAGCGTGAGCAGGTGATCGATTTCGCCGCCGCCTACGCGCCTTACTACATCGCCGTCATCGGCCCGGCAGCACTTGCGGTCAAAGGCAAGGAAGACCTTGCCGACAAGTCGATCGCCGTCAATCGCGGCACGCTGGAGGACACCTCGCTGACCGAGGCAGCACCCGCCTCGGCCGACATCCGCCGCTTCGACAACTACAATTCCGTCATCCAGGCCTTCATTTCGGGCCAGACCCAGCTGATGGTGGTCGGCAACGATGTCGGCGCCCAGGTGCTCGCCCGCCAGGAGGCGCTGAAGCCGGAACAGAAATTCCAGCTTCTCACCTCGCCATCGCATATCGGCCTCAACAAGAAGGAAGACCGCCTCAAGCAAGCGGTCAACGATGCGGTTGCCAAGATGCTGGCCGACGGCAAACTGGACGAAAGCTCGAAGGCCTGGCTGAAGACACCGCTCGATCCCGCCAATCTCAAGGATTGACGGCCGGTGACCTATAGCCTCGACTTCGGCTGGCTTGCCGGGGCGACAGGGGCGATCGCGCGCGGCGCGGCCACGACGATCCTGTTGATCGCCGTGACCACGCTGGCGGGAACGTTGCTCAGCATCCTCGGCGCCGCAGGGCGGCGGAACGGCCCGCTGCTGCTCAAGCGGGCGATCGGCGTCTATGTCGAGGTGATCCGCAACACGCCGTTCCTGGTGCAGCTGTTCTTCATCTTCTTCGGGCTGCCAAGCATCGGCGTGAGGCTCGATCCCGTGCTGGCAGCCATGCTGGCGATGACGCTCAACATGGCGGCCTACACGATCGAGATCGTTGGCGCCGGACTCGACGCGGTGCCGCCCGGGCAGACGGAAGCGGCAATGGCGCTTGGGCTCAGGCCGCGCCAGGTCTTCATCAAGATCGTGCTGCCGCAGGCGCTCAAGGTGATCTATCCGGCGCTGACCAGCCAGATCGTCATCATGATGCTGGAATCCGCCGTGGTGTCGCAGATCGCGGTGCGCGAGCTGACCTATGAAGCCGACATGCTGCAGGCGCGCACGTTCCGGGCTTTCGAGACCTATTTCGTGGTGACGATGGTCTATCTCATCCTGTCGATTGGGCTGCGCCGGCTGCTGGTCGGCGGCGGGCGCCGGCTTCTTGGAGCCGGCGTGTCATGATCGAATTCACCTTCTGGGACATTCTGCGCAACCTGCTGCTGGCGGCGCGCTGGACAGTGCTCTTGTCGTTGGCCGCCTTTGTCGGCGGCGCCGTGGTCGGCATGATCGTGCTGTTCTTCCGGATCGCCAAGAATAAATGGGCGCGGCGGTTTGCCTCCGGCTACATCGCGCTTTTCCAGGGCACGCCGCTGCTGATGCAGCTGTTCCTGATGTTCTTCGGCTTGCCGATGCTGGGCCTGCGCATCGAGCCGTGGACCGCGGCGGTGCTTGGCCTGACCTTCTTTGCCAGCGCCTATCTCGCCGAGATCTGGCGCGGCGGCGTCGATGCGCTGCCGCGCGGCCAGTGGGACGCCGGCGCCAGCCTCGGCCTGCACTATCTGCAGGAACTCCGGCTGATCATCTTGCCTCAGGCGTTTTCGATCACCCGCGCCCCGACCGTCGGCTTCCTGGTGCAGCTGATCAAGTCGACCGCGCTGACCTCGATCATCGGTTTCGAGGAGCTGGTAAGGACATCCAACGCGATCAACAATGCGACCTTCGAACCGTTCAAAGTCTATGGGCTGGTAGCGCTGATCTTCTTCGTCATGTGCTTTCCGCTGACGCAATATGCGCGCTCGCTGGAACAGCGGGCGGCGGCCCGCTGAGCGGGCGACCAGCAATTCAACGCCCGAACACCAGCGGCGGCGCGATCCTGTCCCGCCGCAGCCAGCGTCCCAGCAGGAGCGCGGCGACCACCGCCAGCCCGGACGACAGGCCGATCCAGATGCCGACGCCGTTGAAGCCGAATCGGAAGGCCAGCAGCACGCCGAGCGGCAGGCCGATGCCCCAATAGCCGATTGCGGCGTAGATCATCGGCACCTTGGTGTCATGCAGGCCGCGCAGCATGCCGCTGGCCACCGCCTGCGCGCCGTCAAAAACCTGGAACAGCGCGGCAAAGGCGAGGAACGACACGGCAAGCGCCACCACCTCGGCATTAGCCGGATTGCCCAGATCGATGAAGGCGCCGATCAAGAGATGCGGCCACAGGATCATCACTAGCCCCATTAGCGCCATGAAGGAGACACCGACGACATACGCGGTCCAGCCGGCCCGGCTGACACCTTCCGGATTGCCGGCGCCGTGGGCAAGTCCGACGCGCACCGTCACCGCCTGGTTGAGGCCGAGCGGCACCATGAAGGTGATCGAGGCGATCTGGATGGCGATCGCATGGGCGGCAAGCGAAGCCGCATCGATCAGGCCCATGAGAAAGGCCGCCGCGTTGAAAATCGTCACCTCAAACGCCAGCAGGCCGGCGATCGGCAGGCCGAGCCGCAGCAGGCCCTTGAAGCGCGGCCAATCGGCCCGCCAGAAGCGTCCGAACAGACGATAGCGCCGGAATTTCTTCTCAAGCATCACCACCGCCGCCATGCCGGCGAACATTAACGTGCTGGACAGCGTGGTGGCGAGGCCGGAGCCGGCGATGCCCATCGATTGGATGCCGAGATTGCCGAACATGAACAGCCAGTTGAAAAAGGCGTTGCAGGCGACGGCAACGAAAACGATGATCAGTGCCCAGCCCGGCCGCTCCAGCGCCGAAATAAACGAGCGCAGGACGATGTAGCCGAAAAAGGGCAGCACCGCCCATTCGAGCCAGCGCAGATAGATGCCGGCCTGATGCGCCAGTGCCGGTTCCTGACCCATGGCCAGCAACACGGCCTCGCCGTGCCAGAGAAAGACCCAGATCGGAATGCAAATGAGGATCGCCAGCCACAGACCCTGGCGCACGGTGCGGCGCAGGTCGCGCACCGAGTGGCGGCGACGGCCGAGCTCAGTCGCCATCATCGGCGAGGTCGCCAGCATCAGGCCAAGTCCAAAGATCAGCGGCATGAAGTAAAGGTTGGCACCAAGCGCACCGCTGGCCAGCGTGTCCGGCCCCAGCCGCCCCATCATCATGACGTCGGTAGCGGTCATCGCGGTCTGACCGAGATTGGTCAGCACCATCGGCCAGGCGAGCGCCAGCATCGCCCTGATTTCCCGACGCCAAAGGTTTTCCGGCGCGCGAGCGTCGGCTTCGATCGCAGACATTTTTTCCGCCTATCCGATTGCGGCACGTCGGCAAGAGCCGGAAGCCGCGTCTCAGCGCGGAAAATGGCCAAGATCGGCCGGATTCCGCATTACGACGGGTTTGTCTATGAAATGGGCACCGGTGGCAAGAGGCTGACTTGCGGAAGGGTTAAGCCAGTCGGCTCAATGCAGGCTATTGGAGAGGCCATGGAAGCCGCTATGGTCACGGTGGATTCCTTTGAAAGGCAGCCTGATGAGCACGTTTCCCGAAATCTATCTGGTTCGGCATGGCGAGACGGAATGGAGTGCGTCCGGAAAACATACCGGCCGGACCGACATACCGCTGACGCCGGCCGGCGAGGATGGGGCAAGGCGGGTCACTGAGCGGCTAAAGGGTCTATCCTTCTCGGCGGTGTGGTCGAGCCCGTCGCAGCGCGCCTTCAACACCTGTGCGCTGGCCGGCTTCGGCTCGTCAGGCGTGAAGAAGGACGATCTGGCGGAGTGGGATTATGGTGCCTATGAGGGATTGACCACCAAGCAAATCCTCGCCGAGCGTCCCGGTTGGCGGCTCTTTCGCGACGGCTGCCCGCGCGGCGAGTCCGCCACGGATGTAGGCTCGAGGGCGGACCGGATCGTCAGCCAGTTGCTCGAGGCCAGCGGCAATGTCCTGGTCTTCTCAAGTTCGCATTTCCTGAGGGTGCTAGCCGCACGCTGGCTCGGCCTGCCACCGCAAGACGGCGCGCTTTTCGTGCTGGATACCGCCAGCGTAAGCGTGATCGGTTATGAGCACGGCCTTGACGAACCGGTCGTCCGGCGCTGGAACCAGAGATAGCCGCCGATCCCGATCTATCGGATCGCGTCCAGCGCCTGCCTTTGCCGATGCATCTCGAGAAACACGCGGTAGTCGCGATCGAACCGGCCGGCGGCAGCCGGATTGGGCTCGCGCGTCCTGCCGCCTTGCTGCATGGCGACGCAAGCGGCGTTCAAATCGGGAAAAAGCCTGGCAGCGGTGGCGGCAATCATGCCGGTGCCGAGCAGCACCGCCTCGTCCGCCAGCGGCTCGACCACCGTGCATCCGGTGGCGTCGGCATAGAGCTCCATCAACAGCGGGTTCTTGGTGTGGCCGCCGGTGACGTGCAGCGTATCGATCAGATAGCCGTTTTCGTTCAGCGCTTCCAGCACATGGCGGACGCCAAGCGCGATGCTGACGGCGGTGCGCCAATAGAGCTTGCACAGGCTGTCGAAGGAGGAATCCAGCGTCAGCCCGCTGATGACGCCGACGGCATGCGGGTCGGCGAGCGGCGAGCGGTTGCCGTGGAAATCGGGCAGCACGTGCAGCTTTGCGGCGAGATTGTCGCCCTCGGCGGTGCGCAGCTCGGCGACGCGGTGGGCGATCCTGGCATGCATGGCGGCATCCGGCTCGCCGCCGGCGCCATGCCAGCGGATGATGTGATCGAGCAGCGCGCCGGTGGCCGACTGGCCGCCTTCCGACAGCCATAGGCCGGGAAGGGCGGCGCCGTAGTAAGGACCCCAGACACCGGCGAAAGGCTGCGGATCGGGCGACATCGCCATGACGCAACTCGACGTCCCGGCGATCAGGGCCAGATGGCGGCCGATATCCTTCGCGTTGCCGGCGAAGCCTCCGAGCACGCCAAGCGCGCCGGCATACGCATCGATGACGCCTGCACCGACCCGGCATTTTTCGGTGAGGCCAAGCTCCGCCGCGGCTTGCGCGTTAAGCGCACCGATATCGGCACCGACCGGGCTTGCCTTTTCCGGCAGATTGCCGTGCTCGAAAAGGTCGCCGAGCCCGACGGCTTCGAAGAAGTCGCGCCGCCAGCCGGTCGCTTCATGGGCAAGATAGGTCCATTTGGCGGTCAGCGTGCATTGTGAACGGGCGAGCGAGCCGGTTGCCTTCCAGGTCAGGAAGTCGGTGAGGTCGAATAGGTAGCCGGCTTCGTTCCATGTTCCGGGCAGGTTGCGCTTCAGCCACATCAGCTTCGGCGTCTCCATTTCCGGCGACATGACGCCGCCGATATAGTCGAGCACGGCATGGCCGCTTTCGGTGCATTCGTCGGCCTCGGCAATGGCGCGATGATCGAGCCATACGATGGTGTCCCAGCGTCTTTCGCCTGATACCGACACGCTGAGCTGGCCGCCATGCCGGTCTCGCACCACCAGCGAGCAGGTGGCGTCAAAGGAGATGCCGACGATATCCTCAGCCTTCACGCGCGCCTTTTCGCGGGCAGCGCGGACGGCCATGCACACCGCCGACCATATATCCTGCGAATCGTGCTCGGCGTGGTCGGCTTTCGGCTGTTGCATGGCGATCGGGTGCTCGGCGCGGCCGAGCAAGGCGCCACCGGTGTCGAGAATGCCGGCACGGGCGCTTCCGGTGCCGACATCGACCGCGCAAACGAAACTGTTGGTCAAGGTGTTCTTGCTCTCGCTCCCAGGCCTGCAATCAGATCGGGCAATTGCAGCATGTCAGCGAATATAAAGTCCGGCTCACTCGACGCAAGCCGCGCTTTCAGTGCCGGGTTGCCGGTGTGCGAGCCCCCGGTGAAGGCAAGGACGCGCATGCCTGCCGTCCGCGCCGCGGCGATGCCGGCTGGGCTGTCTTCGACGACGAGGCAGTTTTGCGGGGCCGCTCCCATCTTATCTGCTGCATGGAGAAAAAGATCGGGCGCCGGTTTGCCCCGCGCCACCATGGCGGCGCTGAACAGATGCGGCTCCAGCAGCCCAAGCAGCCCCGTGACATCGAGCGCATAGCGGATGCGTTCAAGCGTGCCGGAGGAGGCGACGCAGCATTGTACGCCGAGCCTCGGCAGGACCTGTGCGATGCCTGGCATCGGTTTCAGCTCCTGGCGGAACTTGCGCATCAGTTCGGAGCGCATCTCGGTCAAATGCTGGTCCGTGATATCGAGCCCGAAGTCGCTTGCGAGGATCTCACGGACGCTCTTCATGCTCTTGCCGAGGAAATGCTCGTAGGCAATGTCCTCGCTGACGTTACCGCCGGCGAGCGCGATCATCTCCAGCAATGCTGAGACGGACAGCATCTCACTGTCCACCAGCACGCCATCACAGTCGAAAATGACCAGTTCAGGCGTCATCGCGCTGGATCAGCTTCGGAGGTCGCCGGCGAGATAGCGCGTCAGTGTCGCGCGCGCGCCGTCCGTCCACAGCAGTCTCAGCGCTTGGCCGAAGGCTTCGGCGAACGGCGGCGAGCGGCCGACATCGCCATAGATGTCTTCCATGGCAAGCCAGGCGGCAGGCATGTCCCTGGCCGCCTTGGCCGTCCCCTGCAACCGGCCCCAGTTCGGGTCGTTGGGCTCGGTGACGGCACCGGAATCCGTGGTGCCGAAGCAGTAGCGACACCAGAGCGCAGATTCCAGCGCCAGGCCGGTGACACTTTTGCCAGCCTTCAGCCGGTCGGCGATGGTCGGAATGATGAATTTCGGCTGGCGGTTAGAGCCGTCGAGGCAAAGCCGGCGTATGGTGTCGCCGATCTTCGGATTGGAGAAGCGGTGCTCGATGAGCTGGTAGTAATCTTCGAGGTCGGTGTCTGGAACCGGCGGCACGGTCGGGATGATTTCGTCATGCTCGAGCTTGTCGAGGAAGCCGCGTACCAGCGGCTCCTGCATCGCCTCCTGGACGAAATGGATGTCCATCAGCCCGGCCGGATAGGCGATGGTCGCATGGCCGCCATTGAGGATGCGGATCTTCATCAGCTCATAGGGCGCGACGTCGCTGACGAACTGCACGCCGACCTGTTCCAGCGGCGGCCTTCCGTCGGTGAAACGGTCCTCCAGCACCCATTGCTTGAACGGTTCGCAAAACACCGGCCAATTGTCGTCGAGGCCGAACTCGCTGGAGAGAATGCCGCGCTCGCGGTCGGTGGTGGCCGGCGTGATGCGGTCGACCATGCCGTTGGGAAAGGCAACGTTTTCGCTCGCCCAGTTTGCCAGATCCTCGTCGATCAGCCGCGCCAGGCCGATGACGCCATCCGAGGTGACGTGGCCGTTATGGGGGATGTTGTCGCAGGACATGATTGTGAAGGGCACGATGCCGTCGGCGCGGCGACGCAGCAGCCCGGCGAGGATGAGCCCAAAAACCGTCTTCGGTGTCGCCCCGGGTTGTGCGTCGGCAACGATGTCGGGATGCGTCGGATTGAAGACGCCGGAAGCCGGATCGATGAAATAGCCACCCTCGGTAATGGTCAGGGAAACGATCTTGATCGCCGGATCGGCGAGCTGCTCGACGATTGCGATCGCGTCGCCAGGCACCAGGAAGTCGATCATGACGCCGGTGACGCGCGCGCTCAGATGGCCGCTGTCCTGCTCGACCACGGTGGTCAGCCAGTCCTGCTCCTGCAACTTGCCGCGGCCGACCTTCTCGCCCTCGAAGACGCCGGCGCCAACGATGGCCCAGTCGTGGCCGACGCCCGAATTGAAGAGGTCGTCGAGATAGACGGCCTGATGCGAGCGATGGAAATTGCCGACGCCGAAATGCACGATGCCGGCCTTGAGCGCGGCGCGATCGTATTTCGGGCCGGCGATCTTGGGCGGAAGCTTGGCGAGTATGGAAGAAGAGAGTTTCACGGACATCTGCTTTTACCCTTTAGCGGGACGGCTCTTCCCCCCGTTGGAGGAGGCGGGGAGAAGAGCGCCTTCGCCCCCTCAACTCATCCACTGGCCGCCATCGACATTGTAGGTCTGGGCAACGATGTATTCGGCCTCATCGCTGGCCAGGAACACCGCCATGCCGGTGAGGTCTTGCGCCGTGCCCATGCGGCCATAAGGCACGGCTTCGCCGACCAGCCTCTTCTTTTCGCCTTTCGGCCGGTTCTCGAACTTGGCGAACAGGGCATCGACGTGATCCCAATGCTCGCCGTCGACGACCCCCGGTGCTATCGCGTTGACATTGATGCCGTGCTTGATCAGGTCCAGCCCTGCCGACTGGGTGAGCGAGATGACCGCCGCCTTGGTGGCGCAGTAGACGGCGACCAGTGCCTCGCCGCGGCGCCCGGCCTGGCTTGCCATATTGATGATCTTGCCGCCCTTGCCGCGCGCGATCATCGAACGGGCCGCAGCCTGAAGCGTAAACAGTGTGCCGGCGACGTTGACCGAGAACAATTTGTCGTAGCTTGCCTTGCTGATCTCGACGATCGGCGCCAGGTCGAACAGCGCAGCGTTGTTGATCAAAATATCGAGGCCGCCGGTTCTGGTTTCGACCGCCTTGACAGCCGCATCTATCGACGCGAGATCGGTGACGTCCAACTTCACCGCGTAGGCGTTGCCGCCGATTTCCGAAGCCGTCTTCTCGGCAGCCTCGAGATTGATGTCGCCGATGGCGACGGTCGCGCCCTCCCGCATGTAGGCTTCGGCAAACGCCCTGCCGATGCCGCGCGCCGATCCGGTGATCAGCGCCGATTTACCTCCGAGCCTCATTGCAGCATCGCCTTCCCATCGGCGCCAAAACGATGCAGCTTGGTCTTGTCCGGTGTCAGATAGATCGTGTCGCCGTGATGGGCGGCAAGCTCGCCGTCGGCGCGCACCGTCAGTTGCCCGACACCATCCGCCTGGACGTGCAAAAACGTGTCGGAGCCGAGATGTTCGGCAACGCCGACCGTCGCCTTCCAGTCGCCTGACGTCTTCGAAATGTTCATATGCTCCGGGCGGATGCCGACTGTCCTGGCGCCATATTTGGCGGCCGGCTCGCCTTCGATCAGGTTCATCTTCGGCGAGCCGATGAAACCGGCGACGAACAGGTTCTTCGGTGTCTTGTAGAGCTCCATCGGCGAGCCGACCTGCTCGATATTGCCGGCGTTGAGCACGACGATTTTGTCGGCCATGGTCATGGCCTCGATCTGGTCGTGGGTGACGTAGACCATGGTGGTCTTGAGCTGGTGATGCAGTTCGCTGATCTCCAGCCGCATGGTGCCGCGCAGCGCCGCGTCGAGATTGGACAAAGGCTCGTCGAACAGGAAGGCGGAAGGCTGGCGCACGATGGCGCGGCCGATGGCGACGCGCTGCCGCTGGCCGCCGGAGAGCTGGCCGGGGCGGCGATCTAGGTAGTTGGTGAGGTTCAAGATGCGGGCGGCGTCCTTCACCTTCTTGTCGATGGTCGCCTGGTCCTCGCCCGCCATCTTCAGGGGGAAAGCGATGTTCTTGGCCACCGTCATATGCGGGTAAAGCGCATAGGACTGGAACACCATGGCCAGCTTGCGCTTGGCCGGCGCCTCGCCGGTGACGTCGCGGCCATCGATGATGATGGTGCCGCCGCTGGTGTCCTCCAGGCCGGCAATCAGACGCAACAGCGTGGACTTGCCGCAGCCCGACGGGCCGACGAAGACGACGAACTCGCCGTTCTCGATGACCAGGTCGAGGCCGGGGATGATGGACGTCGCCCCGAAGGATTTGGAGACGTTCTTGAGCGTGATGTTTCCCATGATTTCCTCCCCCGAAGGGCTGTTTTCGTTTTGCGTCAGGCGATGCCCGTTACTTTACCGCCCCAAACGTCAGGCCGCGGACCAGCTGCTTCTGGCTGAACCAGCCCATGATCAGGATCGGCGCGATCGCCAGTGTCGAGGCGGCCGAAAGCTTGGCCCAGAACAGCCCCTGCGGACTGGAGAAGGAGCTGATGAAAGCGGTGAGCGGCGCTGCCTCGGTGGTGGTCAGCCGGATCGTCCAGAACGCCTCGTTCCAGGCGAGGATGATGTTGAGCAGCATGGTCGAGGCGATGCCCGGCACCGCCATCGGCGTCAGCACGTAGATGATCTCGTTCCAGAGTGATGCGCCGTCCATGCGCGCCGCTTCCAGGATCTCGCCCGGGATCTCGCGGAAATAGGTGTAGAGCATCCAGACCACGATCGGCAGGTTGATCAACATCAGCATGACCATCAGGCCGATGCGGCTGTCGAGCAGTCCTGTATCGCGGAAGATCAGATAGATCGGGAACAGCACGGCGACGGCCGGCATCATCTTGGTGGAAAGCATCCACATCAGGATGTCCTTGGTGCGTTTGCTTGGCGAAAACGCCATCGACCATGCCGCCGGTACGGCGACAAGCAGAGCCAGGACGGTCGAGCCGACCGACAGGAACACCGAGTTCAGGAAGAATTTGAAATAACCGTTCTGCGCCTGGACCTCGGAATAGCTCTCCGTGGTTCCCGACGGGAACAGGTTGAAGCCCTGGATGGCCTCCTGCTCCGATTTGAACGAAGTGATGATCGTATAGAGGATCGGGAAGAAGATCAGCAGCGCGACGATCCAGGCGGCCGCGGTCGCAATCGTCTTGTGCTGGGTGGTGACTGCACGTGCCATCGTTTCCTCCCTTATTTATCCAAATTCTTGCCGACGGCGCGCATGGCGAAGAAGGCGACGATGTTGGCGAGAATGACTGCGATGATACCGCCGGCGGACGCCTGGCCGATTTTGAACTCCAGCAATGCCTTCTGGTAGACGAGGAAGGGCAGGTTGGTGGAGGCATAACCCGGGCCGCCATTGGTGGTGACGAGGATCTCGGCATAGACCGACAGAAGGAAGATCGTCTGGATCAGGATGACCACGGTTATGGCGCGCGACATATGCGGCAGCGTCAAATAGATGAAGCGGCTGATGAAGCCGGCGCCGTCCATTTCGGCGGCTTCCTTCTGCTCGCCGTCGAGCGACTGAAGCGCGGTCAACAGGATCAGCGTTGCAAACGGCAGCCACTGCCAGGCGACGATGATGATGATGGCCAAAAGCGGGTGCTGCCCGAACCAGTCGATCGGCTGCCCGCCGAAGAAGCGCGCAATATCGGCGAAGACGCCGTATTGCGGATGCATGATCATGTTCTTCCAGACCAGTGCCGCCACCGGCGGCATGACGAAGAACGGCGAGATGACGAGGATGCGGACGATGCCCTGTCCCCACATCGGCTGATCGAGCAGAAGGGCCAGCAGGATACCGCCGATCACCGTGATCAAAAGCACGCTGACGACGATGGTGAGCGTGTTGAGGATCGACTGCAGGAATGCCGGGTTGGAATAGAACAGCGCGTAGTTCGAAAACCCGACGAAGCCGTCGCGCATCGGATTGAGCGGATTGTACTGTTGGAAGGAGAACCACAGCGTGAATGCCAGCGGTACAATCATCCAAACCAGCAGCAGCACCACGGATGGCGCCATCATGAAGCGGGCAAGCGAACGGGTCTGCTGAGTAGCCATGACGGTCACCCTTCGAGGTCAGCCAAGTTTTCAGCGGTGTGATAGCCGGCCGCCCGAACTGGGATTCGGGCGGCCGTTGCCGGTCGCCATTGGCAACCGGCACCGGGAGGAGCCTACTTGATGTAACCGCCCTCGGTCATCGTCGCGGTGGCGGCGTCCTGCGCCTGCTTCAGGGCATCGTCGACGCTCGACTGGCCGGCAAGTGCCGCCGAGAAGAGCTGGCCGACAGTGGTGCCGAGGCCCTGGAACTCAGGAATGGCGACGAACTGTACGCCGACATAAGGCACCGGCTTGACGGTTGGGTGCGTCGGATCGGCGGAGTTGATCGAGTCCAGCGTCATCTTGGCGAAAGGTGCCGCCTTCTGGTACTCGGGATTGGCATAGAGTGAGGAGCGCGTTCCCGGCGGAACGTTGGCCCAGCCTTCCTTCGAGGCGACGAGCTCGGCATAGTGCTTGCTGGTTGCCCAGGATACGAACTTTTGAGCGGCGTCGGCCTTCTGGGTGCCGGCGGGGATGGCCAGCGACCAGGCCCAGAGCCAATTGCCGCGCTTGCCGAGGCCATTGTCCGGGGCCAGCGCATAGCCAACCTTGTCGGCGACGGTGGAGTTCTTCGGATCAGAGACGAAGGAAGCGGCGACGGTGGCGTCGATCCACATGCCGCATTTGCCCTGCTGGAATAGCGCCAGGTTTTCGTTGAAGCCATTGGATGATGCGCCCTCGGGGCCATCGGCCTTCATCAGGTCGACATAGAACTGCAGTGTGTTCTTCCACTCGGGCTGGTCGAATTGCGGCTTCCAGTTCTCGTCGAACCAGCGCGCGCCGAACGAGTTCGACATGGCGGTCAGGAAGGCCATGTTCTCGCCCCAGCCGGCCTTGCCGCGCAGGCAGACGCCGTTCACGCCGTTGGCGCGGTCGGTCATTTTGTCGGCAGCCTGCTTGATGAAGTCCCAGGTCGGCGCGTCGGGCATCTTGAGCCCGGCCTTCTCCATCAGGTCCTTGCGGTACATGACGAAGGAGCTTTCGCCGTAGAAAGGCGCGGCGTAGAGCTTGCCGTCGACCGACAGGCCGCCGGCAATAGCCGGGATGATGTCCTTGACGTCATAGTCGTCGCCGAGCTTGTCGAGCGGCAGGAGCCAACTCTGCTTGGCCCAGATCGGCACCTCATAGGTGCCGATGGTCATCACGTCGTACTGGCCGCCCTTGGTGGCGATGTCGGTGGTGACGCGCTCGCGCAGGACGTTTTCCTCGAGCGTGACCCACTGCAGCTGGACGTCGGGATTCTTGGCGGTGAAGTCGTCGGTCAGCTTCTGCATGCGGACCATGTCGCCATTGTTGACCGTGGCGATGGTGATGGATTCGGCATGCGCGGCGAAAGCAAGCGCGCTGGCCGACAACAGGCCTAGGGTGAACGTGCGAAGTTTCATCAAAATTCCTCCCATGAACCAAGATGAGCATTTGCCTTGGCTGTGAGCAATTACTCACTTACCGTGAATTATGTCAAGCCGGATTCGTTGCTGCAGCGCAGCACGCTGGTCTCGTGCAGCGGCAAGCCTGGGACACTCGCGGTATATGTGGAGAAGGGTTGGGTCGGGCTCATCGCGCCGCCAAAAGCCGGAGCTTTGCTGTCCGGGTGGCCTGGTTTCGGCCTATTGGCAAGCGATCTCGTTCAGGATCCAATCGCGAAAGGCGCGGATCTTCGGCACGTTGCGCCGCGCCGTCGGATAGACCAGCCAATAGGCATGGCCGTCGTCACCAACAAGATCGAAGGGCTGAATCAGGCGGCCGTCGGCAAGTTCGGTCTTGAACAGCGCCTTGGTGACGATCGCCACGCCATGGCCGGCAATCGCGGCATTGGCCTCGTAGGCCTGCGCGCCCATGCTGGTGCCGGTGCGTTTGGCCAATTCCGCGACCGGCAGGCCGGCGGCGGCAAACCAATCCCGCCACCAGATGTCGCCCGGGTCGAGGATCGGCAGCCGCAGCAGGTCGGCCGGTTCGTTGACGCCGCCGATGCTGGCCGCGAGTTTTGGGCTGAGAACCGGCGTGAAATCGGCCCTGAAAAGCATATGGGTCTCGACGCCCGGCCAGTTGCCGCCGCCGGAGCGGATGGCGATGTCGATATCCTCTCTGGCAAAGTCGACAACCCTGTTCGAAGTATCGACGCGCACCGCCAGCGACGGATGCGCGACCTGGAACGAACCGAGATGCTGCGCCAGCCAATTGGAGGCAAAGGTCAGCAGCGTCGAAACGCAAAGCACGCCATCGGCGCCGGTGCGCGCGGCGGCATAGGCGCCGCTCAACAGCGCGAACGCTTCGCTGACCGCAGGTGCCAGGCGCTGGCCGGGTTCGGTCAGCACGATCTGTTTTGGTTGGCGCAGGAACAAGGGCGCGCCGATGCGCTCCTCCAGAAGCTTGATCTGATAGCTTGCCGCCGCCTGCGTCATGCCAAGCTCCTGGGCGGCCTTGGTGAAGGAGAGATGCCGCGCCACCGCCTCGAATACCCGGATCGCCTGAAGCGGAGGAAGCTGCGAAACCAGCTGTCGTGAATTGAGCTCCGGCATAAGCCCTCCTTATGGGCAGTGATCGACGTTTGATTGGCGGCACCGGCCGGTCCTACCGATATTCCGTGTTGAAGATCAATTACGCCTAGAGATAGCGAAGGCTGACGATCATGACCACAATACAGGAAAAGCCGCTTCTTGCTCCAGCCCACGGCTGGTTTTCACGGCTGGCGCGGGGATTGGCAAGGCACGCGGCGCGGAGACGCGCCTATCTCGACGTCCGGGAACTGCCGCCGCATCTGCAGCGCGACATGGGCTTCCTCGATGGCAACGATCCTTGTGGCCGGCACCAATAATGTCGCTCGTTTTATCGGGAGTTCAGATGCGTTTCGATTTCACCTGATCGTTTCCGACCGCCAGCGGCTCTGAGATCATGCGCCGGCCAGCAAGGCGGCGGCGGTCCGCTCATCGGTGATGAGGCCGTTGACCAGCCGCCGGTTGACGGCGGCGAAGATGCCCGGCAGCTTGCGGTCGCCCATGGCAAGCGCGATCACCAGCGACTTTTCGCGCGACGGCAGCGGCGCTGACGAGACCCGGTCGTTGGTGATGCCTTCGATCATGCGGCCGTCGCGATCGAACACCCAGCCGACGATCTCGGCAACGCCGCCGGCCTTCTGCAGCGCCTTCAATTCACCCTCCGAAATGAAGCCGTCCTCGTAAAGCGGCGCCTTCGGGCCGAGATCGCCGATGCCGACAAAGGTGACGTCGGCCTCGGCCGCAAGCGCCAGGGTCGGCTGGATCATCGGCTGGCTGAGCAGCATCTCGCGCTCTTCGGGCGAGGAAGCGATGACCGGCAAAGGCATCGGAAACGAGCGCGCCTTGACCCTGTCGGCCATGGTGAAGATGACGTTGTAGAAGGCCGCCGAACCGTCTGGCGAGATATTGCCGGTCAGCGACACCACCTTGTGCTGCGGGCATTCCATCGGCGGCAGCTGCTCGATCGCGGCCTTCAGCGTGCGGCCGGTGCCGATCGCCATGACGATCGGTGTGGGCGACCGCAGCCGCCGTTCGATCTCCGCCGCCGCCGCCTCCGCGACCCCGATGACGGTGGAGGACGAAGAAGGGTCGCTCGGCACCACCTCGACCAGATCAAGCGCAAAGCGCGATTTCAGCCGTGCCGCAAGGTCGAGGCAATTGGCGATCGGATGGTCGACGCGCACCTTGATCAACCCTTCGGAGACTGCAAGCGACACCAGCCGCTGCGCCGTCTGCCGGGAGATGCCAAGCGTGGCGGCGATCTGGTCCTGGGTGTTGCCGGCAACGTAATAGAGCCAGCCGGCGCGCGCCGCGTCGTCCAGCCTGTTGCCGCCGCTATCCTGCCGCGAATTCAAGGTCCTGCCTCCCAGCCCGCCGAGCATAAGAGGCGGAGCACCATAGTTTCGCAGGGAATGAGGTCGTGCGCAATTGCCTATTGTACGAGCAATTGCTTAAGGTCCGGACTTGGTGGCTCGAACGAAGTGACGGGGTCGACCTAGTCTCGTCGCAACAGCAAGGCTGTCGAGGTCGCACCAATCTCGGTTCCAAAGCGCGACGTGTTCGATCGGCCTCATGCGACGCGCTTTAGATTCTTTTTTATGCATGTCGTTATCACAAAACCGCTGCACACTTTTGCGCGACATGCATTAGCGGGGACGCGGCGGTTTATCTCCCGAGCTAAACGCTTTAAGGGATTCTGGAGAATGGAGCCTCGCATGACGCCGAAAGCGGTTTTCTGGGATATGGACGGCACGCTGGTCGACAGCGAGCCGCTGCACGAGGCGGCGCTGGTTGCGGCGCTGCACAGCGTTGGCATCGCCCCGCCAACCGACCTGCATGAGCGCGTGCTCGGCATCGCCGCATGGCCGGTCTACGAGATGCTGCGCGACGAGTTCGGCCTCGACCTGCCTTTCGACGACTGGATCGTACGCAAATACGATCACTATCTGCCGATGGCGCAAACGCTGACGCCACGCAGCGGCGCGATCGAGATTTTCAACGAGCTGCGCGCGCTTGGCGTGGAGCAGGCGGTGGTGTCCAATTCCGACCGGCTGATCGTCGACGCCAATCTGCGCGCGGTCGGCCTTTTCTACCCCGGAATGAAGACCATCAGCCGCAACGACGTGCGCGAAGGCAAGCCGCATCCCGAGCCATTCCTGCGCGCCGCCTGGCTGGCCGGCGTCGATCCCGCCGAGGCCGTAGCGGTCGACGACAGCATGACCGGCGCCACGGCGGGGCTGGCGGCGGGAATGAAGACGGTCTTCTGGCCGGAGGCGCCGATGGAAGGGCCGCCGGGCGCGATTGTCATCAACAGCGCCGACGAATTGCGAGCCCATCTGGGACTTTAAAGCTTTAACGGGCGCTCAGTTCCGGTAGGCAGGCTCCTGCTCGTCGAGGATCGCCTTCAGTTCGGAGAGGTGGCGTTCGGCCTGGCCCGGATAATCTTCCTGTTCCCTTGCCGCTTTCTCGGCGATCTCGTCCGACAATACCCGCAGCGGCCGGCCGGTCCACAGCGCCTTGATGTAGGTTTCGGCGGCGCGCTCGAAATAGAACATGCGGTTGAAGGTGTCGGCAACGCTGTCGCCGATGACCAGCACGCCATGGTTGCCCATCACCATGACCTTGACCTTCGGGTCGACAAGAAGCTGCGAGCAGCGCTCGCCTTCTTCCTCGAAGGCCAGCCCGCCGTAATGCTCGTCGACGACATGGCGGTTGAAGAAGATCGCTGAGTTCTGGTCGACCGGCGGCAACGTCGAGTCGGCGAGCGAGGCAAGCACCGTGGCGTGGATCGAGTGGACATGCATGACGCAGCGTGCATGACGCACATTGCGATGGATGGCGCCATGCAGGCCCCATGCCGTCGGGTCAGGTGCATTCGGGCCGGAGAGCGTGTCGGGATCGTTGGCGTCGATCAGCAGCAGGTCGCTCGCTTTGATGCGCGAGAAATGCACCTGATTGGGATTCATCAGGAATTGCGAGCCATCGTCGTTGACCGCCAGCGAGAAATGATTGGCCACCGCCTCGTGCATGTTGAGCCGCGCCGTCCAGCGGAAGGCGCAAGCGAGATCGACACGTTCTTCATAGAACGGCAGGTTGGTCAGCACTTCCTTCTGCAGGCGCGTGATGCTCATCGTAGACCTCCGTGAAAGAGGCGAGGATGCCGCGCGGCGGGAAGACGCGCAACCGGTTTCGTTTGGTGCAGGCGAACGCGATTGCTATGCTGCCGTACTGGCGGCGGCGCCGACCCTTAGGCCGCCATGCTCGACGATAAAATCGATGACCTCCTGCAGCCCCTTGCCGCGCGACAGGTCGGTGAAGCCGAACGGCCGTTTGCCGCGCATGCGGGCAGCGTCGCGTTCCATGACATCGAGATTGACGTTCACATAGGGCGCAAGGTCGCTCTTGTTGATGACCAGGAAATCGGACCGGGTGATCGCCGGTCCGCCCTTGCGCGGAATCTCCTCGCCCTGGCAAACCGAGATGACATAGAGCGTCAGGTCGGCAAGGTCCGGCGAGAAGGTGGCGGCGAGGTTGTCGCCGCCCGATTCGATGAAGATGATGTCGAGATCCGGGAATTTTTTGGTCATTTCGGCAATCGCCTGCAGATTGATCGAGGCGTCCTCGCGGATGGCGGTGTGCGGGCAGCCGCCGGTCTCGACGCCGATGATGCGATCTTCGGGCAGCGCCTGGAGGCGCGCCAGCATCATGGCGTCCTCCTTGGTGTAGATGTCATTGGTGACGACGGCGATCGAGAACTCGTCGCGCAGCGCCTTGCAGAGCTTTTCGGTGAGCGTCGTCTTGCCGGAGCCGACCGGACCGCCGATGCCGATGCGAAGAGGGCCGTTCGGGGATATCATGCGGGGAACTCCGTGAAGGCAAGGATGGCGAAGCCGAGGCCGATCAGCAGGCACAGCGGCGAATAATAACGCAGATCGAGCCGCGCGAAAGGTTGCTCGGGCGTCAGCCGGCGCCACCACGGCGTGAAGCCGGCAATGCCGCGCGCCAGGAAAACCAGCGCGATGAGCAGCGACGTGGCGGCAAGCCCGGCCTTGGGAAAGGGCGTGGCAAAGATGCCCTCGAGCGCCATCGGCCACAGTGTCGCCAGGCCGAGGCAGGCGGCAACGGCGAAGCTGGCGAAGGGTGCCGGCATTTCATCGACGCCATGAAAGCCGATGACGGCGCGGGCGCAGGAGGCAGCATCCATGCCCGGCCAGATGCCGCCAATAGCCCAATAGACATGCAGCGCGGTGATCAGCAGCAGGACCAGCGAGAGGGCGAAAGCGAGGACGATCATGAGCGGAACAGCCGCGAATACTGGGTCTCGTGCTTCATCGCCGTGATGTCTGAGATAAAAGCGCAGCCGCCGAGATCGTCGAGGGTCGAGTCGGCAGCGCGGGCTGCAGTCGCCAAGGCCAGCGGCTCGAAGCCGGCGAGCAGCGCGGTCGCTCCGGTCTGGCCAACGACACCAAGCCGGATCGCGGCCTGGACGAGGTTGGAAAAGAAGGCCTGCAGGAAGCCGGCCAGCGCATCCCGCAGCATAAATCCGTGGCCGCCGGCGACGGCACCGACGGCGACGCAATAGGCACATTCGGCCGGCAGGCGGTCCAGCACCTGGCACGGCCAGGCCGAGGCCGCCTTCAGGAAGGCGGCGCCCTGCAGCATGGTTTCGGCATGACGCTCGCGCGAGCCGGCTAGGGCCTCGGCGAGCGCAGCGACCTCGACCAGATCGCCGGCTTCGCGCGCCCGGCGCCAGCTTTCGGCAAACAGCACCGCATCGTTCCAGCCGGAACCCATCTCGACCAGCGTTTCCAGCCACGCTGCAAGGTCTTTGCTGTCGGCAACCAGCCCGGCATGCACGGCTTGTTCCAAGCCATGGCTGTAGGAAAAGCCGCCGACCGGGAAGGAAGGCGACAGCCACGCCATCAGCCGCAACAATGCAATGTTGGAAGGCTGGTCAGTCATGGTCATGGTCGTGCGAATGGCTGTGGGAATGCGATTCGCTATGGCTATGAGAATGCGCTTCGGCGTGGCTGTGCGTATGCGCCTCGGCATGAGCATGGCCGTGCCCGCCATGGCCGGAATAAGCGCCGCGCACCGGCTTGAACGGCTCGGAGACGTCGCTCACAATGGCGCCCAATCCCTCCAGCATCGCCTTGATGACATGGTCGCGCAGGATGAGGATGCGCCCAGCTTCGATTGCGGCGGCGAGATGGCGGTTGCCGATGTGCCAGGCAAGCTCGGCCAGATGGACAGGATCGCTGGCCCTGATGTCGTAGAGCGGCTCCGCGGCCGCGATGATCTCGATTTGGCGGCCATCCTCCAGCACCAGCCGGTCACCATGGTTCAACGTCACCGGTTCGGGCAGGTCGACCAGCACCTTGTCGCTACGGGCCGTTTCGATGGCGCGACGGCGCAGATGCCGCTCGTCATGAGCAAGCACTGCGCTGTCATATGGCGTAGTGGTTCCGGCTTCGCCTGCGGCCAGGACGGAGACGGCGCGCGGGAATTTGGTGAAGTCGGTGCGAATATCGAGCTTCATGTAAGACTGCCTTTCGCAAAAAGCCTAGACTATCCGGTCCGCCGCCCCAATGGGGCTCAGACGATCGTGTCGAAGAGCCGCAGGATGAACGATATCTGATAGACGAGCGCGCCGGCGACAAAGGCGATGTGAAAGCGGCGGTCGCGCAGCAGGATCGCAATGACGCAAAGCGCGACGAAAACCGGCGTGCGGATCAGATATTCGATGCCGAAATGGGCGAAATGCTCCGGCCCTTTCAGCAGCGTGTCGATCACGTCGAGCAGATAGGTCGCCGCCAGCAGGCCGAAGAACCAGGCCCGGCGCGAATAAAAGAAATCCTCATAGCTGGTGTAGTCCAGCATCGAATCCGGGAACAGCAGCGCGCAGAGCAGGAACAGCGTGACGGCGTAGAAGATGATGAACAGGTATTTGCCGAAGGTCCAATTCTCGATCTGGAACAGGCCGAACTCCCACCACCAGAAATGCACCAGCATCAGAAGCACCGACGCAACCCAGGCGAGGTGCACGGGATAGAGCCGGTACTGGCCGGGATGCTGGACGATGCGGGCGAGCCCCGACAGCAGCCGTGTGACGCCAAGGCCGATCACCATGCCCAGGACAATGCGGATATGCGGGAAAATGTCGTGGGCGTAAGGGAGTTGCTGGTCCATAGGCCTGGCGCGGCATGTTCTACATCGGTCGTTCTAACGCCTATGGTTCAGAACAGGAAGTAGCGTTGCGCCATCGGCAGCACGGTGGCCGGCTCGCAGGTGAGCAACTCGCCGTCGGCGCGGACCTCGTAGGTTTCGGGGTCGACCTCGACATGCGGCGTGGCGTCGTTGAGCACCATCGAATGCTTGCCGATGCCGCCGCGGGTATTCTCGACCGCCACCATCTGCTTGTCGACGCCGAGCCTGCCGCGCAGGCCGGCGTCGAGCGCGGCTTTCGAAACGAATGTCACCGACGAATTGGTCATCGCCTTGCCATAGGCGCCGAACATCGGCCGATAGTGCATCGGCTGCGGCGTCGGGATCGAGGCGTTGGGATCGCCCATCGGGGCGGCGGCGATCATGCCGCCGATCAGCACCATGTCCGGCTTGACGCCGAAGAACGCCGGATTCCACAGCACGAGATCGGCGCGTTTTCCCACCGCCACCGAGCCAATGTCCTTCGACAGGCCATGCGCGATGGCCGGATTGATGGTGTATTTGGCGATGTAGCGGCGGACGCGGAAATTGTCGTTGTCGCCGGTCTCCTGCGGCAGCGAACCGCGCTGGCGCTTCATCTTGTCGGCGGTCTGCCAGGTGCGGATCGCGACTTCGCCGACGCGGCCCATGGCCTGGCTGTCCGACGAGATGATCGAGAAGGCGCCGATGTCGTGCAGAATGTCTTCGGCGGCGATGGTTTCCTTGCGGATGCGGCTTTCGGCAAAGGCGATATCTTCGGGGATCGACGGCGACAGATGGTGACAGACCATCAGCATGTCGAGGTGTTCGGCCAGCGTGTTGACCGTGTAGGGGCGGGTCGGATTGGTCGAGGACGGAATGACGTTGGGCAGGCCGCAGACCTTGATGATATCAGGTGCGTGGCCGCCGCCGGCGCCTTCGGTGTGGAAGGCATGGATGGTGCGGCCCTTGATCGCCGCCACCGTGTTTTCGACGAAGCCGGACTCGTTCAGCGTGTCGGTGTGGATCATCACCTGCACGTCGTAATCGTCGGCGACCGACAGGCAGCAGTCGATTGCAGCCGGTGTCGTGCCCCAGTCCTCATGCAGCTTCAGCGAGCAGGCGCCGGCGAGCACCATCTCCTCGAGCGCGGCAGGCAGCGACGCGTTGCCCTTGCCCGACAGGCCGATATTCATCGGGAAGGCATCGAAAGACTGGATCATGCGTGCCAGATGCCACGGCCCAGGCGTGCAGGTGGTGGCCAGCGTACCGTGCGCCGGGCCGGTGCCGCCGCCGAGCATGGTGGTGATGCCCGACATCAGCGCTTCCTCTATCTGCTGCGGGCAGATGAAGTGGATATGCGCGTCAAAGCCGCCGGCGGTCAGGATCTTGCCCTCCCCGGCGATGATCTCGGTGCCGGGACCGATGATGATGGTAACGCCGCCTTGAATATCCGGATTGCCGGCCTTGCCGATCGCGGCGATACGGCCGTCCCTGAGGCCGATATCTGCCTTGACGATACCGGCGGTGGCATCGACGACCAGCGCATTGGTGATGACGGTGTCGACCGCGCCTTGCGCGCGCGAAACCTGGCTCTGGCCCATGCCATCGCGGATGACCTTGCCGCCGCCGAATTTCACCTCCTCACCGTAAAGGGTGAGATCCTTTTCGACCTCGATGAACAGTTCGGTGTCGGCGAGCCGGACCTTGTCGCCAACGGTCGGGCCGTACATCTGCGCATAGGCGGCGCGGGTGATTTTAGCCATCAGCAATTGCTCCCGAAATACAGCCCGAAAATACCGCTTGTCGAAGCCGGGACCCACATTGCCGCCATCCTATGGTCACGCAATGACCCGCTGAGCGACACTTTCCGATCCCATTTGGCGGTTGAGGTGGGCGGGCCACCCCAAAACGACCATTTGCCAATCGATGGAAAGGAACATCCATGCGCAAAACGACCCTTCTGGCAGCCGCCGCCACGCTGGTGCTCGCAACCGCCGCCAGCGCCCAGCAACAGCCTGCGCAGCAGCCCAGTCCGGCGCCGGCCGCTCCTGCTCCTGCCGCGCCCGGGGCGCAGCCGCAGGCGCCCACCATTCAGGCGATCAATGTCGTCGATATCAAGGATCTGCCGGCGGACACTCAAGCCAAGGTCAACGAGGTGATCGCTAAGCGCAGCGATGCCGATTTGCAGAAGCTGCGCGGCTCGATCGACGCGACACCGGAGGTCAAGTCCGCGCTCGAAGCGAAAGGACTCACCTCGGCGCAGGTGATCGCCGCCAGCATGAGCACCAATGGCGCGCTGACGCTGATCACCAAGAAAGCCAGCTGACGAGGCGAGGCGGCGGGCCGGCGCCCGGTCAGCCCGCCGCATCGCAAAGGGAACCTTCACAGGGGAAGTTACGTTTCGGTCCTGTCGCCCTGACACAAGCCTCGAAAAGGAGCCTGAGAACGAGCGATGGCGATCACCACCTTCTCCGACACCAGATGGCTGCATGGGATTGCTGCGACCGCGTTTCTGGCAGCCAGCATTCCGCACGCCGCGCTGAACGCGCAGAGCCTCGATAGCGCCGAGACCGTCAACCGGATCGTCGGCTCGGAGGTCGGCCAGGAAGAGACCAAGACAAATGCGGAAGCCGGCAAGGTCAGCTCGGCGATCGACCGCACGCGTGAAAACATCGCTGTCGTGCGCAAGACGTCCAAGCTCGACAAGGTCGATATCGTGTTTCTTACCGACGCCGCGCGCACCGAAGGCGGCCCGCCGCCGGCGATCGAAAACAAGGTCAGGCAACATCGGGACGACATTGCCGAGCTGCGCAAGGAGATCGAGGCGAACGCATTGCTGTTCAACGCCATCGACTCGCGGAGAGTGCAAACCGAGGACGTTCTGGCGGTGGAATTCGACGATCCGGGAAAGGTCGTCATCTATGCGGCGGCCAAGCCGCCCGGCTGAGCCGAAACTGCTCGACGCCTTCGATCTCACAGCTTGCCCATGATCTTCTGCTGAAATCCGTAGACCTCGCGCTTGCCGCCGAACGGCACCAGGGTAACGTCACGCTCCTGCCCCGGCTCGAAGCGCATGGCGGTGCCGGCAGCGATGTCGAGGCGCATGCCGCGGGCCTGGTCGCGATCGAATCTCAGCCCTTCATTGGTCTCGAAGAAATGATAATGGCTGCCGACCTGGATCGGCCGATCGCCGCTGTTGGCTACCTTCAAGGTGACGGTCGCCAGACCCTTGTTCAGCTCTATCTCGCCGCTTGCCGTGATGATTTCACCTGGGATCATTGCGGCCCTCACAGGACGCCGAAAGCAAGGCCGGCGCCAATCGTGGCACAGGCGGCCCCGGCGACGCGGGCAAGTCCGCGGAAGCGCCAGCCGAGGTTGAAACCGGCAGTGATGCCGACGGCGTGGAGCAGCGCGGTGGCGGCGGCAAAGCCCGCCATGTAGCCGAGCCCACCCGCATTTTCGGGCACCTCGGTGCCGTGGGCATAGCCGTGGAACAACGCGAACAGGCCGATGACGGCGACGCCGGCCGAGACCGGAAGGTCGACGGCGAGCGCAACCAGCAGCCCGAGCACCACGACGGACGCCAATATGGCCGGCTCGACGAAAGCCATCGGCACATGCAGGATGCCGAGCGCGCCGCCGGCCAGCATGATGCCCACGAAAGCCAGCGGCCATGCCCAGATCGCTTTGTCGCCCTTGAGTGCTGCCCACAGGCCGACGGCAATCATCACCGTCATGTGATCGAGGCCGGAGAGCGGGTGGGTGAAGCCGGCGGTGAAGGACGAAACCGTGCCGTCGCCGACATGGGCATAGGCTGGCCCAGCTGCCGCCAGCAGCAGGACCGCCGACAGCGTTGTGCGTTTCATCGTAGCGGGGATCATCGGCGTACCTTCCATCTTCGAGATCATCATGCCTCTCACGCGGCCTTGCGGGCCGGGCCGCAGCCCTCTGCCTTGAGAATGCGCTGGGTCGAGGCCGGATATTTCTTCAGCATCGCTGCCGGACGGATCGGGCGGGCCGAGAAGTTGCCGCCACAATTCGGACAGGCGCCGCCGAGCACGTTTTGGGCGCAGTCCGCGCAGAAGGTGCATTCGAAGGTGCAGATCACCGCATCTGTCGCATCGGGCGGCAGATCCTTGTCGCAGCATTCGCAGTTGGGACGCAGCTCAAGCATTTTCCTCTCCTCGCCTTTGGTGATTATCTGATCGGTTCGTGCACGGTCACCAGCTTGGTGCCGTCGGGAAACGTCGCCTCGACCTGCACATCGTGGATCATTTCGGCAATGCCTTCCATCACCTGCGCCCGGGTCACGACATGGGCGCCGGCCTCCATCAGCTCGGCGACCGCGCGCCCGTCGCGGGCACCCTCGACGACGAAATCGGTGATCAGCGCGATCGCTTCCGGGTGGTTGAGCTTGACGCCGCGTTCGAGCCGCTTGCGGGCCACGATCGCCGCCATGGCGATCAGCAGCTTGTCTTTCTCCCTCGGCGTCAGATTCATGCTTTTTCCTGCAGTGGCATAATCGAAATCAGAGTGACCATAATTTGGGCAGGCCCGCCCGCCCGTTGAGCAATTCGACAAGCGGCACCAGCCGCTTGCGGAGCTGGTAGCCGTCCTCGGCGAACAGCCTCGCAAGAAGCTTGCCAGATTTCCGCACACTCCAGAAACTGACGCCGCCCTGGCCGCCGACCATGCCCCGGGCCGGCTCGAGCAAAGCCTCTGCCCGCGGCGACACCATCAGCAGCGTCGCCACGGCGATGCCGCCACCGGCCACAGCCGTACGGTTCAAGGTGGCCGCAATGTCGGGCCCGATGCGGAACTCCTCGGCATGGACCAGCGCTCCGTCCTGGCGAACGCGCCAGCGGTCGTGGAAATAGCCTTGCGCTGCCCGTTCGCCCATGGCCAGGCGGCCGAAGACAGTAGCCTCCAGGATCAGCGCCTCGGCTCCGGCGGCAAGCTCCACGTCAAGCGTGCGGGCAAAGACCGAGCGGTCGAAGACGATGGTTTCCTGCGGCAGCCAGGCAATGTGGCCGCCTTCGCCGACGGTCAGTTGCACCCGCACTTCGGCGCGATCGGATGCGGCGCGGTAGATTTTCTCGCAGGCCTGCGTTGTTATGGTTGCTGAGGCGCCGGCACCGACATCGACCTGCCAGGCGAGACGGTCGCCACCGGTCAGCCCACCGGCAGTGTTGATCAGGACAGCTTCGAGCGGATCGGCCGAGACTGCCGGCATGCGGATCTTGGCCGAGCCGTCCTGGTACAGGCGCCGAAGACGCGTGCGGCCTCCGTTCCAGTCGCAGCCAAGCCGCGCGACGCCGGCAACGCGCTGGGCCGGCGGCACCGAGCTCAAGCTATATGCGATCGTATCCACGACACCAACGTTAAGCACTGCGGCGGCTTTGTCGATATATAGCTTGTTGCTTGACAGCGTTTCGGTTTCTATAGAGGGAGCCACCTTGGTACGGTCATCGGCGCCTGGCGGGGGTAAAAGGCGACGATGACGACGTAATCGAGGACAAAAGGGGCGCTGATCAGTTGGCGTCGGGAAACGACAGAGTTGGGGAAGAAACCGAATGGCTGACCAGCTGGCAAACGATATCATCGCCAAGATCAAGGCTCATGCCGAGCCGGGCGGCGAGGAAATCACCACCAGTACCGAACTGACCGCCCTTGGCATCCATTCGCTGGAACTGACGGAAATCATCTTCGATCTCGAGGAAGAGTATGGCATCGAAATCGAGATGAACACGGTCGATGCCTGGAGCAATCTGAAGAATGTCGGCGACATGGTCGAGGCGGTTCGCGCGCTGATCGCGAAAAAAGCCTGACTGAATGCACAAGCGCATCGTCATCACGGGCATCGGCGGATTATGCGGCCTCGGCACCAACGCACCAGCAATCTGGAACGAGATGCGCACCGGCCGTTCGGCAATCGGTGCGATCGTCAATTCCGAGCTGTATGACCTCAAGGTCAGGGTCGGCTGCGAAATCAAAACGCTTCCCGATCACGGCATCGACCGCAAGCAGGTCGTGTCGATGGACCGCTTCAGCCTTCTGGCGACGATCGCCGCGCGGGAGGCGGCACAGCAGGCGGGATTGAACCTGCACGCGGCCAACACCTATCGGATGGGCACCATCGTCGGCGTCGGCGTCTGCGGCTGGGAGGCAATCGAAGAGAGCTATCGCGCCATCCTGCTCGAAGGCAAGAACCGCGCCGGCATCTTCACCGTGCCGAAAGTAATGCCGGGCGCTGCCGCCGGCCACGTCAGCATGAATCTTGGTCTGCGCGGGCCGGTCTTCGGCATCACCTCTGCCTGCTCGTCATCCAACCACGCCATTGCCTCGGCGGTCGACCAGATCAGGCTCGGCCGTGCCGACGTCATGGTCGCCGGCGGCACCGATGCGCCGCTGGTCTGGGGCATCCTCAAGGGCTGGGAGGCCCTGCGGGTATTGTCGCCGGACACCTGCCGGCCGTTTTCGGCCGATCGCCAAGGCCTTGTGCTCGGCGAGGGTGCGGGCATGGTGGTGCTGGAAACCTATGAGCATGCCATGGCGCGCGGCGCCGCCATCCTTGCCGAAATCGCCGGCGTCGGCCTTTCCGCCGACGCCTCCGACATCGTTGCGCCGACCATCGAAGGGCCGGAGGCGGCGATGCGCTTCTGCCTCGTCGATGCCGGGCTCAATCCGGAAGACGTCGACTATCTCAACGCGCATGGCACCGGCACCAAGGCCAACGACCAGATCGAGACGGCGGCGATCAAGCGTGTCTTCGGCGGCCATGCCTACAAGCTTTCCATCTCCTCGACCAAATCGATGCACGCCCACTGTCTCGGCGCGTCCGGCGCGCTGGAAATGATCGCCTGCGTGATGGCGATCCGCGACGGCATCGTGCCGCCGACCGCCAACTACCGGGAAGCCGACGCCGACTGCGATCTCGACATCACGCCGAACGTGGCGCGTGAGCGCGCGGTGCGCACCGCGATCAGCAACAGCTTCGCCTTCGGCGGCACCAATGCGGTGCTGGCGGTCAAAGCCGTCTGAACCGCACCCCTTGCCGGCTTTCGTCGGGGCCGGTGAAACTTTCCATGCGCATATTGATCGCGCCAGGCGTCGCGCCTAACTCTCTGCGACCCGCCGTGACCGCGCCGTTCGGGGCGCCCCCCGACCAGGAGTTTCGATGACCGATCTGTCCGCGTTTCCGATTGCCACGCGCTGGCCGGCAAGCCATCCCGACCGCATCCAGCTTTATTCGTTTCCGACGCCGAACGGGGTGAAGATATCGATCGCGCTGGAGGAACTTGGCCTGCCGTACGAGCCGCATGCCGTCGACATCGGCAAGAACGAGAGCTGGACCCCGGAATTCCTGTCTTTGAACCCGAACGGCAAGATACCGGCGATGATCGATCCGGACGGCCCGGGCGGAAAGCCGATCGGCCTGTTCGAATCCGGCGCCATCCTGCTCTACCTCAGCGACAAGACCGGCAAGCTGGTCCCGGCAGACGCAACGCTGCGTTACGAGACGATCCAGTGGGTGTTCTTCCAGATGGCTTCGATCGGGCCGATGTTCGGCCAAGTCGGGTTCTTCCACAAATTCGCCGGGCGCGAAATCGCCGACAAGCGCCCGCTGGAACGTTATCGCGACGAGTCGCGACGGCTGATCGGCGTCCTCGAAACGAGGCTCAAGGGCCGCAGCTGGATCATGGGCGACGATTACACCATCGCCGACATTTCGATGCTTGGATGGGTGCGCAATCTGATCGGCTTTTATGAGGCACGGGAACTCGTCGGTTTCGACGATTTCCCCAGCGTCGGCGCATGGCTGGAGCGCGGCCTTGCCCGGCCGGCGGTGCAGAGGGGCCTCACCATTCCGGCCAGAGCCTGATCGAAAGCCAGACTGGCCCGGCTATTTTGCCTTGGTCCGGGGTTTCGAGCCCTTGCCGACTACGGAAGCGGCAAGCGAGGCCGCACCTTTGGCGGTCGCAAGCACGGCACCGGCGGCGACGTTGGCCGTCGTTTTGACGGTGCGCATTGCGCTGCCTGCGATCGATCCTCTGCTGCTTGCCGGCTTTTTGGGCTTGGGTGCAGCGGCTTTGGCCGCGGCAGGCACCACCTTCTTCGGCGCCGCCTTGCCAAAGCTGGGCTTTGCCGCGTCCTTGGAGCGGGCCGCCACTGCCGGGCCGGCGCTGGTTTTCGCTCGCGTTGCTTTTGATCGTGTTGCCCTGCCCTTGGCGGGCGCAGGCTTTCTTGCCATGGTTTCCATCGAACTGTTCCCTCATGCGGCACGATTGCCGTGTCCGGGATAACGGCCTGAAAGTGTTAAGGTTCCGGCCGAACAGTCCTTACAGATCAGGCGTGTTCACCAACCACCAGGTCGGCGGGCCGCCGACGGGCAAGCACGCGATCGATGTTCGGCATGTCGTTGGAAGCAATCCAGGCGCGCGCGTCCTCGTCGGACCGGCCGTGCTCGTGCCATCGCTCCAGCAGTCGGCGCTCGAGGTCGGCGCGCGGCACATCGACAAAGATCGAGAGGTCGAACAGCGGCGCCAGCCGCGTCCATGGCTCTTCGTCGAGCAGCAGATAATTGCCTTCGACCAGGATGAACTTGGTGTCGGCGGCGATGATCGCAGCGGCGGCGCGCGACAGCTCCATGCTGCGGTCGAAGACCGGGATCGCGATATCCGGCTCGCGGGCGCGGATGCGCTTGAGCAGCGTTTCGAAGCCGGCAAAATCAAAGGTTTCCGGGGCACCTTTTCGTTGGCGAAGGCCGCGTCGCTCGAGCACGACATCATCGTAATGGAAGCCATCCATCGGCACGACTTCCGCCGTGCCTTCCGGCAGCAGGTCGTGCAAGCCTGCCGACAATGTCGATTTGCCGGCGCCGGGCGGACCGGCAATGGCAACGATGAAGCGCGGCGCCTTGCCGGCGCGCTTGAAGATGGCAGCAGCAATATGGGCGATCTCGGACATTGGAGCCTTTCTGGCTGAGTGTTTTCGATCTTGGCGACAATTCGCGGGAATTTCAAACCCGAGATTAGTTTCCTCGCTCAGGGATTTTGACCGTCCGTCGGCAAATCGCAAAGCTTTGAGATTGCCCGAAACGATCGTCCCTTTCGTCATCCTGGGGCGGAGCAAGGAGCGAAGCGACGCAGCGCAGACCCCGGGATCCATGCCGTGACATCAGGGCGCCTCAGCGGCGCAGAATTCTGTTCCGCCGCATTCCTCGACGACGGTCGCGGCATGGATCCCAGGGTCTCCGCGACGTCGCTTCGCTCCTGCTCCGCCCTGGGATGACGAAGGTGGGGAGGCGAGCTCTCAAGCTGGGGCCGACCTGCCGATCCGCAGGAAGTCGCTGTCGAAGCCAATGTCGCGCACGGCGCCGTCGGCGGCCAGGATGCGCATGCGGCCCGGTAAGCTCGCGACGTCGCGCGGCGGCTCGCCGGACGGCCACGGCAGTGCGCCGATGACATGGCGGAACGAAAAGCTGCGCCCTTCAGAAAGCGCAAAGGCGGTCGCCACGCCTTCGCGCTTCAGCCAGTTGTCGCCGAGCGATGCGGCGTGGCCGACAGCGGTGCGGCCATCCTCGATGCCGAGCACGCCGCGATGGCGGCCGCTCCATGGCGCATAATCGCGCCCGCCATTGCTGACCCACAGCATGGTCACCGGCAGTTCAGCCGGGTTCTTCAGCACCAGCACGAGATCTGCTTCCGCCTGGCGCGCCAGCGCGGTCCAGCCCGGCCCGCCATGATCGGCCTCGACCAGCGTCACAAAGTCCTCACGCTGCTGGTCCATGCGATAGGCGGTCAGGTCGATCATGCCGCCGTCGGCGGCGGGAAAGCGCGTCAGGTCGGCGGTCCGTGCCGGGTAGGCGAGCAAAGAGCGGCCGCGAGCCGGATCGGGTTCCGGCGCCTCGTTCGGCGTTGCGGCAAAGCGCTTCGCCGAGAAAGCCAGCCTGCCGCCGGCCGTCATTACCGTCATCGGGTGGTGGGCGACGGGAATGGCGCCGGCGCCGCCGGAAAAGACGTGCTCCTGATAGAGAAACGGATGATCGTCGCGCAAGGTCAGGATCTTGTCGACGGTCGAGCCCATGACCGGACGCTGCAGACGGAAGACGGCGCGCCAGCCATCGGCCGTTGCTGCGCTGTCGACGACGTCCCAGCGACTATTGGCCGGCCAGCCATGCAAAGGTGCCGCTTCGACGTCGCTGGTCGAGAACGGCGCGCAGAGGAAATCGCCGGACAGGTGGACCGTCCCTTCAGGCAGATCTTTCGGCAGCGTCTCGCGCGGCTCTTCGACCCAGGGTGCGCGATGCAGCGGCTTCAGCCGACGGCCGTCGATCTCGATCGCCATGTCGGCGAGATGGCCGACGGCAAGATCAACCGATACCGAAATCCCCTTTGCCGTAATCGTGACCGTATCCATATGCACCTACCGATTCTGCCAGCCCGATTCTGGCGGCCCGATTCTGCCGGCGCCAGCAAAGCCCACTCGCCGCCCGTTGCGCAAGCGCGGTGGCCGGCAATTCGCATCGGACGGCTTGGCACAGCCGCCACGTCGGCCTGTGGACAGGGCACCATTCCAGGGTTCCGACGATATTAACCAAATGGACTGTGCCTTTGCGTTAAGATAGCTTCGCCTCGTCTCAGAAACAGCCTGCCTTCGGAACTGACTTGTCCGCCTTCCGGTTCTTTTCGCTCATCCACAACTACGTCGCCATGCTGGCGCTGCTGCTGCTTGCTGCCGGCTGTACGACGGTGACGCCGCCCGACAGCGTGCTGGCGGTGCCGGCGCCGCCGCAGAAATATGCCGCGATGGTCATCGATGCCGGCACCGGCAAGACGCTGTTCGAGGTCAATTCGACGGCGCCGCGTTATCCGGCGTCGCTGACCAAGATGATGACGCTGTACCTTCTGTTCGAGGCGCTGGACCAGGGCCGTATCAGCAAGGAGACGCAAATTCCGGTGTCGGACAACGCCGCCCGGCAGCCGCCGACCAAGCTGCGGTTCAGGCGCGGCGAGACCATCGACGTCGATTCGGCGATCCGCGCCATCGTCGTCAAATCGGCCAATGACGTGGCGGTCGCCGTTGCCGAATATCTCGGCGGCAGCGAAGAGGCGTTCGCCGGCATGATGACCGCCAAGGCGCGCCAGATCGGCATGAGCAGCACGGTATTCCGCAACGCCTCGGGCCTGCCGGACGGCGACCAGCACACGAGCGCGCGCGACATGGCGGTGCTCGGCATGGCGCTGCACGCCCGCTTCCCGCAGCATTTCCACTATTTCTCCGAAAGCGACTTCATGTTTCGCGGCAGGCTGGTGCGCGGCCACAACGACATGCTCGGCCGGGTGCGCGGCGTCGACGGCATCAAGACCGGCTACATCCGGGCTTCCGGCTTCAACATCGTTACCTCCTATAATGCAGACGGGCACAGGCTGATCATCGTGGTGATGGGCGCCGACAGCGCGCGCCAGCGCAACGACCATGTCGAGGCGCTGATCCAGCGCAGCCTGTCGACGGCATCGGCGGCAAAGACGCGGCTGCTGTACGCCGAGGAGCAGTGACGGCTGACGTCCGGCGGGCGGCGGATCAGGGCGCTCATCGGGCGACAAACGCAGAACCGCCGTTTTGAGCGACACTGCTGAGATACTTCGCAGGCGGCTTGCCAAGCGCTTTCTTGAACATGGTGATGAAGGCAGTGACCGATTCGTAGCCGAGATCGGCCGAAACCTGCTGCACGCTGGCGCCGGAGGCCAGCTCCCGCATTGCGACGATCAGGTGCAATTGCTGGCGCCAACGCCCGAAGGTCAGCCCTGTTTCCATGACCACGAGACGTGCGAGACTGCTCTCGCTGAGCGCGACGCGATTGGCCCATTCCGCCAGGGTGCTGCGATCGGCAGGATCGTCCGCCAGCGCCGCGGCAATGCGCCTCAAGCGCGGCTCGGACGAGATCGGCAAATGCAGCTGCTGGACAGGCATGCGCGGCAGTTCGGCGAGCAGTACCCTGGTCAAGAGTTCGCTCCTGGCGTCACCATCCTCACCGCGATCCGCCAGCTCGATGATCAGCTCGCGCAGCAACGGCGAGATCGACAGCGTGCAGCACCGGGCCGGCAGTTCGGCAGCTCCCGGCTCGATATAGACGAAGAAAATCCGGGCATTGGCGGTCGCGATATTGCTGTGCTCCATGCGGCCCGGAATCCACACCGCGCAATGGGGCGGCACCATCCACAGCCCGCTGGGGACGCGACATGTGACGCCACCGCCGAGCGCGAAGACGAGTTGCCCTTTGCGGTGGTGGTGGTCCGGCACCTCTGCCCTGGTTTCGGTAACGTCAACGCGCACGGCGATTGCCGAGGCGAGGACATCATCCGGATCGAAAGGCCAGGGGTAGCGGAGAGGCTGTCTCATATTGACTGATTTTAGCGATCAACTGCCAAGATATCTAAATTACTCAAACAGGAAAGTCGATAGTTTAGGGCCTTGAGTAACTCAGAAGACGACAGGGCGGGCTTCCAGATAGTCATACCCTGCTTGCGTTCTGAACGTCGGACCAACAAGCCCGGCGCACGAAAACAGACTGGCGTCCCCCATGCAGCAAGAAAGGACGATACCAATGCTCGCCTTGGTCACATCTTCCGACAGAGCCACCGGGCTGAAACTCGCCGAGCTTGGCGAGCCCGAGCCCGCCCCGGACGAGGCGCTGGTCTCGGTCCGGGCAGTCTCGCTGAACCGCGGCGAACTGCGCCTGCTCAAGATCCGTCCGAACGGCTGGGTGCCTGGCCAGGACGTCGCCGGAATTGTCGAGCGCGCCGCGGCCGATGGCTCCGGGCCGCCCATCGGCGCCCGGGTTGCGGCGCTGGTCGACGAGGCCGGGTGGGCCGAGCGTGTCGCCGTTCCAACCGACCACCTCGCCGTGCTGCCGGACGGCGTCAGCTTCGCCGCCGCCGCCACCGTTCCGGTCGCGGGCACGACCGCGCTGCGGACCCTGCGCCACGGCGGCGACCTGGCCGGCCAGCGGGTCCTGATTACCGGCGCAAGCGGCGCGGTCGGCCGTTTCCAGATCCAGATCGCCCGCCAGCAGGGCGCGTCGGTGGTGGCGGTCGCCGCCACCCGGCATGCCGACGATCTCCGCGGCCTCGGAGCCGAGCGCGTCGTCGAATCGATCGAGCTCGCCGAAGGACTGTTCTCGCTGATTGCCGAGTCGGTCGGCGGCGACAGCCTCGCCCACGCGATCGAACGGGTGGCGCCCGGCGGGACCGTCGTCATGTTCGGCTCGAGCAGCGGCGAACTCACGCCCATCGGCTTCCGCCAGTTCGTCCCGGGTCACGAAGGCGCGCGGCTGCAGACCTTCGCCTACTACGCTTCCGGTCCGGAGGTCGGCGCCGACATCGCCTCGTTGCTCGCGCTGATCGCAGCCGGCCGGCTCGAAACGCGCGTGGTCCTGACCGTGCCGTGGCGGGACGTCGGCCAGGCCCTCGACGCGCTGCGGCAGCGCAGCATCAGCGGCAAGGCCGTGCTTACCATGATGCAATGAGCAGGCGGCGACCGCCGGACGGGACAGTGTCTGCCTCCCCGGGGCTGCTACGGCAACTTGAGCTTGCCCGCGATTGCCCGTTGAAGCCGGCGCCTGCTTCCGCTAAGAAGCCGTGGCTGGCCGGTTTACCGGCTGGTTCGTTTTTGGGATCACCGATCCTGAAGGCACCCGTAGCTCAGCTGGATAGAGCGCTGCCCTCCGAAGGCAGAGGTCACAGGTTCGAATCCTGTCGGGTGCGCCAACGAAATCAACAAGTTGTAGTTCGCCCAGCACACCTTTTGGTTCGATAGCAATCACCTAGCAATCACCATTTCCATACTTGACCCCCTTGCCGTTTATGATGCAATGTTGAGTTCGCGCTGCCAATCGGCAGAGGGCGCAACACACGACATATCCGAAAAAATCATTGGCGTGGCTATCTAAGCCACAGCTCGAGTGACTCCTTTTCGGCCATGCAAAATTTCACCGATTAATCCGGTGAGGTTGGTGGAGTTGCGCGCGGCGTCTTAGTTCAAGCCCGTTCAAACAGCTTCCTGACCTTGCCGAGAGCAAGGAGCACGGATGTCTACGTTTGAAGAAGAACAACTGAAAATCAGGTGCGGGCGCGACGTTTGCGCTCTTCTCACTCCCAAAGCCGCTGCTGATATTCTGACGATCAGCACCAAGACTCTAGCGAATTGGAGAGTCCAAGGTTCGGGTCCAAAATTTGTGAAACTGGGATCGAGGGTCGCATATCCTACCCCCGAATTCGCTCTCTTTATCAGGTCAAGAACCCGCTCGTCGACCTCTCAGAATCTGGGAGATTGATCATGTCGGTGTTTTTGGCCCAAAACGACAATGCTCCACTCGATCTAATCGACAAAGAACCCGAGGTTATCGATTTTTTGGTACTGCGGCTCCGGGAGTCTTTGCCGGTAGTTTTTACCTTCCAGCAGACTATTGACGACGTGAACGCAATGGTGACGAGCCTTCCGCTCGAAGAAAAATACAAGCCGCGCTATGAAGCCAACTTTGTCCTTGCTTGCGCCATGTGCTCCGAAGAGCTTGACGTGGTTCGTTGTGGTAAGGGCTTGCTCGACTTTTACAGACTCGTTCACGCCGTAGCTGATCACCACGAACGGCCGCTTACCGCAGCGGAAATTATTCGTACTGCCCTGATCTCTCTGGGGGATCAGGAGACTGTTTCCTTCGTCAGGATCTTCGATCCACCGGGCGTTCCAACCAATGTCCTTCTGATTGCGAGCGAGCCTGCCTTCGAAAAAAAGTACGGCGTGCGGATCCGGGTAATTACAAAGATCGAACCCGCGGACTATCGGCCAACCAAAGGCAAGCGCGCCTTGCGGGGAGGCCGCAAGTGAGGCCCCGCGTCGTCACGACAGGAAGCACCGTCTCCTATCGCTTCAGCTACCTGAAGAGTTTTGTCGGTGCTCGTGTCTGCACAAGCACCAACGGCTTTGGAGCTATGTGATGGTTGGTCAAGCTCCTTGGCGCACCCACCTTCCGCAGCGAATGTTCGAATCTGAGTTTCAAATCCGCAGTGCCTTGAAGTCGATCATTGTTGAGGCACAAGCAGCGGCTGAAGCAGCGGGCGTTCGCTACAAAGGCGATCCTTCGGCAGTGACATTCTCCGTTGAAGGCTTCGCCCAGCGGCAATCCAATGCCAAGTCGTTGGTTGCGGCGGCTGGTTTCGATGGCCTTGCTTTCGAACAGGCTGTTCATCCAGATTTCGACTCACTTAATCGTTCTGCGCCGAAAAGCGCCGCTTGCGTCTACGAGCAGTTCCGCGCTCGGCTGGCGGCAATTACGTCTATTGCTGCCGAATTGGACGGCTCGCCTAATCTGCATTCGGTCACGATTGCCGATCTAAACCACCGTGTTCCAGCAGGACAGTTGCTCGGCTCCTCGCCTCGGCGGCCTGCGGCCCTTCTTGGAACGATATACCGCAATCTAAAAAGGCGGCACGTGCCATCCAAAGGCATCGCGGTCGTTGAAGTGTCGGTTGTCGACAGCAACGGTTCGAAATTCTTCGAACCTCATCTCCACACCATCATCGCCGGTCCGACTTTGGACGACCTAAAAATCGCAATCCCGAAGGCCCCACGCCTGAAATCCATGATCCACGAGGTTTTCCACCTGCGGGGCCACCTTCTTTATATGACTAAATTCAAGCCCGAATTTCGATCTTCGTATGAAGCCGAAAATGGCAGGGCAAGTCGGCGGCGTAACAGAATGGCACCATCTGATCGCGCCGAATGGCTGTCATGGTACGCCCAACACGGCATACGGGAACTAGTAATCACCTGCGGCCTTAGGCCGAAATTGATCGGCGAGTTCCTGACTGCCGACATGGGCGATTTGCTTGACCAACTTGGCGTTCGACGGCCGCAGCGACCTCCGGGGAGTGTTCTACGGCCCAGTTGATGCTGCGACCATTGAAACTGCATACCGGCCGAATGGGTCCGAAATACAAAAAATTGTGACGCTCAAATCGGTGGGAAAAGTGGGAAACCACGGTTCTTCCCACTTTCAAAAGAGAGAAAATATGTCGAGCTTGTCCGAAGGAACCCCGCTCCCGGCCAATGATGCCCCCGGTATCTTGGACGCGGTTAGGGACCAAAACCGTGAAACGCACTTTAAATTCGGCACCCCCTCGAGTGCGGTATGGTTCTCAACGGCCGACCTCATTGAAAACGACAAGAGCGTTTTCGCCCGACTGGCGGCTGCCGGGATGACCTATCTCACGACCGGCAAGCGGAATTCCGTTAAGAAAATGATCGAAGATCACCCGCATTTTCGAGATGGATTGATAGCATCCCGTCCGGGGTGGCTGACCGACATCATCTATGTTTATGGTGACGGGACCATTTGCCGAGCGGACAAGGCGGCAACCGAGATCATCGTCACGTTCGATACCAATGTGCGCCACACGCCCCTTGGCAGCCTTGCCGAATGGAAAGCGCAGCTATCTGCCATCGGCAGCAAAGAACCAATCACGCTTTTCCTGCTGTCCTATGCGATGGTCGGGCCGATTCTGAGGTTCGCGCCGTCCCATGTTCTGAACCCATACATTGAATTGATAGGCCAGCCGGAGTCTGGGAAAACGACCTTCGCCATGCTTGCCGCTTCCGTACATGTCGGTGATCCCTCAACTGGGATCGGCGGAGGCGTGACTTGGAATATGTCGGAGGCGTCGTTCGACCAACTTCGCAAGCCGTACAACGACTCAATGCTTTTTATCGACGAACAGAACGAAATGGATATCGCGCTACAGGCCAGTGGAAAGATGGCATTCAAGCAGGCTTCGAGCAGCGGAAGGCGCAAGTTCGACCACCCGCCAACCGAAGGCCTTCGCGTGGCGCTTCTGAGCACAGGCAATATTTCGATTCGTGAGACGATGAAGGGGCCGGGCGGCGTTGTTAATGCCGTGGCCAGCCGCACCTGTGAAATATTCTTTGAGGGTCCGCTTATGCGCGAGGTCCCAGTGGGCTTTGCCGATACCATGTCGGCCACGAACCATATCCGGGAGATTTGCAATAGACAGTATGGGACCGCTGGCCGGGCATTCATTCAAGAGGTGGCAACCGCCGTTGCGAGCGATCCGACAAAATTCCGCTCGCGAATTGCGGGCCTCATGACGGCCTTCAGGGCTAAGGTCGGCGCCGTAGGGCTACCCAGTCGCATCGTCGATACGTTCTCGATTGCGTATGCGGCCGGTCGCATGGCGCAACGATGGGGGATCTTGCCGAGTAACGATGCGTCGGTGATGGATGCCTGCATGTACGCACTTCAGCTCGTTCCCAAAAGCAACGGGAGTATGGCCGTCGTTCAGAAATCGGCTCTTGAAATCGTACAAGATGTTTTGAGGGCAAAGGGGCGATCCCTGTTTGATCTCGGCTCGTATGAAGCTCGGCGTTATCGTGTTCCAATGCCATCAGACTTTGGGTACATATGGACGGCCGAAAACGGCGAAACGTTCTACTACATCGAACCCGCTAAACTCCGAGCTGAAATCAGCACCGGGCTGTCAAGTTATCTAAAGAGCTTGCGCGCTCAGGGTGTCTTGGTTGCGGAGGAAGGGAAGAACCCGAAGCTTTCGATCAAAGCCCCGCGTCACGTGCCGGTCTCTGGAAGGCGCGTCTATTGCCTGAAGATTGGCGATCCCATGCTCTAGATGGGGTTGCCTTCAGGAGGGGGCTGGGATCTTCGAGTTGACAGCAGGCGCAGGGTTCAGCCGCGTGAAATGGTCCAACATATTGATTCTATTGAGCAAATCTTGACAAGCAAGCATGAGAGGGCTATAATGGGAGCTGTTCAGAAGGCCGTTTTGGCCCTGAAAATCGCGGAAAAGGTGGGCTGTTGGGCATTTTCACAATAGGGCGTCATGCCCAGTTCAAGCCGCCAGCGGCCCTGCACCGACACCGCCAACCATCATCTGAAAATCAAACCATGAGGCTCCTTCGGGGGCCTCTTTCATTTTGGAGAAACGAATGACCAACATCGCTGGTTCGACTGGCGCTGCCGCAGCAACTTTGCCCGCCCTCATCGTCCTTGGCCTTGATGACGGGGGGAAGGCCCACGCCTCGTGGTTTGGCGGGGCCGAGGTTGGCATTGCCGAAAAGGCCGCGGGGATGATGGGGATGGCTGCCCTTCCTATCGCCGACGCCAGCGCCCTGCATGAGCTTGCCGGGCGGCTGCCACAGGGCCGTGTATTCGAGAGCGGCCGAGCCTTCGTGCCGTTTGTGAAGCGAACGCTCTACGATGCCATCGCCACGCACCTGCCACCCGGCTACCAGTTTCCTGTTCGCGCTGCCGATGATCGACCGCCGCCAGCCAAGCCGAAGAAGAAGGCTTCAGCTGCCAGCGCGCCAGAAAGTGGCCCGACACGTCCCGAGCCACATCGGCCGACCGATTGGGAAAAGATCGAGGTCGGCAGCCTCGTGCTGGCCACCATGGGACCTTACGAGGGGTGGTACGAGGCAACTGTCACGAAGGTCAGCCCCGAAGGCCTCTGTACCTTGCGCTGGCGAGACTGGCTTGAGGAGCCAGCATTTACGCGCAAGCTGAAAGATCTTGCCTTGCTGCACCCGGACCATCGGGACTGACGGCACGCCGCCCGGGCGGCGCCGCTGAGGCGGCCGCCCAACCCTCCCGACAATCATCGGCGTGGACACGGTCGCACAGCGGCCAAGAGAAGGATTCGCTTATGGCTTTGGAATGCACCTTCAGTGAGAGCTGTGCGCTCGGCATCCGGCAACAGCGCATAGCCAGATTGAATGACACCCTGCGAAGGACCGGCCAAGGAGGTCGGGTCGTGTTGACGGTCGGCATTACCGGCCTTCAAGCGGACGTTCGTGCCGAGATTATTGCGGCGGTGGCTCGCTTCGAAAACTTCAACGACGACAATGATCCCCACGGTGAACATGACTGCGCTGTGATCGAGGTCGGCGGAAAGACTGTCATCTGGAAGATCGACTGCTACGACAAATCCTTGCAGTTCGGCTCGGGCGATCCAGCCGACCCTGCAGCTACCACGCGCGTTCTGACCATCATGCTCTCGGAGGAATATTGATGCTTGGCCGCGCCCTTTCCCGCCGGACGCTCTTGCGATTGGTCGCAGTCGCGGCGCTGAGCCTCCCATCTCGCAGGAGCGACCAGCGACCCGCGGTATCTGCCTTGCAAGATGCTTCTCAGGAGGACGTGTCGTCGGCCCTCATACAAGCAATCTGCGCCCATTGCGTTGCGTTCTCCGAGGTCAGGCATCTGTCTCGCGATGAGCTTCCGACAGCAGGGCCAGAGGCGCTCGGCCGCGCGCTCGATGCCGAACGAGGGTTGCGACAAGTCCTTTTCGATTTCCCCACACGGAACAAAGCAGAGCGCGACGACAAGGCTACATATCTGTCGGGCCTATTCACAGGCAAGTTTGATCCGGTCGAAGCTATTCCCAGACAGCGTGCTTCGGAGATACCGCGTTGCCAAATAGTCGAGGATGCCTTCGGCAGCCCAGCCCCATCACTTGCCTGCCTTTCGCCCCGCGTTCAGCGGCTTCGGCCATTCCATCCCGGCAGGTGGCTCAAGCAACAACTCGGTTATGTCCACCTCCAAGGCGAAAGCCAACCGATCAAGCAGGTCGATGGAAGGGTTGAATTTCAGGCTCTCGATTTCGCTGATTGTCCCGCGATCCACCCCCGCATCAACGGCGAGATTCTCCTGACTGACCCGCTTCGCGGCTCTAATGCGTCGAAGGTTGAAAGCGATGCGAATACGTCCGTCCATGCGGCGGACGCGACCAACTTGCGGCGCGGTAATCTATCGGATATAGCCGGCATATTCGACAAATCTTAGCTGCACTCGGAGAAGCAAGGCCGAGCGAAACACCAGAGAGAACGGTGCCTCACCTTGAGGGCACTGTTTGGGTCGTCGTCATGATGTGGGGTCTTGGGGGCACAATTGGGCTGGTCGTTTCCACGGTTTGCGCGCATCGGCCTTGTGGCGCTATCCCTCTCGCTATGGGCGGTCATTCATGCGTCGGCTGCTCAAATAAAAGACGAAGAAGGCACGGTTTACGGCGACATAACTTCCGCCGATCAGATTTGCGATTTCATGGAAAGCCCCGTCCTGACGAGTTTACCTGAACTGAGCGCGCTCGACCCAGTGCGCCAAAGGGAATTCGTCAGCGAAATCTCGCAAACACTCAATAGCTTTTTACTGAAGAAAGTCCAAGAAGTCGGACAGGCGGGCCGACTTACGATATCGCTAAGCCATGAAACAAAAGCCGCGATTGGAGGTCGCGTCGCGCAATGCATGCAATCCAACAGTGCAACTGACCAAACTGTTGCTGCCATAGACAACCTTTTTAGAAAAGCCCCTTTTTCCGGTTTCGACTTCACGCAGATCTTCTTGTCCGAGGATCCCGCTAGATTGGCAACGCTCTTTTTCGTGGCGGCGAATGCCGAGGGACATGAATTAATCCGAGTTTCTCTGAAAGAGCTTGAGCAGCGCATGGGTGCTGCGCTTTCTGCCGCAAGAGTGGCCAGGGATAGCCAACCGTCCAACCAATCAGACAATGCATTGGAATCGGCTATCGGAGGACAGCCAGCCTACGCGCAGTACACCTGTGAGATGACCGGAGCCGCTGTGTACGGCGTACCAAATTTCAACGGTTCCGACAAAGCAGTCACCGCAGAGATCACCATAGAAAGCGATGGCAACGCCGTCATAAATGGGAAGCTGGTCAAGCCAGCGAAGGTTTTCTCCGCGCCATCGGGAACGGACTTGCCGTTTAGCGGTGTAGTTTACGGAGCCCTTGACGTGAAAAACGCACTGTTCTCGACCGAAGGGCTCGGGACGGGTCTGCTTAATCCGAGCCAAGATGAACTTCAGGCATTCGAGCAGTTGAAGGGAATCGTTCAGGGTACGACCGATTCACTTCTTGCTAGACGAGCCCGATATCTGGCCATTTCACTCGCGAATGACACCATATTCCTCGGCGACGTGACACCGGATGGGAACTTCGTAAACCGCAACACGCCCCAGTGCATAAGAACGCGCTGACAGTCGCGGGAGGAAGTCTGATAATGAACGGATTGATCAAGGCAGCTGTAATCGCCGGTGCCCTAGCGACATGTTATGCCTACGTCGTAGCGATGCAGCAAGCGAAGGCTGATGCGATAAAAGAGGGGTTGCAAGCTCTCTTGGACGACAACATTCCGGGGTCGACAAATTTTGAAGTCGACTACGTGGAGGTGCCGTATACCGCGGTACTTCCTCTGGTAGCCTCGCCGCAATATACCGGTTACTTTTCAATTGTTAGAAATGAGAATGGGAAGCTCACGCAGTGCAACGCTATAGTCGATTATGAGTACCGTGGAGCAGGTGATAAGTTTCACCTTCAGATTCAGAAAGCGCAGGTGACGGCCCTGACTGCCTGCCAATGAGCGACCGCAAGGGCCTAACTAGCCAGCGAGCTTTTTTGTGTCTGACCCGTTTTTTGCCGTTGGTTGATTGCTCGTCGCGCGATGATGCCGTCGACAAGCTGGACGCCTGAAAAAGCTTCTCGACGATGGGGTCATCGATGACGCGGAGTTTCGGCGCTGCGCGACCTGATCGCAAGCGGCTGAGGGTTTCGGGCCGCGTCAACACGGCAACCGTTGAGCGGCCGCACCTTTAAAACCGAGGCACCCTCAGCGCCGCGATAGGTGTTTTTCAGGTCATACAGGGCCCGCCAGCGCGCATCGAGCCAGTGAAGGCACCTTCGAGCGCTCAGCGAGCCTAGCGGCGCGGCTGCAAAGCGCCACGCGAACGTATTTTTGGCCGCTTTGCAGCAACTCGGGTTGAACACCCCTGAAATAATCTCGTCTTGAACCTGAAGTCGATGCTTTCGAGGTTTCTTCGAAGGAAGTGCGACAAACGCTACTGGCTCCCAATTCAACTCACGCAAGATTGGTGGCGCGCGCAGGGGAGGAACTGCCGCAGACCACAGGCCTCACAGCAACGCGCACTGCGCAAGCTTCTGTATCCCATTGCCAGCGATCCAGACGGTCATCTTATCGTTGGCCGCTTCGCGAAGCTCGAAGTCAATCGCCTCCAGTGCGCAATTCCCGGCAATCTGCCCGCCGCCTTTCCTCTCGATCATAAAGTAGCCTTCGGTCTTTGCCGGACCGACGAGAGGGATGGCCGCCAGAAGCGGAACCTTGACAAAGGACACCTTAAGTTGATTGCCGGGAATGTTCTGGTCAATCATGCTCTGGAGTGTCTTCGGCATCGATTGTGTGATCGAGAGATAGGAAAGACCCGTCCAGATTGCCACGCCAATGACTGTCAAAACAAGCAAGGATGAAAGTTGTCTCACGCCGAAGCCCCCCGCTGAATGGGAAAGCGTTATCCCGGTGGATGCAAGCCGTCAAACCAGCCTTTCGCAAAAGGCCGGGTCAGCCTCACCGCAGCCAATCAAGAATATTCCATTCACTCCCTAGTTGACCACCCACAGACTCTTCAGCTCGTGGCCGACAGCCCAGTCCGACGAGGTGTCGTTGCCACAGCTTGCCTCGTACGGGTCGCGCACCATCTTGAATTCGTCATCCATCACTGCTCCGAAGACGAAACATTCTTCTTTGTATTCCCCACGTTCGGCACTCGCCAACTTGACGACGGTTTTGATGATGATGGCTGCCAAATTGCGGCTTTTCCAGTTCACGGTACCATAGTCATCGACGGTCGAGCTGACGTCCGTCGCCTTCCACGCGTCCTGGCCGAGTTGTTGGTTCCAACGGGCAAACTCCGGAAATAGCCCTTGGACATTGACCGCGGAGGACACTTGATTCCCTTGGCCAGCGAGGACAGTCGTTCTTAGGCCATCAGAAAACATGTTCAGAAGGGCGGTGGCTGCTGGACCGTTCTTCTGACGCAGAGCTGCCTCTTGCGCCGATTTCGTCTTTTGCGCTTCCGTGAGGCGTTGGGCCGCAACGCGCTTCGCCTCCTCGGCCGCAACGCGCGCTGTTTCTTCAGATTTAACCAGTTCTTGCCGGGCAAGCTCCAACTTCGCTTGAGCCGCCGCTAGGTCACTCTGTTCGAACCAAATCGGGGCATAGGCAAAATTGACGCTGTCCCGTGTCAAAGCTTCGGTCACGGCTTTGAGGGTCGCGGTTGACCCGTAAAGGATCCGACACTTATCCCGGCGTACATCCTGGTACGCAGCGTCAACGTTCGAGATTTGTGGATCGGCCTTGGGGATGGAAGCAAGTTCGGCCAGCTTATCAATAGTAGCGAGATGAGCCTGCGGTCCTCCATCAATCACGCCGCAAATCCTGGTGGATTTGTTATCCAACAGAATTCCACCGTATCCCATCCTCGACCCTTTCTCGACATCAGCCGCAATCTGGCTGGCGAGGGCCTTATCCTGGTCAATTCGCCGCTTTAGGTCGGCGAAATTTAGCGTATCGAAGGGGCGAAGGCTCTTCGCCTCGATGGCCTCCAGATACGCAATCGCGAAGCTCGGTTTGGATTCAACGAACTTCTTCCTCTGGATAAAAAACACGTCCGTTTGTTCGATATCCACTTGGCCGCATTCGCGGCGAATGTGGATAGCTTTTCCGCCTAGCGGGCCGAACGCCGCTTGGAGAGCCTTTTCGAGCGCGGGAGTGCTTTCCACACCAAATAGACAAATCCAGGCCTCGTTCTTGGTAAATGAAAATTGGCCAGACAGGGTTTTCAATAGCGACGGGGCTGCCGGACCTGCGTTGTACAGGACAACAACGTCATCAAGCGCTCCTCTAAGCAGAACTTTGTTCGACTCTGTAAGAGCGAATGCAGGATTATTGTCTGCCTGCGATTCGCCGTTGCGCTCTTCCTGCGACAGGGCCTGTGCGGCCGCCAACTCACTCGTGAGATCTTGGTTCGCGATAAGAGCCCGAACGTTGTCTCTCGCCTCTGTAAGGGTCTCCAAATCCGACGACGAGGTGACGCCGCTCAGCGCCTTAACTTCACTGACAACCAACGGCAGCTTGCTCGAAGTGAGATGAGCCGCCATCCAGGTCTTGAGCGCCTGCTGGTCGCCCTGAAGCTCGGCCACGATAAGCGCTTTTTGTTTTTCGATGTCCTGAGACCGTTCCTTGTCCCTTGATGCGGAAAATTCGGCAAAGCATGAAACTGCCATCAGCAGATTAGTTAGGCGAAGCGTGGAATCGTTTAGTGCATCGGCCGAATTCGTCTGAACTTGCGCATTCAGAGCAGCAGCTTTGTCAGCGATCTCGACCAAATTGGACGTCTGCGGATTCAATTTTAGAAATGTTTCCGCATCGGAGAGCAAGATGGTGGCGGCGGCCTTCGACGCTTTGAGCCTGCGGGCCTCCGACTTGTCAAACGAGGCCTTGTCCGCGAAGCCCTTTTGACTTGCGTTCCTGAATTCGATGGGGTCGGTGAAACCCGACGCGCGAAACGCTATCAATTCGGCTTTGGTTTGAATCCCGAATTGCTGCGCTGCACGGAAATCGTCGGCGGATGTGAAGCCTGCTGCCTGCGCGCGTTGATATTCGTCGCGGCTTCGGAACCCTCCTAAGACAGCGGCATCAAATTCTCTTTGAGTGCTGAAACCTAAGTTCTTTGCCTGCGCAAATATGCTTGCCGACGGGAATCCGCCTGCCATAGCCTCTCTGTATGACCGGGCATCACTAAAGCCCAGCGATTGGGCAAGGTTTCGTTGTTGGTCGTTCCTGAATCCATCTCCAGCGCTACGCTCGATCTCCCCGAGACCATATTCTGTGAGCAGATCGCCTGCAGGTAGACCAAAATTGGCCCTGTACGCCTTGAAGGAAGTTACGGTCGACGGGCCAATCAAGCCGTCAACCGGACCGTCATAGAGCGAAAGCCGCGTCATAGCAGCCTGAAGGCGTTGAACAACTTGGCGGTAAGCTTGTTGCATCATGAAATCCAAGGAATCGCCTCGTTGAAACGAGTGCCAAGCCACGCGATCCAGGCTCTCGCCGCGAGACAAAAAAGCATCTTGGGGGACTATGTGCAGCTCCTTAAGCGTCCTCAGGTTTGGTCTGGCCCTATCGTTGTTCAACGTGCCGGCGATAATGGCAAATACGCCGTTGCGGCTTTGCGCGACCAATGTAGGCCCAAGGGTCGGAGCATACGACTGCGCCAAGGCGATAGCCTCTTCCTCTGTGGGTCGACTTGATACAACCAACCAAAGGACGTCTGATTGCGGCGTTCGCAGCGAAGCCGGGACTAGACCTAAGCGGGTCTGATAGTGCGTCAAAGTCGGCAGTGGAAAGGTATTTGGACGCCGTGCCGTAGCCTCTAAACAAGAAGCTAACAAAAGGGCTACGACGAAGCCCATCGAAATCATACGCATTTATTGTCCGCCTACCCAAACCCAAAATCTATCATGGGCTGAGGGGCATGCCTGCGCAAGCACGTCTCTGAAAGTCTCTGGAGTATATCCAGGGAAGGTAAATTAACAGGGTTGCCCCTTCCGCCGCTCCTCAGACGACGGCACTGAAGATCATTGCCAGCGTCAATTCTGCCCTGTCAGGACTGGTCCAGCCGGTCATAGGGCCGCCGCCAGTGCGCCAATTCCACTCGGGCTACGGCAATTTGTTAAACTCCTTAGTGGCCCTTTCGATAGGCCCGCCCGGCCGCATTTGCTCCGTTTGGTAGCGCTTGCCCAAGGCTTCGTATCTGTCCGTCACGGAAAGCGCTCGGTCTGTAAGAAGCTTGTTGAGACGAACGCACCTTGGATCCCCCGGCATCGAGAAATCTTTCTGCCAAAACGCGTCGAGTGCTGCGGCCTCACTCCTCGCCTGCTGCATATGGTAGTCGATAGGCTGCATCATGACTGCCATGAAAGCCTTCCAACGCTTTCGTAGCTTGGGAGAAACTCCGTCCGCCAATACAGGATATCGCACGGTAACATTAACCATGCGCTCGACGCTCTTAACTTTACAAGTCGACCCCAACGCCGAATATTTGACTTCAGAATCGGGCTGAACGGTTACCACGACAAACTTATCCATGCCGTTCTGAGATATTTGGCGGTTTATTTCAGCGACAGTTTTTCCTCGAATGGTGTAGGGAACATTTTTGCGAATAACCGACGCCGCCGCGCAAGGGGCAAACATTTGACTGACGAGAAGCAGCAAAACCCCAGATGTAATGAAAAGTTTGGTCACGCCAGCATCCTTCTACTGAGTACCATTTAGTTGGATAATCCCAGCCAAAGCAAGAACCAGGAAACTTCGAGGCATGAGCACCTCCGACGACATTCGTACTTTGGCTGAATCAGGGATGGCAACCGCGGATATCGCCCGCAAGCTGGGCATCAGATATCAACATGCGTACAAGGTTCTTAGAGATGCAGGCGTAGCTCGAGTTGCGTCAGCCAGCTTTCTGCCAGCCGCGCCCAAGCCACCGGCGAACAAACCACAGCTTCTTGTGGCGGAACTTGTAGCAGCGGGGTTCAAGCACGTCGCAAGCTGGATTCTTTCGCCGGACGAGCGGCTGGTCACGGATCGAGCTCTGCCCAAAGAGGTCGGGGTATATGCTTTTGCGAAGGAAAACGTTGTATTGTACGTCGGAGTTGCGACCATGGGTTTAGCCAAACGGCTCTACTTCTACGGCCGTCCCGGGGTTTCGCAACGGACTAGCCTTCGGATCAACGCAGCGATGATCTCCGAATTGGCAGCCCATCCCAAGATAGATGTCTATGCTGCCTTCCCGGCCGACATGCAATGGAATGGACTTCCGGTTCACGGCAGCGCTGGGCTAGAGTTGGGTCTGATCAAGCAATACGCTCTGCCATGGAATATGCGGAGCGCCGGATGACGACGCCACCCTCAATCTCCATCACTCCTCACTTCGGCGGGACTCAACAAAGCAGAGCCAGGACGAGCTTCAGTCTTTCGAGATGTTAAAGGAAATGGCTGATGGAACGACCAATTCACTGCTCGACGGGCGAACTCGCTAACTAGCGATCTCGTTGTCGAACGGTATGATCTTCCTAGCCGACGTCACACCTGATGGCAAGCTGACGAATCGCAACACTCCCCGCCGCAGCGGAACTCCGTGACAGTCACCTAGCCTAGGTCTGCAAGATGGTATGCTTAGCAACAGCATAGGAGATTCGTATGCACAACCTGAAAGACCCTGTTGAAAGCCGCGCGAAAGAGATTTTTGAGCGCGAAGGCCGCGCCGATGTCTCTTGGGGTGTGGTCGCGCAAGGAAGATTGCCCGGCAAAAATGTCGTGACCGGAATTGGTGAAGAAGCGCGCGACCGCTTCCGTGCAATGGCTCGTGTCGAACTCGGAATGAAAAGTGCCGACTGACCTACGCCACCTAGGTCTGTTGGGCATGACGCCTGACGAGTACAGAGCCGAGCGGGGTCTGACTAGCGACCATCCTGTGGTCGCGCCGAGCTACGCAGCCCAGCGGTCGGCACTTGCTAAGGCTAGTGGTCTGGCCGCAAGGCGACGACGAAAACACCGTCGAAGAGCGCACAAGCAAAGCGGAATCCAACGTCTAGCACCTGTCGCAGACTTGGACAGGCGTCTGCCGCTTTTTTTGCCCGCAGAAAATAGCGCCAGCTGCCGATGGGCAGCGGAGGCTTGTTTGGTGCGGGCTCTGTAACGTCAAGCGCTGGTACCAGCCGAGCGACCTGAGGGAAATCTTCGGAGACATTGAGGCGGACCTTGTGGGGGGCAAAATGACTTGCGTGACGGCAAGAACGAGTTCATCCACACCGAGTAGCCCTGACCCGCCGTCCACCCTGTTCAGTCGACCTCAAGGTCGCAGCTATTCCCGAAGCCGTCAGACCCTTCGAATTCGTTGGCAGATGTCCATGTGCCTTCGAACTTGGTGGTCAGGCCGTTGTCGAACTCCAAATCCCCCGAGGCTTCCTTCGACCCTTGGCAGACGTCGATCTCACCGTTGACGCTATCATCGCCGCATGTTCCTTGCACTTCTACGGACTTGGTTCCTCCGCACTGCATCGCGAGCATGATAAGGTAGTTCTGATGCTGAATTTCCTCCTGCGTCATCGGCTCGCACTTTTCACCGGCACGCTTGAAATTCTGGACACATGTGAAGTTATTGCCCGTGAAGTCGATTTTGGCGTTCTCAGGGATCGAGAAGGGCTCGCATCTCCCGCCATTGTTACGGAAACCTCTCATGCACGTCCAAGAGTGGCCAGTGTAGTCGAGGGATGCATTTGCGGGGATCTCGACGGCCACACACGATTGTCCCTGCTGCCGATAGCCACGACTGCACGTCCAAGAGTGGCCAGTGTAGT
>NZ_JAMYVG010000030.1:0-60685 GCF_040323855.1 Mesorhizobium sp. M0028
GTCCAGAAGTTCCTTCTCAATAGCCATGCGATGATTCTCTCCTTTCCATCATCATGGCCTCGCGCACAGAATTCCCGACAGTCCCGTCCGCCGCTCCGCTAAACACGGGGGCTGCGCGGCGGACACGCCGACGTCACCGCGATGCCACGCCATTTTGCAGAACTTGACGCACACTACTCCGGTTGCCTCCAACCGTCAGACGAAAGCCTTGTTCGCACCGGCCAGCGGCACAGTTCTCTGGTCACACAGTGCAAGATGGCCCGAGCCTGACTTCACGACAGCTATTGCCACCCCAAACTATGGCTCATCACCCCCCTCGTTTGCACTCCGCGCGAGGCCAAGCTGGGCCATCAATGCTTTGGCTGGGCTGGCGTCTGGTATCAGCCCAGCGGCTGATCGTTGAGGGGACGTTGGCGGTTCGACCACCAGGTAAAGTAGATCGGGCCGATCTTGATGACGGGTATGCGGCGGGCGCGCTCGCGGTCGCGCAATTCGCGGTACACTTTCACCTTCAGCGTGCCGCCCGGCATCCTGATACGCACCGCCATCGGCCCTGCTCCATTGTGCAATGCAGCACGAGAGACCTTCCGTCGCGAAAGAGTCAATGCCTGGTCGCTGACTATTTCTGGGACTAGTTGAGCGGCCGTCGGAGGTTTGGGCGCGCACGGCGGTTCCTGATCCCGCACCGAGGCGTCAGTGCCGAGCCGAGATCGTCGGACGCGCGGGTTATTTCTTGGGCGAGGATTTTTTGGGCGAGGATGGGCGACCGGACATGCCGCTCGGCCACCAGATGACGAAGTAATTGCTGACCTGCCAAACCGGCACCTCGCGCTTCTGCTCGCGGCGGCGCAGCTCGTCCCTTTTCTTGATCTTCAAAGTCCCGCCCGGAAGCCTGATTCTTATCGTCACGTGTGCTCCCATACCCCCAAGGTACGAACGATAGACGGGAACAGTTTCATCCGGCTAAGCAATTTCGTCCAGGTCAAGCAATTTCGGGGCCGATAGACGCAGTACGGCGGAACGGAGCGAGATCACCGGAACCGGCTTCATTTGAAGAAATCTGCAATGCCGTTGATGGCCAGCACCGCGTAAACGATCGGTCCGGCGATAAACGCACAATAGAGGCAGAGGATCGCCGCCAGCACCACCAGCAGCGGCTTGTCGCGGCCGACCGCGCGGAGTTCGGACTTCACCGTCCAGCGCGCCGCAGCGGTTTGTTCATCATCAGACATGTTCACCATCCCATGCTCTTTTTCATATGGCCGGTTGATTCACATGGCCGGTTGAAAACATCAACTTACCCTTGCTGCGCGGAGGGATCCACTAGAAGGGTCGCGATGCCCCAAGCTCGGCGTCAGGCAGTAAGAATTTCCGTGGTCACCATGCTTATCTGTCCGAATCCCTTCGATCAGATTTATTCAGGTCCCCGGCTTTCGCAGCCTGTACAGCCGCCTGCGCGGCAGCCAGCCTGGCAATCGGCACCCGGTAGGGCGAACATGACACATAGTCGAGCCCGACCTTCTCGCAGAAATGGATCGAGGCCGGGTCGCCGCCATGCTCGCCGCAGATGCCGAGCTTGATGTCCGGCCGCGTCGCCCTGCCCTTTTCGACTGCCATCCGCACCAGCTCGCCGACACCCTCTATGTCGAGTGACACGAATGGATCCTGCTCGATGATGCCTTTTTTGCGGTAAGTCTCGAGGAACGAGGCCGCGTCGTCGCGCGAGATGCCGAAGGTGGTCTGGGTCAAATCGTTGGTGCCGAAAGAGAAGAATTCGGCCGCCTCGGCGATGACATGGGCGCGGATCGCGGCGCGCGGCAGCTCGATCATCGTGCCTGTCAGATAATCGATCCTGACGCCGGTCTCCTCCATCACGCTTTTGGCCACAGCGTCGATGCGCGCCTTGACGAAGTCGAGCTCCTTTACCAACCCGACCAGCGGCACCATGATTTCCGGAACCACCAGCGCGCCGGCCTTCCGGCCGGCCGCGACGGCCGCCTCGAAAATGGCGCGTGCCTGCATCTCGGCGATTTCGGGATAGGAGACGGCAAGCCGGCAGCCGCGATGGCCGAGCATCGGATTGAATTCATGCAGCGCTTCGGTGCGCCGCCTGAGCTTGTCCGGCGACACGTTCATGGCAGCGGCAACCTCGGCCACCTCCTCCTCGGTCTTGGGCAGGAATTCGTGGAGCGGCGGGTCGAGAAGGCGGATCGTCACCGGCAGGCCGGCCATGATCTCGAACAGTTCGAGGAAATCCGAGCGCTGCATCGGCAACAGCTTGGCCAGCGCCGTTCGCCGGTCCTTTTCCGTATCGGCCAGAATCATCTCGCGCATGGCAATGATGCGGTCGCCGTCGAAGAACATGTGCTCGGTGCGGCAAAGCCCGATGCCCTCGGCGCCGAAGGAGCGCGCCATGCGCGCATCGAGCGGCGTCTCGGCATTGGTGCGCACCTTCATGCGGCGGGCGCCGTCGGCCCATTCCATGATGGCGGCGAAATCCCCCGAGAGTTCGGGCTGCAGCATCGGCACGGCGCCCTTCAGCACCTGGCCGTTGCCGCCGTCGATGGTGATGATGTCGCCCTTGCGGAAGGTCGCTCCCATCGCCATCAGCGTGCCGGCCTTGTAGTCGACGCGCAGCGAGCCGGCTCCTGAGACGCAAGGCTTGCCCATGCCGCGCGCCACCACCGCGGCGTGGCTGGTCATGCCGCCGCGCGTCGTCAGGATGCCTTCGGCCGCATGCATGCCGTGAATGTCCTCGGGGCTGGTCTCGATGCGCACCAGGATCGCCTTGCGGCCTTGCGCCTTGGCCTCCTCGGCGTCATTGGAGGAAAAGACGACCTCGCCGGTGGCAGCACCCGGCGAAGCCGGCAGGCCGACGCCGATGATGTCGCGCGCCGCCTTCGGATCGATCGTCGGATGCAGCAACTGGTCGAGCGAGGCCGGATCGATACGGGCGACGGCCTCCTCCTTCGAAATCAGTCCATCCCTGGCCATGTCGACGGCAATCTTCAACGCCGCCTTGGCGGTGCGCTTGCCGGACCTGGTCTGCAGCATCCACAATTTGCCGCGCTCGATAGTGAATTCGAGATCCTGCATGTCGCGGTAATGTTCTTCCAGGCGGTCGGAGATGCTGACGAAAGCCTGGAAGGCGTCCGGCATGAGCTTCTGCAGCGACGGCTTGTCGGAACCGGCGGCAATGCGCGCCGCCTCGGTGATGTTCTGCGGCGTGCGAATTCCGGCAACGACGTCCTCGCCCTGCGCGTTGACCAGGAACTCGCCATAGAGCTGCTTTTCGCCGGTCGACGGATTGCGGGTGAAGGCGACGCCGGTGGCCGAGGTGTCGCCCATATTGCCGAAGACCATGGCCTGGACGTTGACCGCCGTGCCCCAGCTTTCGGGAATGTCGTGCAGGCGCCGGTAGGTGATGGCGCGGTTGTTCATCCAGCTGGAAAAGACCGCGCCGATGGCGCCCCAGAGCTGCTCGTGCGGATCCTGCGGAAACGGCTTGCCGAGCTCCTCCTCGACCTTGGCCTTGTAGAGCGCGATCACGCCTTGCCATTCGATGGCCGTCAGCTCGGTGTCGAGCTCATGGCCGAGACCGCCCTTCTGGTCTTCGAGGATTTCCTCGAACACCTCATGGTCGAGGCCCATGACGACATCGGAATACATCTGGATGAAACGGCGATAGCTGTCATAGGCAAAGCGCGGATCGCCTGAATCGGCGGCCAAGGCTTCGACCGTCTCGTCATTCAGGCCGAGATTGAGCACGGTGTCCATCATGCCTGGCATCGAAGCGCGCGCACCTGAGCGAACCGACACCAAAAACAGTTTCGAGGGATCGCCGAAACGGCGCCCGGTCAGCCGACCGATATGGTCGAGCGCGACCGCAACGTCCGCTTCCAGCGAAGCCGGGTAGGTGTGGCCGTTGGCGTAATAGGCGTTGCAGACCTCGCTGGTGATGGTGAAGCCCGGCGGCACCGGCAGGCCCAGGCTGCACATTTCGGCCAGGTTGGCGCCCTTGCCGCCGAGCAGATTGCGGTCGCCGGCACGGCCTTCCGCCGCGCCGTCGCCAAAGGTGTAGACCCACTTGGTCATGTTTGCTCCCCGGTTGCAGGAGATTGGAAAGGCTGGTGAATCGAGCGATATGATGCTGCAGTGCGAAAGGCAAGGCATCGACCAGGCCGGCTGGCCTCTACAATCGATTAATGAAAAGCGGCGCCGAAAAGACTTGCTTTTGGAAGGCTTTGTTTTAGAACATACCGAGAACAACGGGCAGAACGATGAGAATGACCGGAAAGCTCGATTATCTGGAAATGCCGGCGACAGGCGGAACGCTGGACAGCGTGAAGGCTTTCTACAGCGCGGCCTTCTCGTGGTCGTTCACCGATTACGGGCCGACCTATTCAGCCTTTGCCGAAGGGCTGGACGGCGGTTTTCAGGCGGATGCCGAAGATGCGCCGGCCAAGCCGCTACCCGTGCTCTATTCCGAAAGACTTGAGGAAACATTGAGCGCCGTCGAAAATGCCGGCGGCACCATCGTCAAGCCGATCTTTTCATTCCCCGGCGGCAGGCGGTTCCATTTCGTCGATCCGGCCGGCAATGAAATGGCGGTGTGGGGTGAATAGGTCCGTTCAAGTGACGATTGCAAAACTGGTGAATCGGTCGCGCATAGTCGATATGTCGGCATTGAGCTTTCTTCCGGCTCGTCCTATAAGGCCGCGCGCACAGCGGGCACGCTCCGGCTGTTGGGGCGTCGCCAAGTGGTAAGGCATCGGTTTTTGGTACCGACATTCCCAGGTTCGAATCCTGGCGCCCCAGCCATCGCCCTAGGGTCCATTCCGGAGACATGGGTAACAGAACCTGCGAAGCCGTTGCGCCGTTACATGATGCGGGTCCTGTACCATAAAAACACGGCGCGGCGAGGTGCTGCGGCCTAGGCGTTCCGATGCACACGTCTAGTCGGTGACATTACTCGCACTATGCCTCCGTCCGTCGTTCTAAAAGGGATGAAGTACATTGCCAGCCACACAACGGCGTATGCGAGCACGATAGGCCTCATCAACGCAAGAACGTTCTCGGGGCTGTTTCGGTGAGCATAGACGCCAAGCGTCGCGGCCAGAATGATAAACAAAAAGAACGTCATCCCGCCGCTACGCTGGACCAAATTGTTCAAGAAAACTAAGGACAGGCCGTAAACCATCCCGCCGATGATTACCCCGACTATGCCAAACATCGACCACCAGTGTGCCCAAAAGTTCGACGCGAGCCCGTAAGTCGCGTAGCTGATGACTTGGCTTTGTATCAGATCATTGTACCCAGTGCTGCCGAAGCCGAAAGCCGACGGCATCACCAAGAACTGCGCCAAGCAGTCCCGAACGGTCGCCCAAGGGGAATAGGAAACATTCAACGCGAGGACTCGTTCCAGCAACTCGTGAGTGCCGAAAGCTTCCCAGCCCATCTGGAATGACATAGTTGACATGCTGTTAAAAACCTCGCCGAACGAAGCTCCGGTTTTCAGCGCCACGTAAAACGGCTTGGCCAAAAAAATGATCGCAAGGACCAGGCCGGCGCCAAGCCATGCCCTGGGAGCGAACACCGCTCGACCAATTGGCATTCCCCAACTCAGAGACACAATGACGCCGACCATGGCGATGACTGGTGTTGTGCGATCACCAGCCACGATGTTGACCACAATCATCGCCCCGAAAAAGACAGTGTAGATTTTGCATAGCCGCGACCAGGTAAAAAAGTACGCTGCGATGAGGAGACCTAAGGCGTTGCTCCATTTCCAGATTAGCCAGTCCACTCCGACTAGTGAACTTAGATCTGAGCGCGTTTGCAGGAACCAACCCCCGCCGTACCTAATGACGAACGAGGCAAAAAGACCCATGCTGAGAACGAAGGTTAGGGTCAAGAATCGATTGATGTAGCGGGGGTGCGACAAAACTCGAACTTCTTGCCGATTTATGGCGTGAAAAGCGTTAGCAGCGATGATTGATAATCCAAACGCCATCCACACAACCGCCATGACCATGGTGGCCCGATCTGATGTGGGCGCGAAGTAGCCAGTCATACCAGGGGCGGCAACTGGACTGGTGAGCCCGACGAGTGCCGGGAGGGTGTATGAAAACAGCCCAGCGACCCCAATCCACGGTACCGACACTTTAGGGAAATTGGCAAGGCATACGGTGATGGTGCCCACCAAAGCGACCCATAGGACGAATATCAAGCTATATCCTCGCTGATGTTGATGACAGCTAGTCTTTGCTAGCCGGATTCAACACGGAAACTACCTGCTTCGCCGTAAGCGGTCTAGACGCGTCCGGGCCGAATTGCCTATTCTAGCATGTTGTATAGTTGCCAGCGTCGCAACGGCCTTGCCGTAAATACGGCCCGATCGCGCTGATCGACGAGAACATGCCAGTCATCGTCATCGCCCCGGCATGACCGCATCTTCGAAAAGACGGTGTCGAACATGCAGGAGGTCGCGGCACGCGGCGGCAAGATCATCCTGATCACCGAGAGCAAGGGCGCCGCACACGCCACGGTGAAGACGATGGAGACGATCGTTTTGCCGGACGTGCCGGAAATCATCTCGCCGATCATCTACGCGCTGCCGATCCAGATGCTCGCCTATTCACCGCTGTGTTCATGGGCACGGACGTCGACCAGCCGCGCAATCTCGCGAAATCGGTAACGGTGGAGTAAGTTTCTGGTCGCGGGTGTTTCTCGCCAACGAGATAGAAACGGAGATCAACCAGAAGCTCGGTCAGGAAGGCGATCCGCTGATTGCGGCCTCCATATGATGCATGCCCGACCCAACGACGCGCTTTCTGATGTATGGCCGAATCGTGCTGCTCGACATGCATAGCCCGACTTTCCAGTGGGTCGGTGCGGATGACTGAGTCGTGCTCTGGCACCTGCCCAGTGTTTGTCCACAACAAAGTGGTGTCGCCGGCAGAGAACATGGTCCGGCTAACACCTTAGCTTAACGTCGGCTCGATTGGCCGGCACGACAATGCATCTTGTGGAGAGAACCTGCTTGTCTCGCCATGGCTCGGCATTCTATTTTATAGCTTGGAACATCCTGATGTAGCCAACAATATTTTGCCGCGACAGCTTATGATAGGCGTACTACTATAAAAGTTTCTATACTGACTTGCTTCCAACGTCACTAATAAATACTTTTGACTGGTCGAGTTTTGTTAGAAGATATAAATTGTTCATTATCTTTATATAGTGTCAGCGTTAGGAAACAATAACACTTGTCAAATGACGATTCTATGTTTAACTGTTGAAAATCTACGTCAATAGATTGCAATTTTGAAAACTCACCCACTACTCAAAGTACAATTTTCCCGACATTGCGACAATCCTGCCGCCGATCAACCATTCTATCAGGGCGTGCAGGTATGTGATTTGGCGCTAATATACACCCTCTAGTAGGCAGACATCCGCGGGGCGCTATCGAATCAAATGAGGGATTATGGATGGCGACTCTCCATTACACGTCGGGCGGATCCGGCACGGACATTGCAAAGGCCGGATTCAATCTGGCTAGCGTGCAATATGTTGAGCAGGTCAACGAACTGCCGGAAGGCATGAAAGGCTTGGTCTACCTCGACGAAGCCAACGGAGTAACCCAATCCTTTATCGACAAAGTTACTCCTTTCCTCGGCAATCCGAACGTATTTGGGTTCTTCCTGGTTGACGAGCCGGATCCCACCGGCCAATGGGGCACTTACGCCTCCGCCGCAAATCTGAAGGCAGAATCCGACTGGATTCATGCGCATTTTCCAGGCGCCAAGACCTACATCACAATGATGAGCTTGGGGACGTCGGCAAATCCGGATTTTAGGGGGACGTACAATCCCGCCAATACGGGTATCGATTACTACGGCGTGGATGTCTATCCTGTCCGCACGGATGGCGCGGTCGACTACAACATGATCGACAAATTCGTCGCCGCCGCTCAGGCATCGGGCATCCCGACGAGCCAGATCGTTCCAGGCTACCAGGCGTTTGGAGGCGGCGAGTATAACACCGACATGGGTGGCAAATATGTCGTGCCCACCGCCGCCCAGATGGAAACCATGATGGAGCACTGGGCCAAGCTGGTTCCGTCACCCGCCTTCGACTACGCATACGCCTGGGGTTCTCAGCGAGGCGACACCGCGCTTGAGAGCTCCCCGGAACTGCAGGCCGTTTTCCGGCAACACAACCTCGCAACGACTACGACTCCCCCTCCTTCCGACACGAGCGGTACCACGCTTTATGGCACCAGCGGCGACGATGTGTTTCACGGGGCCGGCGGCCACACGATGATCGGCTATGGCGGCAATGACACCTATTATGTCGATGATGCCCGCGATAAGGAGATTGAGGCGGCGGGCGGCGGGGCCGACAAAGCATTCGCATCGGTAAGTCATGCCCTTGCGGCCGGCTCGGAGATCGAGCTTCTCGCCACCAACAACCCATCCGGGACCACGGCGATCAACCTCAACGGCAACGAGTTCGCCCAGATCCTCCAGGGCAATGCCGGCGCCAATGTCATCTACGGCGGCGGCGGCGCCGACACGATGACCGGCTATAGTGGCAACGACACCTATTATGCCGACAATGCCGGTGACAAGGTCATCGAGGCGGTGGGCGGCGGCTCCGACAAGCTGCTCGCCTCGGTAAGCTATGCGCTTTCGGCCGGCTCGGAGATCGAGACCCTCGCAACTAACAATCTGGCCGGCACGACCGCAATTAACCTCACCGGCAACGGGTTTACTCATACGATCGTTGGCAATGCTGGCACAAATATCCTCACTGGTGGCGGCGGCGCTAACATCATCTACGGCGGCGGGGGCGCCGACACGATGGCCGGCTATGCCGGCAACGATACCTATTATGTCGACAATGCCGGTGATAAGGTCATTGAGGCGGTGGGCGGCGGCGCCGACAAGATATTCACGGCGGTGAGCCATACGCTTTCAGCAGGCTCCGAGATCGAGATTCTCGCCACCACGAGGCTGTCGGGGACGGCGGCCATCAACCTTACGGGCAACGAGTTCGCCCAGACCATCCAGGGCAATGCCGGCGTCAATGTCATCAACGGCGGCGGCGGGGCCGACACAATGGCCGGCTATCTTGGCAATGACACGTACAATGTCGACAATGCGGGCGACAAGGTGGTTGAGGTGGCGGGCGGCGGCATCGACAGGGTGCTCGCCTCGGTAAGCTATGCCCTTTCAGCAGGCTCACAGGTTGAGTTTCTTGCCACTGCGAATCCATCCGGCACTACGGCAATCAACCTCACCGGAAACGAGTTCGCTCAGACGATCCTGGGCAATGCCGGCGCCAATGTCATCAATGGCGGACGAGGTGCCGACATCTTGACCGGTAACGGAGGCAATGATGCATTCGTGTTCAATAGCGCTCTTGGCGCGGGCAATATCGACAAGGTTACCGACTTCAACAAGCTCCAGGACAAGATCCAGCTCGACGACGCCGTTTTTGCCGGGCTTAAGGCGGGAGGCCTTTCATCCGACGCCTTCTTTGCTGGTACGGCTGCGCATGATAGCTCCGACCATATCATCTACAACAGCTCAACCGGAGCGCTCTCTTTCGACAGCGACGGGATCGGCGGCGCAGCTCAAATACAGTTCGCCACTCTCTCTCCAGGTCTGTCGCTTGCAGCAGGTTCGTTCCTTGTGATCTGAATCACCCGGAACGGCGGACCTTCAACTCGAGCCGGTCCGCCGCTCCGTCTTCGTTCAAGACCCGATTCCCGAAGCATGATGCCAGTTTTGGCCAATGATCTCCCCCATGGATCTAGTCTTACGGGGTGCCTTTCCATATGGTGAGCGAAAAGGCGGAGTGGCATCTTTGTGAGCGTTATCCGGGATCATCGCTGCAAGTGCATCAAGGCGAGCCGCCCTCTCTGTACATGAGAGCCACTTAAGGCCAAAGGCTGTCTTCAGGACAAGGCCAAAACCCAAAGAGATTCGGGTTCGTCTTCTCCGATGAGCGTTCCGAGGTCGTTTCGGTAATCGTGAGAGGTTGCTGCGAGCCATCTGACGCCCTCGTATGCGTTGCAAAGCGGCGTGGATGGTCTCTTCAGTGTCAATACTGAGATTTGGTGATAGCCCGCGGTCGCCAAAAGCGCTCAAAACGTCTTCAATTGTCGCTACGTAGACGTCGAGCAGAGATGCGGAGCTCCATTCAACTCGTGACCCTCAATTATGCGCTCATAGTCGCCGAGGAGGGCAGTTTTCTGCGAGCGGCGCGGCGCGCTGGGATCGATCACACCGCGCTCAGCCGGCGCATACGCGATCTCGAATACGCGATGGGAACGAGAATATTTCATCGCCATGCCGGCGGCGTTGGCCCAACCCCGGCCGGCGAGCGTTTCCTTGGTCGTCTACGGTCCGTGCTGCTCGAACTGGACAATACTCTGACGCTGGCTAGGACCGGCTTCAAAGACCAACAACAAAGACTTTGCATCGGCGCCAACGGGCTCATCCTTGCCGGGCGAGCGCTGGATGCGGTCCTCGAGTTCGGGCAATGTCATTCCAATGTGACCGTGAGCTTGATCGAAGGATCTCACCCTGAATTCGGGCTTGCCTCGGGCGGGGCGGACGTCGACGTCACCCTCCTCCCGATCTACTGGCGGCGCATTCGAACTGAGATTGTGGAACGATACCCTAGCCGTCGTTGTTGCTTCAAATCATCCTCTCGCAAGCAATTCCGTGATCGAGTGGTCGGAGCTAGGCCAGGAGACGCTGCTAGTGCGCAGGGGCGAAGCATTTCTCCTAGCCGATGCTGTTGGAAGCAGTGTACAGCTTCCCGCGATCGTCGAACATTGCGTCAGTGCGGGCATCCTGCTGCGCCTTGTCGGAAACGGTCTAGGAGTCGCTCTGATCCACCACGGAGATGCCAATAGTGTTCCTGAAGGTGCAGTCTGCCGTAAGCTGCGGATCGGGATCAAGCCAATCCAGATCTACAATTTTGCCCGTTGGCGCCCGGATAACGCCAATCCTGCCCTGCCGATCTTCATCGAGTTCCTGCGTGATCGGTATTCGTCCTGACGGCCGTCCGACCGGCATAAACTGGGAACACTTATCCCGGCTTCAGGCTTCGCCGGGTTCTGGCAAAGGCTCTGTCTTCTCATGAACGGGTCAGCATCGGGCTATCAGCTTTGCAGGATCGGCAACTATCTGTCCGGTCTCGCGGCCGAGCAATTCAGCATAGGCGACCAGATCGCGATGAAGGGCGCCGGGCAGTTCGACCGTGATCTTGACCGGACGGTCATCGGGAATAGCGGAGAGTTTCAGCTTGGTCGTGACGGATCCTTCGGCGCCACGCCCGGTCAGCACCAAAGCCTTCGGCGATGCGAACCAGGTCGCTGAGCGCCGAACGGATTTGCGGCCAAGGAAATTCGGAGCATTCCTCCCAGGCTTCGCCCTCGCGCAATACGGCATCGAGCTTGCCTGCCACACCGGCGACAGTGGTGGCGGGAGTCGCTGAGAACGCTTGCAGCAGATCTTGCATTTTCTCGCTAGCCTCGCGCTCGGCCCTGAACGCGGCAGTGTAGCCGGTTTCCTCCGCAGCCGCATCCCAGCGTGCCTGATGCGCCGCGAAATCAGCTTCGGCCTTATCGCGGAGAGCCGCCGTATCCGGCGCTTTGCCGAGCAGTTCATTGAGCATCTCGATCGAATGGACCGTCACCTGCTCACCCTCGGCCAGGCGGATGGTCACACAAGGAAAGCCAACGCTCTCGACAAGCCTTGTCTCCAGGCGCTGCTGTCTGCGGCAGAGCCGCTCGGTCTGTTTGTGGGCTCTCTCCCATTCCCGCCAAAGCGCCAGTGCAGGATCAGAACGCACATTCGTGCTTCCGGCGCCGCTTGCGGACGCGTTGCCTTCGAGCGTCCACGCGGTGGTGGCCACGACTGTTCCCGCAAGCACTCGCCTGCGGGTGACGTAAGGCAGAGTCGTGGTATTGTCGGAATCAGTCATGATCCGAGCTCCATCCAGCTTGGGTTGTGGTCAGGCTGACTGGAGTGTTGGCGCACTCTGGCCAGCCGCCGCACGTGCGATGCAAGTGCGATGCACGTGCATATTTATGCGCCTTTTGAAACCGAATATCAAGCCGCAGAGCGAAAATGACAAAAAAGCCGTTCACCACCCGCCTTGATCCGCCGGTGTTGGCCTTGGCGCAACAGCTTGCCGAAGCGGAGCGGCGTTCTATCACCTCGGTGATAGAACTCGCATTGATCGAATACGCGGAACGGCGCGGAATCAAGATAAGTGCGAAGGAAAGGGAATAGTCAGAAGCGAACTGGCGGACGCCGCCAAGGTACCGGGTTGGCGAGCACGCATGCGATCACATGGAGCAGAAATCAGCCGACGGCCCGACTGGCCAACGGGTGGGTGACTGGTATGTTTCCAGCCCCTGCCCCTGCTCGACCGTCACGGACCGGCCAACCAAATGCTGGCCGTCGTATTGTAGGCCGGCAGGCGCACGCTTCTTGCAATCTTCTCGAAAACAGGTCGACAAGACGCGTCACGGTTGATCTTGCTGATGCGGAACGGCTCGCTGCCAACGAGTTCGGCAGCTCTGGCCGACATTGGCAGCACCACGGCGGCGGATTCTCAACCTTTACTCCGCCGCTCCGCGCTCAGCGCAATTGTTCAAGGCAATGAGGTTTTTTTGCCCGGGCCAGGCTATCGGGCTGCTCATTGCGATAGCGTGGTCCGATTTCCATGATTAGGACGGTCCCGGGCAAGAACACCAGCTCGCGGAAGATGTCATCCCAGTCGATATCGCCCGAACCGAGGGGTAACAGGTCGCCCAGACCAAGCGCTGCATTCTCCTGCGAGAGGTAGGTTCGATGGAGACCCTGCGGGCGCCCGAAGGAATCATGGACATGAAGGTGCCCCGTGACCGGCGCCATAGCCCGCAGCTGTTCACGGAAGTTCAGGCCGCGATGGGTCGATTCAATATAAGCGTGACTGGAATCGATAAGCGCCACCAGGTTCGAATGGCCGACCGCCTTTACCGTCTGCGCCACCTCGGCCGGGGTCTGCCGGCGCTGACTTGGGTCCATGGCGAAGAGGTTCTCAAAGGCGATGCGCACACCATAGAGCTTGCTGAACTCAGCGAGCTCGAACAACGCCTCGCGTTCGCGTTCCTCGAAACCGGGACCATCGAGAATCTGGTCGGCGCGAAAATGCCCGCTATGCTGGACAAGCACGCGCGCATCGATCCGATCGCAGAGTTCGACCAAGGCCTTGGCTGCATCAATCTGGTAACGACAGACCGCCGGGTCCATGAGGTTCGATGAGACGACGCCGTGAACCGTATAGCGGAAATCGAACTGCCTCGTCAGCGCGATAAACCTCTCGGCTCTTTCAGGGACTATACGGCCACCGGCTATGAGGTCGAGGTCGTCAGTCCCAGTTCGACGGCCTCGACGCCCATATCCGCAAAGCTGCGAAGGTCCGCTTCAATGCTCTCCAACCCGCCATTGGGGGAGGTTGAGTTAAAACCCGTGGCGATAATGTTGCTCATATGCATCCCCCGATGACGAGCGGCCAGGAGTCCCAGCCGGTCCGGATCAGTGCTAGGTGAGATGGCAATTGCTGAACCGATGCCACTCTCGAAACGAGTCTTCGTTCGCCCCCAGGTGCGATCGAGCGGTCTACCGCTGTGATCAGTGGGCCTACATTAACGCGGATCGGACCGAAGCGACGTCGCGTCTCACAAAGCAGGCTGCCTGTCCCGGACCTGCAAGCTCTCAAGAGCACCTCTCGTTCCGGACAGACTTCATACAGAGAATCCCTTTCTCAGGCTAAACCATTACGGTTCACGCAAATCACCCTGTCATCCTGGCGAATTCATCAGCCTCAGAGCTGGTGGTACTGGCAAGATGCGCCGCATGAGGCAAATCATCCGAACGCCAGAGGCCCTGCCTCTGCAGAGTTTCCGGGTTTTAAGTTTCATTGGTGCGGCGTGCTCGCAGAGCCGACGAAAAGATCGGTGAAGTTCGCAACACGTTGAATTCTCGGCGACACGCAGAGGTTACAGCCCGCCTGTATGCACCCGCAATGGCTCAGATTTGTCTGGGTACAGTCTACTCGGCGCCTGGAGAAGGCGAAGATTCCCGGATCGAGGCGCTTAGGCCGCTGCGCCAGGGCGGAGCGATCAGATTCGTGTCATACCGTCAGAGGCAAGACACTCGCAATTGGGGGAACAGATGAAGGAAGAGAACGACGTTGAGAAGCTGGTGCGCACGCTGCGTGCTCGAGCACCTGATGACGCGGCGGTATTGCTGGCCCGAGAGTCTCCCGAGTTCATTCGGGACACACTAAAGTTGTTGCCGGACCGGCACGCCCGTAAGGTGGCGGAGCATTTGCCGCCGCACATGCGGCCTATCAAGCCTCACGGCGATGGCAAGGACCTCGCGATCCCCGAGTCGCTCGTCGAGCTGATCGACCCGATTCCCGCCAGCGTTCCTGTCGGCACGACGGTAGCCGCCGCGGTGGAGGCCGTCAGACGCACCCAGGTGCCGACCGAGCTCACTTATCTCTACGTCACCGACGAGGGCGACAAACTGGTTGGCCTCGTGGTCCTGCGCGATCTGATGCTGAGCGAAGCGGACGCCACGGTGGATCAGATCATGCTGCCAAAGCCGTTCGCCCTCCCCGTCGGTCTGTCCTTGAGCGACGCCTGCAAGGCAGCGGTACGCCGGCACTACCCTGTCTATCCAGTGGTGGACGCGGAGGACCGGCTGCTCGGGCAGGTCCGTGGCTGGCGTTTGTTCGAGCAGCAAATCATCGAGATTTCTGCCCAGCCTGGCCAGATGGTGGGTGTGCAGAAGGAGGAGCGTTCTTTCACGCCGCTGTTTTCAGCCTTCCTGAAGCGTCATCCGTGGCTGCAGCTCAACCTGCTGACGGCCTTCATGGCCGCTTTCGTGGTCAGCTCGTTCACAGGCACGATCGAGAAGATCGTCGCCCTGGCGGCATTCCTCCCGGTCTTGGCCGGGCAGAGCGGAAACACCGGCTGCCAGGCATTGGCTATGACGCTACGTGGCCTTGCCCTGGGCGATGTCGACAAGCGACCGAAACTGCACCTGGTGATGAGGGAGGGCGCGCTCGGGATCGCCAACGGCGTTCTCGTCGGTCTTGTGGCGGCTGCGGCCATGTGGTTCTACGCCTCGCGGCAGCCGGAGTCGGCAGCCCAGGCGCCCATGCTGGCACTTGTCATCCTGCTCGCCATGTCCGGATCGTGCCTCATGTCCGGAATCTCCGGCGTGCTGATCCCGTTGGGGCTGCGGCGGGTCGGCGCCGATCCGGCCGTAGCTTCGGCGATCTTTCTTACCACCGTCACCGATATCGTAGGCATGGGCCTGATGCTTGGGCTCGCCACCATGCTCGTGTTGTAGTTTTGGCGTGTCCGCCGATGCGCGTCCTGCACAGGACGCGGTCGGCGGGATCATCACCGTTGGATTTTTGGAGCTTTGAACCACCGTGACTGAGCAGGTTGCGATACAGACGGATTTTGCGCGTAATTTAAGCGCAGGCATGGGCTTTCTGGCCCAGGAACTCACCGCGGGCATGACGACCGCGGGCGTAGCATTGCCGATGTGCGTCTCCTCCGGCGTCCTTGCCCTATCACCGCTCGGCGCAGATCGGGTGGCGGAAGGCGCGCTTGCCGGCGTCATCGCTGCCATCGTCGGCGGCATTGTCGCGTCCGCATTTCAACGGTCGTGCTTCGTGACGACCATGCCCAGCAACTCGCTGATCCAGGCGAGCCTGTTGGGATCCCTGTTGGTCGCTCTCGGCGGCAACACGACACAAGCGCTGCTTGCCTTCGTCGGTTGCGTGATGCTGACCGGCCTATGGATGATGCTTATCGGCGCAACCGGACTCGCCCGGATCGTCAAGCTTGCCCCCCATCCGGTTGTCGCCGGGTTCGTCTCGGGCGTCGGAATCCTGGTCATCAAGAGCCAGACGCCGATGCTTCTCGCGGTCTCCTCCTGGAGCGGCATCGTGGCGGCGGATTTCAGCCTGGCCACGGTCACAAGACTTCCATTCGGTCTTGCGCTGATCGCGGCCATGGCGATGATCACGCGGCATGCGCCCAAAGTTCCGGCGCTGCTTGCCGGCCTGATCATCGGCTATGTAATCTACCATGCTGCCCGTCTGTGGGCGCCCGAAATTGAGCTCGGGCCCGTTATCGGATCGATCGATATAGAGGGCTGGGCACCGGTAAGCATGATCGAGGCTGCCTCAACGCTCCGGCTGGGGCTGAAACATATCTGGTGGACCCTGATTGCGGGCTCGTTGACCTTGGCGATCGTGGGAACGCTCGACACCGTCTTTACCCTGCGCACTGCGCGCAATCTGGCCGACATTCAGGTCGGCCAGGACCGCGCCCTTGTCGGGCTGGGCATGGCCAATCTTGTCTCTCCCATGATAGGCGGGCTGTTCGTATCCACGTCGGCCGCGCTGACCGCCGCCAACTACCGTGCCGGAGGGCGCATGCGCACCTCGACGTTTGCGAGCCGGGCGGTGCTGCTTGCGGCCATCCTTGCGTTCCCGAATCTGATCTTCTCGATGCCGCTGGTTGTGCTGTCCGCCATTCTGGTCTTCGTCGGCATCAATACCATCGACCGTTGGGCACTGCGGGCGGCGCGGCAGGCACTTCTCGGCGACAGCGCGGCGGGCCGCAGCCAGGCACGGCGCAATATGGCCGTGGTCGCCGCTGTGGCGCTCGCCACAGTCCTTGGCCAACCCGTTATCGGCGCCGTGGTCGGCGTGGCGCTGGCCTGCATTGTCTTCATGATCGAAATGAGCCGACCGGTGGTGCGGCGCAAGGAGATCGTCGGCAAGACGCGCTCCAGGCGCATTCGCTCCACTGCTCAGACCGAGTTGCTGGCGATTCACGAGCGCGAGCTGGCGGTCCTCGAGCTGCAGGGCGTGCTGTTCTTTGGCAATGCCGATGAGCTCGCGGAGGAAATTGACCGGCTGCCCAGCGTGGTGCGAGTGATCATTCTCGATTTCCGCGCCGTCAGCGACGTCGACGCCTCCGGCGCATTGACCTTGCAGCAGATCTCCGCTCGCAGCGCCCGGCGTGGTCAGCGATTGTTCTTCAGTGATCTCAGGGATGCCGAGGCCCTGGAGGAGTTTACGTCACAAAGCGATGGGCCCAACATCTACCCCGATCTCGAGGCAGCGCTGGAGCGCTTCGAGGAGGAAATCGTCGAGCGCACGGACAGTACTGCCCGCTCGGTGATAGCGGTGCCGCTCGAGCGCACCGATTTCGGCATGACCATGGCGCCGGAAGATTTGAAGGTCCTGATGAGCTATCTCGACCACGTCGAGTTCCCCAAAGGCGCCGTGCTGTGCCGCGCTGGCGAGCAGGCGGACCGACTGTGGATGCTGACGCGCGGTTGTATCAGCGTCTGGGTGGATGCGCCTGGCGGACGGCGGCGGCTGGCGAGCATCGGGGCTGGATGTACTGTGGGGGAAATGGGCTTCCTGACCGAGCGACCGCGCTCGACCGACGTGATCGCGGACGAGGACGTTGTTGCCTATGAGCTGGCCTCGTCTGCCGCCAACAAGATATCAAAGGCCAAGCCGCATATCGCGCAAGCCGTGTTGAGAAGCATTGCCCGCCAGCTCTCCGATCGCCTCCGCAATGCGACGGAAGACCTTCGGATGAGCCATATGTGACATCGATGGGGCAGGCAGGGCCCAAATGCGTGCAGAATCACGCGAACTATATTGATCTTGAAGCACACTAGTTTCGTTAGCGGGCGATCAGTTTTGTTAGTTTCTATCGCTACGGAATACTTCAACCGATACAGCAACGCCGATAAGATGTTTTGGCAAGCAGCGCAGCCGAAATACGAATTAACTCGATAGTTTGTTGCGCGGCTGCAACAGCTGTTGAAAACTCGGACGATTTCGTCACAGGTCAGTCGCCTTTTTCTTGTAGTCGTGCTAAATCGTTCGCACTAGTCGGGTTTGGGGTGGGTTCTCGGCATGCAATCCTCGTTTCGAATGATCGTCGGCTGCGCCGCAGCGCTGCTTTGTACCGGCGAATTGCCGGCCGGCGCGCAGGGTCTTTTTTCGGCCTATGACGATGCTTTTTCAGCCCGCATCGCCAGTCCGGCCGACAACGGAACGCTCGCCCAATTCGTCACGGTTGCCGTTAACGCCGGGCAGTACGATCAGGCGATCTCGTCAATCGAGCAGTATTTGATCAAATATCCCCGCGATGCGCGCGCCCGGCTGGCGGCCAGCCGGTTGTACTATCATGTCGGCTCCTATGAATTGGCCCGGCGGCAGGTGCAGTACGGCATCGAAGTCGGCGGCCTGACCGCAAGTGAGCAGCAGGAAGCCGTTCGCCTGCTCGCCCGCATCGAGCGCGCGTTGCGTGGTGTCACCTGGGAACTCGCCCTGACCGGCGGCGTGTTCAGCGCATTTACCGATTTTGAGCCGGGCGGGGCGCAGGACGACGACAGCTTCGTCTCGCCCTATGGGCGGGCGGAAGGCTTTGTCCGGTGGGACCTCGGCACGCCAAGTGCCGACGCTCTCGTCCTTTCGGGGTCGTTGACGGCGACACAGCGTTTTTTCACGGAAGACCTGTCGGTTCCGGGTAGCAAGGAGACCTTCATCCACGGCAACGCCGCGATCACCTGGGACAAGGGGCTGCCCAACAGTGGGATCGATTCGCTGCGCCTGCTGCTTTCCGCCTTCACAGTTACGGATCGCTTCGACAGCGATATCCAGGAAACCGGCATCGGCGTCAGTGGGCGCTTTCTTGTACGCCCGACGGTCGAGACGACGCTCTTCGCCGGTGGCGGCTACATCGATCTAGGCGCCTCGCAAGGCATTTTCGCCGATAGCAGGCTTTTCTATGAGGCAGGCGGCAGCTACCGCTTCCGCAATGGCCAGGCGCTCGGACTGCGCTTTGTCGGCTCGAATGACTTCGCCTCCGGATCTGAAATCGGCCGCAGCTACACGGGCGAGGTCCGCTATGGCGGCCTGTTGATGAACGTACCGGATCTTTTCGCATGGTCGCACCAGGTCGCTTTCTCGGCCGGACATAGCGACGCTCCCGATCTGTCCATCGGCATCGGCACAAGTATCAAGAGCGACTTCTGGCGCATTGCCTCGGAAAGCGATTTTCAGCTGACGGAGGCGCAGAAGATCAGTGTCGATCTCGCCTATCGCGAAACCAACTTCGACATCGCCAACCGCGACCGAAAATCGTTCGAAATGCTCATGAGCTATACGTTGACGCTCAATTGAAAGAGGCCGCGATGAGGACCCCGTACCGTCAGATCGCCATTTTTATCGCCTGCCTTGCCTTCGCGGCACCATCCGCGGCTGAGACGGTCGGGTCGATGACGGCCTATCAGACCAACATCGTCCGCAACAACGGCGGGACAATGAACGTTGGTGCCGGCGTCGAACTCGGCGACCAGCTGCGCAGCAATCCCACCGGTCTTGGAATGCTGGTGTTCCGGGATGAATCGAGCGCCAAGATTGGTCCGAACACCAGCCTGACGATCGATGAATTCGTCTACAATCCGGGCTCCGGATCGGGAAAGATCGACATCGGGATGAACAGCGGCCTGGCCCGGTTCTATGGCGGCCAGGTTTCGAAAGGCGGCGTCATGCAGGTTGCGACGCCGCATATGGTGCTCGGAGCCAGAGGCGGCATCATCGAAGTGCTGGTGGCAGCCGGCCAGACCGTCGGCATTCTGCGCGCCGGCCGCATGACCTGCACGATCAATGGGAAACGGCTGGTCATCACAAACCCGGGCTACGCCTGCACATCGGAAGATGGCAAGCTGCTGACCGGCTACGGCGGAATCGACACCTTCCCGATATTGGACAGCATCGACCGGATTGCCGGCACCGGCCTGCCAGGCGCACCGGGTCCGGGACTGGATGTAAGCGCGCTTTGTGCGTCGGCACTCGGCGGCTCGCTCAAAGTCTGCGACTCCACCGATGGCGCATTGCCAGGAGTGGTCATGGAGTTCCCCGACACCCCAACGCCACCTGTGGGCGGCGGCGTGAATAAGGGCGAGTGTGAGGGTGAGGGTTGCTGCTACTACTGCGATTAGGCCTGGCCGCACGACATGAGCCTCTTGGTGGGTTGGCGCTGGGCTGATTGGCGGCAAGCTGGCATGCGCAAAGTATCCGGCCTTGTGGTCGTGCTCCTGCTGCTCGCTTGCCATTTGGCTTTTGACGGGCCGTTGTCGCGCCTGCGCGAACGCACGTACGACTTCTACCAGTTTCTCGCTCCGCGCCAGGCGACGAGCAATCCTGTCGTGATCGTCTCGATAGACGACGCCAGCCTCAAGGCACATGGGCGATGGCCCTGGAACCGTGGCCTCTTGGCCGATCTGGTCGATGACATCACCAAGTCCGGCGCCGCGGTCATCGGGCTTGCGCTGGTACTGCCCGAGGCCGACACCTCGCCTGAGGGCATCGCCGGAGACAAGCGCCTGGCAGCGGCACTGGCGAAAAGTCGAACGGCGCTTGCTGTCAGCCTGGGCCACGAGGCGACGGTTTCAGAAGCAGGGCCCAAAGCCGGCTGGTCGATCGTCGGACAGGTACCCGACACACTTCCCGGCTTCGCCGGCCTGACCGGCTCGCTTGCCGAATTCTCCAACGCCGCCGCGGGCCTCGGCGTAATTCGCACCTTGCCCGATCCCGACGGCGTACTGCGCCATGTGCCGCTGCTGTGGCTTCGCAATACCGCTCAAGGCGTGCAGCTGTGGCCGTCCTTCGCGCTCGAGCTTCTGCGCCTTTACGCCGGGCAGGACGGCTACATAGCCCGGATGAATGCCGCCGGGTTCGACGCACTCAGGATGGCCGGCGCCATCGTGCCGCTCGAGCCGGAGGGGAGCATCCGCCTCTGGGAAACCGCCACGGATACGCCCCGTATATCTGCCAGCACTATCCTTTCGGGCGGCAGTGATCCGCGGCTGCGGGACGCCATCGCCATTGTCGATCTGTCGGCCGTGGGACTGACGCAGTACCTGCCCACCCCGACACGTCCAGCGCGACCAGGCGCGGACATCCACGCCGATGCAATCGGCCAGATGCTTGCCGGGCGCTACCTGGCAGAGCCAACGCACGCGCGTATGCTCGAGCGGCTCTGGTTTGTCCTCAGTGCCGTCGTTTTCATCGGACTTTCCGGAGTGCTCGCCGGGCGCGTCGTGCTTGGTGCCCTGGCTCTCGTGCTGCTGGCCGTCACGCCGTTCGTGTTCGGCGCTCTCGAATACAGCCTGCAGGGTGCACTCTATGACCCGCTGCAGCCGGCGCTTGCGACGATCCTGGTAGCCGGCTTCGAAGGCTATGTTCTCTACAGGCGCAGCGAGCAGCGCCGGTCCACCCTGGCACGGCAGTTCTCCCAGTATCTGTCGCCTTCCGTGGTGCAGCGCCTCGCAAGCTCGGACACCGAAGCGATCCTGTCCGGCGAGAAGCGCGAGATCACGATCCTGCTCAGCGACATACGCGGCTTCACGACGATGAGCGAACAACTCGATACCCAGGAAATCGCCAAGGTGGTCAATCACTTCCTCGGCATTGCGACCGATGAGATCCTCAAGCGCGACGGCACCATCGACAAGTTCATGGGCGATGCGGTGCTCGCCTTCTGGAACGCGCCGCTTGATCAGCCGGACCATCGCGAGCGCGCGCTCGACGCGGGGCTTGCCCTGATCGAACGGGTGAAGCGTGAAGACGCCGCCTTCACCGCGGACGGCCACCCCTCCATCGCAATCGGCGTCGCCATCGAGACCGGCATCTGCTCGGTAGGCAATTTCGGCTCCGAACGGCGCTTCGATTACACCGCGATCGGCTCCCCGGTGAACCGCACGGCACGGCTCGAGTCGACGACCAAGAAGCTGGGCATCCCCCTGGTGCTTGGTCCCGGCTTTGCGGCAGGAGCATCGATGCCGGTCGTCCAGGCAGGCGCCTTTGAGCTCCAGGGTTTCAAGGGCGAGGTGCCGGTTTTCACCGTTCCGGAGATGCAAGCTGCTCACCAAGGTATGAGCCGCGAAGTAGAGAGCCAACGTGGTGAGCAATCTGGCGCCCCTGCCGTGGTGGTTGGTTCGCCGCCATCCGTGCAAATGGCACCGCCTGATCTTGCACCCCGAACCCGAAGCACACGCTGACCGGATCCAGCGGATGGCAGGGGTGCCGACCTGCTTTGTGAACTAATACTGCTGGGGAGGCCTAGGTGTCATCAAACGGCCCTTTAATTGCGGGTGGCTGTCAATCCGGATCAGCGCGACAGCCGATGAGACGCGGATAGACGGCGAAGGGATCCGTCGAGGTAACCCCGGCAATGATTGTCGAGGCCGCCGAATTTTCGAGCGAGAAGATAGGCCGTGTTATCCAGTTCACCACGAATGCAGCACGGCTTCGTTGAGTTCGCCGGCGCCATCATGTGGAGGCAGCGCGTGGTTCAGATTGTTTATCCTCGCCGCCGGATCATGCGCTCGGGATGTTCCCAAGAGCATCCAGCCGTAGCACTCCCCGAGCTGCCCTACCGAGAGAGTTCGCTGGGCCGGGATTATGGCCGTTATGAACCTGACGCAATCGATGCAGCTGGCGCTGGCCTCGTCGGGCGCGTGGGCGGTCTATCGACATCAATCGGTCGCCGCGGATGTTGGGATGCGCAGGCGTCGGCGTACGTAGCGCCGATGCGCCTTGGGCATGTGGGCGTTGACAGTGACATGGCCGCAGCGACGTGTTTCAGACGCCGAGCAATTCCAAGGACTGAGCACCAGAACCGAACCTTCCGACGGATTTTCGCGAGCTGCATTCCTCCCTGCCCTCCATATCAAAACCGCCGCTCGCGAATTCGCTGGCCAGTATATCTGCGATATGATACACATATATCACTCAGAGGATATACAAATGCCGCTCTTCATTCGCGATCCCGACGTCGATGCCATGGCCGTCGAGCTGCAGCAGATTACCAACGCGCGCAGCAAGACCGAGGCCGTCAGAACCGCCTTGCGCCATGAGATCGAGCGCAACCGCGGCAGCGTCCCGCTGCGCGAGAGACTTGCCAAAGTCAAGGAAATGGCGCGGCGGATCGGGCCGGCCAACCCTGATTTCGATATGAAGAAATTCACCGACCAAATGTGGAGCGACGACTGATGTTCGTCGATGCCTCGGTGATCGTTGCCATCCTGAACGAGGAACCTGGCGCGGAAGAACTGGAAAAGCGGCTCGCGGCCGCGACCAAGCCGCTGTATATCTCCCCGCTCGTCCGGTTCGAGGCAGTCCAGGGTCTCGCGCGAGCATCGGCCGAAGCCATCAAAAAGAACGCCAAGCCCACGGCCGACATGCTGGCGCAAGCCCGTGAGACCGTCGACGCCTTTTTGATCGAGATCGCCGGCAAGGAAATCATGATATCCGGCGACATCGGCGACCGGGCGATCGAAGCCAGCATGAAATACGGCAAAGCAGTCGGGCACAAAGCCGATCTCAATTTCGGCGATTGTTTTGCCTACGCTTGCGCGAAAGCTCACCGGCTTGCCCTGCTTTACAAGGGCAATGACTTTTCACAAACTGATCTGGCGTAAGGCTTTCCTGGCCTTGCATCGCGGCGCAAGAGCCGATGGGCCCTTTTGCATGCTTTGGGCGAATCGTCGTCTTTCATGGTTAAACGCAATATTACGAGGAACGTTCGCTGCAGCACTGGTTTTCTTCGGCACGATCACCGTCCAGGCACAGCGGGCAGACGGCATCTTCTGGGTGCTGCGATCGGGTGCGCCATGCCGCGATCTTCCAGGGGGCGATACGGCCCACGCACCACGTGCTACAATCGCTTCGTTCGATGGCGGAAAGCAGGTGTGTGGGACCGCCTCATGCATGGCATCACCAAAGCCCATGATGCAACGGTGCAGATGATCGATACCTCCATTGTTCGCGTCCATCAGCAAGGCGCGACAGCAAAAAGGGGGATCGAGATTATTGTCTCGGTCGTTCCCGATGCGCGCTGACGACCAAAAATTCATGCTCTTGTCGACGCCGAAGGCAGGCCGATCAAGCTGACGCTCACGGCAGGTCAAATGAGTGACATCGCCTACGCAGCGGACTTGATCAAGGATTTGCCCGAGGGTGCCATGCTGCTCGCCGACAAGGGCTATGATGCCACGCCTTGCGCAATGCCGTCACCGAGCAAAAGGCATGGGCCAGCATCCCGCCCAAGGCCAACCGCAAGGACCCGATGTGCTTCAGCCCCTTTCTCTACAAGACCCGCAACCTCGTCGAACGTTCTTCAACAAGGCCAAGCAGTTCCGTCGCATCGCAACTCGATATGACAAGCTGGCAGAAAACTACCTTGCTGCCCTGAAACTCGTGTCAACTCGCATCTGGCTACGCGGTGATGAGTCTACGTCCTAGCGTTTTGCGTGCCCTGCCCGGTTGTCATTCGCCGCGCATGGTCGCCTGGAACGTCGGCAGGTGCTTCTTCTGCGCCTCGAGCATTTTCTCGCGATAGACGCCATAGATGACGTCGGTGTCGTGCAGTGTGACGCCGGCAATTGTCGGCGAGGCAAAAACCGGCAGTTCGATGCCGCGTTTCGAAAGCGCCTCGGCGGTGCGGGCGATCAGCTCATGCGCCAGGATCATGGCAAGCACGGTCGACGAACCGGAGACCGGCCGGCTCCAGCCCTCGACCGGCACGATGGCATCCTCGATCGGCGAGCAGGTGTCGATGACAAGGTCGGCGGCATCGGCAAGCCGTTTGCCGGAAGAGTGCGTCGCCGGCTTGTCGAGATTGTTCTTGCTAGTTATCGCAACGACGAAGATGCCGCGTTTTTTCGCATAAAGCGCGGTGTCGATGCCGGACGAATTGCGGCCGCTGTGGCCAAAGATGATGATCGAATCGCCTTTGTTCAGCGGCTGGTGGTCGAGGAATTTCTCGGCGTATTTCTCGGTCCGCTCCAGCCACAGAAGTTCGCGCACGCCGCCGGCGCCGAGCACGTTATGCCACATGACACGCGGGTCGGTCAGCGGATTGAAGCCGACATAGCTGCCGTAGCGCGGAAACACTTCCTGGACCGGCAACACCGAGTGGCCCGAGCCGTAAAGATGAACCAACCCGCCGCTCTCGAGCGTGTCGGCAAAGCGGCTGGCCGCTTCGCCAAAGGCCTCGGCATTGGCTTTCGAGGCCTGTTCGATGAGGGCGGCAAGGCGGGGTATGTAAAGATCGGACACGTCGGTACTCCTGTTATGGGTCGGCTTGGGTATGGCTCAGCTTCTTGCGGTTGGCGCGGCGCGACCGGCACGCAGCGTCGAGCGGATTTCGTAGCGGTCGCCACGCATCACCGAGACGGTGAATTCGAACGGGCCGCGCTCGTCGGTGGTGATGCGCTCGACCACGAAAGCGGGGCTCCCCGCAGGCAGATCGAGCAACTCGGCATCCGCCGCCCCGACGGCGCCGACACGGTAGTTTTCGCGCGCCGCGACCGGCACGATGCCGTAATGGCGTTCCAGCGCTTCGTAGAGCGAGCCTTGCAGCAGGCCGGCATCGAGAAAGCCCGGCACGCGCGCGGCCGAGAGTTGCGCAGTCTGAATACCGATCGGTTCGTTGTTGCCGAGCCTGAGCCGCCGGATGCGCACCACCGGGTCGCCCTCCTCGATCTCCAGCGCTCCGGCCGCGGCGGCATTGGCGGTGGTCAGGCTGCAGTCGAGCAAGCGCGAGCCGGCGACCACGCCCATATTGCCCATTTCCTGCGTGAAGCTGGTGAGTTCGCGGGTGCCGGCGACCAGCGTGGTGGAGCGCACGAAGGTGCCACGGCCATGTTCGCGCCTGAGCAGCCCGTGCTCCTCAAGATTGCGCAAGGCGTGTCGCAGCGTGATGCGGCTCACCCCGAACAAGGCGCACAGTCTGTCTTCGGCCGGAATCTGGTCGCCGGTCGCCCACTCGCCACTCTTGACGATGGCGCGGATGGCCTCTTCCACCTGATACCAGAGCGGCTCGGGCCTTCTGCGGTCGGGCAGATGGAAGCTCGCTTGACTCATCTTATCTGCCTCCACTGTGCTCCGGCGAGACCAGCCAGCGAGGCGCCGACGAGACCGGCGCGGGAGCCGAATTCGCCGGACCGCAGAACGGCGTCGCGCAGATGCGGCGGCAACTGACGCCGCAATGCCGCAAGCAGCGGCGGCCCTACCACGTCCAGCGAATCGGCAAGCCCGCCGGAAATCAGGATCGCCTGCGGATCGAGCAGCGCGACCGCACCCGCAAGGACAGTGCCCAGCCGGCGCGCCGGCAGCTCCAAGGCGTCAAGTGCGGCCGTGTTGCCAGCCCGCGCGGCCTCGATCAGCCTGCCGCCATTGGCCAGCCCGATCTGGCGCGCCGCGGCGTCGAACGCCCGCCCGGAAGCGAAGCGCTCCAGCCAGCCGCTGCGGTCCTCGCCTTCATCCTCGATGTCGGCGCAGGCCCAGCCGAATGAGCAGGCGCCGCCACGTGCGCCTGCAACGATGCGGTTGTTGGCCAGAACGGCGGAGCCGATACCGGTGCCGATCGCCAGCAGGATGGCATCGGACAGGCCTTTTGCGGCACCTTCGACCGCTTCGGCCAGCATGGCGACCTGCGCGTCATTGCCAATGGCAACAGGCAGACGAGGAAACAAGGTCGCGATGTCGATGCCGTCGAGATAGGGCAGGTTCGGAATCCAGCGGCAGACCGAGCCCTCGACAAGTCCGGGCACCGCAAGCCCGAGGGCGTCGACCGGACCGGCCTCGGCGCGCAAGGCACCGATACGGGCGACGAAGGCATCCAGGCTTGTCGGCGCAGGCTCGCGGCTCAGCATCTCCAGCCAGCGAACATCGCCGCTATGGATTGCGGCGCGCAAATTGGTGCCGCCAAGATCGATAGCCAGAATGCGTGTCATCGAGAGCCGCTCCGATTGGCCGGCGCGAACAGGCCACTGCCGGCTTGCCAGGACTGCGAGGCCGCCGCAAAACCCTGCGCGTAGCGCGTGCCGCGCAGGCAGCCGCGAAGCCGATAAAGCGCACTGTAATAATCGACGTAGGGGAAACTGCTCAGGCCGCGTGCCAGTTCGTATTCCCGCACCGCCTCGCTCCAGGCCTCGAAGCCGTCGCTGACGTCGACGAGGTGTTCGGGGCGAAAGCCTTCGTCGTCCTCCCAGTTTTCGCCGAACAGCAGCAGTTGCGGTGTGTGTGCAGCATGGTCGCGCTTCAGCGTCGGCAATGCCGCAAAAAAAATACCGGTCTGTGTCAGTCGGGCCGCGGCGCGATGGTCCTTGTGCCAGCTGCCATGCCAGTGAGTGATGACGATTTGCGGCTTCAACTCGCGCACAACATCGCAAACCTTGAGCGCCGTCTCGTCGTCGCAGGGCAGGAAGGCGTCGTGCAGCCCGAGACTGCGCATGGCAACGCCGAGCCTGGCTGCGGCCTTTGCGGCCTCCTGCTCCTTCTGGACCCAATAGTGCTCGGGGATGAGGCTTGGATGGCCCTGCTCGCCCATGCTGAGATGCAGGAAGGTGACTTCGGCACCGCCTTGCACCGCCGCCGCCGCCAGTGGACCGGCAATCACCTCGGCATCGAAGGCATGCGCCCCGACGACCAGAATCGAGCGTGCGGCATAGACCTTGTCCTCGATCATTTCGCGCCTCCCCCGGAGCCGACGCCCTCGCGAATCTGGCGGGCAAGCAGACAGTACATGATCAGGATGGGCGCCATGGAGATGGCAAGCGAGGCGAACACGAGGCCCCAATCCGTGCGGAACTGGCCGACAAACACGCTGATCGCCAGCGGCACGGTCTTGTAGCGGTCGTCGAAGATGAAGATCAGCGGGAAGAAGAAGTCGTTCCACACGGCGATAGCGGTGAAGATGGCGACGATCGATACGGCTGGCTTCACCATTGGCAGCACGATCTGGAACAGAATGCGCGCCTCGCCGGCCCCATCCATGCGCGCAGCCTCGTCGAGCTCGGACGGCAGTACCCGCATGAAATTTGCGAAGATAAAGACGGCGAAGGGAATGCGGATGGCCGAATAGACGAGGATCAGGCCGATCAGCGAATCGAGCAAGCCAAGGTTGCGCATCAGCGTGAACAGCTCCACCGAGGCAAGCCGGATCGGCAGCATGATGCCGGACAGGAACAGGCCCAGCATGATACCGTTCCAGCCCAGCCGATAGCGGCTCAGCGGATAGGCGGCCATTGCCGACACGATAATCGTCAGGATCACCGCACCGCCGGTGACGATCAGGCTGTTGATGAAATTCTGGCCGAGATCGGCGCGCGTCCAGGCCGCAACGAAATTGTCGAAGGCAAAGCTTTGCGGCAGGCCGAGCCTGTTGTCGTAGATCTCCGCCGTGGTCTTGAAACAGGAGACGACGAGAATATAGAGCGGCAGCAGCACCGCTGCGGTCCACAGGACCAGCGCCGTCCAGCCGGGCAGCCGAACAAGCTGTCGAGGGATGGCGAGCATATTCACAGTTGCACCGTGCGGCGGTCGAAGAAGCGCAGCATCACAAGCGTGCCGATGCTGAGGATGAGAAACAGCAGCGTTCCCAGCGCAAGCGCCAGGCCTATATCGGTGATACCGACCGCGCCTTCGGCGCCGAAAGCGAGCCGGTAGAAATAGGTCACCAGCGTGTCTGTGGAATAGCTCGGATTGCCCTGCACGCCTTGCATGACATAGACGATGTCGAACTGGTTGAAGGTGTTGATGAACGACAGCGTCGTCAACGTGCCGACGGCCGGCATCAGCAAAGGCAGGGCAACCGAGACCAGCATGCGGCCGCTGCCGGCGCCATCCAGCCTGGCAGCCTCGAATATCTGGGACGAAATCTGCCTTAGGCCGGCGGTGTAGATCAGCACCGGCAGGCCCATCCAGTTCCAGGCGTCGACGGCGATCAGCATCACGAGTGCCGTGTGGCTGTTGCCGAGAACCGTCAGGCTGCCTTGATGCAGGCCAAGGCCGTTGAGCATCCATTCGATGGTGCCGCCGGGCGCCAGCAGCAGCCGCCACAGGGCGCCGACGATGACCGGGCTCAGCACTGCCGGGAAGAAGAAGACCGACTGGAAGAAGGCCGCCCCTTTGGCGCGCAGGAACAGCAGCCAGGCCAACAGCAGACCAAGGCCGTTCTGGAACAGCATGATGCCGAAGAACCAGGCGACGTTGTGCCAGAGCGCTCCGTAGAGCCGCCCACCGCTCGGGAAAACGAACAGGCGGGTAAAATTCGACAGGCCGGCGAACTCCAGCATGCGCAGGCCCCTCCAGACGAAGAAGCTGCCCCACAGCGACATCAGCAGCGGATAAAGGACAAACAGCGCATAAACGGCCAGTGCCGGCACGATGAACAGCACGGCCATGCGCTGCTGGGGGCGCTGAAGGCTGCTTTTGCGGCGACGGGCGATCATGTGCTGTTTCGCGCAGGGTGTGACGGCCTACTGCTTCGGCTTGAACCAGCTGCTGACGGCGGCCTGCATGTCCGCCGCCAGCTTCTGCGGCGTGATGTTGCCTTCGACCATGTCGATGATCTCGGACTGCAGGATCGAGGAGGCCGTAGGCGTCTGCCAGCGGAAGCCGACAAGCGTCAGATAGGGTGTGGAATTCTTCGACATCTCCATCATCGTGGCGAGTACCGGGTCTTTCACGGTGACGTCGGTACGGGCCGGCGGCCAGCCCAACTCGTCGGCGAAGAGCTGCGCGAACTCGGCCGAAGCCATGAAGTTGAGCACCTTGATCGCTGCCTCCTTGTTGGTGCTTTCAGAGACCAGACCATAGGAGCCGTCCGAAAAAGCCGAGGTGTAGAGCTTGGTGGCAGGATCGTCGGCGGGGAACGGGAAGATCGAGAATTTCAGCTTCGGGTTCTGCGCCTTGAAGCTGCCGTTCTCGAACGAGCCGCCGAAGAACATGGCCGCCTTGCCGCCGATGAATTGCTGTGTCGAGGTGGTGTAATCGACCCCGGCAAAGCCGTCGGAGAAATACGGCTTCAACTCGGCATAGCGTTTCAGGGCAGCCACGTAGCGCGGATCCTCGAAGGTCGCCTTGCCGCTCATCATTTCGTCGTAGAAGCCCGGGCCATAGATGGTCGGGCCGACAACACCGACGCCGATCTCCAGCGCCCAGGCGGAGCCGTTGGCACCGCCGGCGGCTATTGGCGTTATCCCCGCCGCTTTCAGCTTCTCGCAGGCGGCGACGAAATCTTTGTAGGTCTTGGGAATGTCGATGCCCTGGGCGGCGAAGATATCTTGATTGTAGAAGACGCCCATCATCGGCACCGAATAGGGCACGCCATAGGTCTTGCCGTCGGCACGGCCACGAGCGCCGCCCAGCGCGCTATCGGGCATGTTCTTCAGCTCCGGCACGCTGTCGTCGAGCGCGTCGAGATACCCACCCTCGATGAACGGTTGCAGTTCGCCGTAAGCCTTGAGCTGAGCGATATCAGGCCCGCGGCCGCCACGCAGCGCCGTGCTCAGCCGGTTCTGGTAGTCGGCGTCGGGGGTGAACTGGATGTTGACCTTAATGCCGGGAGTCTTGGCCTCGAAGGCGTCGAAGATGCGGCGCATCGCAGCCTCGTCCTCGGTGCGCCAGCTCCACAGGGTCACGGTGTCGTCGGCCTTGGCCGGCAGTGCGGTGAGGACCCCGGTGCAGACTGCGGCAAAGCCGCCGATCAGGCCGAGTGTGGCGCGTCGATGAATTGAAAGCATGCTCAGTCTCCCATTCTTGTCGATATTGTCATCCCCACGGCGGTTCAAAAGCCGCAAGGCAGTCATAGCTTTTCTCATGTCATTATAATGACATGACTTCGTTCGCAAGAGCCTTGCGATATGTTCGGACATGGCCGGCAGGGAGAAACGGCTCGAACCATTCCAGATAATTGCCTGTTTTCAAAGTATTATCCCGCACCTTTGTGGGCCGCAGCAAGAAAACGCCGCAGTACCGGCAGGAGCTCTCCGACGAAGATAGCGCTTGCATCGTTGCTTCAACTTGTCATAACGTCATTGACGTCGCTGTGCGGCTATGCGGAGGGTCCGGATGTCTTTGGCTTGGATTTCGAAACTGGCACTGGCTGCAGGGCTGCTGACGTCGCCCACCATTGGTTGCGCCCAATCGGTCAACATCTCCTATCTGACCCACTGGTCGCCCGAAACGGTCGCTTTGCTGGACGCCGCGGCCAAGGACTACGCCAAGATCAATCCGGATGTGACCGTCACCGTGCGCGCCGTCCCCTTCGGCGACCTCCTAACGACACTGCGTTCCCAGGGCGGCAGTTCCGATGGGCCGACGATCGGCGGCATCTACGATTTGTGGCTGCCCGAACTGGCGCGAGACAAACTGGTCGCGCCGGCCCCCGACACGGTTGCCGGCGAGGTCAGGAGTGCGTGGCCGGCCGGTGTCGTCAGCGCAGCCTCCGTTGGTGGCACGCTCTACGGCATTCCAAACGAGATCGACGTCTATGCGCTGAACTACAACAAGGAGCTGTTCAAGCAGGCAGGCATTACGGCCGCGCCGAAAACCTGGTCCGAATTGAAGGATGCGGCCCAGAAGCTGACCAGGAAAGATGCCGGCCAGCAAGGTTTCGGCATGATCAATTCCTGGGCGGCGGGCGTCGTCCATCCCTTCGCCTCGCTGCTGGCCTCCAATGGCGGCGAGCTGGTCAAGGACGGCAAACCGGTGCTCGACAGTCCTCAAGCCGGCGAGACTTTCCAGCTCTACGAGGACCTGATCAAGTCCGGTGCCAGCGATCCGGCGATGGCCACGGCCGACGCCAACACAACCGGTCCCTTCCTCGACAATTTCGTTTCCGGCAAGACCGGCATGATCATCATGGCCAACTGGTGGGAAAGCGCATTGAAGAGCGGCATGGGCGACAAGTTCTCCAACATCGCCACCGCACCCATCCCGGTCGGTCCGAGCGGCGACAAGCCGCACTCGATCTCCTATTCGTGGATGACCGTCGTCAACGCCAATGCCGGTGAGGCCGAGCAAAAAGCGGCATGGGATTTCCTGGCATGGCTGAACAGTCCGAAGTCCGGCAAGAACGGCGCCTCGGCAATGTCGGATATTCTGATGTCGATGGGCATCCTGCCGACGCGGACCTCCGACATCGAAGCCCATAAGGACAAGCTCGGTTCCGAGTTCCTGTCCGGCTATGTCAGCGTGCTTGCCGACGCCAAGCCCTTCCCTGTCGTCCCGGGCGGCCAGGAGTTCAGCGAATCGCTCCAGCAGACGCTCGAGGCGTTGCAGTATGGGCAGCTCTCGGCCAAGGATGCGCAGGCGAACGCGCAGGCCGATGCCGTCTCGATCCTGGAGCGTGCCGCCAAATAGCGAAGGCGCTGTTTCGAGAGCCCGGCGCTTTGGAAGCAGAGCGATGATCAAGACCTATCGTGCCTCGGCGGGCATCATGCTGGCGCCTGCCGTGACATTGATCGGTGTTTTCATCCTGCTGCCGATGCTGCTCACCATCTGGCTCTCATTCCAGGACTGGTCGACGCAGACGCCTTTTTCCAATGCGGGCTTCATCGGCTTCGACAATTTTCGCGAAATATTCGGACCGACCTCGGTCGGGCGGGATTTCAAGCGAGCACTGCTCAACACCGCGATCTACACGGCATTGTCGGTGATGCTCATCCTGCCCCTTTCGGTCGCGTTCGGCTTGATGGTCTACCAGCGCGATGTCGCAGGCGGCACGGCGCTGCGGACCGTGTTGTTTTCCACCTACATGGTGCCGATGATCGCCGTGACGCTGGTCTGGTCGAAGCTTTATTCGCCGAGCGAAGGGCCGCTCAACCAGATGCTCGGCCTCGCCGGCATCGGCCCGCAACCCTGGCTGTCCTCGCCAAGATCGGCGTTGATCTCGATCGTCGTCCTCAATGTCTGGCAGCAGATCGGCTATTTTACCGTGCTGGCCGTTGCCGGGCTGACCCAGATCCCGGGCAGTCTTTACGAGGCGGCGACTCTGGACGGCGCCACCCGACGCGAACAGTTCCGCTTTATCACGTTGCCGCTGCTGCGGCGCACGCTTCTGTTCAGCGCCGTCATCGCCATCATAAACGCCGTGCAGGTGTTCGAGCCGGTGGCGCTGATCACCCAAGGCGGGCCGGTCGGCTCGACCAATGTGCTGACCTATCACATCCGCCGTGTCGGCATCGAGCGCGCGCAAGGCGGATTGGGCTCGGCCATGGCAGTGATGCTGATGTTGGCGCTGATCGTCGTTGTGTGCGCGCTGTTTGCATTTGCCAACCGGAAGGATGACGAATGAGCGCGCCGGGCCGATCAGCATCGAGCCGGTTGGCGCGCAAACGCCTGGCGGGCCGCAGAGCACTGCTCGCCACGCTGATGCTGCTGGTTGCCGTGGCCTCCGCCTTTCCGCTGTTGTGGATGGTGCTCTCCAGCCTGAAGACGCCGGCCGAAACCATGCAGGTGCCGCCGGTGTGGATACCGCGCACGCCGAGCCTCGAAGCGTATGAGAAAGTGTCCGGCGTCATCAATGTCGGCCGCTCGATGTGGAATTCGCTCGTGATCGCCACGATCACCACCGCCGGCATTCTGGTCACCAGCATGATGGCTGGCTACGCCTTCGCCAAGCATCACTTTCCCGGCCGCTCACTGCTGTTTTCGGTGCTGATCGCCACAATGTTCCTGCCGCCGATCGTGACTTTGGTCCCGCTGTACCGTCTCGTCGGATCGGTCGGTCTGAATGCCAGCCTTGCCGGCATCATCGTGCCCAACCTCGCCAATGCCTTCGGCATTTTCCTGATGCGCCAGTTCATCGCCGGCGTGCCGGACGATTTGATCGACGCGGCACGGATGGATGGGGCGTCGGAACTTGTGATCCTGTTCAAGATCGTCGCGCCGAGCGTGGCGCCGGCAATCGCGGCACTGGCGCTGTTTGCCTTCGTCTACCACTGGAACAGCTATCTCTGGCCGCTGACGGTTCTACAGGGCAATGCACACGATTATCCTATCGTTATCAGTCTGAGCCGCCTGCTCAGCTACAACAGAGGCGCCCTCAATACAGGACTGGTGATGGCTGGCGCCACACTGGCTGTGCTGCCGCCGTTGGTGCTCTTCGTCTTCCTGCAGCGCTTCTTCGTGGATTCAATCGTCGGCTCGGCGGTCAAGGGGTAGCGTCGGCGGCACGGCCGGCGTCCGCCTGGCCGTCATCGGGACGCGCTCTGCAAGCTCCAGGCAATCAGCGAACTTGGACGCCAAATGCCCACAGCTTAGCTGCACCTGTGATACCGGTTGTTGTGCTACATATTTAACCATGCTCATCACCCCAGGAGCGGGAGATCATGGCACTTACCCATGAGACTATTGAACTGTCGGGATTTGGCGTCCTCACCGGAAGGCCGAAGGAGGTTGGTGACCGACTTGATCGCCTAACTGCCGAGCTGGTCATAGCACTGACGGTCGAGCATGGGAGTGAACCTGCTGTGCGCGGCCTCGCGGACACGCTCGTCAGCATTGCGCCTCTGGTGCGTACGATCCTGATGAGTCGCCAGCGCGAAGCCATAAGCACGATAATCGACGCCCTGGTCCCTGACGTACTCCCTCCGCAACACGTGCTCATACAAGCGCGGATGGCGGCCGAGGCGAGAAGAGAAGTATTGGAAAGCGGCGGTTGGCTGACCGCTCCTCAAGTCGCGACAATGGCAGGGTTCAGCACGAGCAACCCACGTGCGCAGCCAAACAAGTGGAAAAAACAAGGCCGCATCTTCGCAGTTCGGCATCGGGGTGTAGACTATTTTCCCGGCTACGCTCTGGATATTGCAGCTGGATATCGGCCCACTAAACCGCTCGCTAAGGTTCTGAGTGTGTTTCGCGGGAAAAAGGATGCCTGGGGGCTCGCCTATTGGTTTGCATCGATCAATAGCTTCCTTGGCGGCAAACGTCCGCAAGATGTGCTCGCCTCGGACCCCGAACGCGTTCTTTCAGCTGCCGTGGATGAGTTAGCACGCGCACCACATGGCTAACCGACGCGGCTTGGCGCACGAAGCTATCCATGAGCCGCATCCGATGGTGAGTCGCCAATGGCGCTTAGTATCGGACGCATCCAAGCCGCGCCTGTATGGCGGTTGAGACGAGTCTCTTTTTGTTACTCAGGGACAGTTGGCGCGACGCGATCTGAACGACATCGGCGGCCCGTGATGGCCCGAGATGCCGCAACGCCTGAACGACTGTTCCCGCAGCACTCCCCGGTGCTATCGGGTGTTTGGGCGACGCATGGCGCAGGTCGATAACACGCTTTCCGAGCACCACGCGACGGGATGGACCATCCGTGAGATATGAGGTTCGGGCGGGAACTTGGCTGGTCAGACCAAGCGCATTGGCCGCATGCGTCCCGGCGACCTGCACATGAGAGCCCGTCTCCCTGGCCAGCGCCTGGGCAACATAATCGGGCGACGGGGAAAGCGCCCCAAGTTTTGGATGCAGTTTCGGGAAATCGTAAAGTCCGCGGGCGAGACGCCGCAACCTATCTCTTTTGACGAGGCGCGAGAGCGCCTGATCGATCGCTGACCGTCCCGCCAGATCAAGAAAATCGCTGGGCGTGAAAACGCTCCCGCGCCCACTACCGCGGGCGCGCCTCAAAATCCGATCAGGAACTGAGGAAACGACCATCTTCATGCGTCAGAAAATAACGCATCTTTTACTGACATTCATCGAAAAAATAGGCATCGCTGTCTGGTTGCTAGGTTTCTCAACAGAGTGCGAGAGCCCAACCAAGCGCCGCGGACTCAGTTGGCGGGCCGCAGCGACAGAGGACTCGGAGACGGCTTGTCCGTGAGAACCTGTTGTTGAAACGAATTCGGGCGCGAGGGTCATGCCGGCCACCGGTCACGCCCGTCGGATGGCAGCCTGCTACAGACTGAGTACTGCGGAAAGCTGCCGAGACGATGACCGCCACAAAGTGACGGCTCGATGCCGAGCTTCACGCAGCAAATCTTGGCTCCGGAACTCCCGTTACGCCGAGGCCGGTGATGGCAAAAAGGCTGCCGCGTAAAACTCCGTCGCCCGGAAAGCGCGGCAGCGGCGGCTTGGCCATCGACGTGACGTACAGGGTATCGAGCTTCGGCCCGCCGAACATGACGCTGGTGATCTTCTTGACGGGCATGTCGATGATGCGGTCGACGCTGCCGTCGGGCGCGTAACGCACCAGCCTGCCGTCATAGACCAGCGCGTTCCAGAGGAAGCCCTCGGCATCGACAGTTGAGCCGTCGGCCGCCCCTCCCCGGCTGGTATCGACGCGGGTGAAAGTGCGCCGGTTGGTGGCGGCACCGGTTTCGATATCATAGTCGTAGGCCCAGATCTCGCCGGTCCAGGTGTCGGCGAAATAGAAGGTGCGGTCGTCTGGACTCCAGCACGGGCCGTTCGAGCAGATAATGCCGGAATCTATCCTGGTCACGGAGAAATCGGGATCGAGCCGGTAGAGCCCTCCGGAGGGTCCCTCTTCCATCGTGTCCATTGAGCCCGCGAAGAAGCGGCCGCGCCGATCGACCTTGCCGTCATTGAGCCGGTTCATCGGCCGGTCCGGCTCCGGATCGTGGATCGGCGTCACCTCGCCGGTGGCGAAATCAAGCAGATGGAAGCCGCGCTGCAGCGACACCACCGCGCCACCGCCGTCCTTGCGCAACGCCATCGAGCCGATCTTCATCGGCACGTCCCAGCAACGGATCTCGCGGCCGTCGGCGGTCGCCCGAAACACGCGCCCATCGAAACTGTCGATCCAGTAGAGGCGCTCCTGTTCAACGTCCCACAGCGGTCCCTCGCCCAGCGTGGTTTTCACGTCCACCACGACCTCGATCTTCATGCCGTCCTCCTCTGTTCGAACCTTGCAGAAACCGGTCAGAACGCGACCTGGTCGCCGCCCTTCAATGACAGGATTTCGCGAGCCTCGTCGGGCGTCGCCACTTCCATGCCGAGGCCTTCGATAATCTTACGGGCAAGCACCACCTGCTCGGCGTTCGATTTGGCAAGCTTGCCCTTGCCGGCCCACAGACTGTCTTCGAGCCCAACGCGAATATTGCCGCCAAGCGCTGCCGATTGCGCGGCAATGCGCAGCTGGCTGGCGCCGGCACCCAGCACCGACCAGCGGTATTGATCGCCGAACAGGCGATCGGCGGTGCGCTTCATATGGGCGACGTCTTCCGGGTGCGTACCGATGCCGCCGAGCAGGCCGAACACGGACTGTACGAAGAACGGCGGTTTCACCAGCCCGCGATCGGCGAAATGCGAGAGGTTATAGAGATGGGCAATGTCGTAGCACTCGAACTCGAAGCGCGTGCCGTTGTCGTAACAGGTCTCCAGTATGTACTCGATGTCCTTGAACGAGTTGCGGAAGACCAGGTCACGCGTCGCTTCCAGGTGCGGCCTTTCCCAGTCGAACTTGAACGTTTCGTATTTGTCTACGAGGTGATAGAGCCCGAAATTGATCGACCCCATGTTGAGCGAGGCGACTTCCGGCTTGAACTGGGCGGCGGGGCGCACACGCTCCTCCACCTTCATGTAAGGACTGCCGCCGGTGGTGATGTTGATGGCGGCATTGGTGCCTTGCTTGACGCGCGGCAGGAAACGCGCGAATGCCTCCGGCGTCTGGTCGGGCTTGCCGGTCTCAGGGTCGCGGGCATGCAGATGCAGGATTGCCGCACCAGCCTCGGCCGCCGCAATCGCCTCCGAGGCGATCTGGTCTGGCGTGACCGGCAGATAAGGCGACATGGTCGGCGTATGGATTGCCCCCGTCACCGCACAGGTGATGATGACCTTGCCCTTGGCCTGCGGGGCGCCGGGCTTGCGGCTTGTTTCCATCATCGTCCAAACTCCTGATCCGATTTTTTCTTGTGCGCCGCCAGCGCCATCAGCCGACGGTCGCGCCAGACCTGCCGTTCGCCGAGTTCTTCCCGCGGCAGGCGCGTGCGGCGCTGGGCCTCGATCGTCTCCATGACCTCGCCGGCCCAGTCGACCCGACGCAGCATCTGCGGGAAGATGTTGGAATAGATCGTCTGGTAGCGCTCTACATAGTCGCGCACACCACCAGGCGCGTTGAGGTCGATCGTTTCGAAGGGACCCATGAACGACCAGCGCAGCGCCAGCCCCTCGCGCAGGCCCGTGTCGACGTCCTCGACACTGGCGTAGCCGTCGGCGACGAGCCGGAACGCCTCCTCCAACAGCGCGCCCTGCAAGCGATTCATGATGAAGCCGTCGAGTTCGCGCTTCATCACCAGCGGCGCGTGGCCCGCTTCGACAAGAAAGGCGCGGGTCCTTTCCACCGTTTCGGCGGAGGTCCATGGCGCCGGCACGACTTCCGCTGCCGGGATGAGATAGGGCGGATTGATTGGATGTACGACGAGGCAGCGATGCCGCGCCTGCAGATGATCGGTGAATTTCGACGGCAACAGCGCCGAGGTGGAACTGGCGATCACCGCCTGCGGACCGGCAAGGGCGTCGATCCGGGAGAATACGTCACGCTTCACCTCCAGGTTTTCCGGTGTGTTCTCCTGGACGTGGACGGCATCGGCCAAGGCTTCTCCAAGCTCCGCCACAATGGTGATGCGGCCAAGCACGGCATCCACCGCCTGTCCCCGCAGCAAATCGTTTGCGGCGAGGTCGCCGAGCACGCCGGCGATATAGTCGCGCGCGCCGCTGGTCGCGGCCGCCGCCTGGTCCCACATGCGCACATCATGGCCCGCACGAGCGAAGCTGATCGCCCACGCTCGCCCGATGAAGCCGCTTCCGACAATTGCTACCTTCGCCATGATCGCCCCCTCACAGTGTCTCGACATTGCCGTCGACGCCAAGCGACTGGCCGGAAATGTTGACGCCCGCATCGGAAAGCAGGAAGGCCACCATTGCGGCGACATCGTATGGGCTGGTCATGCGGCGCAGCGAGATGTTCTGCAGATAGCGTTGTGTCATCTCCTCGTTTGACACGCCGAGCTGCTTTGCCCGGTCGGCAATGACCTTGTCGATGCGCGGCCCTTCGATGATACCGGGCAAGATGGCATTGACCCTGATCGCATGCGGTCCGAGTTCCTTGGCGAGGCTCTGGGTCAGGCCGACAACGCCGAACTTGGCAGCCGAATAGGGGGTGCGGAATGCGTAGCCATGGCGGCCGGCGGCCGAAGACATTGAGACGATCGAGCCGCCGCCCGCCGCCTTGATCAGCGGCACGGCACGCCGCGCGCACAGGAACTGGCCGGTCAGGCAGATATCTATGCAACGCCGCCAATCTGCCGGATCGATCTCGTCGACGCCGCCGGTCGGCCCGGCAATGCCGGCATTGTTGATCAGGGCGTCGAGCCCGCCGAGCTTCTCCTCGACCGTCTCGAACAGCCGGTCGACATCGTCGTCGCGCGAAACGTCGGCCTTGACTGCGGCGGCGAGCGTAATTCTCTCTGGAGCAGCGGCCAGCGCCTCGTCGGAAATGTCGCAGATCACGACACGCGCGCCGAGCCGCGACAGTGTCTCGGCAATGGCAAAGCCGATGCCGCCAGCGCCCGCCGTGACCAGCACACGCTGGCCTTTGAGCCCGGTCAGGAATTCGTCCGCCGATGCGGGTGCGCTTGAGCTCATTGTTCCATTCCTTTCACTGAATTCGCCTTTCGCGCAGCGCCATGACGGCACCGAGCACCACCAGCCCAAACAGGATTGCCCGCGTCGCGTAAGGCAGCGTCGTGCCAGCGAGCAGCATCTGCAACGCGGTCAGGAGCAGCACCCCACCCAGCATGCCGAGATAGTGGCCGCGCCCGCCGGTGATTAGCGCACCGCCGACCACGACGACGGCGATGGAGGGCAGCAGATAATCGTCGCCCATGCCCAGGCTGGCCTGGCCGGAAAAGCCGGTCAGCATGATGCCGACGATCGCCGCGCAGACCGCCGACAGCACATAGACGAGGATGAGCGTGCGACCCACCGCGATGCCGGAGAGCTGGGCTGCGCGCAGGCTGTTGCCGATGCCGTAGATGCGGCGGCCGAAAGCGGTGCGGCCAAGCAGCAGCACGGCAAAGACGGCGAAGGCGATTATGAACAGCACCACCGGCGTGATGGCGAATACCTTGCCGGTCATGAACCAGCGCAGCATCGGCGATGAGAAGCCGGCCGGCGTGCCTTGGGAGTAGAGCAAAGCGAAACCTTGCAGAATGCCGTTGGTGGCCAGCGTCATAACGATCGGCGAGATGCCGAGAAAGACGATGCCGATGCCGTTGGCGAGACCGATCAGGCAAGCGATGAGCAGCACCGCCGGCAGCGCATAGGCAAGTGCAGCATCCGACCCGTTGACCATGCCGGCAAGCAGGATGCCCGAGAGGCCGATCGTCCACGGCAGCGACAGGTCGAGCCCACCGGTGAGGATTACGCTGCCCTGCCCAAGCGCCAGGATGGCAAGGAAGCTCGACAGCACGAACAGCGAGTTCCAGTAGGTGACGTTGACGATGGCGCGTCCAAGCCAGATCTGGGTGACGATCACGACGACGGCCAGGCAGACATAGGCCGGCAGCGCATAGCGCAGCGTCTCGGCGTTACGGACATGGAAGGCCGGCTGCGGCGCCTGCTGGTCGCCAGCGCTGCCCCGCTTGATTCTCAGCCGCCGGTCGGTGCGATCGATCTGCGAGGGCAGCATTCCGGCGCGCCACGCGGCCAGCCGAGCCCGTAGCGCACGCAGTTGGCGGGCAAGCACGGAGCCATGCGACAGCGAGCCGGCAAGCACGGCAAGGATCAGGATCATGCCCTCGGCGATCGTCGAATAATAGGCCGAGACGTTGAGCACGAGCAGGATGTTGACGACCATCATCAGGATGTAGGCGCCGAAGACGGTGCCGACTGGCCCGCCTTGACCGCCGCCCAGCCTTGTGCCGCCGACGACGACTGCCGCGAACATCGACAGCAACAACGGGTTGCCGACCAGCGGATCGCCGCTGCCGGTCTGGGCGCTGATGAAAACGCCGGCAAGCCCATAGCAGCCGCCGGCAATGACATAGACCAGGAAGCGTACGAGAACGACGCGCACACCGACCGCGGCGGCGGCATCCGGGTCGCTGCCGACCGCATAAAGCGCCGTCCCGAAGCGTGTTCCTTTGAGCCAGAACCAGCCGAGCAGGACGACGCCGATGACCACCAGCGGCATCGGTATCCAGCCGGCAATGGCATCACCGAGATAGAAGGCGCCAAGATCGGGCGAGACGAAACCGCCCGGCTTGTCCATGACCAGCAGCGTTACCCCCTGCAGGATGAACATGGTCGACAGCGTGACGACGATTGGCTGCATGCGCAGGACGGCGATGAAGAAGCCGTTGAAGGCGCCGACCAGCATGCCGACACCAATTCCGGCCAAGGTCCACAGCGCGACACTCGTGCCGGTTGCCATCGGATCCATGCCTTTTGCCAGAACGACATTGACCAGCGAGATCACCGCGCCCGCGGACAGGTCGAAACCGCCGGACAGGATGACCAGGGTCTGGCCGATCGCCGCCAGTGCCGAGGTGGCGCCGCCGCTCGACAGGAACGAAATATCGAAATAAGTGAGCCGCCCGGCACTTACCAGATCAACGATTAGCAGGAGCACGGCAAAGACGATCGCCGCGATGATCGCGCCGCGATGCCGCGCGAGGAGCCGCGACACTGTTGCGGCCGGTGCCGCGGGCGAACTCGTCACGCTCATTCCGCCGCCTCCCGGACCAACTCGCCATGGCCAAGCGCCGGCCGCATGATCGCGCCTTCCGTGATGTCGTTGCCGGCAAGCTCCGCCACCAGGTGACCGTCGTAGAGGACGAGCACCCGGTCGCATTGATGGACCAGCTCGGGAATTTCGGTTGAATGCAGAAGGATCGAGCCGCCGGCCGCCACATAGTCGCGCATCATCACATAGAGCTCGTGCTTGGTGCCGACGTCGATGCCGCGGGTCGGATCGAAAAGCAGCAGGATCCGGCTTTCGGCGACCAGCCATTTGGCAATGGCTATCTTCTGCTGGTTGCCGCCAGAGAACGCCCCTGCCCTCGTCCATAATGCACTGCGGTCGACCTCCACGGTTGAGAAGGCGGACTGCACGGCCTTTGCCTCCTCGTCGTTTCTGATCAGGCCAAATCGGGTAAAGCGTTCGACCACAGGCAGCGATGCATTCTGCCGGCCCGAGAGCTTCAGGAACAGGCCTTCGGTCTTGCGGTCCTCCGGCACCAGCCCGATCGCCATGTTGGGCTTGAGCGCATCGGAGGGCGAGCCGAGCCAGACCTTGCGGCCGTCGACCAGGACATGGCCGCGCTCGATCTCGGCCATGCCGAAGCAGGCGAGGAACAAGTCGAGCTGCCCCATGCCCTGAAGCCCGGCAATGCCGAGAATCTCGCCCTTGCGCAGGTCGAAATCGACGCCGTCGAGCTTCCTCCCCGTCTTGAGATCGCGCACACCGAGCACCGGCGGACCGAAGGCGGCCTCACTTTGAGGTTTCGGCGGGAAGGTCTGGGCGATGCTGCGGCCGATGATCTTTTCGATCACCTCACCATCCGAAACATCGGCAACCGGCGCGGTCACGATGTGGTGGCCGTTCCTGAGAATGGTCAGCGTGTCGCAGAAAGCCCGCACCTCGCGCATGCGATGGGTGATGAACACGACCGTGGTACCGGCCGCTTTCAATTGCGCGATGATGGCGCCCAGCCACTCGACATCGCCACCTGACAGTGTCGAAGTCGGCTCGTCGAGCAGAAGGATGCGCGGCTTGCGATAGAGCGCGCGCGCGATTTCGATCTTCTGGCGGATGGCGAGATCGAGCGTCGCTACCTCGGCATCGAGATCGACCGTAAACCCCAGATCGGAGATGTGCTTGCGGACTGCCTTGCGCGCGCTCAACCGCCTGATCAGGCCGATCGAGCCAACGGGCGCGTAAGGCAGCAACATGTTATCGAGAACGCTGAGATCGCGTACCAGGGTCATTTCCTGGAAGGCTGTCTGCACGCCTTTGGCATGCGCGGCGCGCGGCGAACCGAGTGGCGCCGGTTCGCCTGACACGGTGATTTGCCCATCGTCGGGCCGTACCAGCCCCGACAGCAGCTTAACGAGCGTGGACTTGCCCGCACCGTTCTCGCCAAGCAAGGCATGCACGCTGCCGGAAGCGATCTCGAAGGAAACGCCATCGAGGGCAACTGTTGCGCCAAACGCCTTGCGGACGCCCTCTATGCCGACAGCTGTCGAATGCGCTGACATCATGATCTCAGTCCCAGCCCGCATGAAAGCTGCGTGGAGCGCCTCGAAAGCACCCCACGCCCCACTTCGGAAGGCCTACTCCTCGGGCTGGCCTACAAGGGCGGCCGCGAGACCGATCTCAGGTGTCTGATCGGAGAAGATCGAGGCGAACCAGCCTGGGTTCGAGACCAGCGACGGTTTGAACGCATTGCAACCAGCCTTCATCTCCGCCCAGGTGCCCTCGTCGCAAAGCTTTATCGTCTCGTTGGTGACGACCGGCAGCGGCAGGATCGTCTTCTTGGCAACGTGCTTGCCTTCAAGCGCCTCGACGGCAAGCTTGAGAGCGAGCGCCCCGGAATAAGGCGGCGAGGCGTAGGAAATGCGCGGCGCGCCGAGCGGCGCATAGGGAGAGGTTGCGCCCTCGACCTCCGTGCCCTCCGGCAGCATCTGGATGCGCCCGCCATTGGAGCCCTCGCCGGCGCAAGGCAGGAGTTCGCTGACCTTCTTGCCGGCCTCGAGCTGCATGGAATTGGCAGTGAAGCAGCCTACCTGCATCCACAGCCCATTTATGTCATCCCAGCTGCGCGTCGCCAATATCTTGGACAGTTCGGTACGGGCCACCGCCTGGCTCCACATGCCGACAGCTTCGCCGACGATCTTGATGTCGGGATGCTTGGCAAACACCTCCTTCGCGGCCTTGGTGCGCAGATCATCGACCGACGTGCCGGGAACGCCGGTCACCGCGATGATGTTGCCCTTGCCATTAAGTTTCTTGACCAGCCACTCCGCCGTCACCCGGCCAGCCTCTTCCTGGTCGATATGGACGTTGTAGGCGCAGGGCTCGGTGATCTCGGCATCATAGGCAAACACCTTTACCCCCTTGTCGCAGGCGTTCTTCACCACCTGGTTGAGCGCTGTCGGCGAGATCGGGAAAATCACGATGGCTTCGGCGCCTGCCTGCACCATCGCGTTGATCTGCTGGATCTGGCGCTGTGCGTTCGGCCCCGCCACCTGAACCTGGAGGTCGACCTTGTCGGCCATGCTCTTGTGCGACGCCATCGCCTTGAGCATGTTGGCGGCCTCGGCCTGCCAATCATTGCCGATGAAGCTCATGCTGAGAAATATCTTGTGCTTTCCGGCCGCTTCGGCGGCGGACGTACCACAAACGCAAACAGCCATGCCGGCAAGCAGCGCAAGCCGCCGGGCTTTCGATCCGATACCCATTCGAAACTCCTCCCAGTTCAGACGACCGAATGCCTCCCAAGGGTACGAAACGTACTCCTTGTCATTCGATGCGGCTGACCGTATCATGATTTGATCAAAGATCAATGATGAAATGGCTAAGAGGGAAAAGTCGGAAACGCGGGCGCTTGACGCGGCAATCCGAACCTTGCATTCCGGACACAGGCGCCGGGTATGACAAGAGCGTCGCTCGAATGGGGGAAGGTTGACAGAAATGGCTGGGGCGGCATTCAGGAAGCCGGGCGTCGAGATCACGCCGCTGTCCAGGGAAACCCTGCAGGACAGGGTTTACCGGCACGTTACCGAGTTGATCCTCGACGGCAGCATCGTTCCAGGTGAAATGGTGACGGTGCAGAGCCTCGCAGACGCTTTCGGCGTCAGCCCGATGCCGGTTCGCGAGGCTCTGAGGCGTCTGAGCGCGGCCAACGCCTTGATGGTGGTTTCGGGCCGTTCGATCGGTATCCCGGCATTAAGTCGTGCGCGGCTTATCGATCTCAGGAACGTCAGGTTCGAAATCGAGGCGATCGCCGCCGCATGGGCCGCAGAACGCATTGACGATCACGGCGTGATGCTGCTGGGCCAGCATCTGGAGGCACTCGAGCAGGCCAATGCCGCTGGCGACGTCAAATCCTATCTCAGGGCCAATTACGCCTTTCACTTTTCCATCTACCGGGCCGCGGGCTCGGAAAACATGCTCAGCATCATCGAGAACCTGTGGCTGCAGATCAGCCCCTATTTCAACATGCTGCACGATTCCGGAAACTATTCGACCGCCAACCAGCACCATCAGGAGATGTTTGCAGCGCTGCGAAACCGCAACGCGGAGGCGGTCCGGGCTGCGGTTCGCGCTGACATCGACGCGGCTTTCACTGTCCTGATCAAACTGCTGAAATAGTCGCAGGTCGCCAAGCCCGACATGGCAGGACGGTGATGCTCACCACGAACCGAACCGCCGAGCATCAGCGGGCATTTCCGGCGCCTTGCTGCGGTGATTCATCCAGAGGGGACGATCCAGCGCTCACAGGGCCGAGTTGGTCAGGGGTAGCGCTTGCCAGAGCCTACAAGCTCATCCTTGAATGCTGGCGTTGCGGTGTGACCGTCGGCACGGGTGAAGGCATGCCCGAGCGGCTTGTCAACAAGAACGGGAGACGGCAGTGTTCTGACGTTATCAATGAGCCGCGTTTCGCCGAGCCAGGCCGCTGCAAACAGGCGTGCCGGCCGATCCAGGCTTGCTATCGGTTGCAGATCTGCCTCGCCACGGAGTTCCAGGTACTCGACCTCGCGATAGCCCGCGGACAGGATCGCTGCGCGCGCTTCGGCAAGCGTTGGCAGGACGGGAGAGCCGTTCGAGAGCCCCGCCGCCGTATTGAGTAGGACCGATGCTAGCCTTGGGGCGACGGCGCGCTCTGCCGGCGAGAGCCGGACATTGCGCGATGACAAAGCGAGACCATCGGCTTCCCGGACTGTCGGACAGGGGACGACGGTGATCGGAATATCCAGGTCCCGGACCATGCGCCTGATAAGTTGAAGCTGCTGGAAGTCCTTCTCTCCGAAAAAGGCGAAATCAGCGCCGGTCTGCAGGAAGAGTTTTGCAACGACGGTCGCCACCCCATCGAAATGGCCGGGCCGGAACGCACCGCAAAGGCTTTCACTGACGCCCGACACGGACACGGTCGTGGCGAAGCCGTCAGGATACATCTCAGTCGCATCCGGAACATAAAGCAGGTGGGCGCCCAGCCGCGTGAGCTTTGCAGCGTCTTCGTCTTCCGTGCGGGGATAGGCGGCAAGATCCGCCGCACTGTTGAACTGCTTGGGATTGACGAACAGCGTCACGATCACGCGATCGGCCTTTTGAAGCGCAGAACGCACGAGACTCAAATGCCCTTCATGCAAGGCCCCCATCGTAGGCACCACGGCGATGTTGGCACCAGAACGGCGCCATCCCGCCACAACGGTACGAAGCCCGGCAATGGTGCGGACGATCGGCACGCTCACGCGGATTCTCCGGCCTGCGGCGCGTCGGCGGAGAGATGTTCGGCCGCCGGAAAGCGCCCTCCCCGCACATCAGCCGCATAAGCCGCAATGGCCGCTTCGGCCTCTGAGCCCAGTTCGGCATAGCGCTTGACGAATTTCGGACGAAAACCGGTGAACATGCCCAGAATATCGTCGACGACCAGAACCTGGCCGTCGCAGGCGGCGGAGGCGCCGATCCCGATGGTTGGAATCGTAACCTCCTCGGTTATTCTTCGTGCGAGCGGCTCGGCCACCTTTTCCAGCACAACGGAGAATGAGCCGGATTCGGCAACAGCAACAGCGTCCCGCAAAATCCTGTCGCCGTCTCGGCCCCTGCCCTGGACCTTGTAGCCGCCAAGCACATTGATCGCTTGCGGTGTCAGCCCGACATGGCTCATGACGGGGATGCCGCGGGCAATGAGAAAGCGGATCGTGTCAGCCATGCTCTCGCCGCCCTCCAGCTTGACCGCGGCGCATCCGGTCTCCGCCATCAGCCGGGCGGCGTTGCGAAAGGCCTGTTCGCAGCCCTCCTCATAGGAGCCGAACGGCATGTCGACGACCATCAGCGCCCGTTCAAGACCGCGGCGCACGGCCTTGCCGTGCATGATCATCATCTCCAGCGTAACTCCGAGGGTTGACGTCAGGCCATGAAGCACCATGCCGACGCTGTCGCCGACCAGGACCACGTCGCAATGCCTATCGGCGAGGCGCGCAACCGGCGTTGTATACGCTGTTAAGCAGACAATCGGCATCTTGTGCTTTCGGGCCGCAATGTCCGGCGGCGTCAGCGCCTTTGTTTCGACCTCCACACTCATCGGCACATTCCCTTGGGTCAAGTTCCAGCGGTGACGGTTTTGCATAGTTCTGTGCAGGTGCGAAGGCCAAAACCGCACTGCATCAGAAAAGTTTGTGCGTCGCGAAGCAGGCTCTCCGCAAAGCAAAGACAGAGGGCCAGCGTTTCTCTGCTTCGGTGATCCTGCGCGACAACCGTGTTGCTGATCGGCTGAGCAATCGGGCTCCGGCCGTTTTCAACTCGAACAGTTCAACTGCCGCACGGCGGTTCACGCCAGAAGCGACCTTGGTTGCAAGCCTACCCGAAATGCGTTGTGACGGAAGCATGCGCCCGCACTCCAGACGCTACGATTTGAATCAAAATCGCTGGTTCGACTCAGTTCCGAAACAAGGTGCACGCTGGCGGTGTTGGCATCTTCCGCATATTAGCAATCCCTTGACCACCGTCAAAGCCGCTCCAGAATCAGGGGCATGGCTTGGGAAATTGCGGACATCAATATCGGCGATGAGGTGGCGATCACCGTGACGGTGCTGAAGCTCCTGGACGACGGAAGAGCTAGCGTCAGCATCCCCTCCTATGGTTTTCCGCATTCCATCCCTGCTCCTAAAAAGTCCAAACCAGGTGACGAGCTCCAGCTCACTGGCGAGGTCACGCGGGTCGACGAGGAAAATCGAAAGGTGACCGTGAAAGCTGGCGGGCTAATCACCGTCGATGCTGATACGATCATCGACTGGACGCCTGTCCGCCGCAAAAAGATGTCGCTCAGAGATGAGGCGGATTAGCGAACGCAGATCAAACCATCGATGCCGAAGACAAGTCCGCAAGGCCTGGCCGCCCTTGCTCTGGTGCGCGTGGCATCGAGGAGACCTGCCCGGCCGGCGTGCTGCCGATCGAGGAGGCTGTCTTCCTGCTCTTATGGCCAAGAGCCCATGCATGAGGGTGAGGCGCTTGCCAGGGCTATCATTGAAACAGTTGAACGGCTAACTGCTTGCGGAAAGGCAATCGGCCCCAGGTGGCGCACTGTACGAAAATTACCAACTTCGTTAGCCGGGAACAAGCACTCTACATCAAACGTTTTTTGCGCGAGAACTCTCCTCCGTTCTCCAGTCTGGCTGTAAAGGCCCGCTGCTCTGCACGGGCAGCGGGCCTGAGGGTTCGCACATGCCGCAGCGCCAGCGTACCAATCGCACCTGCCTTAGTCCTCATGATTTGGCTATTTGCCAGCGCGTTTTCGATCAGATTTGCGCAGACGAAGACCTCGACCCTTTAAGCCAACAGGGCAAAATCCTGGCGGAAACGGTAGTGGCGACTTTTCGAAATGCTTACACTGACGAGCGGGAACTGCTGAAGGCAGTCAGGTCTCATCGAGGAAATTGAGCGGCAAAATTTCACCCGACCGACAAGGTCGGGCTTGACCCATTCGGCCTTGTCCCCGGAGCAGGCCCGGAAGCTAACGAGGCCCTAACTGCCAACAAGATAGGCGTCACCGATTGCGGCGTCGCTGTGTTGACGGTCGTTTTGCGCCCTCATCATTCCGCTCTTGCATAGCAGTCCCAGTCTTCAGCGGCTGTTCCCGTAGTCTGGCCGTTTTTGCGTCCCGTGCCGTACGCTCAGTGCGGTCCTTGCTTTCCTGATGAGCAGCCATGCTTCACCTACGTTTTTTGCTGGTGCCCAAACCTTCGTCAAAACCCGCTGTTCCACTCCGGATCCTACCTCAGGGCTAACTACGCCTTTCATTTCTCCATCTATCGAGCCGCGGGCTCGGAAAACATGCTCAACATCATCGAGAACCTGTGGCTGCAGATCAGTCCCTATTTCAACATGCTGCACGATTCCGGAAACTATTCGACCGCCAACCAGCACCATCAGCAGATGTTTGCAGCGCTGCGAGACCGTAACGCGGAAGCGGTCCGCGCCGCGGTTCGCGCTGACATCGACGCGGCTTTCACAGTGCTGATCAAACTGCTGAAGTAACATTCAGGTCGCCGTAAGCGACATGCCGCCTCCATTGCTGATCAGACTTCCAGTTCTTTTTCCGCCCACTCCGCGAACTTTTCCAACTTGTCGAGCAAGCTCTCCGCTTCGGGTAATGATTTTGCCCTGATTCCGTATTGAGTTTCGTCCTTCTCATCGAGGATGCTTCGCAACCTGCTGGCCTGCGCTGCAGGAAGGCGATTTCCAAGCGCGTCGCATGGTTTTCACCACGGCCGCATGATCCGCGCGGTTGATCTTTCCTGCAAATCGGGCAGTGAGCGCATCGGCGTATGCTATTGCCGCATTCACGATCTGCGACATAGCCGGATTTCCGATGTCACCCGTTCCGGACATTGCCACCTCTAAACGGGCAGCCTTCAAATATGAGCGGGCGATGCGCAATCGCCCCTCGCCAAAGCCTGTCTCGACTGCTTTCGTCGCACCTCTTCTGGTCATGCCAACGCCTGCCGGCGAGTTTTTGTTGCGAGTTCGTCCGGGCGTGAACCCAAGACGAGCAGGGCATTGGCTTCGACCCCGCCCCACCACGGGTCTCGCGTGCTCGACAGCCTTGCCACATCCTCCGGAGTGAGTCCCACGACCGAGGGATTGAAGCCAAGCTTTTGACCTTGGGTCACCAGTGCCTCACGGATTTCTTGGAGCGCGCTATCTAGCTTTTCGGATGGCGTAACCACTGCGATGTCGAGATCGCTGTCTGGACGGTCCTCGCCCCTCGCTACGCTGCCGTAAATCCAGGCCGCGAGTACTTTCGGCCGAACTGCGGAGACCGCCTCAGTGATTACGGCGCGAATATTGGAATACCGAAGCGCCTCCTGCTCGAAGAGAGCTTCCAGTGATGTCGCCAGCGGATGGCGATCATTCAACCGGTAAAGACGAGCCCTGCCCGTTCCCTCCGAAGATACGATGCCAATCCCTTCCAAGGTTGCGAGAGCAGACCACACGCTTGCCCTTGCAAGCCCGCTACGAGTCGCAAGCAATGGAGAAGAAAGCAAGCCGCCGTGGCGCGACAATTCCCGGAGCAATCTTACGCTTGCTTCGGTGCCGAGCATAATGGTGAGTGGATAGCGCAAAGCGCTTTGAGCGGTCGAGTGTGCCATGCGCAAGTTCCTTCTGCTGTGGACTCATAGCACATCAAATCGTCGGATATCAAATCGGATGTTTTGTTTTCTAAACGAACGTCCTGTTGTCTGAATCCTGGGCGGTTGCTGCGCCACGTTTGCATCTGGACCTGATGCTGGTCGCCGTCGGCCATCTGTTCAGAGGATATCGGCGGCTTGGGCAACCCGCTCCAAGTGTTGATAGTGTTCCGCGACCTGCACGGGCTCCTCAAAACGGTGGTCTTGCATGCGCACCTCCCGAGTCTCGAACACGACTCAATCCTCGGTCATGTGACAGGTTCCTGCCATGTCTGATCATATTCTGCCCGGTCAAAAGAAGCCCAAGCTAATCGTCGTAGTGGCATTCGATCGTGGCCAGGACGGCGAACTGTTTCCCGCCTTTGGTCCCGCCGATCAGCAAAGCGAGGAACGCGCAATCCGCACCGGTCAGGCGCTCGCAGGGAAGCACGTTGGCGTAATCGCATGGAGCCGCGACGCCGACCCGGCTATTGGCGACTATGGCCCGCCGACCGTGCTATTCACCTGCCGTGACGTGCCGGATATGGAGTAAATTCAGCCCCGAAATTCCATTTCGCGGCGTTCGGAGAACTCCCCTTCACTGCCCTTCACTGGGTATTTTGTGAATCATTTATTGGGTAACGCCGCTCTTGGCGATGCGCTCTTCGAAACTCGGGGCCGGCCCGACGTGCTGAAGCACTGGCCAGCGTCCATCGCGGCGGCAGCTTCTGGGCTAAGCGGATGCCTTCTGTTACTTGCGGACGTTTGATGTGGCGCAAAGGATCAGCAGAAGCTAACATATCTTGTTCTTGGAGGCTGTCGTGCGTACGAAACGTTTCAGAAAGCCCGTCATCATTCAACCCGGCCGGATCGATCGCGACAGAGTTGTTGCGTCGGTATCCGACGCGGCCGAAGTTCTGCTGAAGGATTGGCCGAGGCCGGAGGGCAAGTCGCGGCGCGCCGCAATCGAAGCATGCCTTGCCGTAATCCGTGGAGAAAAACCACCAAGGATAGCACGCCAGGCGTTCATCGCTGCTGCCAAGGAGGCCAGGATATTGCTCGGGGAAGAAATTTAGGCTTACCCAGCACCCGTATGGCCATGCCCTTGAAGCACGGAGCGCTGCTGGATTCAGCGGCTTTGTTGCTTTGTGGCATCGAGCAGAGCTTGATGTATCGATGTAGTGCGATTTTATCGACATGATTTGATTATCTGTCGAGGGCGACGATGTATCAGCTCGACTTGTCGATCGCACATTGATCCACCTCTCCTGCCCCCGCCAGGATACGAGGACGTGAAGACGCAAGCAGTGCTGAAGCTTGTGTTGTGGCGTGAGCGGCGCTTACTGAACTGCGAAGCCAGGCAGCTCATTCCCAGCCACGCCACCTGGACCATCTAGACCTGATGGCATGGCCCGAATTCGTGCACTGTCAGGCTTTGGCCTTGCGCTTTGCTGGTGCTTTCTTTGGCGGCGTTTTGGCAACCGCCCTGCGGCCGAGACCGGCAGCTTTGGCCAGCGCAGACCGCTGAGCCGCATAGCTTGGCGCTACCATAGGATAGTCCCGCGCCAAACCCCACTTGGCTCTGTACTCATCAGGTGTCATGCCAAGCAAGCCCAGGTGGCGCTTCATCGACTTGAACTTGCGCCCGTTCTCAAGGCTTATAATGTATTCGGGAAAGATCGACTTCTTAGGATTTGCCGCGGGCGTAAGTATTGGCGATGGTGCAGCGACCGGCTCATCCAGGCCAGACAACGCAGAATTAACACTGGCGATCAAATTCGGCAGATCCGCCACGGGCGTTGCGTTGCTCTGGACATAGGCTGCGACGATATCTGCTGTCATCCCTAGCAGGCTGTTGAAAAAGTGGCTCGCAGCGAGGACGTGAGCGTGATTCAGTGTCTCCGGAGAGATTCGGAGAACGAGGCATGCGCGGTGGACACGAACGGTCTGGCGAACTGTTCAGTTATGTTGATCTCGAGGCTCGGGTGCGGCGCGATCATCCGTTGCGGCGCATTCGGGCGATTGTGAACGAGGCGCTGGCGGCGTTGGAGCGGGACTTGGCGGCGCTGTATTCGCCGATGGGGCGGCCTTCGATCCCGCCGGAAAAGCTGCTGCGAGCGATGCTGCTACAGGCGTTCTACTCAATCCGCTCGGAGCGGCTTTTGATGGAACGGCTGGAATACGACCTTCTGTTCCGCTGGTTCGTCGGCATCGGCGTCGATGACGCGGCCTGGGACCATTCGGTGTTCTCCAAGAACCGCGACCGGCTGCTGGAGGGCGACATCGCCGCAAAGTTCCTGAGCGCGGTGCTGACGCAGCCCAAGGTCAAGAGGCTTCTGTCAACGGATCACTTCTCGGTCGACGGGACGCTGATCGAGGCCTGGGCGTCGATGAAGAGCGTCAAGCCGAAGGACGGCTCGGGCGAGCCGCCGGCTGAAGGGGGCGGGCGAAACGCGGAAGCGGACTTCCATGGCCACAAGCGCTCGAACGACACACATGCCTCGGCCACCGATCCGGATGCCCGGCTCTATCGCAAGGGCAAAGGCAAGGAGGCCAAGCTGTGCTTCATGGGACATGGCTTGATGGAGAACCGCCACGGCCTGCTGGTCGACGCCTGCCTGACACTGGCCGACGGACATGCTGAGCGGGTGGCCGCACTGCACATGATCGAACCTCGAGCGGAGCGGCCACAGGCGATCACGCTCGGCGCCGACAAGGCCTACGACGCGGAAGACTTCGTCAATGAGCTGCGCTCGATGAGGGTGACGCCGCATGTAGCGCAGAACAAAGCTCATGGCGGAGACCGGCTGATGGCCAAGGTCAGGGCCACCGCCGGTCGGTGGCCACCACCCAGGGTGGTTTTGATCCCAACGAGACGAGGCGCTTTTTAAGACACTGCGGCTCTGTCTGGCGAGCGCCCACGAGGCTTTGAAGCGTGAGGTCGACCGACGGTATGGGGTGTATGAAGCACCCGACGCCTTCACCCCCTACCTCTGAAAATGCCCCAACTCGTTCTCATTCAGATAGTCCACCGTCATCACCCGCGCGCGAATGCCGCCGGGGGAACCGACGAACTTCACCGATGACAGCGAGCCGGTCGGCGCGTTCTCTCCGCGGGGCGTGAGGGCGTAGGTGTCGCCGTCCCAGTGCTCGAGCGTGAACTGCATGGGCTTGGGGCCGAGTTCGAGCATCAGCTTGTCGCCATCGGCCCGCACGGTGGCGGTGTCGAAATAGTTGCTCGTATATTGGCCCTCGTAGAAGGATGGACTGCGCGCCTTGGCGGGGTTCGTCGGCTTGACCTTGCCGGCGAGGTCGCCCACCGGCTTGTAGTAGCCCATGAACCGCGGCTTCATGTAGGGATACCAGTCGCGGGTGATCTGGCCATATTGCACGATGTCCATGAAGCTGGCGGCGACCGCCTCGGCGGCGCCGACGGGGGAGCCGTTGGTGAGCACGACGATGCCGACGTCGGCCGAGGGCAAGATCTGGAAGGTGGTGCCGGCGCCGAGCAGGAAGCCGCCGGAATGGCCCATGGTGGTGCGCCCATTGGCGTTCACCCCCACATTGAAGCCATAGCCATAGGAGCTGGCCCGCGTATCGGGCGTCTCGCCGCGGTAGGTCACGCTCTGCGGTGTGATGGCGGGCTGCAGGATCTTCGGGTCGATCATGGGCTGGCCGTTATAGGTGCCGTCGCCAAGCAGCAGGATCATCCACTTGGCAAGATCCTGGACGCTGGAGGAGACGCCGCCCGCCGGCGCCTGCTGGTCGGGATCGCGGTCATAGAGCGGCTCGAACACATTCTCCGCCACGCGCGCATGCAGCAGGGCGCGGTTCTTGCCGGCGGCCATGAAGTCCTCGTGCCGATAGCTGCTCGAGCGCATACCGAGCGGATCGAACAACAGGCTCTTGGCCAGCGGCTCCCAAGGCTGTTTCTCGGCGTGGGCCACTGCCTCGGCGCCGATCGTCGTGCCGAAATTGGCGTAGTGATAGGAGATGCGGAAGGGATCGAGCGGCACCATCCACAGGCCGCCGACGATCTGCTTGCGCTGGAAGCCGAGATCCTCGAGCTCATCGCCCGCCGCCATTGGCAGGCCCGAGCGATGGGCGAAGAAATCGCCGATGGTGGCGTTGCCCGAGACATAGTCGAGATTGAGGCGGAAGCCGTCCCAGACCTTGCCGACCGCGGTATCCCAGTCGAAGCTGTGGTCCTTCGTCATGGCGATGGCGGCCACCGTGGCCGAGATCGATTTCGACACCGAGGCGACCTGGAAAATGGTAGTGCTGCTGACCCTAGAAGTGTCGTCCCGGTTGTCGCGAAGGCCATAGCCTTCGTCAAAGATCATTTTGCCGCCCTGCACCACCGCCACGGCGAAGCCGGGAACGTCGGATGCTTCCTTGACTTTCTTGACGATGTCCGACAGGGCGGCCACAGCCTTCTCGACACCGCCGGGATACAGCTGCATAGCATCCTGCGGCGGCGACGGCCCAAGCTCCGGCACGTAGGACTGCGCGGCTGCCATTGCGGGCAGCATGGTAACGAGGGAAAGTACCAGGAGAGCAGCGGCCTTCTTCATTGCATGTCCTCAAACTTGCACCGGCAGATGATCGGACCATACGCGGCAAGATGAAAGATGGTTACGGTTATTTTCTACTGATATGTTTAAGTCCAAAGATCAGACAAAGACGGCGGCTGCGCGCATGTGATTTCGGGACCTGGCGAAGTATCCGCGTTACCTACCCGGGCGGCAATTGGATGGGACTGCGCGGGAGAACGTCAAGTTCCAAGGCCGGGCGGCAAATGGCATCCAATCAGGAGTTGTTCGCCAACGGGCTGGCGGCAAACCAGAAAGTCATCGAAGCCAATTATATGGCCCATCGCGAGGCCCTATGGCCTGCTGCATGGGGTCCGATGGCCGAGGGGCCGGGACGCTTCGTCTTCACCGATCTTGCCTGCGGCAGGGGGCCCGTTTGCTGTCCGTCCGGTTATTGCCGCGGGACCAGTTAAAGCCGCCATTCGGCTCACGACCTCTTCTCGGAAATACGTGGCAAGTTCACATCCCGCGGAAGCCGACATTGAACTGCCTCTCCGTTTACACGTTTGGCAAATGTTGCGAATGGAGGGAGTTGCATGTTTGAAGGTTTCTCGCTGGAGCAGATCAAACTTCCGGAAGCGACGCTCAGAGTGCGGGTTGGTGGAAGGGGCCCACCGCTTCTGATGCTGCACGGTCATCCTCGCACCCATGCCACTTGGCATCGCGTGGCGCCGATTTTGGCTGAGGAATACACCGTAATTTGCCTGATCTTCGCGGTTTCGGCCAAGCCCTTTGACATGCCTGACCATTCGGGCTCGTCTAAAAGGTCCAATGCCCGCGATTGCTTAGCCCTTATGTACTATCTGGGCTTCGATCGCTTCGGACTTGCGGGTCAGGACCGTGGGGCGTACACCGCATTTCGGACAGCAATGGATCATCCGGCATCCGTCAGCCGGCAAGCCATTCCGATCGGCATGCGCTGGCGCGATGTGACGCTCGGTTCGCATCGGCTTGGTGGCATTGGTTCTTCTTCGCTCAGCCTGAAAAGCCGGAGCAGGCTATCCTTGCCAATCCAGACGCATGATACGGCGGTGATCCCGCGGAGATGGGCGCGGAGGCTTACGCTGATTTCTCGCCTCGATCCACGATCCGGCGACGGTCCACGGCGTGATCGAGGACTACAGGGCCGGGTTAGGCATAGACCGACAACATGACGAGGACGACCGAGCCGCAGGCCACGAGCCGGTCTCGGAATCCACCTCGATATGGCAGATGTGGGTGGCGAAGGAGACGCCGGCGCCGTGGGCGACGAGCTCACTGTGGCCGGCGATCGGTCCGCCGGTCTCCCCGACGCGGCGTCCTCCAGCGACAGCGGCGAAAGGTTGCCGTGCGTCGCGCCCCTGGCGATCGCGTGGCCCTTTTCCCAGGCCAGGTCGTCGACCGGGATGTCCCACGTCTGCGTGGCGCGGTCCCGCAGGATCTTGATGGCGCTGCGGGCGGCGGAGATCGCCGCCATCGAAGACGAGAAGGCGCCGCGGCTGCCGTCCGTCATATCGTTGTAGCCGAGGCTGGAGGTATCGGCGACCACCGCCTTGACCTGCTCATAGGGGATACCGAGTTCCTCCGCCGCCACCAGCGAAATCGAGGCGCGAGCCGCCGATGTTGCGGGCGACGTTGATCAGCGCTGACGCCTGATTGGTCTTTGCGCAGGGAGACCGACGTAAGCCGCGGTCGAAATAGGGATGATCAGGAACGCAGTCCGATCATCAGGAAGACGCGCCCAAAAGGCAAAAAGTAGTAGCTGGCGTCGGGGTGAGCGACGTCATATGCCATAGGGCGAACGTAGCCACCACATACCCGCAGCATGGCGATGCCGCCCGGCATTATCGAGAGGCCCGACAGCGTCCCCTGTGTAGGCCAATGCCGTTTGTTGCAGCTGTGGCATGATCTGCGTTGTGCTGAACATGACGGCGCCGACTGCCATCATAACCAAGAAACATGCACCAAATTGGCGAGTGAACAGCAGGCGTATTTCGACGGTCGGATCGCCGCGGCCAATATCCCAGAAATGACTGCAAACGTCGTGATGAAGCTCGACACGAACCAGCCGTTGCGTTGGCCTTGGTCAAGGAGGATTACCGCTCTGCAATTCCAGTCGTCTTAGTATCACGGCGGCTCGCCCGAGCTCATCAACGACGCGGTCCGGTTTGGTTGGAGTCACGGGAACAAACATCGCACGTGGGAGTTGGGGCGGTCTGTTCGTATTGAGACTTTCATAATCTTGGGAGGGGATATGTCACGTGTCTTCAACCTTGGCTTGCCGGCGCTGCTTGGCGCCGCCGCGGTCACGCTTACCGCTGCTTCCGATCCGCTGCCGCCAGATCTGACCTATCGTCCATTGCCAAGCCTGCCCTTTTCTGCGGTGAAGGAGAATGACGAAGCGCAAAAACCCGCCGTGATCGAGCGGCAGCGCAAGTTGCTCGAAAGCCGTTACAACCTGGCGGACCGGCCGATGCGGGGCGTCATGATGTCGGGCGGCCGGAAAGTGGTGCAGGAGGGCGTCAGGGTCAAACTCCCGGCAGGCGAGACCTGGGACAGCCTGGCCGCCAAGACTCCCCAAGAAATCCGCGACCGTGGTTTGTTGCCGAACGGCTTCCTGCCGCTGCCGCACGTCAAGCAGGCGACCGGAGGCCAGGTCTTTCCGGAAAACCAGATCAGAGAGATCGGCGCCGATGAAGGGCGCGATCTGCGGCGCTTCGACGTCGATTTCGACCTGCCCGACTATCTTACGCCGGAATTTCCACCTCCGATATTCCTCACCACGCATCCCGAACTGGGGGATGTGTCGCGCGGTGATCTGCTGACGATCCGCAACTTCTACGAATATATGAACGGCATCATCACACCCGTACAAATGGAAGGACTGCGTCTGCTGCTGACGCCCTTCCCGCAGGAGGAATTCAATCAGACCGAGGACAGAAAGGTCGCGATGCAAAGCATGGGTGTGGCATGCCTCGACTGCCATGCGAATTTCCATACCAACGCAGCCTTTCACCTGACGCCGGACGTCCGGCCACAAGCCGAGCGCTTTCGGCTCGACACAACCAGCCTACGCGGCCTGTTCAATCAGCAGATTCATGGCTCCAAGCGCTCGCTGCGCTCAGTCGAGGACTTCACGGAATTCGAGCAGCGCACCGCCTACTTCAACGGCGATCACGTGAGCGCCACCCGCAAAGGGGTGAATCTGCCCGACCGCACGAACCAGGTGGCGATGATGGCGCAGATGCAGAATATCATCGATTTTCCGCCGGCGCCGAAGCTCGACCCGTTCGGGCGGCTTGACCCGGCCACCGCAAGTGCGCAGGAGCTCAAGGGCGAGCAGGTGTTCATGGGCAAGGGCCGCTGCGCCGAGTGTCATGTTCCAGGGTTGTCATTCATGGACAACAACATGCACGACCTGAAGCTCGAGCGGTTCTACAAGATCGGCGAGACCTTCAACGATCAGGTCGCCATACCGGATGGGCCGATAAAGACCTTCACACTGCGCGGGATCAAGGATTCTCCGCCCTATCTGCATGACGGCCGCCTAATGACGCTTGGCGATACCGTTGAGTTCTTCAACTTGGTGCTCGGAACGAAGCTTGACCAGCCGGAAAAGGATTCACTCGTGGCTTACCTGCTCACTCTCTGAACGAGCGAAAGAGCCGCTGCCGGGGGCCCGCCTTCGGCGCGGAATGGAGGACACTCATGCGTGCTGCCGCAATCACCTTCGCCGTGGGGCTGTCGCCTTGTTGTGCGATGGCGCAGATCGGCAATCCGGCCGGCCTTGCTCCCGACACGAGGATGGAGAAGCCCGGAGTTCCAGCGCCGAACCAGACGAATTATCAGGATCGGCTTTTCGCCCAGCTGGTCACGGCTGGCGGCAGGGCCGAGGTGGAACTGGGTCGGCTCGCGGCCGAAAAGACAAGCCATGATGGGGTGAGCGCATTTGCAAATCGAATGGTCGAAGATCACGACGAGGCAAATAAACAGCTGAAATCCGTCGCGGACAAGAGCGAGATTCCGCTTCCCGAAGAGCTCGACCCTGATCATAAGAAAATCCGCGCTGATCTCGAAAAGCAGGACGGCGTCGCGTTCGATCTTGCTTATCTGGCTGCGCAGATCCTCGACCACCAGAAAACAGCGCAGCTTCTGGCTTGGGAGATTGGCTCCGGCGAAGATCCAGAGCTCCAGCACTTCGCCTCAGACAACCTACCAAAGGTGCTCGAGCACCTCGATATGGCGCGCACGCTGCACGCGGAACTGGCGGGACAAGCCTTGCTCGCAGCGGAAGCGCAAAAGAGCAAATAAACTGCCGGCCACATCTGCAACGTGAACAGTGCTTACGATTGCACGCGAGCCGCCAAACGCGTCAATCTTAGCTGTTGTGGCCATTCGGCGAGCTCCGCCTGTCAAACGGCCCTTTAATTGCGGGTGGTTGTCAATCCGGATCTCGCACTGCCAGCGCCGGGGTCATGGTCCTTTCCGAGGTCGAGTGCCTCATGATGATGTTCGGGTCGGGCGCCTCAACGTTTCCAACGAGATGCAGATGAACTGCTGTCAGCCGTTTGACCGAGGTCGCCGCAACCACCGTCCCGGCGGGGGACATCACGAGTTCCGCAAAGGGCCCGCGATTGGGATCGAGTGCGGATCTGTTACGCCATCTTTTCGCTGCCCCACTCGAAGCTGGTGCCGTCGACCCAAATGCAATGAAGCAGAACCGCGATCTTCCGTGCGACCGCCACCTTTGCCTTCTTCAAGCCGATCCGCCTCGACAGACGCATCCCCCAGGCTTTCAGCGTGGACCATTTCTTCGTCCGGTGCAGGAGGACACTGGCTGCTTCGTAGAGATAGGTTCGCAACAGTCGATCGCCCCAGCGTGAGACGCGGCCATTGATATCCGTTTCGCCGTCGTCTTCACGAGCGAGATGCCGGACTTGCCGATCGAGCTTCTCCTGTTCACAGCAGACCTGCTCGTGGACAGATAGAAGGGCCTGAACCAACGACCGAAGCGGATGCCCGTCAGCAACCAGCTCCCAAACCTTTCGCCGGAACTGTGACCCAATCGATCGACTGAACTGCAGCCCGTATTCCTTCAGCATGGACCGTGTCTGGTTTTCGAGATCGCGCCGGACCTCAACAAGTCTTGACCGTGCGACGAGCATGGATCTGGTGGCCTGACTCTCCGCGCTTTTGACCTTCACTTCCCGATACCAACCGACGTGAACCAGCTCGGCCAGGCCGCGGGCATCGTTCTCATCACTTTTGTTCATTCGAACTGAAAGTGCCGCCTTCGCATGCCGAGCATCAATGCAGACGACCGGCAATCCGACCCGCTTGAGCTCATGCCAGAGCCAGCTGGACATGGCCCGTCTCGAATCGGATGCGCTCGGCGTGAGGTGCCCGTTTGCGGAGCAACTCGGTCAGTGCTCCCGGATCGGACTTCACCTTCCCTTGGAAGATAGGCCTTCCAGCATCATCGTCGACGCAAACGCTGGTCTCTCGCTGCGACACATCCAATCCGACATATTGCTTCAGCCTTAGGATGGCGGGCGTATATTAGAAGCCTCTTGAAGAAGACACTGCCCGCACCAGAATCCATGGCATGGCTCGGGGAATAGGCATTGGTGACCAGGTGGCGATTACTGCCACGGTTCGAAGGCGGATAACAGAGGACCGCGTAAGCGTCTCTATCCCAGGTTACGACTTCCCACATTCCATCATCGACCACATCAAGGTGAACCGAGGCCAGCAAATCGACCTGAAAGGCGAGGTCA
>NZ_JAMYVG010000031.1:0-58648 GCF_040323855.1 Mesorhizobium sp. M0028
CGCCCGGCACAGGCAAGAGCCATCTGGCCATTGCGCTTGCCGTCGAGGCTGTGAAGGCTGGAAAGAGCGTCTATTTCTGCACGCTGGCCGAACTCATCGCCGCGCTGGCAAGGGCCGAACGCGAAGGCCGCCTGCACGAACGCATCCGCTTCTTCTGCCGGCCTGCTCTGCTCGTTGTCGATGAGATCGGCTACTTGCCCGTCGTCCACGGTGGCGGCAATCTGTTCTTCCAACTCGTCAACGCCCGCTACGAGAAGGGCGCAATGATTCTCACCTCAAATCGCGGCTTCGCCGAATGGGGCGAGGTCTTCGGCGACCCTGTCGTCGCAACCGCACTTCTCGATCGCCTGCTTCACCATGCGGTCGTCGTCCAGATCGAAGGATCGAGTTATCGGCTCCGCCAGCACGCCGAGCTCATGCCCGAACACTTGCGATCAAAAGCCTCCATCACGCCGCCGACATTAAATCCACCATCGCGGCCGCGCGGCCGGCCACCGAAAAATGGACACCCCTCCGCGACAGTCTGAGCAGCGAAACTGGGGAATTTTACTTCGGCACTTTTGGGGAAAATTCGAGCGGCATTGACAGATGCGTCTTGGGCGGACAATCGCCACGGTGCAGCGCGCAGAAGCGGTCCCCAATTGGGAAGCCGAGGGCGGTGAGGGCAAGCCAGCGCCACAGGCGGAAGGGGACTTGGACCTGTTTGCCCTGCTGGACCACAAGTTCGCGACACAGGGCCTCAAGGAGAAGACCAAGAGTGATTATGCGCGGGACCTCGCCAAATTCATCAAAAGCAGCGGGCAGTCAAAGTTCGGCGCCGATTGACATGGAGATAGCCATCGCGGCGGACCGCCCAGGCGGACCGCAAGCCGGAATACAACCGGGTGCAGGCGGCCAAGCTCGTCCACAAGATGGCGTCGGGCACACACCGGCGATGGGAGAGCGGACCGTGGAGTGCAGGAACTTCACGCCTATCCACGCTCCCGTGGACGTGTCCTGCGGCACATCGGCAGCGATATTGAGGAGGCAGTTGAGCTTCTGGTCGAGCACTCTTACCTGCCACTACCTACGCTTAACGTCATCTCGTACTGAAAACCACCACGCAAGGTCGAGATGTAACATGCGCCCTTCGTGGATGGTTCTAAGCTTCCTCGGGCGCGGTCAATCTGTGATAACGGTCGCTTGGAACCTCCATCACCGCGACGCGATCAAGGTTGGCGTATCGCGCTCGGTAGTAACCTTCTTCCTCCACTTCGGCGAAACTACACTGGGGAACGTCAAAGGTCGCAGCTTCCAATCCGAAGAAAGTCGTAGCGGTTTCTTCATCCAAGAAGTTCCACTCATCTTCTCCGTCGTCATATGTGACGCGAACATAGGAGGCCATGCGCACGGCGTCCTGATCACCCATCTCTGCGATGATGGCATCGCATTCTTTCTTCAGCTTTCCTGAAACCTCACCCTTATCCCAGTCATCCAAAGCCCGATAGATTTCTGGATGATAATACTCTGGCATCTCCTCTACATCGTCACCGATAAGCTCAATGGTGCGGACATATTGGGGATTTATCAAGAGTATTTTGTTGTCAAGGCTCCAACAATACAGCCATGGCCTGCTTGTGTTATTTCTACGAAGATTATGAAGTTCCTTCAACTGACGTAAAATCGATTCACGCGCCTTTTCATCGATAGGATATTGGCGGCTGCCAACAGCCGTCTTGATTCTGAGCGTGCCGTATCGCGTTTCGGCATCGGCAATTGCAAACGGGCTCGTGCGCCACTCCTCGACATCAATCTTCCAGCCCAGCAGCTCCTCGACCGTGCATTTCAACGTGAGACAAAGGTCCTTGATCTGCTCGACGTTCAACTGCGTTTTGCCTGTTTCCCAACGGGCCACAGTCTGTTGCGTCGTTGCCATCTGCTCTGCCAAATCTTTTTGAGTCATGCCCAGTCGAACCCTAAGCTCTTTCATGTTCATAACTCACCTCGCGTGTTCAACACACGCATTGTGGATGAATTTAATCTAACACGTCAAGCGTGTTCAGAAATCGCAGCATGTGTTTTTAGGGCGTCTTCGAGGCTCCGGCAGCCGTTCGTGACCACTTGCGTAAGACACAGGGCTGGTACACAGCACGAATGGGCGATCAAAAATTACTGCTGAAATTCAGATAATTATTGTGGGCGAGTCTGGATCTCTCTGATCGACACGATAGTCGACCATCACCATGATCGGACCGATTCGTGGCCGCAGGTCAAGTTGCAGCGTCGGTTCGCTGAACTTGTTGGTCGGATCCAGATTGAGCGTTTCAAAATGCGGCTGACGCAGAAGGATGCCCATCAGTCCCCCAATCACAAGAACCAGCTGGCGGACGAGCAAGGCTCCCGAAACACCTTGGACATCCGCCAGTTCGCCCCAAAGCCAGCTTCCCGCCGCCATGCCGCCGTATGTGGCCGTCTGATAGAGAGAGGGCGCGGTGGCATGAGGTTGAGACAGCTCAGCCCAACGTGCTCGCTCCATGCCCGAAAGAAGCAGCTGATCGCCAATACAAAGAACGCACCGCGAATGACCCATTCGTTGGAGAGAACTTCTCGAACCCGCCCGATGAGGAGCGCACCGCAAATCGCTCCCAAGCCGAAGAAGCCGAGCATCACGCCGTAGGTGACTGCGGTCCCTTTGATCTGTTCGCGAGCGACCAACGGCAGGAGAGCCAAAATGACAACGGCGGTGAGGCCGAAAATGAAACTCCGGCACATCACCTTGAGAAGGTTCGGCGACAAGAGCACGTAACGGAAGCCCGCCGCCATCGCACTGCCGAAAGCCTCCCGCGGCAGCGCTTGTCGTGCCCGTTCGGCTTTCCATCGCAACAGCGCAGCGATCAGAGCGAAGTAGCAAAGGACGTTGAAGAGGAACGCGAAGGCCGCACCGGCTGTGGCCACGATTATGCCGCCAATCGCCGGCCCGATGCTGCGCATGAGATTGTAGCTCATGCCGTTGAGCGCAACCCCGCTTGGCAGGTGTTCGCGAGGCAGGATATCTCCCATGGAGGCTTGCCAAGAGGGATCGTGCAATGCCCAACCACAGCCGATTAGGAAGGTGAGACCCAGAAGGGTCCAGGGTGTCATTCCCCGCATAGGTCAGGAACGCCAGGAAGGCGGATACGCAGACCATCAGCAGTTGCGCAGTCAACATGATCCGGCGACGGTCAAACTTGTCCGCGAGCGCTCCCGCCGCGAGCGAGAAGATCATGTAGGGGAGGGTGGTCGATGACTGGACGAGCGCCACCATTCCATGGGAGGTGGCGATGCTCGTCATCAGCCAAGCTGCCGCCGCACCTTCCACTAGGGTGCCAAGGTTCGAAATGAGTGCAGCCGACCATAGCGAACGGAAGGTCTTGTGCTGAAAAGGAACCAGTGAAGATGTTCTCTTCGCCATTGTGGGAAGCTTCGGGATCGACCGCGGGGCTGGATTTGGTTCGCCTCACTCAACCATGGCCTCGCCATACAAGCCAAGCTGCCACAGTGGCGCGCCTGCTAACCCAGAAAACTTGGCGGCCTTAACTACCCCCTGAGGAGTGTCTCTCGACATTCCTCAGGGAACTCGACGCGAATGTCTGCAATATCCGCTAAGCGGGCAGAATTTCTGCGACAGCATTTGCTGAAACCCTACTTTACAACAGTGTGGCGCTTCCGGCCGAGCGAAAGCCGGATCGGGAGGTCTTGGGAAGATATCATTGTATCAACCTCGACAACGTTGCCGTTGATCCGCACACCTCGTCCCGAGATCGCCCTTCGCGCTTCCCCTTTGGAGGAGGTCAATCCGGCGCGTACCAGCAAATCCACAAGGGCTACTCCGGCCAACCCCTCGGCGTCATTTAGATGAAGCGTCGGTAGCCCCTCTGCGGCTTCGCCCTGCCCAAATGCTTGGCTAGCCGTGGCCTCCGCCTGTTTGGCGGCGTTAGTTCCATGTGCCAGGGCCGTAGCTTCGTTGGCGAGACGTTCTTTGACGGCGTTTAGCTCGGTTCCTTCAGCCTGTCCAAATCGCTCGATCTCGTTCATCGGCAGATCGGTGAAAAGCTTCAGAAACCGAACGACATCAGCGTCTTCCGTGTTACGCCAGAATTGCCAGTAATCGTATGGCGAAAGGCGATCTTCGTTGAGCCACACAGCTCCGGCAGCCGTCTTACCCATCTTGACACCTGAAGGAGTCTTCAGAAGCGGCGTAGTCACTCCGAAGACTTCCTTTCCATCCGTCCGCCGTATCAAGTCGATGCCATTGATGATGTTCCCCCACTGGTCGGCTCCACCCATCTGCAAACGGCAACCGGTCCGGCGGGTTAGCTCAAGGAAGTCGAACGCTTGGAGGATCATGTAGTTGAATTCTAAGAAGCTCAGATTCTCCTGCTTTTCCAGCCGCGACTTCACACTGTCGAAAGAGAGCATCCGATTGACGGAGAAATGCCTGCCGACGTCTCTCAGCATGTCGATCCAACGAATGCTGTCCAGCCAGTCGGCATTGTTCACCATCACGGCATCCGTCGGGCCGTCTCCGAAGACAAGGAGACGGCCAAAGACCTTTCTGATCCCTTCAATGTTGGCGGCGATCCGCTCGTCCGTCAGCATCGGCCGCGCGTCCGAACGGAAGCTGGGATCGCCGATGCGGGTGGTCCCACCCCCAATGAGAACGATGGGTTTATGGCCAGTCTGCTGAAGATGACGAAGCGCCATGATCAGAAGAAGATGGCCGACATGAAGACTGTCAGGCGTCGCATCGAAACCAGCGTAAGCGGGTACGATGCCTGCTTCAAAGGCGGCATCGACACCCGGCAGGTCGGTCCCTTGATTTACATAGCCGCGCTCAATGAGCGTCTTCAAAGCCGCCGAATATGGTTTGGAATGACCGGTTGATAAATCGGGAAGTGCCATAGGGAATCCTCCTGGTATTGCCGCCAGGAGGTCCTCTCAATGAAACAAGCCGCCTGACGGCGGCTTGTTTCAAGGCATGATCGAAACGCGCCGCTCCTTATGGAAGCGTCGCATAATAGATTGCAGCGATGAGCGCGGACTTGATCATGTGCCGATGCATAAAGGACTTTATCCGCACCTGCAAGCAATCTGAAATGGCTACTTCGGGGAGCTGCCGAGCCTCTGTCGCGACGATTTGCAACTGACTTTTGCACCTCGCAGAACTCAACTTTTGCGACAACATTTCCTGCTTCCCGCTTTCCTTCTGATGTCGAGCCCAGCGCGCTTCACCTGCGCTTCGCTGCAGCCGGTCAGCTTTGCCGTCCTGCTGATACTGTTGCCGCCAGACCGGAAGACAATAATGCGTTCGTGTGTCACCAAGTCAGCTTGGCCTCCGGCGGGGCGGCTTATCCGGATGACTGCACGCGATCAGTTGCTGGTTCAAGACAGGGAAGAAGGCCTGCATCGCCTTTGCCGATGTTCAAGGTCAGTTCAATGTGGGTAATTTTCCGACGCCGTATTGCGCCACCGGCAAAAACGGCGTGAATCCTGAAACCTACGCCTGCAATTCGTGTGAAGCAGGCGAAAAGGGCTGCAGTGGCGGCGATTTCATCGAGGAAGGTTTGCGGCGGCGGCAGCGACACCGTTTTCTCGCGTCAGCAAATCCCGCCAAACCATTACCACCCCAATTGCGACCACGATATTCAGGGGCCGTACCGGCACCACGAGGGTCCTTACCAGGCGTGTCTCGCCACGCAAACCACCACCCACAATGGCATGGTGTTTGCCCTTAGAGCCTGACCCGAAACTCGGTTTTGGGGGTGGAAGCGGTTGAGTGGCCCCGTCCGTTGTGATTCGCTTGGGTTGTCTAGACTTGAACGGGATAACGACATGGGTTGGACGGAGACCACCCGCCGGCGATATTGCCGCGCGGGGCAGCGACAACGTCCGTGGTCTTTGCCGATTGGCTGTCGATGACACCGGCGCTCGGGTTCGCCTCGCGACCAAGCGGCGTCATCGCCTCCATTCGACGGCTTTCTCCCTGGTTGCGGCATCTGTTCGCCGACGTTGCCGGTTTGCGTGGTTACGACGTCGGCAAGAAGGTCAAAGGCCGCAAGCGCCATATCATTACTGCCACCGAGGGACACTTGGTCGGGCTGACGGTGCACACGGCCGACATCCAGGAAGGCAGTCGGCGTGCTGCCACGACGATGGGTCCTCGAGCGAACTTTCGCCTGGCTGGGACGTTGTCGCCGGCTCGCCAAAGACTTCGAGGCGACCATCGCCAGCGCCGAGGCATGGATCTTCATCGCCTCGATCCGCCTCATGCTTCGCCGCATGGCAGCTCCACGTCGTGCGTCGAGTTTCGAGTCAGGCTCTTACAGGCATGCGCAGGACGCGCGAAGCCGCTCAAATCTCCCCAGATGGGTCAGCCATCGAAGACCGGCATCACTTGCCCGTTGAGCGGCTATACGATAATGCTCCGCGCTAAGCAGCAAGCGCCAAAAATTCGAGCGGCGACTTCATTCTCCTATTCAGGAAGGAACTATGAGGCGGCAGACGCGACCATTCACCGTGGAAGTCAAACAAAAGCGCAATTATCAAAAATCCGCACGTTCCATCTGGGGCAATTTCGACATCGCCGCGGCGATGGCCGAGACAACAAAGGAAGTCGAGCCGTTAAATCGTCAGCTTGTTGACTCTACTGTAGTGGCCCTTGATGCTGAACCTTTGCAAAAACCGCGAGTGGAGCATTTCATGGCCAATCCCCTGGAAACCGAGTCAGCAGTAGTTCCTAGCGCACCGGCAGACAAAGCGGAAACGCCAAAACCGAAGACGAGAGCGCGGCGGTCGAGGAAGCCAGAAGCTGAGGCGAGCGCGCCTGCCCGCAAGGAGGGCGCCAAGCCGATATCCGCGACCACTGAAGCACCGCCGTCAGCGCGAACAGGCCGAAAGAGCTACTCCGCGAAGGATCGTGCCCAGAAGCTGGCGCAGATCGAGACCTCGATCGGCGGCGGCGCTACTCTCAAGAGCGCGGTGAAGCAAGCCGGCATCTCGGAACAGACATATTATCTTTGGAAGAAGGCGGCGGCGCCGGCGGCGGACAGTGACGGGCTGAAGGATCTCGTCGCGCTCGAGGAAGAAAACAAGCGGCTAAAGAGCCTGCTTGCCGATCGTCTCCGCAAGGAGAATGCGGAACTGAAGAAAAGGCTCGGGCTGGATTAAGGAGGCTGGGCAGCTGGTTCTTGGCTCGCCACCTACAGCAATCCCGCCTGCTCGGCCTCGCTGCGCAAATTCTGGCGTGGTCTTGGGCCGATTTGCTGGATGACCAGCCCGGCCGCCAGCGAGCCGAGATCGCCGCACTGCTTCAGGCTGCGGCCTTGCGTGTAGCCGTAGAGGAAGCCGGCGGCGTAGAGGTCGCCGGCGCCTGTCGTGTCGACCAGCTCGCGGATCCTGGTCGCATTGATGGTCACGGTCTCGTCGCCGCGTACGATCACCGAGCCCTTTTCCGAGCGGGTGACGGCGGCGATCTTGCAATCCTTGCGGATCTGGGCCAGCGCCTCGTCGAAGGACGCGGTCTGGTAGAGCGACTTGATCTCGTGGCTGTTGGCAAAGACGATGTCGACGGTGCCGGAGCGCATCAGATCGAGGAATTCGTCGCGGTAGCGATCGACGCAGAACGAGTCCGACAATGTCATCGACACTTCGCGCCCGGCGGCATGGGCGAGCTTCGCCGTCTGCCGGATCGCCTCCTTGGCGCGCGGCGGGTCCCACAGATAGCCCTCGAAATAAGTGACGGCGGCGCCCGACGCCTTGTCGGCCTCGACGTCCTCCGGGCCGAGTTCGACGCAGGCGCCGAGATAGGTGTTCATCGAGCGCTCGCCGTCCGGCGTGACGAAGATCATCGAGCGCGCTGTCGGCGGTTCGCCGTTAAGCGGCCTGGTGTCGAAGGCGACGCCCTGGGCATGGATGTCATGCGCGTAGATTTCGCCGAGCGCGTCGTTGGAGACCTTGCCGAAGAAAGCGGCGCGGCCGCCGAAGGAGGCGACGCCCGCCGCCGTGTTGCCGGCGCTGCCGCCCGAGGCTTCAATGGCCGGGCCCATGCGGCTGTAGAGCAGTTCGGCGCGCCTCGTGTCGATCAAATTCATCGCGCCCTTGATGATGCCGTTGGTCTCCAGGAACGCCTCGTCACACTGGGCGATGATGTCGACGATGGCATTTCCGATACAAAGCACGTCATAGTCCGGCATCAATTCATGTCTCCGCCAAAAACCCACCGGCTTTCTGCCACGCCGGGCGCGGGCGGGTCTGGCCAGTGGGAATGGGCTTTGCGCTTGCCAATCCGTTCGGCGCCAGCCCTCACGGGGCGGCAAGTCCTGCCTCGCGACGCAATTCGTCGGCCCTGTCTGTCTTCTCCCAGGTGAAATCAGGCTCTTCACGGCCGAAATGGCCATAGGTCGCGGTCTTGCGGTATATAGGGCGTAAGAGATCAAGCATCTTGATAATGCCCTTCGGTCTGAGATCGAACAACTCAAGAATGAGGCGCTCGATCCTTCTTTCCTCAACCCTCGCTGTTCCGAACGTGTTGACCATGACGGAAACCGGACTGGCCACGCCGATTGCGTAAGCAAGCTGCACCTCGCAGACGTCCGCAAGTCCGCTAGCGACGATATTCTTTGCGACATACCGGGCCGCATAGGCAGCTGAGCGGTCAACCTTGGACGGGTCCTTGCCCGAAAAGGCGCCGCCGCCGTGACGACCCATCCCACCATAGGAATCGACGATGATCTTGCGTCCAGTGAGACCGCAGTCGCCGCGCGGCCCGCCGACTACGAACCTCCCCGTCGGGTTGACCAGAATTCTGATGCCTTCCGTCTCCAGGTGGGTCGGCAGGACAGGCTTTATGATTTGCTCAATGACGCCCTGGCGGACCGTCTCTTGCGAGACCTGCTCGTCATGTTGGGTCGATACGACGATGGTATCCAGGGCGACCGGGCGCAACCCCTCATAGCGCACTGAGACTTGGGATTTCATGTCAGGACGCAACCAGCCAAGCTGTCGTGCTTTCCGGACATCTGCCTGTTGTTTCGTCAAGCGATGAGCGAGCTGGATCGGCAAAGGCATCAGAGTATCGGTTTCGCGGCATGCGTAGCCGAACATGAGGCCCTGATCTCCCGCTCCCTGTTGGAGGTCCTGCCCTCGTCCCTCGTCAACGCCCTGGCTGATGTCGGGCGACTGCTCGGTGAGTGCATGGACGACGGAGCAACGCCGGCCGTCAAAGCCGACGGCCTCGTCGTCGTATCCAATATCGAGAATCGTATCGCGCGCAACTTGGCTATAATTCACCTGCGCATCGCTGGTAATCTCGCCAGCCAGAACGACCATCCCTGATTTTACCAACGCTTCACAGGCGACGCGCGCCTTGGGATCGGTGCGGAGGATGGCATCGAGGATGGCATCCGAGATGTTGTCGGCCAACTTATCCGGGTGTCCCGCGCCAACCGATTCGGAAGAGAACACGAACTGCCTAGCCATGAAATGCCTCGCTTCGGGTGTTGGAGTTGTATGGGGCATTTTGCTTAGCCCACCTTACCTGTCGGTGAGGCCCGGGACCTCGAACGCAGCGCACAAGTAGGCAATGTCTCTTCGCACGCAGGCATGGAGATCTTCGTCTTCTGGCTCGCCGGAGGACGGAGTCGATGAGGCCAGCAATTTGCACGGTTTCCACATCGCGCAAGCCCATTGACGTCACTGCTGGCGACCCCAGGCGAATTCCGCTTGTGACCTCAGGATGGCGCGGGTCCCCCGGCACCATATTAAAGTTCGTAATGATGCCTGCCTTCGCTAACCGCTCGGCATAGGCCTTGCCTGATAGTGGTCGATCGCGAAGATCAAGGATCAGCATGTGATTGTCAGTGCCCCCGGTGACCAGGTCATAACCTCGGTCCAGAAGCGCGTGGGCCAGAGCCTTGGCATTTTTGACAATCTGTTGGCCGAAACTGCGGAAGGACGGGTCTGCGGCTTCCCTCAAAGCGACAGCTAGCGCCGCGATAACATTCATATGGGGGCCGCCTTGCAGTTGAGGGAAGACAGCGCGATCTATTCGTCTGGCGAAATTGCATTTGCCCTTCGAATGATACTGCGCTTGATAACGATCTTCATTCCTTGACAAAATGACGAGTGTCAACATTGGTCAGGACCAAGCCACTTGGAAAGCCTGGGCACTCGTCCTGCTGAATTTGTCATTTCGCGTTCTCCACAGATGTTGCGGCTTTCGAACCAAATTATATGGTTGGTTGTCCATCGACCGGACAATGTCGGTGGCTGTGAAGATACTGTTTTGAGCCGATATGGCTGTGTCGAACAAACAAGATGGGCGCTCTTCTTGCCATTGCCTTTAGCCGAAATTGCACGCAGTTCGGCGGGTCGGAGAATAAGCGGCGCCACGGTTTGGACCCCGCTGACTTCAGACGTTGCAATAAGCCTAGCATTCACAGCGAACCGGAGTTGCTAAGAGTCTATGAATTTCCTTGATGGATCTGTTGCAACGTTTGCCCAGCCCGCTCGTGCTCCCGGCTTGCAGCGGTCAATCTCGTGCAGACTGACCGTGATGCAAAGATGACAAGGAAGGTTCGCTTTCAATCCGATCTTCTTCCTGGCCAAGTGGTCCGTAGTCTCATAACTGTGGCCTAGACAAAAGCTGGGCTAATCAGCGGTATGATGTCGTTAGCGTGGTTGGGCCACCAGCAGGTCGACGCCAAGATCGACACGCGCAATTTCCCGCGCTACGAGAATGTCAGTGACTGCGCGCTCTTCCTCAGGCGGTCTGGCTGCGCCGTCTAGAATCTGAATGCGTCTCGCGCCGACCCGTTCAGCAATGAGCTGTTCGGCTTGCCGCATTGACGGCGAAGCAAGCTCAAGTACGTTTTCGCGCATCTCACTCGGCGCCTCGCCGACTTCCGCAAAACGCTTCTCGGCGAACTGCTCCCTGAAGAGCGCAGCGAGATCATCAAATGTTTGAACTTTGGTGGGCTTGGGTTTCGAGCAAAAATATCGAGTTGCCAGTCCAGGTTTATAGGCAAGGCTGTGCGCTTTGTCGTCTGGCAAGGGCCCAATATCCCCTGGTGAGACGAAAATGGACTGCCGTGCTACGGTTGCTCCATTATAAGAGCGGTCGAAATCGCTGATGTTTGCAATACAAGGAGCCGCAGGATCGGGCTCGAAGGTGAAGGCCAGTTCGTGTCCGCGCCGAACGATATTGCGTATGCGGCTGTGCCGGACCACGCGCGCGTGCGGGCCTCCCGCCCCGACTTCGTACATCAAAAGCGCCGGGATTTCCTCCAGCCGGCGCAATGTTTCAGGGCGCGAGGTCGATAGCCTCGGCCTCGGCGCCGCTAGATTCCTTGAACCGGTCAATGGTTGACGTGAACGGCGGCGTTTCCCACCACTCGCCGTGGCCCGAGAAAGCAAGTTAAACATGGCACACCACCGACCTCACGCCGCCTTCTCCATAGACCACTTCACCCGTTCGCCGAGAAAGGCGGCGAACGTTTTCACATTCATATTGCCGCTCGCCTCCTCCAGCCCTGCGAGGTAGGCCTTCCGGTCATCGACTCTGACGACTGTCCAGGGGTAACCGCCTGAAGCCAGCATCGCGTTCATGAGGAACCGCGCCATTCGTCCGTTGCCGTCCGGATAGGGGTGCACATAGCCCACAAGCCAATGCCCCAGCACGGCACGCACGGAGGCCTCCTTCTCCGCCTCCAGCAGGTCGAACAGCTCATTCATACCATCGGCCACCGCTTCGGTACGCGGCGGCACGTGCTGCGAGCCGCGCAGGTACACAGGGTGATTGCGATATCCCGCAAGCGCGCTGGCTTTGAGGATGCCGGCGGTCACTGACGGCGCGAACAGCTCCCGGTACCACTCCCGGTGAGTGTCCCGCGTCAACGCGCCGGCTGGCTTGCCGTTGATGATCGCGGCAACAGAGTCTTTGACCTTCTGGAATGCGAGGTAGTAGCCACGCGCGGCAAGTGCATCTCGGTTCTTGCGGTCCTCTTCATCAATCTCCGGATTCCAGCTCCCCTCGCGCACCCGGTCGATGAGTTCCGGGGTGACGCTGTACCCTTCTATCGACAGCGAATGGTAGGCGTCGCTTTCGTAGATATCCTCGACGAACTTCATATAGGCGTCTTTGTCGGACGGAAGTCCGGGTGCCTTCGGGAATATCTCGATGATGGCTTCGCGCTGCGATTGCCAGATCGCGCGCAGGCGGGCGACCAACGGCGGTACGCCCGCCGCAATAGTTGTCACTCCAATTTGTCCCGCGAACGGATCGGATTCGCGCACGTCATAGCCGGCGGCTTTGAAGGCGGCCACGATTTCATCGGCAAAGGAGTCGCGTCCTACGCGACGGAAGGCCCCCGCAAGCCGTCCCGCCACGGCGGAATGGCCGCCATCAAGCAGCAGGGCCAGAACGGTTGATACGTCGCGCACCGACGCCATGGCGATCTGCATCTCGATAGGGGCGCGCTGGAAGAACGCTTCCGGCACCCGGGTAAGGGCGGCCTCGACAGTGAACACGCGCTGGCCGTTTTTCTCTGTCAGTTCGGCCGGCATCTCCTTGACCTTGAGGTCATAGAGCGAAGTGCCGAACAGCAGGTCGATTTTGTTATTCGTGCCTTTGGGGGTGTTCACCACCACCTGAGGCGGAATAGTGGGCGCTTCCGCGTGCAGAAGCAGCGACTGCTCCGGTGACAGGAACCAGTCCTTGCCGAACCGGTCATTGCAGTAAAGGGAGCAGAACTCCCAGAAGCTCGCGGACCAGGGGGTGGTGTCTTGCTGCTGTGCCTGCGGGCCGGTCGACATGAGCCAGCCTTTGGTAACATCGCGGAGGAACCCGTTCTGCAGCAGCCGCTCCCGGTGGACGCGGGTCAGCTCATCTGATTTGAATATGCGCCGCCCACCCTCCTGCAGCTCTTTGAGGACGGCCAGTGATACAGCGAGTTTTTCATGGGGCTTGGCCATGGCCGTGCCTTTGCAACTTTTTTAGAGCTGTGCGATTACAAGTATATAGTGCTGATAGGCGACAAGTCAATGATGTTGTGGAGTTGCAAGTTTTTTAAGTCGTGCGATAACAAGTTTTTTATGCGATAATCGGCAAATGCGATCGTTTCCATAGCCGCGCGAAGGATCGTTACCCGGATGGGCCGAGACCCAGCTCCCCCGCAGGCTACGCAGGGGCTCGGGGCGAGCCTAGAGCCTGGCCCTCCGAAGCGCTTCGAAGGAGGACGCGCCTCTTTGAAAAACTCGCCCGTTGTGCATCGTGGGTACCCGTAAACGCGAATTCTCAAAGGAAAGACGCTCCTTACCTCTCCCTCCCGCCACGATCATCACGGCCGCGCCCGCGCTCACTACGCCGCGACGCCCGCGAGATCGCTGCACGCATCTGATCGGCCACCAGACCGGGTTGCAGATGAAGGATGTCCGTGACGCTGTCGTGTGTTTGCACCGTCACCGCAGTGACGGCAAGGCAGCTGCGCACGCCCATGGAGGAGAGCGTCTCGATATCGCGCGCGATTCGGCACCCCCACTGGAGTCTGATCCGCCGACGACAAGTACATGCGATGCCTGCCTCAGCGCCCTTTCATCCGTTAGAATGAGCGTTCGAAACGCAGGATTCCGCCGACACTGCTCTTCTTGTTGGCGTTGGTCCAATTCATGTTGGAAGCGCCGTCCACCTTGCCGACGGCGAAGTTACCGTATCGGCCATAGTCGAGTTCCGCCGTAACTGTGAAATCTGGAAGAAACGCATAGGCGACGTTTGCAGCGACACCATGGTTCTTGAGCTGATCACCGGAGAGCTGAAGGTTGAACGAAGTTGTCTCGTTGAGCTTGTAAGTGGCGCCAGCCCAGAAAGCCCAGTTCCCGCCCCAACTCTTATAGAAGCCGCGACCATGAGCGTCGATGGCGTTCGTGGAGTCGTCGTTGAGCTTGCCGTTGGAACCGTAGCCGAGCATTCCGAACAGCAACAGTTCGTTGGTGACATTGATGTCGACACGGACCTTGGCGGCCACCGATTCGTAGTTGCTATCATAAGCGGCAACGCCGGTGATCGCGCCCCAGCCATGTGTGTATTTCAAGCCGCCGACTACGTGCGGTGCGTAGCTGTCGATTGTGCCGACCACGCCCGAGCCTTCTTCGAGCGAAACCACGGCCGAAAAGCCGTTCCCGGCGTCGAAGTAGTACTGAACCACATTGGTATCGAAAGCGCCGTACGGAACCGGCGTCTGGTTGAGTACGTCACCCGCGCCGCCAATAAACATGTCGAAGGCCGACCAGTCCTTACCAACTCGGAGGCCACCAAGCTGAATCCAGGCGAAAGTCAAGGTGCTGTCTCCGTTGAAGGCATAGGACCGAGAACTGTCCGAAACCGAAGTGTGGCGGTTGCCGAAGTTCATGCGGGTTTCGGTGTAGGTCTTCAACGTGCCGAGTTCGGTCTCCTGGCCGGTCCAAGTTTTCAATGTGAAGCGCGTGTTGTTTTGCCATGTGCCCTGATGCTCACCAGTCCTCACATCCGAGGTTCTTGCGTGATCAACCAATCCGACATGGCCCAAGCCGACGTCGTAACGGACATAGCCGCCGATGCGCACGCAGGTCTCAGTGCCTGAAATGTAGACGTAGCCCGAGCCGTAGACGTCGCAGACTTTAACGTACTCAGTCGGGTCAGGCTCGGCAACGGCGGTCACGGCGCGAGCGTCGGAAACGGCAATCAGTGCCGCAGTTGAGCCGAGGAGGAGGCTCCTAATGTTCATTGTTGATCTCCGTTCAAAGAGTAAAAGGAATGGACGTCAGTGATGAACTCTTGCTAAGGAAACAGTCGATAACGATGCGCATTGAGTTGAATTTGAGCAGTTTGATGCGCTCGTCACGCCAGATATTCATCAGAAATTGAGAATATGATTGGGAGTTATTGTTACAAATATGCGATTGTTATTACAAATATAATAATCGCCGAAACGACGCCATCCAACATTTCTGTACAAATCATCCCCGTCATCTCCGCTAGTTGTGGGCGGGCCGTCACAAAGGCTTCTACTGCAAATGACGTGCCATCCTGACGACGCAGCTGCGGCTTGAAGCTCAAGTGTGCCGGCGGACCTTGGTTCGCTCTTCCTTCCTTTTGCCTTGCGGATCAACCCAAGCACGAACGGCAAACATTTCGGCTACGGTTCGTCTGTTCGCTTCGCGACAGTTTCGTTCAATGGCGACAGCTTTGTTTGCTGTGAGCCCCGACGTTGAGACATCATGCGGCGGCACCGCTCGGTACGACGCCGTCATTTTGGCGAGCGCGATGATCGGTAATCACGCGCTGACGTGCAGCCTTGCCTCCACCACGGAGTCAGTAGGCGCGCCGGCCTTGGCATTGCGGCCGACCTGACGGTCGCGTCGAGCAGCCTCTCGTCCCGATAGACGGCGCGCCACAGCTAGTGCTTCTTGCCAGCAATTCACACAACGAGGCAGCCGCGCTCAGCAGAATCTACTCGACCAGGCCCAGGCTGAAGGGAAGGGATGGTGGAACCAAACGGTGCGCGTGAGGGTCGCGGCGGGAACAGCCATGGCCAGTCGCTGACCGTCCAGCCAAGACTGAACGGCCGCTATTGCTGAGAAATACAAGTTTCGAGCTCAAAGCGGAACGGACTGACATAGCGCAAAGACACAGGCGAGCGCAGGGGTAAGATTGGTGGTTATCAGCATGGGACGGTAACTGTTGCAGACCACAAAATATCGCGAGGCCGGCCTGCCTTGGTACACTATCTATCCGACCGTGTCGGAGTTCTCTGGGGCGGTCGGCGCCGAGGCCTATGAGGAATGGCTCAGGAACCTGCCGGCTGACGATCCGGTGTCGCTCTATTTCCACGTTCCGTTCTGCCGATCAGCGTGCTGGTATTGTGGCTTCCCCACCACCATCACCCGCCATGATGCGCCGATCCTCAACTATCTGGCGGCCCTGCGTGACGAGATCCGTTTGGTCTCGGAGCGAGCGCCGCAGACGCTGCCCGTGAGCGACATGCATTTCGGCGGCGGAACGCCGTCTCTCATAGGACCAGCCGAGTTCCTGGCTCTGATGGAGTTCCTGCGACGCCGCTTCGCTCTCACGAAAACAGCTACGGTTGCCGTCGAGATTGATCCGCGCACGTTCACGGCCGAGATGGCCGAGGCCTTAGGAGCAGCCGGCGTGAACCGTGTGAGTCTCGGCGTGCAGAGCTTCGATCCCATTGTTCAAAAAGCAATCAACCGGGTTCAGAGTGAGGCGCAGACGTCGGCTGCCGTGGAAATGCTGCGCCGGCATGGAGTAAGCCGCATCAACTTCGACCTCATCTTCGGTCTCCCGCATCAAACGGTGCAGTCCTGCGTCGAGACCGCGAGGGCGGGGGTCGCAATGCGCCCCGACCGGCTTGCGGTGTTCGGCTATGCGCACATCCCGTCGCTTATAAAGAATCAGCGCCTCATCGAGGAGGCAGTTCTTCCGGGCAGCGCTGCCCGCGCCGAACAGTATGCGGCCGTGGCCGCGACGCTGATTGCCGCCGGCTACCGCGAGATCGGGCTCGACCATTTCGCCTTGCCGGACGACGAGCTCGCGCTAGCACAGAAAACTGGTCGCCTGCGGCGTAACTCGCTGGGCTACTCGGCCACCACCTGCAGAACCCTGATCGGTTTCGGCGCGTCGGCTATCGGCCGCGTCGGCGAGGGGTACGTCCAAAACGAAGTTACACGGGATTCCTACATCCAGCACATCGCAGCTGGCCGTCTGGCGACGTCAAAGGGCTATCGCCTCACCGACGACGACCGCGTGCGAGCCGCAATTATCGAGCGACTAATGTGCGATCTCGAGGCCGATGTGCAGGCAATCTGTGCCGCCCACGGATCTGATCCGATCCGTCTTCTCGATTCAGCTGAACGCTTGGCGATGCTGGCCGAGGACGGGATAGTGGACTTCGAAAACGGTTTTGTCCGCGTACGGCGGGAGCATCGCTTTGTAATTCGCGCTGTCGCTGCCGCGTTCGATGCTTTTCTCGATCGGGATGGCCGTAAGCATAGCCACAGGTGAGGGCAAGCATCCAACCGGAAGCTAAACTCGACGCCCTCGGCCGAGGCCTGTCATGAAGCGCGCGTCAAGGATGCGAAAAGCAGAGCTGATCCGCCTATTTCATCTCATCTTCAATGACATCGACCTCGTGGCTGCCACCGAGGCGTTTCCATATTGATCGTGGTAGGTGCGGGGCATCTGGGTGTTTCGCCGTCAGCGCATGAATATCCCCGCCATGTGATGGGTCAGGAAATCGCGGTGGCTGCAATCAGCCCGTCCATCGATGACAGACCGCGGCCACGCCGCTTCGCGAGGCCCGTCAGGTCGCCCCAGGCCAGGACAACCAGTTCGTCCACGGGCAGGACTCTCGGCTCGAAGCGCTGCGGCAGGTCCCGGGCGAGCCATCCGGCCAGTGCGTCACGTTTCCGACCTTTGTCCATGAGGGCAGCGCCGCGCCGGATCTCGGCGATCGACACAACGCTGATAAACGAGCGGTCTTCATCGAGCCCGTCATCCATTCCAGCACGCGCGCGTCAGGGCTCGGCCTCGTCACCTCGGAGAGGCCATTAGTGTCGAGCAAGAGCCTCACAATGGCAGACCATGCGGTTCATCGCGTAGCCGCTCGATGTCCAGTTCGGCGTTGCGCAGCGGCGATGCGCAGCGAGTGCCCAAAAAACAGCAGTCAGCTCCCCTTCCGGAAGATCGGAGCGGACGCCACGCAAAAAGCGCCAAATCCTTGGCGCCGGCGGTCTGTGTGTTTGCGCGCTGGCGGCTTTGGTGTACTCCTGTGCCGTTTCGACGAGGCTTCCAGCCGGACCGGCAGGGGAGGAGGCTTTGGCGGCGCGGCCGGCACACGGCCCACCTCGAGGACGAGATCGACGATGTCGGGCAGATCCTCGGTCGCCTCACAAATCGGTGAGGTCGTCGGGACACCGTTTTCCACTTTTGTTGATCAGCCGCCTTCCTGGCCATGTTCCGAGACAATAAGGCGCCCGTGCGCCGCCGCCTCGATTAACCCAAGACGCGCAAGGATCTTTTGCCGGAGACAACGAGGTCACCATCCTGCGGTGCCGCGTTGCGTCACAGTCGGCATGAGATGTGCAAAGTGGACCGTCGTCAAACGTCAAACAGAGGCGTTGGTGACTGGACTGAACGACCAGAACGGGCTGCTTGCGCCCTTTCGGACTTCACAAAGTTCGAAAATGGCGTCGTTTCAGGGCATAATCGCCGCTTGTCAAAATGTTTGCGACAAGTCCGGTGAAAGCCTACCGAGTATCTTGTGCTTGGGGGGCGGTTAGTTCCGATAAACTATGCGGCATACACATGCTAATCTATTTGATTTACGGGCCGACCTGCAGCGGCAAAACAGACGCGGCAATCCAAATTGCACGAGAGACCGGATGGCCGGTCATTGCGCTGGATCGTGTACAATGCTGTCCTCAAATCGCCACCGGCAGCGGGCGTCCCTCGGATTCCGAACTGCAATCTACCCAGCGGATCTACTTGGATTCGCGCCCGCTAACCGCGGGCATCATCGACGCCGAGACCGCCCATCGTAAGCTGATAATGCAAGTGGATGAGCGTAGTTCCCAGCCGGGGCTCATCCTCGAAGGCGGTTCGATCTCCCTTCTCAATTTAATGGCGCGAACTCAGCATTGGGATGGCGCTTTTCGGTGGCATGTAAGGCGGTTGCGGCTCGGCAACTCGAACGCCTTTCTGGAGAGAGCCAAGCGTCGGGTCACAGACATGTTTGTCACAAGAGAAGGACAACCTTCATTGCTGCAGGAACTTGCCGATCAGTGGAAGGAAGATGCAGTCCGTCCCACTTTGGAAGACGTTGACGGATATCGTTGCGCCATTCATTTTGCGAGAGAGCACAGCTTGGCAATCAGCGAAATGCCGTGCCTTCGCAAAGAGCTCCAACAAGATCTTGTAGAGGCGATTGCGAGAGAATATCTCGAATATGCGCGTTGGCAAGAACGCGACTTTCCAGAATGGCAAACTGAGTGAGCAAGCCTCCCCGGACCTCGCCTGCGATGCGGGCACGGTAGCTCCTGAGAATTGCGCTAAGTGGTTTGCTGAAGCAAGCTAGTCTAGTGCCAGGCGACATTAGGTCCGTGTGGCAGCGGAAGGATTGCTTTCGCCACGGTGACTGCGGAGGAGGCGACATGGCTGCACTGCTCATTTCAGGCATGGGACGGAATGTACCGATGACAAAGTGCCGCGCGCTTCGTAGCGACCGCTACCGTGGCTGACTCGCGAACTACTATCCGCCAGCCCAGTCTGTGGCGTCGTCTCGGCTTTCATCGCCACCGCCTTCGCCCAGGAAACGCCCGAGGCCGCAAGCGTCGCCGTGGCAGTGCGGCACCCGGCAAGATGGGTGGTCATCGGACCTATCTGATGGACGGGGAGCACCGTGCTTTCGTCCTGGGCGAGGTTGAGCGAGATGCCAACATGACGCTTCATCAATTGACGGCGGCACTGGCTGAACGTGGTCTCCTGCGAGCGTCGGTCGCTTCCTGCACCGCGAGGGCAAGAGCTTCAAAAAAACCGTTCTGCCGGCCGAGCAGCTCAAGCCAAAGCTGATGCGCGGGCGTGCGCAATGGATGCGCTATCAGACCCGCATTGACCCTACGCGCCTGGTCTCCCTGGATGAAACATGGGTCAAGACCAACATGGCGCCGTTGCGCGGCTGGGGTGTGCGCGGCAAGCGGCTGATGGCCCACGCACCATATGGCCATTGGAAGACGATGACCTTCATCACCGCGCTGCGGCATGATCGGGTGGAGGCGCCTTGGGTCATTGACGGACCCATCAATACGCAGGCCTTTCGCGTCTATGTCGAAACCGAACTCAACAAAACACTGAAGCCGGGCGACATCGTCATTCTCGACAATCCCGGTTCTCACAAGGGCCAAGCCGTCCGCGACATCGTCAGGGCTGCTGGCGCAAGGCGGGTCAAGCCCGCGAGAGCGGCAATTTTGTTCCGGCTATCACCCTCTCGTCGAGAACGGCGTGACGGAAGCGATAAAGTTGCGCCGGCCGGCCGCCGGTTTCCGCGGTTGTCTCACCGGTCTCCTCGACCAGCTCCTGCTGCTCGATCAGCCGGCGAAAGTTCGGCTTACGCACGAGCCTGCCGGCAAGCGCCTCCACGGTGCGCTGCAGCTGCAAAAGCGTGAAGACCGGCGGCATCAGTTCGAATACGACCGGCCGATATTTGATCTTGGAGCGCAGCCGCGCAATGCCGGTCGCCAGGATGCGACGATGATCGGCGATCATCGATCTGCCCGAGACCCAGGTGGGCGCAGCGGAATGTCCGGCGCGTATTGCTTCCTCCACCAGGGCGGCTTCGTAGAGCAGCTCATAACGTTGAAGCGCGAGTTCCTCGTTCCAATGGCGGTCGTCAAAGCCGAAGGCGATCGCCGCCCGCCGTCGTCGGTCGAGGCGTATCGTACTGTCGTCAGTGCCATCCGCCCATTCCATCAGGCGCGGCCGCAATTCGTCCAACACGACCGCCGGTGTGCCGGAGCGGTGATCCTCCCACGGGAAATAGTCGTACCAGCTTCCCCAGTGTCGCCCGGCCGGGTCGCCAGCTTCGTCTTGGTGGGTGAGCGCCAGATAGCTGATAGAGACCACGCGGTCGTCAGCGCCAACCCTGTCGCGATCGGCGAAGGTGTAGAGCTGTTCGATATAGCCGAGCGGCTGGCCGGTCTGTTGTTCCACCCATCCCCTGAGGCCCGACTGCAGCGAACGGTGAGCAAGCTCGAACGGGCCCGAGGGCAGGGCGTTTGCCTGCGGGATGGTCAGAACGCAGGGGGCGCTGCTGTCCATGGCGACCACAACGGCGATTAAGTCCGCATTGACGTCGTTGGCCTTGCCTCCAGCTCCGCCTTTCCTAATCCCTTTTGCGCGTTCGTCCATGGTCCCCGAGGTTGTTGAGCAGAGCCCTGCCGCGTAGGCCGCTGAACCGATTGAATTCCGTTTTTGTCTGATAATTGTCGGCGCGTCAACACCACCCGTCGTGGCGATTTTAGCTCTTCGCAGCTGCACAAAAAGTGCCAACGCGACATCCGTGCTTGGGGAAGGAGGCCCATTGAGTGCGCCGATTCAAAGCTCGTCGATCGACATTGCGACGTTGTTCTCGTCGGCGACAGCGCGGCATGGTTCTCCACGGCTTGGCGTCGACGCTGGGCGTGACGCTGGAGATGATGATCATGCACGGTCAGGCCTGCCCCGTGGCCTGGAGCCGGCGCAAATGGTCGTCGACCCGCCGTTCGGTTCCTTTTGAAGAAACCCGGAGCAGGCTTTCCGCAATGCCTGATAAAGCCCTTCCAGTGCGCCCGCGCCAGCATCATCGCACTCTCGCTCCAACACAACCTATGCGAGTCAGTAAATCGACTCGCCGGCACTATTGTTTCAGGGGAAATGAATCTAGTTTCAAAGGGTTCGGCCGATAGGCCGGGCACAGCTGCGGCCTTCACGGCCTTTTTGACAGAAACGCGTCGCCCGATTGAGATTACCTTGACGGTAGCGCAGTGCGCCATCCATGCCAGTCGAGATGATCATGGGCAAATATCGAGACCATCGCGAGCCACGCCGGCATCGCTATGACGATGACCCCGTTTCCTTTTCGGAACGGACTTCCGAGCCAAGCTATTTTCAGCGCCCGCCGACCGTGACGGCAGATCCTGTCGATGCGGAGGTATTGTGGTTCACAGTCAGCAAGGGCTTTGGCTTCGTCAAACTGTCTGACGGCACGGAGGCCTATCTGCACGTGCGAGTGTTAGAGGCGGCCGGAAGCCGGGATGTTGCCGCGGGAACGCCTCTCAAGATCACGGTCGAAAAAAGTCCAAAAGGTCATCAAGTCGCGCAGGTGCTGGAGATCGGCGATCACCGCGCGAAAACTCCGTCACATACGCGCGTCGCTGGAGGGACCTTCGATGAAACCGGTGCGCAGCTGGAGAGCGGGGGCACGGTCAAGTGGTACAAACCCGAAAAGGGCTTCGGCTTCATTGCTCCTGACAACGGTGAGAAGGACGTCTTCGTTCATGCCAGCGCCCTGACGCGCTCAGGGCTCAGCGTGCTGGTGGCGGGACAGAAGGTGTTTGTCGAATGCGGGCAAGGCAAGAAAGGCTGGGAAGTCCGGAGCATTCGCCTTGCCTAGACGGCGATGCATTGCTCGCCTCGGAGGAGATGCCGGAGAGCGTAGGGCGGCCGCCCGAGCCCGCGTAGCAGAAACCGACATTGTCGAAGCGCAGCACGCCGTCGGTGACGACGAGATCCCGGGCGCCCGGCGCGTCCTCGGTGTCAAGTTCGGCGTCGAGCAACTCGAACAGCCGCGTGCCGCAGGTCGAGGCGCGCGCGAACGAGTTGACCAGCAGTCCGAGCTGGCGCACCGGCATCTGCAGAATGGTCATGAAGGTGAGCAAGAGGGCCAGCGTGCCGACGCTGATTTGACCTGCGATCACTTTCTGGCCACCGAACCAGAGCACCAGGCCCATGGCGGTCAGGAACGAGAAATTCATGGCGCTGGTTGCCGACACGGATGTCAACGCGCTCATTGGCGAGATCAAGGCGCGTCCTGCTTGGCGCGGTCGAACTTTTCCAGCTCGTGCGGCTGCGCGGCGAAGGCACGCACGACACGGATGCCGCCGAGATTCTCATCCATCACCCGGATCTTTAACGATCGCTGATGCCCAGATATGGGAAGGTCAGGCTTCAATGACGGGGAAGGTGAAGGATTGACTGGTCGGGTTTCCGGGCCGAGCTTGTCGGCCGCTCAATCGAAAGCGTCATTTGAGGCGCTTTCTCTCCCGCGTGTAACTGGAAGACACGCTCGTCCAGTTCCTTGTCTACTTCCGTGAGACGATGATTGAGGCGAAGGTAGTCGGTCCAGGTCGGCGTTCGGAACGTTTCTGTCCACTGCATAGGCTTCTGAAGGTTGCGCTGGAGCGTCCAGTTCCGAGCACCGACGCGGCTGTGTACATGACGCCGCTGCCGCATGAGGTCGAGGAAGGCCTCGACATTTCTCTCGGCTATCAGATATTCGATCTTGACCACGATCGGGCCGCTTCTCGGCTTCAAACTGAGAGCGACAGCTGGGGCGTCGAATTCCTCCAAAGGATCGGGCTCGGACTCGCGGCGCTCCCGAAGAGGAAACAGAACGCCGGCTGCAGCAACGAGCAGCAGGGCCGCAGCGGAACCCTCTAGCGCCCAGGTCAGCGAATGGTTCTGGGAAACGGTGCCCCACACCCAGCTGCCGGCCGCTATGCCGCCGTCTATCAATGCATAGTAGATGGAGATCGTGCGCCCCACGACCCAGCGCGGGCTTGCCAGCTGCACGCTCACGCCAACCCCGGACCAGGCAGTGACCCAGCCTGCGCCGCCCAAAGCAAGTGCAATTGCCGCCACGCCGATCGAAGAGGTAAGCGCCAGGGAGAGGGAGCACGCCGCGCAGGCGGCGCAGGAGAGCCTCATCAGCTTTTCTTGCGACAAGCTCCGTCTGAACAGGCTGTTGGAGAGGCCGGCGAAGACCGCGCCTGTTCCGAAACCTGCCATGAGCGTGCCATAGGCGAGCGGGCCTCCTCCCAACTGGTCGCGGACAATCAGCGGCAGCAGCGCGAGTATGGCGATGCTCGCCAGGCCAAAGAGGGTTCCGCGTGCGATCGCCGCTTTGATTTCCGATGACATCGCCGTGAAGCGCAGCCCGTCATAGATGGCCCTCCTCATCGACTCGCGCGGAAGAGGCGACGAGCGGACCTTCCACTTGCAGCGCCATATGGTGGCCAAGGGTACCAAATAGGTGAGGGTGGTCACGGTAAAAGCGGCCAAAAGCCCGAAGTAGGCAACCACGATGCCGCCGAGCGCCGGGCCGACGGTCCGTACGGTGTTGAAGCCAACGGAAAGCAGGGTAACGGCAGCGGGAACATCGCGCCGGTCCACCATATCGCCAACCGACGCCTGCCAGGCGGGATCGTTGAGAGCGCCGCCGCATGCGATTAAAAAGCTGAAGCCGAGAATCATCCATGGGTCGAGAAAGCCCAGCGCTACAACAGCGGTCAGCATCGCAGATGCTATCACCATAAGGCAGCGGCCCGCGAACATAACCCTGCGACGGCTGAAATTGTCAGCGAGAACCCCGGCGAACACGGACAAAATGAAAGCGGGCAGGTTCGATGAAGCCTGCACCAGCGCAACCATCAGATCGGAAGTCGAGATGGTAGCCATCAGCCAACTGATGGCAACAGTCTGCATCAACCAGCCGAGGCTCGAGACTTGCGTGGCGAGCCAGATCGAACGAAAGGTGGGCTGCAAAAGTGGCGCAAAGGTCGTTGGTGCAGCCAAATCATCATTTGATCCAGCCACCCTACTCATTTTGCCAACCTTTGCTTTTCCGTTATTGCCGTTTCCCATGTAATCTAGGCTGAACCGTGGCGGCTAGAAGAATAGAGAGAAACTGTTTGCCTTGCGGCACAGTTCCTCGTGATTAAGGGTTGCGGCCGAGACGCATGCCCGAGCCGGCTCACCCCGCCTTCGAAGACATCACGGGGTGGAGCCCGGATTCTTGCTTGTCGTTTGACGCAGCATGCTTCATCAACGGGCACTTTGCCGAGCGATGCCTTTTCGCGAAACGCGACGATGTTCTTTCGTCGGAAACTCTCTCCAACGGCGTTCGATGCGCTGAGTCTGGCTTGGGGCGAGGTGAGGGCTTGCAGATCTTAGACAGGATTGATTCCTGATAAACGCAGACGGTTGCCGGGCCGCGATCGAAGAGGCGCGCGCCTTGCTGCTTCAGCTTGAACAAAAGTCTGACGCGCTCACACGTGCCATCGACGACTTTCTGCTCGATTTGATGAGGCTGGCTTTCATTGTTGAATGTTATGGACGCGGCTTTGAACTTTTGGCGCGAACGCTTGCCCGTAGAAGACTGGCAAAGGTCAGGCTTTTGCGGTCTTATGTAGCAAAACGCACCAACATAGACCAAGCACGCGGTAGCTCGTTTCCCCTAGAATCCGGGGATGCCAAGAGTTGCCCCCAATTGTCCGCTCCACCCGATATGAGCACGCGATAAACACGCTGGTCGCGAAGCGTGCGGAGATTTCCGGCGCGATTCGGTTCAAGGGTGCGAACCTGGCCGACCAGCTTCAGCACATTGACGCCGTACTGCTCATCCTTGGCTATCAGGGCGACCCGGCGCTGATCACGCCTTTACGGCGAAAGCCAAACCGCTTCCGCAAGGGCGAACTTTACAGGCTGATCGTGAAGCACGAGGCGGAAGGCAGCGCGACGAACAAAGAGACGGCGCGCCGCATCGTGCAGGCGAAGGGCTGGGGCGTGTCCCTTGTCGAGCCGATCCGGCACCAAGGCACAAAGAATTGGCAGCGCCGAAAAGCTTGGTTGAGCGCGATTCATCTTAATTAACCTTCGTGGTTTATTCTGAAAACGGCGTGGCAAAGGTGGCGGCGATGAACAAGCTTTATTTTGGCGATAATCTTGATGTCACTCGAAAATATGTCGAGCCCGGCAGCGTCGATCTTATTTATCTCGACCCGCCTTTCAACAGCAATGCGCGATACAACGTTCTATTTAAAAGCCCCCGTGAAGATGTCAGCAGCGCTCAAGTGGGGGCATTTTTAGATTTTTGGATATGGGGTTACGAGGCAGAGCGCGCATACGAGCATCTCTTGACGAGGGTCGGCGGCGAGACCGGCGCCATCGTTCGAGCGCTTCGCGCAGCGCTGGGCGATAGCGATATGATGGCCTATTTGGTCATGATGGCTATTCGTTTGGTGGAACTTCATCGCGCGCTAAAGCCCACTGGGTGCATGTACCTGCATTGTGATCCGACCGCTAGCCATTACCTAAAAATAATACTTGATGCAATTTTTGGCGTTGCAAACTATCGAAATGAAGTAACGTGGCGTCGATCCAGAAACCCAAAAGGTTCACAGCATCAAGCAAAGCGGTATAGCCCAGACACGGATTCCATACTATTCTATGCAAAAAGCGACGACGCAGTTCTCCGTATAGAGAGAATTAAGCGACCTCTTTCAAAAGAGGAATTACTTGAAAAGTATGACAGAGTCGACAATTTGGGCTCGTTTACGGATGGTCCGGTAGTTCGCTCACCGAGTATGGGGGCGCGAGAAAACCTCAGCTACGTGTACAAAGATTATGACCCAAGTCCGTGGGGCTGGCGAATGGAAGAGGACAAACTGGCAGCTATCGACATGCGAGGCGATCTTGGCTGGACCTCCAATGGCAAGCCATACCGCAAGCTTAGGATGGATGATGATACTGGCGCCCCAGTTGGCAATTGCTGGACTGACATCAGTTCGCTTAACCCACAGTCAGCAGAGCGAATTGGCTACCCGACCCAGAAGCCTCTCGCGTTGCTGGAAAGGATCATCAAGGCGTCGTCGAATGAGGGCGATTTAGTCCTTGATCCATTTTGCGGTTGCGGAACCACAGTTCACGCATCTGAGACCCTAGGTCGCCGTTGGATTGGTATCGATGTATCAATTCACGCTATCCACGTGATCGAAGAGCGGCTTGGCGAGCACTTCGGCGCGTTGCGTGTTCCAAGATCAATCGGCATCCCAGCCGACTACGAAACTGCAGCCGACTTGGCGAAGAACGATCCGTTCCAGTTCCAGTGGTGGGCAAATTATCTGTTAGGTGTTCATCTTCTGAAGGAAGTGAAGAAAGGTGCCGACCGAGGCATTGATGGAGAATTGTTTTTCCCTAATGGCCCCGGCCGATCATACGGAAGATTGCTTACCTCAGTTAAGGCGGGAAAGAATGTTAATCCGGCTATGGTGCGGGAGTTTCGCGGCGTCATTGAGCGCGAGCAGGCAGAGATGGGTTTGTTTATCTGTCTGAATGCGCCGACTCGGGAAATGCTCAAGGAAGCCGTCGTCGCCGGCTTTGCTAAGACTGTGCATGGGTCAATTCCTAGAATCCAAATTATGGCGATAGACGAATGGTTCCAGAACCAGCGACCACAGTTACCTCCAATAGAGACCCTTCCCTACGCTGCCTTTTCGAAGCCATCTCGCACCGGAACCGGCAAGAGGCCAGATCCAAATGCGCCAGAGTTGCCATTGGTGTTCACAAAAGAACTCCCTCAAGCCGGTCAAAATGTACACCTCAACCCGCGCGTCGTGCGCGGGTCACTTAGACCGACGCCCGCTGCCAGTAGCCAGCCCATATCCGCGAAACTGGGTGGTTGAGCGCGCCGCCAAGCAGGGCGAAGGCATTGCCGCCATTTGACCGGCGGCGATGATCTTCCAGCCATGCGGCGTGATTGGCGTACTGACACAGGTAGCGGTGCGAAACGTGGTGGTGCTGGCCAGCGACCATGCGGCGAAGGCGGCTGAAATAGCTTTCCACCATGTTGGTGTGCTTGCCGTGGCCGTCGCTGTAGCTTTCCGAGTGGTTGATGCGGGTCGAAGCGTAATCAACCTCTAGCAGGTTGTTGAAGAAGTCTGCCGTATTGCCTTGAGGATGGCCTCGTCGCCGTTGTGGTAGGCGAACGTGATCTCGATCGAGCCGTCGTCGAGCAATTCGGCATGGCCATCGCCTGTGACTTCATCCATCTCGTCACATCCGCCCCATGTGAAGTGAACTATCGAGGGGCTGTAGCTCAGATCGAGACCGGCTTGCAGGGCGCCAAAGGCGATCTCGCCGTTGTTGTCGGCTCCGATGGTGATCGTTGCGGGTCCATCGAGGTTCAGGTAACCGCGATCCCACAGATCGGCTTCGATGATCCGCCAGCGGCCGATCAGTTGGCAACCCGCGGGCACGGTCATTTCGACGCCGCCAAGAGCTTGGGCAGCCGCACCAGATTGTAGGCGGCGGCCGCGAAGGTGAAGGCCCACCCAACGCGGTCGCGGCCGCGCAATTTGGTCTTCTCCTGCCCAGCGACGGTTTTGATCCAGCCGAACGCCTCTTCGATGCGCTTTCTGATGCGCTGGCTGACGGCATAGCCACCGTGGCGCGTGGTGCGGCGATCGATCGCCGAACGACGGCCGTTCGTGTTCTGCGCTACGTGGGGTGTCACCTTCATCGAGCGCAACTCGTTGACGAAGTCCTCCGCGTCATAGGCCTTGTCGGCGCCGAGCGTGATCGCCTGCGGCCGGTCGGCGCGAGGTTCGATCATGTGCAGGGCCGCCACTCGCTCGGCATGCCCGTCGGCCAGCGTCAGACAGGCATCGACCAGCAGGCCATGGCGGTTCTCCATCAACCTATGTCCCATGAAGCAAAGCCTGGCCTCCTTGCCCCGCCCTTTGCGGTAGAGCCTGCCGTCGGGGTGGTAGTCGAGGTGTGCGTCTCGTTCGATCGCCTCTCGCCGTGGAAGTCCGCTTCCGCATTGCGTCCGCCGCCGTCTGCCGGCGGCTCGCCTGAGTCATCTTCGCCCGAACCGCCCTTCGGCTTGACGCTCTTCATCGAAGCCCAGGCCTCGATCAGCGTGCCGTCGACCGAGAAGTGATCCGTGGACAGGAGCTTCTTGACTTTGGGCTGCGCCAGCACGGCCGCCAGGAACTTCGCCGCGATATCGCCCTCCAGCAGCCGGTCACGGTTTTTGGAGAACACCGAATGGTCCCAGGCTGCGTCGTCGACGCCGATGCCGACGAACCAGCGGAACAGGAGGTCGTATTCCAACCGCTCCATCGGCGAATACAGCGCCGCGAACTCACGATCTAGCGTCGACAGGGCTTCAGCCACGACCGTCCGGATCGCCCGCAATGGATGATTGGCCGAACCCGGACTTCAAGGTTCACGTAGCTGAACAGTTCGCCAGTTCGATCGTCGCCGCCGCGCACTCGTCGCCTCCGAATCCCTTCGGAGCCAGTGAATCATCGCTGCGGTCCGGTGGCGAGGGCCTTTTTCAACAGATGGGGTGATTGGGGTCTCGCCCGAGCCAAATTGAGGGCGGCTGCTCCTGTCGAGATGTGAGAACGTGGTCGATGTAGATCGCCACAAACATCAGGAGGAGCAGCCATGAAGTATTTTGCCGGACTTGACGTGTCTTTGGAAGAGACCGCGATCTGTGTCGTCGACGAGAGCGGCCGGATCGTGAAGGAAGGGCGGGCGGCGAGTGAGCCGAGGGCGCTTTATGAAGCCTTGCGGAAAATCGATCTGCCGCTGGAGCGCATCGGGCTCGAAGCCTGTTCGCTGACAGCCTGGCTTTATGACGGTATTCGCGCCGAAGGATTGCCGGCGATCTGCATCGAGACCCGGCAGGCCAACGCGGCGATGAAAACGATGCCGAACAAAACCGATCGCAACGACGCCCGCGCCTTGGCGCAGATCATGCGCACCGGCTGGTATCGGCAGGTGCATGTGAAGAGCCAGCAGTGTCGGCTCTGGCGATCCCTCCTCGTTGCGCGACGCACGGTCCTCAATAAATGCGGACGATCGAAAATGTCGTCAGGGCGATTCTGCGGGAGGCCGGCATCAAGCTCGGCACTCCAGGCCGCGCAGCTTTCGCCCATCGCGTGCGCGAACTGATTGGCGCAGATACGGTCATCATGGCGCTTGTCGAGCCGCTTCTGGCGATCGTGGCAACGATGTTGCGCGAGTTCGGGCGACTGACAAAGCAGGTCTTCAATATCGCCCGCAAGGAGCAAGTCTGCCGGCGCCTCATGTCCGTGCCCGGTGTGGGACCCATCACCGCGCTCGCCTTTCGTGCCACGGTCGATCAGCCGGACCGCTTTCGCCGATCGCTGTCATCCTGCATCGCATGTGGAGCGATGCGACAGAATTCCGCTTCGGCAAGGCACCCGGCTCCGTATCGGCCATGAAATAGGCACAACGGACCAACGAAGGAGGAGTTGATTCCGCCCGAAAGGGCGTGAGCCGGATCGTTCCCGTGGGGACGACGGGCAAGGCGATCTCGTTAGCAGGCACGATCCTGGGACGAACTCTCCTAAGGTCGTTCAACAGATTGAGACGCCTCGCTCTACTGACCCCATCATGCGGCGGCCTAACGCCGACCGCGAAGAGAAGCGAGTGACCCGCGGGCGACATGGTCCGGAAAATTATCAGGAGGAGCTTGACCTCAACGACCCCAATCAGAGAAGCCTGCTAGAGCGTCCCAATGGCTGGCCTCGTCTGCGAACAGCTTGGTGCCGGCCAGCATGCGCGCGCGGGCGATCTCAACGCCCTCGGCTTCGCGATGGCGGATGAACGTCAAGGTACGGCCGGCGCGCTCGCGCAGGGCGATGACGACGCGACGACGGTCTGACTGATGTTCCTTCATGCGACGGTCCTTGCGGTCCTCTACGCGGTTCTCAGGGCGCACGACGCCTCCGAAAAATGCACCGTCTATTTCGACTTCGCCTTCAAGCGTTTCGTTCTTGGTTTCAGCCGACAGGGCTTCGCGCAGCTTGTGGCCAAGCACGAAGGCAGTCTTGTACTGAACGTCCAGATCGCGGGAGAACTGGACAGCCGACATGCCCTTTGCGCCGTTGACGAACAGGCAGATCGCGGCCAACAGATCGACAAATGCCAGCTTGCGCGAAGCGAAGATCGTACCGGACGTGACGGAGAACTGCGCACCGCAGGCGGCGCACTTGAACTTGCGACGGGTCGGAATGTCGTAGTGGTCCAGGCATCCGCATTTCGGACAAACAGGCTCACCTTGCGTCGAAGCCCAGCGAAGGACCTTGAACGTGTCGTAAGCCTTTTCCTCGCCACCCTTGTAAATTTCTTTGAGGGAGAGCGAGCGGCTTTCGGCGGAAAGTAGGAAGTGCTGGGCCATTGTCATCATATCCGGTGATTTTGTTCACCGTATATGACGGCTTGCACCGCCAAATGCAAGGGTTTATATCACCGGATATGATGGTATTTTTTGAGGCGGCACATGGCACGGAAGGACGACCCGGCAACCGTCGAGTATGAGACGAAGGCCAAGAACCTGTTGAAGGCGGAATTGAAGCGAAAGGGGGTCACCTATGCCCAACTCGCCGAAAAGCTGTCAGCCATCGGTGTTCATGAGACCGAGCGCAATTTGAACAACAAAATCAGTCGAGGCGGGTTTACGGCAGCGTTTTTTTTGCAGGCCCTTTCCGTCATAGGTTGCTCCTCTATAATTTTGGAGTAGTATATTTCCAGCATGATGCTGGGGGGTCGCCTACATTTAGGCGAATTCATGTGATGGGCTGTGGCGATGTCTGACGAAGTTTACCGCGCAAAAATAGATCGGCTGATCCGAGAGATGAGCGGTGAGGTTGTTCTGAATGGCTCACACATCCACGCTTCTATCATCATAGAGCGTATGTTCGCTCGGGCGTCCTCGTGCATTCGAATCCTCAGCAGAACCTTCGACCCCCGAATTTACGGGGCGCCGGACACCGTAGCTCACGCGAACCTCTTCCTGGGCCTGCCAAACCGCAAAGCTGAGGTTCTGATCGAGGAGCCGCATAATCTGGATACCAGCAACCACCCGTTTTTTCACAGTTTGGTAGGTCATCCAAACTTGCAAATCCGGGTTGTACCACAGCACCTTAGGGCGCCAATCCAGATGAATTTTGCGATCATGGACAACAAAGGACTTCGTTTTGAGAAGGACAACACTGAAACAGCGGCAATAGCGCTGTTCGGCGAATCTCCTTTAACCAATGACCTGATCCGCCTCTTTGATCGTGTTTGGCAGACCAGTGCTCCAATGAACCTTCGCGCCGCGACTGTCGCGGCGTAGGCAAAGACCAATTTGGGTGAGCCGGCGTCCTGTGTGTCTATGTTGCCCCAGCTGGAGCCCGTTCTCGGGGCGGCGCTGGGGCTAAACCTTGCATATCTCAATCTTGCGGTATTTGCCTACATCACTCGTATTAGCGACAGCGTCAGCGAGTCGCTTGCAGCGGTGGAGGCCAGCGCAACTGACGCTGTAAAGGATACTATCTGGTATGGACAGCTAAGAGCCATTGCAGACGTAAAGACGATTGATAAAAATCGTATCCTGATTCCCGAAACACGATGGATAAATACCCCACCTAGTGTGTGGGGCATATTGTTCAACGTGTTTTTCTTCTGGAGGCTTGGAAAGCTTCTATCAATTGTTTTAACTGTATTTGTTGCGTTTATGTTAATCCTTGGAACGGCTCACAGTGCTGGGATCATTGGATGGTTTCTTTGCAAAGATGCCAATTCCATCAGCTTCTACTTCTTACTCTCAGTCTTGGCATTTGTATGGCCTATGTTGATGGCTTGGGCGGGCGCGTGGGTGCAACTCGCAGCGCGAAGGTTTCTGCGATACCAAGTCACGTCTCTTGGTAAGGCAGCACTTATGGAAGCCGCAGCCACCACTGCGGCGGCATCCAAGGCGGTCGACGCTGCCACGGGCACGGCTACTACCGTACAGCCCGCTGCGTAATTTCTCGCTTGGTGCGTTTGCTACATAAGACCGGGCTTTTGTCGGGGGCGGTGGACTCCGCCAGGGGAGAAATGACACCCAAAGCCGGATGGCTGAAGCGACGGTCGCCCCGCGTTCCGCACAGTGACGAAGGTAACGGTACGGCTCTTCGGCAGATGGCGCATCCTCATGGTAGCGTCTGGCCGTTCCCTCTGATGCTTCGGCCTCCCACACCTATCCGAACAGGCCCGATCCTGGAGGGTCCTCGAAGTGGGCATGAGGGCGATAGGCCGCGTGGTTCGGGTACCAAGCGTAGGCGCGGTATTGGGCTGGAAATTGGCGACGCGCGACGAAGAAGTCCGAGATCAAGTCGTGCAATGGCAATTCCTAACACGGTGGACGTGTTGGAGCAGCCTCATCCTCCTAGTCAGGAACGTCATCAAGGTTATAGGATTGATGCGCGGCGAACCCTCGGAACTCAGGATCATGTTGACATCGCTGTTCGACAGAGCCGACTTCGCGCAAGGAAGCCACATCGTTTCGGAATTGCTTATCTCAGGGTCTATCGTCGGCCTAGTCAAACCCTTGGCGCGGCGAGGAAGCGGCGGTCGTCGGCGTGATGCATGACGGGAGTCGGCGGCGCCTCACCATAGGCGAAATGCAGGAACCAAAGGAAAGGACCACCTGCATGGAATTGCGAACCGCGTCCTCGGCGTCTGAGCCGCGACCCTTGCCAAGGATCATTCAACCCGCGACGTAGAGCTTCAAGCCAGCCTTGGACATGCGAACCGCGCTACCATCGTTGCAGAGGAGCCGTCCACCAGATGGTTCCATTTGTAGTCCGCGCCTTTGGTCGACATAGCGGACTGGCTCTGGCCACCGGCAAGGTTGAAGAGTGTTCCGTTGTTGCAGTCGTACTTGGCCTACGTGAACCAGATGCCTGAGCACGCGGTCGCGTTTCAGGGTTGATCTACTCGTAAAAAGGAATTGTCTTAGGCGGAAGGCCGCACTTAATACCACTATCCTATTGGCGCCCCATCGGGTTCCCGGATTGAGCAAGTCCGGATCACTATTTTATGCCGCTGCCAGCGTTGTGTCCGCCATGTGCACGCGCGCTGCCGCTGCCAGCAGGTCGGTCTGGGTGATCAGCCCAATAATGCGTCGCTCGGCATCGACGATGACCACGGCATGGCTGCGGCCGTCGGTGAGCACCGGCAGCAGGCTCATCGCCGGCGTATCGGGAGAGGCGGTGCCAGCCTTCGACATCACAGCCCTCACCGCGTCGGTCGCCTTCGTCAGCTCGCGCAGGCCAACTACACCGACCAGCCCGCCGTCGGCGTCGGTCACCGGCAGCGTCCGGATGTTGTGATCGAGCAGCAAATGACGCGCCTGGTCGGCAGGCGCATGTTCATCGACCGAAATCACATCGCGCGACATGATGTCCTCGCACAGCAGGGTGCGGTGGGAGCGCACCATCGCCTGCAACTCGACCTGCCGCAGCAGCCGCTCAAGATCGTTGCGGTCGATATCGAAGGTTTCCTCCAGCGCGCCGAGCGCGGCATCGATATCCTCGGGCTGGAAGCCGACCCGCTCCCGCGCCGGCGGATCGATGGTTCCATGCGCGCTTTTAAGGGCGGGGGCCGCCACATGTGGATAGTTGCGCCGCGACAGTTTATGGATGCCGTAGCCGAGTGCGACCAGCACGATCGAGTTCAGCGCTACCGGAACGAAGGGAAACAGCAAGCCGGAACTGAAGACGGCCGGTCCGCCGAACACCGCAGTTAAGGCGGCGGCGCCACCCGGCGGATGCAGGCAGCGCGTGAACGACATGGCGGCGATGGCCAGCGCCACCGCGATGCCGGTAGCAAGAACGGGTTCACGCACGAAATGCGCCACGATCACCCCGACCAGCGCCGAAATCGTATTGCCACCGATAATCGACCAAGGTTGCGCCAGCGGGCTTGAAGGCACGGCAAAGAGCAGCACGGCCGATGCTCCCATTGGAGCAACTAGCAGTGCGACATGTGGGCCAGACCCGTTCGCCAGCGCACTGATCACGCCAGTCAATACGATGCCGATCATGGCCCCGATGCAGGCGAGCAGCCGCTCGCGCAGCGTTGCACCGGCAAGGATCGGAACAAAGAGACGAAACGCCATGGCATACCCTTGGGCGAGTGGTCGGAACTCCGCGCTCCGCAATGCAGGCAAAGCCACAGATTTGGAAGTTAAGCCAATTCGGAAAGTCGGCTCACGGGGGAATACTTTTGCGCGAAACGGCCATTGCCAAATGGGTGCAGACATTTTGATCGGCCAGAGAAGGCAGACGGCACGCTGATCCGCTCGAGCGCAGCTAGAGGCCAAGGGCTGCCGTGCCGCGGGCAGCCGGAAATGGGGATGGTCGGAGGTCGAGCTGGGATGGACACTAAGGAATTCAGAGGCTTCGAAAAGCGTGCTGACAATGTCGGCATGGCAAGACAAATCAGGCCCTTGTCGCTCCACTTCCGAGGCGAACTCCAGCGGAGTACAGCTTATACGCGGTGCTTGGTCTGCCTGTCCTTGCCACCATCGGATTCGTTGGCGTCATGCTGAAACGTCCACCTGTAGCCGCTGAGAAGACGACTGCCGCCAGTGCCGTTCGTGGAACCGCTATATGACGGCGGCTTGGTTACAGAGCCGGCTCGTGTCGATCGGGCGGGGGAGCCTGATGTGACGTACATGGTCCAGAAAGTGGCCAATGAAGGTGCTGGCATCGTCAACGTGATCAGGTCACGTAATAGCGCTAATACAACCGCGACCACGAGCCTCTCAGGCGTTCGATGAGGCGGGAAAATCCGATCACCAGACCAAACGCGTTTCCGCCACACTGCCACACACGAAACCGATCAGGGTTCCAGGCTCGCCAGAGGATTGGAGCCAAGGCCACCTCGGCTGAACTCTGCCATGCCGCGGCCACCACCTCTTCCAGCCGCGGTAGAAACGTGGGTCAGCAGCGCCGGCATGGGCGAGCAACTCCCAAAATCGCGAGCAGCGCCATCGGCTCCGCAAGCGGCCGCAGATGTCGGCCGATGAAGCGGAAGGGCGGCGGTGCGATGGAAGCGCCGTGCGACAGCCTATCCAGACCTGTAATCGTGATCAGGCTCATCTGGGTCTCCGGACGCCAGCGTTGCAGATGGTTTTAGGCAAGCGTGAGCAGGCCGTGGGTCCCAATCCGGTCAGGCCGACCACGATCATGGCCGAAAGAACGAGTTCCAATTGAAAGAGCTGACGACCATAGGCGATCAGGTATCGGAGCCTTTCGAACGATGCGATGAGTTCTACCGCAACCAGGGTCTGCCAGCCGTTGGCAAGGCCTTCTCGCAGCCCTGTAAAGATCGACGGCACGGCGGAAGGCAGCACGAGTTTCGACCAGCGGCTGAACGAAAGGACACGGCCAGACCCCGTCTCACGACGACGCCGTTGCGCTTCGCTGCCATCAGGCTGGGTAGAGGACTTGCACGTCTAAAGCTGTCGATCATGCTCGGCACACAAAAAAGGGCGGCATTGCTGCCGCCCTTTCCGCTGTAGGTTGATAGGGGGCTGGATTAGAAATCCATACCGCCCATGCCGCCCATGCCACCGCCGGGCATACCAGCCGGCATGCCGCCGCCAGCCGACTCCTTCTTCGGAGCCTCCGCGATCATGGCTTCGGTGGTGACCAGCAGGCCGGCGACCGAGGCCGCGTCCTGCAGAGCCGTGCGCACAACCTTGACCGGATCGACGATACCCATGGCGATCATGTCGCCATATTCGCCGGTCTGGGCGTTGTAGCCGAAGGTTGCCCCCTTGTTCTCAAGGATCTTGCCGGCAACGATCGATGCTTCCGCACCGGCGTTGGCCGCGATCTGACGGGCCGGAGCCTGCAGCGCGCGACGCACGATGGCGATGCCGGCGGTCTGGTCGGAGTTGGCGCCAGTGACGGTGATGGCCAGCGAAGCGCGCAGCAGGGCGACGCCGCCGCCGGGAACGATGCCTTCTTCGACGGCCGCGCGGGTCGCGTTGAGGGCGTCATCGACGCGGTCCTTCTTTTCCTTGACTTCGATCTCGGTCGCACCGCCGACGCGGATGACGGCAACGCCGCCCGCCAGCTTGGCGAGACGTTCCTGCAGCTTCTCCTTGTCGTAGTCCGAGGTGGTCTCCTCGATCTGCTGCTTGATCTGGGCGACGCGGCCCTGGATTTCGGCCTTCTTGCCGGCGCCGTCGACGATGGTGGTGTTCTCCTTGGAGATCGACACCTTCTTGGCGCGGCCGAGCATGTTCAGGCCGACATTCTCGAGCTTGATGCCGAGGTCTTCGGAAATGACCTGGCCACCGGTGAGGATGGCGATGTCTTCCAGCATGGCCTTGCGGCGATCACCGAAGCCAGGCGCCTTGACGGCGGCGATCTTCAGGCCGCCACGCAGCTTGTTGACGACCAGCGTGGCCAGGGCCTCGCCTTCGACGTCTTCCGAGATGATGACCAGCGGCTTCGAGGTCTGCACGACAGCCTCGAGGATCGGCAGCATGGCTTGCAGGTTGGAGAGCTTCTTCTCGTGGAGAAGAATGTAGGCGTCTTCCAGATCCGCAACCATCTTTTCGGCGTTGGTGACGAAGTAGGGCGAGAGATAGCCGCGGTCGAACTGCATGCCTTCAACGACTTCAAGCTCGGTCTCGGCGGTCTTTGCTTCCTCGACGGTGATGACGCCCTCATTGCCGACCTTCTGCATCGCTTCCGCGATCATCGAGCCGACCGACACGTCGCCATTGCCGGCGATGGTGCCGACCTGGGCAACCTCTTCCGAGGTCTTGATCTTCTTGGCGTTCTTGATCAGCGTCGCGACGACGTCGGCGACGGCGAGGTCGATGCCGCGCTTGAGGTCCATCGGGTTCATGCCGGCGGCAACCGACTTGTGGCCTTCCTGGACGATCGACTGTGCCAGAACGGTCGCGGTCGTGGTGCCGTCGCCGGCGATGTCGTTGGTCTTCGAAGCAACTTCGCGGACCATCTGCGCGCCCATGTTCTCGAACTTGTCCTCAAGCTCGATTTCCTTGGCGACGGTGACGCCGTCCTTGGTGATGCGCGGTGCGCCGAACGACTTGTCGATGACGACGTTGCGGCCCTTGGGGCCGAGCGTGACCTTCACCGCGTCGGCGAGGATGTTGACGCCGCGCAGCATGCGCTCACGAGCGTCGCGGGAGAATTTTACGTCTTTGGCAGCCATTTTTTACTCCTGGGCATTTCGCCCGAAATTCAGATTGGATGGTGCGGATGAAAGGCGGCGGCGTGTCAGCCGATGACGCCCATGATGTCCGCTTCCTTCATGATCAGAAGGTCTTCGCCATTGAGCTTGACTTCGGTGCCCGACCACTTGCCGAACAGGATGCGGTCGCCGGCCTTGACGTCCAGCGGGACGAGCTTGCCGACCTCGTCACGGGCGCCGGAACCGATGGCGATGATCTCGCCTTCCTGCGGCTTTTCCTTAGCCGTATCGGGGATGATGATCCCGCCGGCGGTCTTCGCTTCGGACTCGACGCGGCGAACGACCACGCGGTCATGCAGCGGCCGGAAATTCGACTTTGCCATTTTTGGATTTCCCTGGTGCGGATGTTGAACGGTTCTCCGTTGCCGGAGCGTGGTTAGCACTCACCAGAAGCGAGTGCTAACGCGGCAGTGAGATAGGCCGTAGGCTCCTGCTAGTCAAGACGGAAGAGGGACGGGCGAAGAGCAAACGAGCGTGGAAGCACCGAGCCCTTTACGTGAAAGACGTCGGAGATCGGACATGGACGGGGCGGCTCACCATTTGTAACTGAAGGCTTTATTCATTTGGCACGATTGGTGCAGCGGATGATCCGCAAACGTTGCGCGCGACAAATATGAGAGGTGAGCGCCATCAGGACTTTTGCGGTTAACGGGTCCACTCGGTGTTTACGGTGTTGGCCGCCGCGCGGGCGCCAGGACTCCGGCCATCCCGATAGTCACCAATCCAATCTGCGGAGAACAGGAGGCAAGATGAGAGCGACAGTCAGCATGAACTCGAATTTGAAATGTTTGGCCAAAGCAACTGCCATCGCCTTGCTCTGGACGGTCACGGCTACGTCGGCGGACGAAGGTATGTGGATGCCGGGCCAGACTGCGGAAGTGGGCGCGGCCATGCGGCCGTCTGGACGCTGACCCGCTCAACGCGATCGTATCACTGGGCGGATGCTCCGCCTCGTTCGTCAGTCCACAAGGGCTGGTCGCAACCAATCATCACTGCGTGTTCGAATCCATCCAATACCGCAGCAAGGAGGGCCAGGACTATCTCACAGACGGCTTTCTGGCGAAGAGCCCTGGGTGAAGAATTGCCCGCGGCGCCAGGCAGCCGAATCCATGTGATCGAGGACATGCGGGATGTGACCGCCGAAATGCTCAAGGGCGTCTCGGACAAGCTGAATGGGTTTGCCCGCTATGAGCGGCTCGCCACGAACCGCAAGGCCCTGATCGCCGCATGTGAAGGATAGCCCAATCGCCGCTGCGACGTAGGGGCCTATTATGGCGGCGCCTCCTACTATCTCCAGCAGAAGCTCGAAATCGAGGACGTGCGCCTTGTCTATGCGCCCGCGCTCGGCATCGGTAACTTCGGCGGCGAAACGGACAATTGGATGTGGCCGCGCCACAGAGGCGACTTCGGCTTTTATCGCGCCTATGTCGCTCCTGATGGTTCCTCCCGGCCATATGCGCGCGACAATGTGCCTTACCGGCCGGAGAGTTGGCTACCCATAGCCTGTGCAGGCGTCAAGGAAGGCGACCTTGTGATGGTCGCCGGCTTTCCCAGCGCAACCCACCAGTTCCTGACGGCGGATGAAGTCCGGTTCAACTTCGCGCAATTCGAATCGCGGTTGCAGCGTTCGCTCTCGGATTATGCCGCCCAGATCAAAAGGCAACAGCAGGCAATCGCGAGGCGCAGATCCATTGACCGCCCGCTTCACAAATTGGCTCGGCCTAAAACGCATGGGAAAAGCAGAAAAGGCAACAGATCGGCACCAGAATGAATATGGCCGCGCGAACTGACAGACGCGCCAACAATCGGCATCTCGCATGGTCGGTGGCACTGGACGTGGCTCCCACCCTGCTGGCGCGACTCCCCATCAGGTCGTCGGGGTTTCGCTGGCGAAAAAAACTTCCGCGTGTCTCTGCGCGATACATCCCGCTTGCGCGTGCCTAGTCAACCAAAAAACTGACCATCTGCAGGATCAGGATCAGCAAAAAAAAGCCAAAGGCAGACGCCAAAACAGCTGCCAGCAGGACGATGCGTTGTTTCTTCACCCACAGTTCCCCCGGGAGAGAGTCTAATGATAATCCTTAAAAAAGGCGCCATGGAACAGGGCGCCCTACACTCATTTGTGCAAGTTTAAAGTTTAGCTTGCCTGCTTTATATAATTAAACGTTTCTTTTATGCGACACTTCTCCAAGTGTTACTTGCACAAATCGAACGTATCGCACATTTAGACTAAGTGTACATTCGATAGCGACTTTGACGCATGCGTTTACTGGCGGTATACATCCTTCACCGTTGCCGCAAGGCATTGGCCCACTCGCGCGGCACCTCCTTCACGACAAAGGTTGAAAGCCCGTCCTCGGGCGTTTCATTTCCAAGATCACTTCGATCCACTCATACGGGCTTCCCGAGCGAGACCGTGGGTTCGGACGGTGCGAATGAATTTCTCGTTATAATCGAATTGATTATAAGGGTATATTTCTACGTTGAGTATAAAGGATGTCAAGCCCGCGCCAGCGGCAATTTTGTCCGGGCGACCGCCGTTTCGTCGAGGACATGGTGGCGGAAGCGATAAAGCTTCGCCGGCCGACCGCCGGTGTCAAAAGCACTTCGCCGGTCTCCTCCACCAGTTCCTGCTGCTCCATCAAACGGCGAAAGTTCTGCTGAAGCGCCCCTGCCGATGTAGTCGTCAACGCCGTGCGCGTCAGCGCATTGCCATCGGCGAGAAGCCAACGACATTGTTGATGACGAACGTAACGATCCGCGGCTTCAGAGAGGAATGCGCGCTTCGTCCAGATGGATGGAGTGGGCTGGCAGGTCCGGGCGGCCGCGCCGTTGAGGATGCAGCATCGAGAGCCGCGCTCGCCGAGGATGACATAGGTCGAGATTCGCGCGCCGGAAGTCTTGCTCCATGTCTCCACGAATCCATTGGCAGGATCCCGGCTTCTTCGCAGTGGTCAGGGTCGAGCGTTATCGAACCGTGGTAGTTGAGGTTTGCTTCGGTGACGTGGATGCCGTGCAGCTTGCCGGCGACTATTTTTCGCATTGGTCCCGTTGTCCTATTCATCTCACAAAGTCAGTCCTGATGTTGAGCAGCTTCGCTGGGCTAAATCCCGACGACGAGCGCCCCGCCGCTGAGTCCCGCACCTGCCGCCGCCAGGAGTATTTTCTTGCCCGGCCGAAACGGCTCCGCTTGATTGGCGAGCGACAGTGAGAGCGGGATCGTCGCGGCCGAAGAGTTGCCGTATTCGGCAATCGTCTTGACAATTGCTTGATCCGCTATGCCGAGGTTACTCCCGACAGCATCGAAAATGCGAGCATTGGCCTGATGCGGCACGAACCGGTCGACATCCTGTGGTCGCACTCCGGCAGCGGCTAGCGCGCTTATCGAGCAATCGGTCATCATCTCGACGGCTTTGGCGAATACTTCGCGGCCGTCGGTTATCGTCATTCGCGTTTGCGCGAGGTCGAGGTCACCGTGGAACGGCTTGTTGCTTCCTCCTGCGGGAATCTGGATCAGCCCGTATCGCGAGCCGTCCGAATCCACGGAGGCACCGAGAATCCCCCGATCAGTATCCTCGCACGGACCGATCACGAGGGCGCCGGCGGCATCGGCAAACAGCACGGCGCTGGCGCGCTCAGAGGGATTGATGCGGCGGCTGAGGATATTGGCGGCGATAACAAGGCTCGCTTTGCCGTGCAGGCGGGTGAACCCGTCCGCAAACATCAGCGCATAGATGAAGCCGGCGCAGGCGCCGGTGAGATCGATCGCGCCGGCGCGGCCGAGCCCCAGCCGATGTGCGACCAGGGGCGCGCTGGGCGGCAGGAGGTGATCGGGCGTCGAGGTGGCAAGCAGCAGCAGACCGATGTCGTGGCGCGCAATGCCGGCGCTGGCCAGCGCCATGGCGCCGGCCTGGGCAGCAAGACCAGACAGCGTGTCTTCGTCCGTTGCCCAGAAGCGCGACCGGATTCCAGTACGCCGCTCGATCCAGCCCGGTTCGAGGCCGAGATTGTTCTCGATTTCGGCATTCGCCACCTTTCGCCCAGGCGCATGATGGCCAAACCCGAGAAGGCGCGACGACCTGCTCATGGCCTCGAACCGAAACGTTCGCCGGCCTCCTCGATAGCGTCATGGAGCCGATCGAGCTCGTCGCCGGTGATGCAATAGGGCGGCAGGAGATAAAGGACATTGCCGAGCGGGCGCACAAGCAGCCCACGGTCGAGGAAGAACGCGCGCAGCTTAGGTCCAATCTCGGCCAGATAGCCGGCAGAGCCGGCGCGCAGGTCGAGAGCCAGGATCGTGCCGATCGCCCGGCTGTCGGTGAAGTTGGCATTGTCGCGAAAGCGCCGAAGGCCGGCGGCCTGCCTCGCGCTCAGGGTGGCAATCCGCTCGGCCACCGGCTCGTCACGCCAGATCTCGACATTGGCGAGTGCTGCCGCGCAGGCAATCGGATTGGCCGTGTAGGAACTCGAGTGGAAAAACGTATTCTTGCGATCCGCCGAATAATGAGCGTGGAAGATGGCATCCGTGGCAAGCGTGGCGGCCAGCGGGATTGCGCCACCGGTCAGGCCCTTCGAGGTGCACAGCATGTCCGGAGAGATGTTCGCCTGCTCGCAGGCGAACATGGTTCCGGTACGCCCCCACCCGGTCATCACCTCGTCGGCGATCAGCAGCGTGCCCGAGGCCTCAGTGATCCTCTTCAATTCGGACAGAACCGATGCCGGATACATCAGCATGCCGCCGGCGCCAAGCACCAGCGGCTCGACGATCAGCGCGCCGGCGCGCTGGTCGCGGCTGAGGGCCTCGAAACGATCTAGCGTTTCCTGTTCGCGCCCGGCGGCAGGGAAGGGAATGGTGTCGACCTCGAACAGCAAGGGTTCGTAGGCGGCGTTGAACACACCGCGGGCACCGACGCTCATCGTGCCGATCGTGTCGCCATGATAGCTGTGCTCCATGACGACGATGCGCGAGCGCGGCGCGCCGATGTTGCGGAAATAGCCGAGCGCCATCTTCAGCGCGACTTCGACGCTGGTCGAGCCGCTGTCGGAATAGAACACCCAGTCGAGTCCGGCGGGAGCGAGCCCGACAAGCGCCTTGGCCAAGCATTCGGCAGGCTCGTGCGTGAAACCTGCGAAGATGATCTGGTCGAGGCTCGAGGCGGTCGTCTCGATCGCCTTTATAATGCGGGGATGGCGGTGGCCATGGGTGACGACCCACCAGGAGGAAATGGCGTCCAGAATGCGCGCGCCATTGGCTTTGTGGAGATACGCGCCTTCAGTCAGGACGATTTCAGGGATTGCCGGCTCGAGCGCGTGCTGGGTGAAGGGATGCCACACACGGGATTGCGGCATCATCCGCCTCCGGCAATCAAAGCGAGGTCGAAGCCGGCAATCATCGCTTGTCTCAGCGTTTTGTCCGTCAGCGGATCGAGGTGCGGCAGCCTGCCGAGTTGCGGCACGTCGCCGAATTCCACGATCGTCCGTTGCGTATCGGTCATCTCATCGCCGATGAAGGCGATGCCAGCCAACGGGATAGCGCGCGCCCGCAGGGCCTCGATCGACAGCAGGGTGTGATTGATTGTTCCGAGCGCGGTGCGGGCGCACAGAATGACCGGCAACTGCCATTGCTCGAATATGTCGATGAACCTTGTCCGGCGGTTCAGCGGCACCATCAGCCCGCCCGCGCCTTCGATGACGAGCGGTGTCGGCAGGACCGGAAACGAAAGATCGGCAGCCTCGATCGAAACGTCGTCGATTTCGGCCGAACGATGCGGCGAAAGCGGGCTCTTCAAGCGGTAGGCTTCCGGCAGCACGCGCCCCGACGGAAGCCCGGCAAGCCGTGCAACCGCCTCGCTGTCGGTCTCGCCGTCGAGGCCCGATTGCACCGGCTTCCAGTAGAAACCGTCAAGCAGGCCGGCAAGCCCGGCCGAAAACACCGTCTTGCCAATTCCGGTGTCTGTTCCGGTGATGACGATGCGCTTGGTCATGTCGCCTCCGGTCATGTCTGGGCCAACACCTCGACGAGCGCCTCGACCATGGCGGAAATGTCGGCTTCGCCGATATTGAGCGTCAGTGAGATGCGCAGCCGCGACGTGCCCTCGGGCACGGTCGGCGGACGAATGCCGCGTATGTCGAAGCCGCGGGCCTGCAGGCGCGCCGCCACTGCCATGGTGCGCCTGACATCGCCGATCACCAAAGGCTGGATCTGAGAGCCACTTGGTATCACGCCGCAGCGATCGACCAATTGGCGGCCTGCGAGGGCGACGCGTTCATGCAGCTGAAAACGCCGCATAGGCTCGTCGGCGAGCATTGCGAGCGCTTCGCGCGCCGCGACCGCCATCAGCGGCGATGGCGCGGTGGCGTAGATAAATGGCCGGCAACGGTTGATCAGATACTGGCACAGTGTCCTCGGCCCGGTCACGAGCCCACCAGATGCGCCGAGCGCCTTGCCGCAGGTGTGGAGCGCGACGATGTTGTCGCGGCCCTCGAAAGCGGCGGCCAGCCCCCGGCCGTCCGGTCCCCAGACGCCGGTCGCGTGCGCCTCGTCAATGACGATGAATGCGTTGTGCCGATCGGCAAGCGCGGCCAGGCTCTCCAAAGGCGCGCAGTCGCCATCCATGCTGTATAGGCTTTCCACCGCAATCCAGACGCATCCCATGCCGCCTTCGGCGCGCCAACGCGTGATCGCATCCTCGACAGCGTTGGCGTCGTTGTGCGCGGCCAGCACGAACTGTGCGCGCCCGGCCTGCGCACCCTCATGCATGCTGGCATGGGCGAGCTCATCGAGGACCAAAAGGTCGCCCTTCTGCGGCAGCGCCGTCAGCAGAGCGAAATTGGCGATGTAGCCGCTGCCGAAGAACAGCGCGCGGTCGGCTCCAAAGAATGCCGCCGCGTCTGCCTCGAGCTGCTCGTGTTCCGGCGCATTGCCGCGCAACAGCCGCGACCCGGTGGCGCCAACCGGCGTGCCACGCGCAATCGCCGCCGCAACCGCTTCGCCAAGTCTTTTGGAGGCGGCAAGCCCGAGATAGTCGTTCGACGAGAAGTCGCGCCCGGCGCACGGCTTCAGCGTCCGCAGCCGGTCCTTGCGCGCCAGTCCCTGCAAGGTCGCCTCATAGCGGGCAAGCGGTGCCCCGTTCATTGCGCCTCGAGTTCCATCGGCTCGATGCCAAGGCGCCGGAACAGCAGGGTATCCCTGTCCTCACCGGGATTGTCCGCCGTCAGCAGCGTGTCGCCGACGAAGATCGAGTTGGCGCCGGCAAAAAAGCACAGCGCCTGCATCTCGTCGGTCATGGCCGTACGGCCGGCGGAAAGACGGATATGCGATTTCGGCATCATGATGCGCGCCAGCGCGATCACGCGCACGAATTCGATCGGCTCGATGGGCTTGGCGTCGGCAAGCGGGGTGCCGGGGATCGGGATCAGCATATTGATCGGAACGCTTTGCGGATGTTCCGGCAGGTTGGCCAGCGTCACCAGCATGCCGATCCGGTCCACCGGCTCCTCGCCCATGCCGACAATGCCGCCGCAGCAGACCTTGATGCCGGATTGGCGAACGTGCTCGAGCGTCTCGAGCCGCTCGGCAAAGCTGCGTGTGCTGATGATCTCGCTATAGTAGCGTTCCGACGTATCGATGTTGTGGTTGTAAAAGTCGAGACCAGCCTGCTTCAGTCGAGCGGCTTGCTCAAGATCGAGCATGCCGAGGGTCATGCAGGTCTCCATGCCCAGCGCCTTGACGCCTTCGACCATCGCCACCACCGCATCCATGTCGCGCGCCTTGGGGTTTCGCCAGGCCGCGCCCATGCAATAGCGGGTTGCGCCGGCGTCACGCGCCTTGGTCGCCTCGGCGACGACGCGCCGGACCTCCATCAGCTTCGACGCCTTCAGGCCGGTCTCGTGATGCGCCGACTGGCTACAATAGCCGCAATCCTCCGGGCATCCGCCCGTCTTGATGCTGAGCAGCCGGCTGAGCTGGACCTTGTTGGGATCGAAATTCTGGCGGTGCACGGTTTGCGCGAGGAAGAGGAGATTGTTGAAGGGGGCATCGTGAAGTGCCTGAGCCTTCTCCAGGGTCCACGCTCCAGGGTCAGGGGATTGAGCCTGTGGCGATGTCTGCGTTGGACTGGCTGTTTGCATGTCCATGCTGTTCCTCCGGTTCTGCCTTGCTTTGCTGTCTGATTGACGACGATCGGAAAGGACAGTTGATTCGATCCTGTTCGTTCCTCAGACAATCATGAGCCCCAATAGTCGAGGCCGATATCCAGGATCGGCGCGCTGTGGGTCAGTCGGCCGACCGAAATCAGATCAACGCCGGTCGCGGCAATCGCTCGCGCTGTATCGGATGCGATCCCGCCAGAAGCCTCGGTGATAGCACGGCCGCCAACGATTGCGACGGCGCGGCGAAGATCGGCGAGGGACATGTTGTCGAGCAGAACCGCATCGGGAGCGAAGCCAAGTACCTCCTCCAACTGGGCCAGCGTATCGACCTCGACTTCGATCTTGACGAGATGACCGGCCCGTCTTCGTGCTCGCTCGAGCGCCGGGCGAACGCCGCCTGCGATGGCGATGTGGTTGTCCTTGATCAGAATTGCGTCGTCGAGGCCGAAACGGTGATTGGATCCGCCACCCGCGCGCACCGCATACTTTTCGACTGCCCTCAATCCGGGCGTCGTCTTGCGCGTGCAGACGATCTTCGCGCCATATCCACGAACCGCAGCGACGATCGATGCCGTTGCTGTAGCGATGCCGCTCAGATGGCACAAAAAATTGAGTGCCGTCCGTTCGGCTGTGAGAATGCCCCGGGCAGGGCCAACCACTGATGCAATGACCTCTCCATCCATGACATTGGAGCCGTCTGCCCGCTCCACCGAGATTTCGACATCAGGATCAATCAAGCGGAAAGCGAGCATCGCCAGATCGAGGCCGGCGACAACTCCGGACTGGCGCGCCGCCAGCACGGTTCCCGCTTGGTGTTCCTTCGGGACGATGGCCTCCGTGGTCAAGTCGCCGGCTCTGCCAAGGTCTTCAAGAAGAGCTGCCCTTACAAGCGGCTCAAGCATGATCGTGGGAAGCGGTGAGAACGTCATCACTTTGCCCTTTCGAGGCTTGGCGAGTGTCCGAGTTCCCGCGCAGCGGCCAAGGCGGCTTCGAGGGTGATTTCGGACCGTCGGGCGACAGTCGCATGATGAGGAAAGTCTGTCCGGTAATGAGCGCCGCGGCTTTCTTGGCGCAACAGGGCGGCAACCGCGATCATTAGCCCGACAGCCGCCGGATCCGAGGCCGCGTCCTTGCTTTCGGCGAGCGGCAATAAGGCACGTGCGGCTGCTTTCAAACCTTCACCATCCCGGACGATGCCGAGTGCGCGCGACAGGAAAACACGCACGGGTGCCGGCGCGGGCGATGGGTAAACGTCCGCAAACGCAGGCTTTGTTCTGCGAGCAGGCGTTCCGGCGACACTTTCAGCGACCCAGCGCGCGCACACGACGGCCTCGGTCAAGGAATTGCTGGCGAGCCTGTTGGCGCCATGCAGTCCTGTCGAAGCGACTTCGCCGCAGGCCCACAGCCCCTTGACGGAGGTCCTACCGGAGCCGTCCACGGCAACGCCACCCATGTGGTAGTGTTGGGCCGGACGAATGGGGATGAGATCGCGCGCGGGATTGATGCCGGCTCCACGACAGGCTGATGCGATTGTCGGGAAGTGTCGAGCAAATTCCGGGCCAGGCCGTTGCCGCGCGTCGAGAAAAACACGGTGGCCGTTGGCAAGATGGTTCCAGACGGCGCGCGCCAAGACATCACGAGGCGCGAGTTCCGCCCCTGGCACGCTCTGGAGAAAAGCTTGGCCGGTTTCGTCGATCAGGGCAGCACCTTCGCCGCGGACGGCCTCGCTGAGCAGCACCATAGGGCGTTCCGGGCCGTCAAGCGCGGTCGGGTGGAACTGGATGAACTCGAGGTCGGCAAGGACAGCTCCAGCGCGGGCCGCAAGCGCCAGGCCCTGTCCACAACTGCCCGAAGGATTCGTGGTGTCGAGAAACAGTCCCCCGATCCCACCGGTGGCGAGGACGACCCGCCGTGAGCCGAAGAAGACAGGTCCTATCGAACCGCTCGCCCAGACGCCTCGGATCGCATTCTCTCGCACCGCCAGCCGGCGCGCTTCCGCGCCCTCCACGACAACAATCGACGGAGTGGAACGCACAGCCGCGATCAGGGCACGCATGATCTCACGCCCGGTGCCGTCACCATGCGCATGAACGATGCGACGTCGGCTGTGTGCGGCCTCCAATCCGAGGCACAGTGATCCTTGCGGCGTACGGTCGAAGGGAACCCCAAAGCCCGCAAGCCCCTCTATCGCCTTGGGCGCGGCTTGGAGAATGCGGCTCGCCACGTCTGTCTCGCAGAGACCATCCCCGGCGGCAAGCGTATCGGCCAGGTGCAGTTCCGGATCGTCGTCTTCGCCGAAACTTGCAGCCAGACCACCCTGTGCCCACGTGCTCGAATTGTCAGCTCCCAGCAGCGTCCTGGACAGAAGCAGCACCGGCTCCGGCGCCAGTTGAAGCGCGGTCATCAGTCCGGCGATGCCGCCGCCGATGATGATGGGCCGCCCGAAGAAGCTGCGGACATCGGCGCTCAAATTGCCAGCATCCGTTCGACCGCAAGCCGCGCGCGCCCGGCGATCCCGGGTTCGATGGTTACGATATGGTGGTTCTGCTCGAGCGCCATGCGGATGTTGGCAAGCGTGATCCGCTTCATGTGCGGGCACAAATTGCAGGGCCGGATGAACTCGACCTCTGGGTGCGCTAACGCGACGTTGTCGCTCATCGAACATTCCGTCATCAGCACGACACGTGCCGGCCTTTGCCTTTCGACATAGTCGGACATGGCAGCGGTCGAGCCGGAAAAATCTGCTTCAGCGACGACGTCGGGCGGGCATTCGGGATGCGCGAGCACGATTACGCCGGGATGGCTTTCGCGCAACTCGCGGATGTCGGCCGGTGTAAAGCGCTCATGCACCTCGCAATGCCCTTTCCAGGCGATGATCTGCACATCGGTCTGGGCGGCGATATTCTGGGCCAGATATTCGTCCGGCAACATGATCACCTGGGGAACGCCAAGGGATTGGACGACCGCCTTGGCGTTGCCGGATGTACAGCAGATATCCGACTCGGCTTTCACTTCGGCCGACGTGTTGACATAAGTGATGATCGGCACGCCGGGATAACGCTGGCGCATCAAGCGCACGTCTTCTGCCGTGATCGATTCCGCCAACGAACAGCCTGCCCGCAGGTCGGGAATGAGCACCGTCTTTTGCGGATTGAGCAGCTTGGCCGTTTCGGCCATGAAATGTACGCCGGCCAGCACGATGACTTGCGCCTCGATCGTCGCAGCCGTGCGGGCCAGTGCCAAGCTGTCGCCGACGATGTCGGCCACGCAATGGAAGATCTCGGGGGTCTGATAGTTGTGCGCCAGGATGATGGCGTTGCGCTCGCGCTTCAGTGCAAGGATCGCCTCGATATCCTCGACGAAAGCCGGCCATTCGATCGGCGGGATCACTCGTCGGACGCGCTCGTAGAGAAACGCGGTCGCAGGCAGCATGGCGCTCATCGACCCCTCCCAGCTTATACTCTAGGTGAAAATAACCAGCATATACTTGCTGTGAGTATAAGCGATGTCAACCCCGCGCCAGCGGCAATTTTGTCCCGGCGATGACCCTCTCGTCGAGAACGGCGTGGCGGAACCGGTAAAGCTTCGCTGGCCGGCCGCCGGTCTCCGCGGTTGCCTCTCCGGTCTCTTCGACCAGCTCCTGCTGCTCGATCAGCCGGCGAAAGTTCGGCTTACGCACGAGCCTGCCGGCAAGCGCCTCCACGGTTCGCTGCAGCTGCAAAAGCGTGAAGACCGGCGGCATCAGCTCAAAGACGACCGGCCGGTATTTGATCTTGGAGCGCAGCCGCGCAATGCCGGTCGCCGCGATGCGGCGATGATCGGCGACCATAGACTTGCTGGGCACCAGCGGAGGCAGCGTCGCGTCCCGTCCGCTTCCGGCCTCTTGGACCAGGCCTGCTTCGTAGACTAACTCATAGCGTTGAAGCGTGAGTTCCTCGTTCCAAAGGCGGTCGTCGAAGCCGAAGGCTATCGTCGCCCGCTGCCAGCGTTCACGTCGCGTGGCCGCGTCGCTGACGCCGTCTGCCCATTCAATCAGGCGCGGTCGCAGAACGTCCAGCACGACCGGAGGCGTGCCGGAGCGGTGGTCCTCCCATGGAAAATATTCATACCAGCTCTGCCAGCCGCACTTGGGCGAGCCAGCTGCCTGTTCCTTGCGGGTCAATGCGAGATAGCTGATGGAGATGACGCGCTGCTGGCGCTCGGCGCCGATGCGATCCCGATCCGCGAAGGTGTAGAGTTGCTCAATATACCCCAGCGGATGGCCGGTCTGCTGCTCGACCCACCCCCTCAAACCGGATTGCAGCGATCGGTGCTCAAGCGCAAATGGTCCGGAGGGCAGGGTGTCCGCCTGGCCGATGGTGAGGACACAGGGTTCACTGTCGTTTACGGCGACGACAAAGGCGATCAGGTCCACTTTGACTTCGTCGGCCTTGACGGCGGCTCTGTCTTTCCTGGGTCCTTTTGCCTGATCGTCCATGTTCGCCAAAGTGGTTGGCCAGCTCGGGGGCGCCTGAATCGATTTAAGTGTAAGCGCGCCTGTCCGCACGTCAACACCGCACAGCTGCACGACCATTTTTAGCTCTTCGCACTTGCACAAAAATGTGGCAAACGCGACACCCGCGGTTGGTAACGTAGGGGAAGGAGGGTCCATTGAGTGCGTTTGGTGACACCAAGGCGATCACACCGCCGGATATTCGTTCGCGCAAAGGTGGGACGCCGCTCGTCTGCCTTACCGCCTACACGACGCCAGTCGCCCGGCTTGTCGATCCCCATTGCGATGTGGTGCTGGTCGGCGACAGCGTCGGCATGGTTCTCCACGGCCTGCCCTCGACGCTCGGTGTGACGCTGGAGATGATGATCATTCACGGCCAGGCCGTGCGCCGTGGCCTCGAGCAGGCGCTGATGGTCGTCGACCTGCCGTTCGGTTGCTTCGAGGAAAGCCCCGAGCAGGCTTTCCGCAATGCCGCGCGCGTCGTGGCCGAGACCGGCTGCGCGGCCGTCAAGCTCGAAGGCGGCGAAACGATGGCAGAGACGATCGGCTTCCTCGCCGCGCGCGGCGTGCCGGTCATGGCCCATGTCGGCTTGACGCCGCAGTCGATCAACACCATCGGTGGCTACCGCGTGCAGGGCAGAGGCGGGGATGCCGAGCGCATCAGGCGCGACGCGCTTGCGGTGAGCGAAGCGGGCGCCTTTGCGGTCGTGCTGGAGAAGGTTCCCGAGGCGCTCGCCCGCCGGATCACCGGGGAGGTGGCGACCCCGACCATTGGCATCGGTGCCTCGGCCGCCTGTGACGGCCAGATTCTCGTCGTCGACGACATGCTGGGCCTCTTCGGCGACTTCCGGCCCAAATTCGTCAAGCGCTATGCTGAACTGGGGGAGGCTGCTGCGGCTGCGATCGCGGCCTATGCGCGGGAAGTGAAGGAGCGCCAGTTTCCGGCCGCCGAGCACGTGTTTGCCGATGCGCCCAAGCCCGCCGACGGGGACGCCACCAAGAGCGGAGAAGCAGCGTGAGCGTGCCGATTGTCAGGAGCGTTGCCCAGCTTCGCCAAATCGTCGCCGCATGGCGCCGCGAGGGCGTGAGGATTGCCGTCGTGCCAACGATGGGCGTCCTCCATGAGGGCCATCTCAGCCTGGTGCGCGCGGCACTCGTGAAGGCCGACCGGGTGATCGTGACGCTCTTCGTCAACCCGAAGCAATTCAACAGCGAGGCCGATCTCGCCGCGTATCCGAGCACCGAGGACGAGGATGCCGCCAAGCTGGCACCGCTTGGCGCGCACCTGCTTTATGCGCCGGACGCAGAGGAGATGTATCCGGCGGCCTTCGCCACGACCGTTTCGGTGTCCGGTGTCAGCGAGGGCCTGTGCGGTGCCTTCCGGCCGGGACATTTCGATGGCGTGGCGACCGTCGTCGCCAAGCTCTTCCTGCAGACCAGCGCTGACTTCGGCTTCTTTGGCGAAAAGGACTTTCAGCAGCTTCAGCTAGTCAGGCGTATGGCCCGGGACCTGGATATTCCAATCACCATTGTTCCTTGCCCGACAGTCCGCGAAGCCGACGGTCTTGCACTATCATCGCGCAATGTCCGGCTCTCGCAAGCACAGCGTGCTGTTGCCCCCGAGCTACCATCGGTCTTGCTCGAGACGGCTGAGCGGCTTGCCCGCGGCTCGCCCGTCCTGCCAACGCTTGCCGAAGCGCGCGCAGCAATTCTGGCTGCGGGCTATCGCGAGGTCGAATACCTGGAACTTCGCGACGAGGCAGATCTGCGACCCATGACAAGCCTTGACCGACCTGCACGCTTGCTTGTCGCGGCCTGGCTCGGCGGCACACGGCTCATAGACAACGTCAGAATATCACGGGTTTCAACACGTTAACGGGGTTCTCGGCACGCGCTGTATCCGTCCGGGATCGTTTAAAACAAGGTCTCTGCCTGGCATCGAGCGATCACGGAGGTTACGCAAAGCGCAAATGCATCGCGTGTTTGAGAACTTCGTCGAGCAACTGTCTGCAAGTGTTGATGCTGCCGATCTCCGTGAGGCAATGGCATCCGCTGCAGCCGGCTTCGATTTTCCGCTATTCGCCTATTTCACTTACCCGTCGGCCCCCGGCGACGCCCCGCAATTGATTTCAAACTATCCTTCATCCTGGACATCACGTTATCTGCAACAGCGGTACCACAGTCTTGATCCGGTCATCCTGCGCGGGCTGCAAGGCTGGGATACCTTTGATTGGGGTGTGGATCGCGCTCGGCACTGTCTGCCGAATTCGCAGCAACAAATTCTGGAGAGTGCGGCTGAGTTTGGCATCCGCGGCGGCCTGACGATATCCATGCATGATCATCGCGGCCGGTTTGCTGCCCTGACCTTTGCTTCCGACGAGTCCCGCCCGCCTCTGTTGCGGTCACTGACACGTTACGAAAAAGCATTGCAGCTGGTGGCCATCAACTTTCATATCCATGTCCGGCGCAGGCTCGCCGACGATCGCGTGGTGGATGGTGTAACGCTCACCCCGCGGGAGTTCGAGTGCCTGAAATGGGCGGCGCGCGGCAAGTCGGCTTGGGTTATCAGCCAGCTTCTCGGCGTCTCAAAGCGCACCGTGACCTTTCATCTGGAAAACGCCAAGGCAAAGCTTGGCGTTCGAACGATCAACCAGGCCGTTGCACGACTGGCTGCCTCCGGCCAGGCGAGATCCTGATTCGTCGGCCACGATAGCTGTAAACCTCTACAGGCTGCATCGCTGCCGGCTTTGCCCTTCGATGGCGGGAACACATCCCGCACGGAGGCGACCATGATGCAGCTGATAACACCAGACCTTTACGACGAGTTCGCAAGCGAGCTCAAAGAGATGCACGGGCTCAGGTTTAGGGTGTTCAAGGAAAGGCTCGATTGGGAAGTTGATACCGAAGACCAGATGGAAACAGACCCGTTTGATGGTCTGAAGCCTGTCTATCTGCTCCTCAAGGGATCCGACTGGCGAATTCGCGGTTGCGTGCGTCTTTTGCCCAGCACCGGACCCACAATGTTGCGCGACACGTTCCCGGTGCTGCTGGGTGCTGACGTCGTGCCCTCGACCTCCGACATATGGGAGAGCAGTCGTTTCGCGCTCGATCTTCCTCCGTCGGCGCCCAAGGCAGCGGGCGGACTGGCCCAGGCAACCTACGAGCTCTTCGCGGGCATGATCGAGTTCGGCTTGGCCAAGGATCTGACCCGGATAGTAACGGTGACGGACACGCGCATGGAACGGATCCTTCGCCTCGCGACGTGGCCATTGTCGCGCATCGGACAACCCAAGTCCGTCGGCAAAACGGAGGCGGTGGCCGGGTTTCTCGAGATTTCCCGCGCGAGCCTTTTGCGCATCCGCAGCAGGGGACGTCTGAGCGGACCGGTACTGTGGCAACCGGTTCTAGGCCCGTCGGCATTGTGGACACCTGAGCCGTGAAGGATGCTGGTCTGCCCAAGGAAGCGACGGTCGGTCTTGTATGCTGGCCGGACTGGCGTCGTCACGAAGCTTACCACTACGCCAGACGATTGCCACGCACTGCCTGGGCCTGGGAGTTTCTTCGGCGCAATCCACAATTCCAGCGCGACCACGCCAAAATGGCACCGTCCGCCTGCATTGTCGGAGCCCAGGCCGACCTGAAGATAATCGAGTTGACGATAGGATCATCTATCCTAAGACACTGGAGCCTCCTTTTTCGCGGACGCGCCACAGTCGGACGCTACGTCGGCAAGGGTCTTTTGGGATCCGCGCGACTGCGCCCGTATTCTACGAGCGGCCGCGGAGCCGGTTGGGCTCGACCACGATTTTGAACCGCTTGATCTCCCTTCGCTCTCATGCTGCAAGGACATCCTGCTGACACCTGCCGGCGTGCAGCACGTGCTGCTGAGGGAGGACTGCCGGAGTCTGCAGATCGCCCTTTCCGGTGCATCCGTTCTCCGCCCGTTGCGGCTATATGTCGACGCGATCGTGCAGCCGCAGCACCTGAAGTTCCATGTCGCTGCCCTTCAGTTCCTGAACGACATCAATGGTTGCGGCCGCCTGGCAGCTGCTTGCTTTCCGCCGGAACCCCGCGGAGCGCGTCTGCGTATCGTGCTCCAGGCTTTGGATGGCTCGCTTGCGGGAGCATCTCATCAGGAGATCGCCATTGCCCTGTTCGGGAGACGCCGTGTCGAAGAAGATTGGTCTCATCCAGGTAGCCATCTTCGCGATCAGGTGCGTCGCGCCATCCAACGTGGCCGCTACCTGATGGGCGGCGGCTATAGACAGTTCCTGATGTAATTCGGGTGACAGCTTGGTGATTGTCTTATTCGAAAACGCGCAGGCATCAATCTCCATTTCTCACTGCTATTGTGCCTTGTACAAGACGTGACACGCGCCTAGTTCTTCCGCTGCGGGAATCGGGTTTGAGTAATACGGACGAAGCACTGAGAACCAACGTTTTCGTGATAGTGCATTTCATGCCCCGAGAATCCTGATGACCGTTACCAACCCCGACAAAGCCGGCGCTGACTGAAACGGTCGCTGAACGTGCTCTGTGGCCTGCGCCGCCTGACTCTCGGTTTCGGCCATGCCGACTAACAGCGTATTGATACGCCATCGCGGGCTAAGCTCTACCGGCGAAAGCCGCGTCAAAGCGGCAGGCAATCAGAAACTACATCGGCGGCGACGATGATTATGATCAACGTGACGAACACGTGAATCATGCCGACGGCGCCGACGTTGCCGATGATGATGATGCCGACCATGCGTCGCTGATGCTGCCTAACTACAGTGCTGTGTGATCATGCCGATCACCGCGTGACCACGAGCGGCGGCGGTTCGTGGTCAGGTGCGTGGCCGGGATGATCGCGCATGGCCGATTGTTCCTTCGTGCCGCGGGGTGTGGGCTTGCGTTCGGTCATGAGGACGTCAGGCGCAACGAGGAAGTTAGATCAGGGCCCCAAACGCGGCTTATCCATGGGGTGGATGATAGCTATCCCTACAATCAATTATACCAATATTACCCAATACTACTAGAAGATCCCCCAATGAAAGCGGCCGGATGGGTATCCGTCTCGCGTGGGCTGAAGCTGCCGGCAAGAATGGGAAGACGAACATGTGCGGGATTGTTGGCATCGTTGGGCAACAGCCGGTGTCGGATCGGTTGGTCGACGCATTGAAGCGTTTGGAATATCGCGGCTATGATTCCGCCGGCGTTGCGACGATCACCGAAGGTGCCTTGCACCGCCGGCGCGCCGAGGGCAAGCTCGTCAATCTCGAGAGGAGACTGAAGGAAGAGCCGCTGAGCGGCAACATCGGCATCGGCCACACGCGTTGGGCAACCCATGGGGCCTCGACGGAACGCAATGCGCACCCGCACTTTACCGACGGTGTCGCCGTCGTCCATAACGGGATCATCGAGAATTTCACCGAGCTGAAGGACGAATTGGCGGCGGCTGGCGCCGAGTTCCAGACCGATACCGACACCGAGGTCGTCGCGCATCTCTTGGCAAGACACCGCCGGGAGGGCATGAGGCGGCAAGAGGCGATGCGTGCCATGCTGAAACGCGTCAGGGGCGCCTATGCGCTTGCCGTCCTCTTCGAAGATGATCCGTCGACCATCATGGCGGCGCGCAACGGACCACCGCTGGCGATCGGTCACGGCGACGGCGAGATGTTCCTGGGCTCCGACGCGATCGCGCTCGCTCCCTTCACCAATGAAATTACCTATCTCATCGAGGGCGACTGGGCCGTTGTCGGCAATTCGGGCGCCCATATCTTCGATTTCGACGGCCATCCCGTCGAGCGTCCGCGCCATACCTCCACGGCCGCGGCCGATCTGGCCAACAAGGGCACTCATCGCCACTTCATGGAGAAGGAAATCTACGAGCAGCCCGAAGTCATCGCCCATGCTCTCCGTCACTATAGCAACATCATAGAGAATCGCGCCGACACGGTTTCTGGCATCGATTTCGCCAGGATCCCGAGCTTGGCGATCTCGGCCTGCGGGACCGCCTATCTCGCCGGACTGATCGGAAAATACTGGTTCGAGCGCTATGCGCGCCTGACAGTTGAAATCGACGTTGCGTCCGAATTCCGTTACCGCGAGATCCCGTTGTCGCCGCAGTCGGCGGCTCTTTTCATTTCGCAGTCCGGCGAAACCGCTGATACGCTCGCATCGTTGAGGTACTGCAAGGAGCGTGGGCTGAAAATTGGCGCTATCGTCAATGCCTGCGAATCGACCATCGCTCGGGAGGCCGATGCGGTCTTCCCGATCCTTGCCGGACCGGAGATCGGCGTCGCCTCCACCAAGGCGTTTACCTGCCAGCTTGCCGTTCTAGCCGCACTCGCCATCGGCGCCGCCAGAGCCCGCGGGACCGTAACCGAAGACGAGCTGCAGGCGCTCGTCAGGAGCCTCGCCGAAGTGCCGCGCGTCATGGGCCAGGTACTCAACTGCATCCAGCCGGAGATCGAGTTCCTGTCGCGCGAACTGTCAAAGTGTCGTGACGTCCTGTATCTCGGCCGTGGCACCAGTTTCCCGCTAGCCATGGAAGGTGCGCTGAAGCTCAAGGAGATTTCCTACATCCATGCCGAGGGCTATGCGGCGGGTGAATTGAAGCACGGTCCGATCGCATTGATAGACGACAACATGCCAGTGATCGTCATCGCGCCCCATGATCGCTTTTTCGACAAGACCGTCTCCAACATGCAGGAAGTGGCTGCCCGTGGAGGGCGGATTATCCTCATCACCGATGAAAAAGGGGCAGCCGCATCGAAACTCGACACCATGCACACGCTCGTGCTGCCGGCTGTCGACGAGATTATCGCGCCGATGATCTTCTCGCTGCCGATACAGCTTCTTGCCTACCACACGGCGCTCTTCATGGGCACAGATGTAGACCAGCCGCGCAATCTCGCAAAATCGGTCACGGTCGAATGATTGTGAACCTTTATAGGTGGCGATGCTTGTCCATCTTCGCTGCATCGGCGGTGGAAATTGGTCGAAGGTATCAGCGTCCGCGAGGCTGGGTGGACGGTGCCGCGAATAGCCACTGGAGGCGTCAGTGAGAGTTCGAGTTGCTGTTCAAGAAAGCCATCGGGGAGAATGAGTCGTGTAGGATCGCAGGTCGAATGCGCTACAGCCGATCAGGCCATCTCATGGCGGGCAGGTTCTTAGAACTTGATCAGAAGCAGGTGAGCCGCCATATTCCGACCCGGCTGCCAATTTCAAGTGGCCCATTCCATGGATGAGGCCGGTCCGGCCGAATGGACGTCCATTTTTTTGATTTGCTGGGTGTGCGCCAGGGTCGGGGAGGAAATCTCCCGATTTGTCAGGCGCTCCCATCTTCTTGGAGATGTTTATGAAGGATTCGCGCATTCCCGAGCCAGTCTTGACGGCTATGTCGCAGGGGACCCACATCATCCGCGCTTATCGTGAGCACCTTGGGTATTCAATCGAGGACCTCGCGGTCGCGTGCGGGCTTGCCGCTCAGGAAATCCAAAACATCGAGCGGGGTCTAAAGTACAATAAGGGCTATCGGAATCGGATAGCGAGATCGCTGTCCATACCTGTGGGAATTCTTGAGGCAGAGTCGGACATATCGGACGCCGCCTGATCAGTCGGATAATCTGCAATGGGTGGAAGACCGCTCTTGTGATGTGACGTTTGCGGCTGATAGTCGTCGCTTGATTCCGTTGGACGCGAATGCCTTCTGGCGCAGTACCGCCAAGAGAATTCTCGTCCACTGTCCGAGTCAGGAACTGCACACGGGCTCGCCGAACAGGAAGTTGGAACGCTTCGTCATGCTGTCTTAGGCGATATAGCCGCCCGGAGTGCTGCGACACGTGCACGATAGCATTGGCTCGCGAGGATGGATTGCTAACGGCGAACCCATGCTGGTCGGCAAGGCGATACTGGCTGGAGCATCAACTCGGCCGACGAGAGTGGCCCCCCATCCTAGGCAGGATCGGCCGACATGGCCGGCATCGCGAGCCGCTCTGAAAAGAGCACAGCGGGCATCCAGACGCTGCCGGGTTGACTATGGGTGTCGGAACCGCAAAAAGGGGCCGCTCTTCATGAGTGGCGTGCGCCGGCAGTCTAACCCCAAGCCCCCCGCCAGGCTGCCGGCGCGCTTCTAGCCGCCTTGATGCACGGCGATAAGCTTTTGACGGCCTGAAGCGACATTGTGGTCGCCGTTGCGGTGCTTTTCCACGCGCCTCGTCAGGCGCCGGGATTGCTTCGTCGTGATGGCAGGCGAGGGTTTGCAGGTTGCGGTCGACGGGTTCGTTTCGGGGCGTCTGCCCCCATCGTTATGTCGCGAGTTGGGGGATGCGATCGAGGAC
>NZ_JAMYVG010000032.1:0-50343 GCF_040323855.1 Mesorhizobium sp. M0028
TCACCGGAGATGCGCGCGTTGAAGCGGCCGTTGTCGCCGGAGAGATCGTCCCAGCCATCTCCGCCGAAGATGCGGTCGTTACCCTCGCCGCCGATGACTCGGTCACTGCCCGCGCCACCCGAGATCTCGTCGTTGCCGCCACGACCGTCAATCCAGTCATTGCCCCCGAAACCCTCCATCCAATCTTCAAGCTCGGTGCCGAGGAGTGTTTCGGAACCCGGGCCACCCTCGATAATGTTTGCCATCGAAAATACTCCTAATGATGCACCCTGCCTGGCGCGTTCATATTCCTCATCGGATAATTAGAGAAATCGATTGCTTGGATAGACACACATTTACGAAATGGATGCACTCACGTTCACTTCCTTCTGCTGAGCAGTTGCGGGGGCATCGTAAACTTAAAGAGCGCGAGGCGGTCGTAGCCCGCTTGCCCCACGGCGGTTCAAGCCCGCGCGATTTTTGCCCAGAGGTTCATTGCCTCTGAACGCAGTTCGCGATGATGGCTGGAGGAGATTTCGTGGCGGGGGATGTGGAACAGGTTGGCAATCGGATCATGAATTGAGACGAAGCGCTGCAAATGGCGTTGTGACTTGAAGCGTTTCATGATCCGTTCCCGTCGCCGGACTGGCTGATGGGAATTCTCCGCCCGATTGTTCAAGCCTTGATGCGAACGGTGATCGACGCCCGGCATGATCTCTCGCTTTGCAGCGTCGTAAGACCGAAGCTTGTCGGTGATCATCACGCGCGGCGCGCGGCCTTGGCCCTTCAACAGCTTGCGCATCAGACGCTTGGCCGCCTTGGCATTGCGACGACTTTGCACCAGAACTTCCAGGACGAAACCGTCCTGATCGACGGCGCGCCAGAGCCAGTGCTTCTTGCCGCGGATCGAAACGACGGCCTCGTCGAGATGCCACTTGTCACCCAGCCGACCCGCTGAGCGGCGGCGGATCTCGCTGGCAAAGGTCCGCCCGAATTTCTCTGCCCAAAGCCGGACTGTCTGATGCGAGACAATAATCCCTCGTGCCGCCAGCAAGTCCTCGACCATTCGCAAACTGAGAGGAAAACGGAAATAGAGCCAGATAGCATGGGCGATGATCTCGGCGGGGAAGCGATGGCGGCGGTAGAGTGGGTCACGCTCTGTCATAGCCCGTCATCGCACATCGGTATCCACGCTTCGTTAAGTTGACGATGCCCCCCTTGCTCCCCGATAAGATGGGCAAGATTGGGTTTGAGATCGGCCAATCTGGCCAGCACCTCTTGGGCATCGCCTTCACGGACTGCCCAATGCGTGCGGTAGAGCTGGAACCGGTCCGCGCCGAACACCGACCCGGCCATCTCAATGTCGTCGAAACCCACCTCGCCGAAATCGACCAATGTCTCGAAAGTGGTGGAGACCTCTCTTCGCCCTGGCGTGGTGTCGGAGATCCGACCGTACTTGATGAGCATGGAGACGGCGTCTCCGGCCGACTTGATCTCACTGCACAGAAAAGTCGGCAACTTTTCGAGAAAGGCGATCGCAGTGGAATCGAGGCTTTCAAGCCGCTTCTCGGTGTCAGGCGGCGTGTATTCGAACATGCGCCCTCGCCCGATGGTGACGACATCGACGTTCCCCTCGACATATTCCCAGTTGCCAAAAGAGATGTAATTGAAGTTCTCCGTCATGAGTCCCATTCCGTTCGCCAAGCGCATTCTCTAAAGACGCCGGGCGGCGAGAGCAATTTAGTACTCGAGCGCATAACGGACACCTCTGCGATGCGGAGACGAACGAATGCTAGATTCCGTCAGCGGAATGCTCCCGCTGACTAGGATCGAACCAGCGCTCACGATTTGCGCTTCGCAACATAGTTGCGAAAGGCCTCTTTGAATTTCGCTTCGAGATCTACTGCCTGGGCCGAAGTCGGTGACGACAGGTCGAACTCCCAACCGGCTTTATGGTAGGCAATCATCCTTGCTGCGGAATCGGAGGTCGTGTTGGTCACCAGCAACCGATCTTGCTTACCGAGTTCTTCGGCGAGTCCGAGATATCCTCGCGCCAAACCCAACTTCAGGGTGCTCGCGTAAAATTTACATTCGGCTGCGTTCAGGACCTTGCTAGCACGAGGATGCACCTTTTCTTTGCGACAGACGCGCGCTTCGTGTTGATCGATCACGGCGAGATCGCATTCGTGGAGGACACCCGAGCGCCCCGACACTTTCACGCCGATATGCGCCTCAAGCGGCGGGCAGCCTGGTAAGCCTATAACGGCGTGGGTGTATTTCTTCTTCGGGCTGAAGATGTCGCCCGGCGAGGTTCAGAAAATCAAGTTGGTGGTGGCATTTCCATCGTTCGCCTCGAAAGCGATGGTGGCCCCAGCGGCGCGGGCCGCCCTCACGACGATCGCGAGCGTATAGCCTTCGAACACGTCGTTGGCGTCCGACGCCGCGGAGTAATTCATGCCATGTGCCGGACCGAGAATCGCGGAGATCTGTCCGACGAGAGTCGATGCGGTCATCATGCGGCGGTAACTCCAGCTTGCTGGCGCAGTTCCCGGAAGCGGCGGCGGGCTGCCTCCTGCTGTTTGCCTGAATCGCTGCGCAAGCTGTGGCCATCATCGCCTTCTCGTTCAGAAACGAACGTCACGCTCTTTACTTCCAAGATCTTCAGCGCATCGGTTGCGAACTGCGGGAGAGCCAATATGCGATCGATGGCATCGAGAAGAAGATTTAGGCGCTCAATGTTGGAAAAGAGCTGAGTCGTAACGAACTCCTGCATTTGCCGTCTGCCGCGCCGCTGACCCGCGACTTGGTCATCGATGAACTCGCTGGCATCAGCTTTAGTGATGACCGTCTTCCCGAGATAGATGCTCTCCTCAACTTGCTCTACTACCCAATTCAACCCGACCTTTCGGAGCACATCCGATATTTCATCATAAGCGCTCTTCGCCTCTTGTTCATCCATCGTTTTTCCCCCGGAGCTGTTGTTGTGTCACGCCATGATAGCAGCTGCGGTGCCTACCTCTGCTCAATGCGGTAGAGAGATCAAGTACACGGAGGCATTTATACCGGTCCGAATGTCCACTCTCCTACAATTCAATGTCGATTGTCAGCGAGCGGTCAGCATCCGGGATTCGCGGCGGGGTCCAATCCCAATCAACAATGCCTGGTCCTGCAGAAAATTGTCGTTCGGTGTGACCCGCGTGGATGACGGCTTTGTCCCGGCGCAGTCGCTAGGGTCGCTCGCCGCCGAGACCTCGGAGGAATGACCGGTTTCGGGAGAAGCGTGTCGTCGTCCGAAAGGCGGAGATGGGGCGCAAAGCGGCCATCCAAGGTTCGGCCTACGGAAGTCGTCTTTGGGTAGCAGGTGCATCAACTCATGCTACGCGACAGCAGGCAACTATCCGAGCTCGTGGATCGTTACGCCCGGCACGACAGCCTTGGCGATCTCGCATAGGTGCTGGTGATGCGTAAGGTAGATCACCTGACCCGCACTTGCCATCTCGCCAAACAGTCTGAAAACCTCCTCGGACCGGAAATGGTCGAAAGTCTCCATTATGTCATCGGCAATGAATGGCACTGAGGGTCGAAACTGGGCAAATTCGTAATACCCGGCAAGCCTCAGGGCCAGGTAGAGCTGAAAACGCGCGCCCTTTGACAACGCGTCGGCGACCTTGGACTGCCCGTCGCGCTGCAATGCGATGAGGACTTCGCCGCCCTTCACCGGTTGGGTTGCCAGGCCCGAGTACTGACCGCGCGTGATGAGCGCGAAAGCGTCAGATGCCCGCGCCATCATCCCGGAGCGATGACGCTCGCGGTATACGCGCAGAGCGTTTCCAGCCGACATAACTCCCAGTTTAAGCTCGATATAATGGACGGCCTTTTCTTCGATTTCCAGAAGGACGGTGCGACGTTCGGCATCTATTCGGGCAACAGCACTATCGCCGCCAATGGCGTCCAGTTTGTCCGCCGCTCGCGTCTGCCGGATAAGCTGTTGTTGTATCGCTTCATCAAGATCCCGAAGCCGCTGCTCGCCTTCAGCCTTTTCGATTGCAAGGCTATCGAAATCGAGAGCATTCAATATTGAACACGCCTGTTCGATCCCCTCCACAGCGAGCTCGGTCGACAACTGCTCCTCAAGGTCGGCTACAGCAGCGCGCAGACGATCTCTGTCCCGCAGCAGCTCGTCGCGTTCCACGACTTCGGATAGGGTGGTTACGCCAAAGACGCCCAAGACCTCGTTCTTGCGGCGTTCATGCGCCGCGATCTCGACATCGAGTGTGCCACGAGCATCTTGAAGGCGCTGCAGGTCATTGACGAGGTTTGCCTTCGCCTCGCGAGTGCGATCGGCGCGCTCCAGGCGCTCAGCAAGCCGGATCGCCAACTGTTCCGGTTCGTCGTCGTTCGGCGGTTCACCCGCTTCGGCTGCAGCTGCGGTAATCTCGACAATGAAATTATCTCTGTCTGCCTCCATCTTCCCGATGCGGAGCTGCATGGCATCCCGATCCTGAAGGGTTTTGGACAGTTCAGCCAATTGATCGAGTACGCTCCCCACTCCGGGCGCCGAAAGCCCGCTCTCGAGCCAGGTACCCTTAAGCGCCTCCGCAACGCCGGCCAGCCATTCTTCCTCACGCCTTTCTGCCACGTCCACGGCCCGTCGTCTGGCAGCCAGATCCTCCTCCTTCGCGCTGACTGTTCGGAGCGCCTCGGCACGTTCAGCGTCCACTTTGAGCTGCCTGTCGAGGAACAGCTCTGTGACGGCCATGATCGTCTCCAAACTCTCTTCGGAGTCAGACTGTATTCCGACGCTCTCCAGCGCCCCGCTCAACTCCAGGCGTATCTGGTCTCCCTCGTCGGCCGCCCGACCAGCCTTCTTACGTGCGACCTCGATCCCCTCCCACGCCGCGAGCGCATCGGTCCGGGCAGAAGTACGATCCTCGATCAGTTCGATCATTCGTTCAGGCGAAGATTCCAGGCTATCTCCGAGCAGATCTCTTGCCGATACGCGGATTTCCGACAGTGCTGCTTCCACGTCCAAATCGACCTGGGAAAGTTGGGCGCTCGCACGCGAGATGAAGGCCGCGGTTTCGGCAAGGCTGCGGGTCGTGGTTCGGATCTCGGCGAGCTCCCGCACGTTGGCCAGACGAACTGCTCCAACACTGTCGTCACGAGCCAACGCTACCGCGAAATCGTCCGCTGTTTCGCCCTTAAGGTCATCTCGATGCCTTGTCCAAGCCTCGTCCCGGGCACGCCGGATGGCTGCGGCGGCTTCATCGTCCGTTATGTCACCGAGCCACGAAGGGCGTCCAGCCGCGCCGAGAGCAACTCGTGATTGGCCTGGTATTCGGCAAGACGTTCTGAAAGGACTGCCCTGCTCGTCCCAAGCTCTGCTGAGCGAGTTTTCCATGCACCAATCTGCCGGGCCGTCGGAACTGAGATCTTGGCCAGCGCCTGAGCATCTCCGGACCAGGGATGCATGCGATGGACCGCTGTTTCCCATCGAATTCCGCTCTCGTCCTCTGCCTCCCGTGCCATCTTGATCTCCTTTAGGTGCCCACTCCCCCTCGCTTTCGACAAAGCCGAGGTAAGCCTTGCCCTGGCAGGCTCGGGCACGGCCCTTTCTTCACCGACCCGTTCGCGTGCCGTCTGAAGCGCATCAAGGGCTGCCGCGGCTTCGTCTCGGGCGACGCGCACGCTGGTAGCAATTCCGGATCGCTGCTCGACCATATTGCGAACAGCACCAGCAATGGCAGCAGGCAAAATCAGGGCGGCAGGCTCTGGCTCGGAGGACCTTCCCAGTGCGGCAAGGCAAGTTGCCATGGCGTTATCGAGTATTTGCAGCTCCGTCCTGCGACTGGGCAGGTCCAAGCCTGCCGAGATATAGCGCACCTTGCGATCCGCCAGTCCGCGAACCCGCTCGGAGATTGCAAGGATCACCTCGTCCACCTCGACCGACGCGATTTTCATCGTCACTCGCTCGACTTCGTCGACGTTTGCTGACAGCCGAGTTCTCAGGCTGGCGTCCTCATCGATCATTTCGGCGACACTACCTGTCCAGGTCCGTGGCGGTGAAGCGATGTCAGGCAACTCAGCCAGCCGGGCTACCTTACGTCGGATATCCGCGAGGATCGGGACTGCGCGGAGATACTTGGCAATGGTATCGAGCCTAGCCGACAGCACCGACCGTTCGGTGATGCTGCGATCGTATTTTTCCGCCGCATCAAGACGTTCGGCCTCGAGGGTCTCGAACGTCGAAGCCAGTGTGTCGATAGCATCCTTCCGGGACTTCAGTTCCGCAAGTCGCTTCTTGAGAAGCGCGAGTTCGGTTCCGTGTGCCTGCTTCCGATAAAGCCCGTCCGCTTCTGCCTCGAGCGCGCTTAATGTGTCACTCGCGTGTCCAAGACCGGCGCTGGCCGTGAACAGGAGCTTGCCCAGGTCTCCACGCGACTCCAGTATCGATTTTCCGCCGGCTTCCAGTGTCTCGTCGTCCAACGAGAACATGGTGCCGTATGCGTCCCGGGACAGACCTGCGAGATGTGCCGCAATCGCCAGTTCGCTCACCGGCTGGCCCATTGCGTTCAACAACGAGTTGTTGCGCTGTTTCGTGCGTGAGAACGTATGCTCCTCTCCCCCGAATTCGAGCACGCCGCCGATGCGCATCGCGCTATATTCATGCAGGAAATTGTAGCGGCTGCGTTCTTCAATCCCGAACAGCAAGTCCAGATAGCCGGAAAGCGCGGTTGACTTGCCGGCCTCGTTCAGCCCGAATACAATATGCAAGTCGGGCCCGGAATCCGGTTTTGGTCCGAACTCGATCGTCCTGTCGGTGAACTTTCCATAACGAATGAGATCAAGGCGCCGGAGCCTCATTGCGATCCACCTGCCTTGAGGCGGGCCGTGACCAGGTCAGCGCCGCTGGCAAGAACCCTGTCGAGGAATAATTCCAGCGCGGCCTCGTCTTTTCCGGCGAAGTCGCGCCCGTCGGGCGGAAGGTCCGCGATGGTTTTCAGGACGAATTCCCTCGCTTCAGCACGGAAGGCTTCTGAACTTGCATCGGCGCGCATGGATTCAGCGAGTTCGAAAATCGGATCCGCGACGCCTTCGAGTGCTTCCGTCCTGGGCGGAGAGAGGCCCAGCTCGAGCTTTTCCACCCATGTGTCGCCGGCCTGTTCCGCTACCTGCTCGGCTTCGGCCAGGAGCAGGTCCCTGTCGCGGATCAGTGCCCAAGACAAAGGCGAGTCACCGGTCAGACCGAGACGGACAACAACGTGACGGGATCTGACGGAAGCCCGGATATCTTCGAGCGCGGATCGGATTCGCCCGACGACTTCTGGCCACTCGACAGTCCCTGTCAGGTCGACGTTCACCCGCTCGAATTGCGCGATACTGGTCAGCCTTTCCTCGACCTCGACGGAACGGTCGTCACGTATCGTTACCAAAGTGACTGACTTTTCGCCGGCCTCGTTTATGTCCCTGCCTTGCGGCATTCCTGGCATCACCACCGTGCTCGCTCTAGGATGAACCTTGCGGACGTGGATGTGCCCGAGCGCCCAGTAGTCAAAACCATGGCCGTGCAAGTCAGCGACGCTGCAAGGGGCGTAGACGTCGTGACCGGGCGATCCGGCAAGACTCGTGTGCATGACACCCACATTGACCGCCCCTTCACGGGCGGCTGTATACTTGGGCAGCAGACTTTCAGGTGCCTTGGGGCTTGCGAAGCTCAATCCATGGAACATGACGTCAAGACCGCCGGCCGTTTGAAGTACGGACTGGGGACGGCCGCTGAAGATCGTTACCGTGTCGGGAAAGACGAGCTGTTTCGATATCCGCGACAGGGCGTCGTGATTTCCGCGGATCTTGAAAACCCTGACGCCGGCCTGGTGGAGGCGTGTCATCTGCGATGCCAGGAACCGTGCTGTTTTCATCGAAGTCTGATCGCCATCATAAAGATCGCCGGCAATGACGAGCGCATCGACGCGCTCCGCAAGGCACAGATCCACAATGGAGACAAACGCCTGGCGACTGGCGTCTCCGACGAGTTCGGCAAGATCGGGGCTTCGCATCGCGAGCGAACGCAGCGGCGAGTCGAGATGAATATCGGCCGTATGTATAAATCGAAATGCCATTCGGCGGTCTCCGGCCACTGAACATAGGGTGTTCGACTGCGGCTCGACAAAAAATTATACGACACGCGGTGTTGGCTGTCCTGAGCTCAGGCTGCCATTCATCTAGCACTCATGCCGGCGTAGTTTCGCTAGGCTCCTATCACGTCGCAGGATGCAGTTGTCAAAGCTCTGGCGGGACTTGCTATGTGCCTTTGCACCATCGATCTAGTTCCGCTTCGCCGGCAGTTCTCACAGGGCTAAACCCTGACGCAGGCCTGACGATGCACGGCTAGAAATTATACTTTAGGCGCCTCTTAACGAACGCCGGCTGAGACCCTTCCAATACATCGACAATACGCCGGTTAATATTAGGATTTTCAATTGCGCCACTCTCGTAGGAAAACTTGTAATTCTTGGTCTTGTCGAGTTTCACATAGACGATTTGCTCGGCATCCGCACCAACAGCTAGGTTCGGGTTGTGCGTCACGAGAACGACCTGACGACGTTTCTTGGCCGTTCGAATGCAATTGGAAAGCACCGAGAAGATGCTTTGATTGTCGAGATTGTCCTCGGGCTGATCGATGATAAGCGGGATGTCGTTCTTGTCGAGCTGCAAATAGAAGACAAGCAGAAGGAGTCCTTTCTCACCCGGCGACAGCTCCTCAAGATCCTTGCCGCTAAGACGCAACTTGTACGATGGTTCAATGTATTCGAGACTGAATAGGAAGTCGTAAAACTCCTTCTGGTCGCGCACCTGGTCGGTGAACTTCAAGTCCTCCGTCTGCATCGCGTCGAGAATTCGGTCGAGGCCCGCTGAAATCGCGGCGAAATCATTCCAGCTGACATCGCGGAGGAAGTCGGACAAGGTTTGGCCCGGCTCCTTGATTTGGCCATTGAACGGGCCTCGTTTGTTTTTGCTGACCTTGGACAGAAAGCTATCCTGAAAGTCCTTACTGAGAACGAACGACGCGTCGATCTCGACGCTGAAGCCCTCGATCGCAACCTCGGATAGCTTGGTGTCGACACTCTTCTTAAGGTCGGCATAGAATTTCAGGATCTTGTTCTTGCTCGCATAGATCGCTTCGACAAGCTTACGCCTCGCCTCCCGAGCCGCGACGATTTTCGCCGGCAAATCATTGTCCAGAGCGGTGATCTGGCTCTCGATATATCGAATGGTGTTCGGTTGCGGGTCGGTTTCATTGCCCGTGATCAGGATATTTCGGCTCTTCCAGGCGTCGAGGCGCTCCAGATACTGCTGATATGCGCGCCGCGGCGCGCTAAGCTTGTCCCGCGCGAGATTGACGGCATCGACCAAATGGTCGATGGCCTTCCGGATGTCCGGCAGGCTCTCAAGGGTCGAGAAGTCAAACCCGTGCTCAAACGTTAATTCATTGTTAGCTTCGAGCTTGCCGATCTGGTTGGTCAGGTCGGCAGCAAGGCTAAGCAAGGCCGCATTCTGGATGCGCAGCGAAACGATTTGATCGGCATCAAGCCCGAATTTACCAAGATCCGATCGGATCTGCTCGACCGCATCTGCGACCCGCTTGGTAAGACTTTCAAGTGACTCATTAACACCTTCGAGAACTTGCTTTTTTCTCTTTAGCTCAGCCAGATACTCGATGGCGGGTTGCTCCCGAGAGCGCAGAGCTGTAAGCTGGGCGCTGTATTGTTCGACGGTCGCTGAAAGGACTTTCTGTTCTGGGGTTTCAATATCATCCGGTGCGTCCATCACCTCCGGCTTGGCTAAAGCGTTCAATTCATTATACTTAGCATCAAGCTGCGCTTTCAGAGTCCGGCGAAACTGCGGATCAGCTTGTTCCTCCAAGGCGACCAGATTCACGTTCTGGGCACGAAGGCGCGTCTTTAGCGCACTGGTCTCGTCCTTGCTGCGCAAAGTTTTCAGATCCTGCAACTCCTTGAAGGAGGCTTGACCCATCTGTTCGGTCTCGTCCACGTGGGAGAAAACAACGTCTTCGATCTGCCGCCGGAATTTCTCGATCTGGATTTCGTTGGTGAGTTTTTCAAAATAGTTCTGCGGCAGGTAGCGGACCAACTCCGGCTTTGTACTTTCGACATGGTCACTCAGCCGCTTCGCGGTGAGGCTTCCACTCTGCCATTCAAGCTCGGCCTCGAAGTTCTCTGCGTAGCGTCTCTGCCGAAATTTCTTGTTTTCGGGGGAGTCTGACAGGAATGCGAAGTATTCCTCAAGGCGGCTTTCGCCGAGCAGACCGATGATGTCGACCAATGCGCTCTTGCCACTTCCCTTGTTTCCGATGATTGCCGTCAGTTCGGGATTGAGTGGAAGGTCTACGTTTTTAAACCACTGCCCCTGGGCGCCATCATAGCCTCTCACCTGCCCTATCTTGAGTCCTCTGAGAATCTTCGTCGGATGTTGGATCTTTCGCGTCTCGACGGGAGGTTCTTCTCCGATGAACACCCGAGCTTCGGGCTCGTAACAGATCTGTTGCAGGCCGCGAAACGTCGTGTCGGCTTTGATCCACGTGTATGGGTAGGAGGGGATGTTTCCCTGCAGCCGCTCTAAATCTTCAAATGAATGCGCGTCGCTGCCCCAGATCACGGGCTTGGGCTCCGACTGGCCGTCGTCATAGCGATCTTTTCGCAAGAAATGGTCGCGGCTCGCGCCATAACCTAGAAAGGCGTGGCATATCCGGTCAATGTTGTCCGCTACCCTCACTTTCCGAGGTGAAGACATGTCGGTGGACTTCATGCCATCGTTCTTAGCGGGAAACGCGAGGAGATAGGGCTGGCTATCACCGAATGCTTCGTTGAGCTTCTTGTTAAGATCCTCGAACGCCACCGAGGCGGACTCATAGTCCGCAGGCTTTGAAAGTTCAGCGCAGGATATGGAGGCGCCGGAACGATCCACACCTTTCGTTGTCAGCAGCTGCAGAAATTTCTCGATCTTTCTGCGGGGACAGAACTGCTCGTCGCTGTCGAAAATCACGTGAAGATGCGGGCTGTCACTCGCTGCGTTAATTGCGTCGGAGAGGCGAAATTCGATGTTAATGAAAAATGCCTTAGGGGAATCAGGATGCCTCTTGTGGAAAGCGTCAATTATCTCGAACGACCTGTCACAGCTGAAATAGTCAGTAATTCCGAAAACTTCGATGGGAGACGCTTCGAGTGCATCAATGTACTTTTCATCGATCTCTGGAGACGAATTCCCATATCCATTGGACATCTTGGTCCCCGGTGGGTGGAGATGTAAATCCCAACGGCGCCACACTGCCCCATTCTTGGAACCTGGTTTCATTCGTCCCCCGATCTCGCCCATTTGTTAGTGCCGTCTGCAACGATTATCAACTTGTCAATTGTTGTTGCCATTGAATGTATATCGCGCTCGGCCTCTGCTGGAGGCGAGAAGGTGGATCATTTGCTCGTCCGGTTTCCCCACAATGCTTCCAAGCCCTCGCGCACTTGGTTGCCGACCCTCTCGATAACGGCGCATTCGTAAAAGTCCACGTCGATATGAATCATGTGGTCGCCCACGAGCCGCGAGGTGATCGTGACTTTGGTTTTCCCTTTGAGCGGAAAGAATTTGTCAGGTTTCACTCGGAATCTCTTGCACTGGTATTCGACCAGTGACTTCACCTTCTCGTAGTCGATCTCGTAGTCGATCTCGGGGCGAGCTGACGCCCTGGCGTGTTCCAGCTTTTCGAGCACTGCGGGAGCCGATCCGAAGCGTTCCGTGAATTTTCGTTCCAAAAGAATTGGATTGAGTCCGTGTTCCGCCGCGATTTGGTAGCAGCCGCCAGCTCGCCACCACCTTCGACTTCGCCCCGCAAATCAGCGAGAGCATCTTCCACTGCATTGGTCATGCGGATTACCCTTGATTACGACAGCAGCTCGAACACGATCTCGTTGATCTCGCGGCCTTCGTCTGTGGAATCCAGGAGTTCCCGGATATGTCGTCGCGTGGCCGCGAAATGGAGATCACGGTCGATTGCAAAGCCTGCCACAATGCTTTCGGCCGCACTGCCCAACCTCGATAGCGTCCGATGAATTTCATTATTGGCATCGTATAGCGGGATAGGCACTTCCCAGACGTGCTTGTGGATATCGCGCTCGTCCTTGCCATACGACATGAACGGCCTGGCAAGCTCCGTGGTTACAGGCGCGTTCAACACCGCGCAAAGGTAATCTGCTTCCTGGACGGAATGAACCGCAGCCCAATAGAGCCCGTTGGCGACAATGGCTCTGCGGTTATCGATTTTAGCTGCGGCGACATGCATACCAGCACGGTTGTAGACCACCCGAAGCGGGGGGATCGGAAGCTGCTTGGAAAGGGTCGTTTGATAGTCGAGCCGATCGGCAAGTGTCATCCGATCGCTTGAGCGATTGCTGTCCCACAACTCGACGGCTCGAGACCACCATTGATGCAGGCCGGGGTGCATTTCGATCTGGCTTTGGTCGAGAAGTTCTCGCGCACTGCATGGGATCACCGAAAGAAGCGGATTGCCAACCCGGTAAGGAAACACGTTGTCGCCCGTAAAATACGGCCGCACGAATTCCGACTCAATCACGCCCTCTATCGCGGGCGAGTCCTTCCACGGCTTCTTTTCTTGAACGCTTCGCGACGATTTCACCGCAACGGTGCCCTGAACCCGTCCAAGTGGTGACACCTCTTGTTTCTCGACAACAAAAGCAACTCGCGGCGTGAAGGTCGCCCCTTGCGTAAACGCCGGAGCATATGGCGATTTCGTAATCTGCCCGACCCGGCGGACTTTGCCGTCAGCCCGCACGAGAGAAAGGCGGGCTTCTTCCCAGTGGCTGTTGGGTGTCCGCAAGCGGCCAGACCAGATTTCCGCTTCTTCAGGCATCGGTCGGCTGACTTCCGACCTCGTTCCGAATACCACACTCGCCGCCCTCGGGAAAAAGTGGGGTCGTATGCGCCGGAGATCCCATGAAGGGCCGAATGAAAGCGCAAGTCCTCCAGCTCCGTCGCCATAATGCCCGCGCCGGAAACCATCATAATGATCCCGGTCGATTGCCGCATTTGGCAGCACGAGACCGAATTTGCCGTCTTTGCGAAGATAGAGTTCGCTAGCCCTTACGACAAAGAGACCCGCCAAATCCTGATGGGTCGCGATTTCTGCGCCAGCCCAAAGACCACGGGCCTCGCTCATCTTACGAAAAGTCGCCTGCATGTTTGCTGGCATATGTCGGTAAGCAAGCCATGGCGGATTCCCGATCAGCACGTCCACGCGGTTGCCTGGACGCGACATCCAGAGCGGCCTCGCCAGGTTCCGCACATAGTAGCCCCAGATATGGTCTCGTCCTTCGTCGTGAAGGCGGCACATCGTTTTGAAGGTACCATTGATAACCGCGCGGTGCTGCTCCGGAATAGCCAACCGGTTGAACACAGGGTTCAGCGAAGGGATGGGATCACCCGCTTTCCTGCCTGCCGCCTTGTTGGCCATTTCGTTCACAAGAAGGTCAAACCTGGCCGCGTCTTCGAGCAGAGCATCGGGAAAGCGGAGTTCGGAATCGAACAACTCGCGCTCGTCGTCTGCACGGATGACAAGATTTCCTGCCGACCAAAGATCGACACCCTGTTCCTGAAACTGCAGGGAGTCACCAAGGTAGACAGGAATCTGGATTACGCCGCGATCCTCGTCGGTGAGCCTTTCGCGCCCGATCGCCAGAAGATAGGTGACGCGGGCAAGCGTGACGGCGACAGGATGCAAATCCATGCCAACCACGTGCTTGGTAATCCCATCGATCATTTCCCGAATGCCGATGCCAGCAGATTCCGCGGCCGCGACATATTTTCGGATCGCGTGAAACAGGAATGTTCCCGATCCGCAGGCGGCATCTAGCACTCGTGATTCCAATGGATCAGTGACCGTCTCGGCAACGATCACATGAGCCAGCCAGTCGGGGGTGTAGTATTCCCCCAGCCGCTTTCGGGTTTCAGCGCCAATGACGCTTTCGTAGAGCACCTTGAGAACGTCCTGCTCAACAGCGCTCCAGTCGAACCGCGCCAGTCTCTTGGCAAGCGTCCTGACGAATGTGTCGCCTTCCTCAACCTCTACAACCCAATCGAATTAAATCTGGTTCGACAACGCCGTAGATGCCGCTCTCATCGAATTTATCGCCAGCAAGGAGGGCAGCAGGCGAAATGGATTCGAGATGAAGCCCGAGAACGGCGTGCGCGATGATCTCCGCCGAATTTACCAGCAGCGTGTGCTCAATAAAGAGGTCATCGGTATCTTCGAACTGGGTCCCGAGTGCCGATGTCAAAAGGCGGGCCCAAAGCGTCCGCTTCATGATTACGCTCGGGTTTGTCTTGTTCCGTTCGTAGAGTGAGGACAGCGTTGCCCGATCGAGCGCATAGGAACTGCTGCCGGCACCAAGGCGCATTTCAATGTTCTGTGCGGTCGGCGCGATGCCGTGGGCAGTCGCCAAGACACCCTCAAGCCAGACGACGAGCCTCTCGACCTCGCCAGCGACGAGCGTTATCGCGGATACCAGATGGAGGCGGTCATCAACGAGGTTGTAGCAAATCCACTCGGTGCCGTCGGTCAGCACGCCGACATATCGAAGCCCCGTCTGTGTCATGCGGCGGGCAACATAGTCCGCCAGCTGTTCTTCCGCTTCGCGCTTCGCTTTCTCACGACGAAGATCTCGCTTCACCTCGATGACGGTGGAGCCGACCTCGACGTCAATCCGCTTGCCGTCACCCACCTGGGCTTCAAGATTTACGATGCGGACATCGTCATCCTCTAGTTCGAACGGTGCAGACAGAATAAACTGTCGCACGTCCGCCTGGATTTCCGATTCCGTCCGCTTGTCGTTCCGCCGCGCTATCCGCGAAAATAATTCGAGCAATACAGTATCCGCCCCGTCAAACCGATCACACCATTCACCGTTCGCACCTCTTGTGCAACCGGAAGGCTTTTTCGTTCACTGCTGCAGCGAGCTTATGCACTCGCCATAGAACGTCTGGGTGTCCTGACCGGGAGCGCTGACGCTTACGTTCGCAGGGAGCCTTAGGGAAAATGTGAATTCTTGAGCGCCGTAGGCTGCTGTCATCAAATTCGATCCTACACTCATAGGAACGGGCTTAGTCTGGCCAACTTGAAGCGAGTTGTCGTCGGCACCCATGCCACCGCGGAATGTCAGGATCATGGGAGGCATCTTCTCGAACTGGCAACTGACGACGGTGGGTTCGGCGGCTGTCGCCATGGTTGGCAGCAGTAAGAGCCAGGCGGACGCGAGGAAACGACGCGCCATTAGAATTTGAACTCTGGTCTTGATGCCGACGCGTTCGCTTCCATTTCGACGCAGCCCTTCAGGATTGAGTAGGAACTTCCACTGACATTGGCGACTTCGTCACAATAGCTGCGAGTCTGTGATGGAACGCCAGACCACACAGGCCTGAGATCGTCGTAAGCCTCTTGTTCCATTTTCATGCATCCGTTGTAGATCATCGCTGATCCGCCGCTCACATCGGAAACGTCCTTGCCGTACCCCGCCGGGTCATACCTTGGGATCTCCTGCGCGTGCGCGTACAACGTCGACACGATGAGAAACGACGCTATTAACACTGTTCTGATTGTCATCATGCCCCTCCACGACCGCGGCGACACTCGGACAAAGAGGAAGGGAATTCAAGCACCATTCATGGCGCTCAGCGGGTACATGCCTGATCTTCCAGGCCGACAATCGGCCCTTCTACCTCTAGAATGCCTTGGTTTTGCAGAAATTGGCGTTGAAGTAGCTTACAGCAGCAATAATCCGGGACGGTTCCCGCAGGATCGAACCGTGCATACTGTCGCTGTTGCACTTGATGTATCCACCCTCCCGAGCACCGCATCCGAAGCCGGGATCCTGCCGATACTCGTAAGGTACGCCGTCCTTCTGTGGCCAATAGACCGTGCTCGAGCTGAGAGGCGGATAGACAGTCTCTTGGGTTTGCCGATTGATCATGTCGATCTGCGTCTGGAGGGTTGGTGGTTCTTCCGACAATCGCTCGAGGTTGCGTGCCCTAAACATTTCAGTGACGGGTTCACTCCCGGTGTCGGAGATCCCGCTAAAGAGAAAGGCGGCAGTCTCTGCGGATTGTGCGAAAGCGGAACCGGCATCAAAACCAGATACATCGCTACTGTCCGAAGCATTCGCCATCCCCAAGCCCGACCCTTCGTCGACACAATCACATCTATCTGAGCCCCGGCAACAGAATTATGAAGCCGTACAGCTTTCCCGTTGCTTCACTCGAGAAGCCCCTTTTTCACCACGATTTGGTACGTGTCGGCCGTCAGCTTGCCAATCGGACAGCCGCTTTCCCGGTCATCCAAGGCGGCATGTCATCGTTTGCCATGCGGCTGACGGGCGATCCGTTCAGGTGAAGGCAACCGGTACGGACGCGGACCGGTCTTTCGGCATATGGACACGAGTACTGATCACCTGCTGCTTTTCGACATCGATTTCGACAGCCTCAAGGGTGAGGTCATCTTCAAGGGCCCCGAGAAGGTGGCCTTGGCAAAGATACCCGTGAGCTGGATCGGGCAGCGTCCGGTTGCCAAAGGCATCATCCGGGCGGCTGACAAATCTGTAGACGATCGAGATCGGCTAGGGCGCATAGATCGCTAGCTGAGAACCCCGGCAACGTATCCGCTCATGCCACGCCTCTTGATTTCGGCCCGGTCGCAATGATCACAGCAAGCTCGAAATCCCATTGTGGGCGAGCGGCTCCCGAATACCCAGTCGAGAATTCTGACTGACAGACTCGGACGTTCCCTGGATTTCGGGCCTTGGAAGTAGGTCGAGATCGCCTCTCTCATACAGCTCTGCGACCTCATCATCTCGTTCACCTGGTCGATCTGGCGGAAGCGTTGTTCAAGCCTGTGTTCGCGATCGACAATCAAGACATCAGTCGATGCGACTGTTTTCTCGGCCATGAATCGAAGACGCGAGACGTCGCGGTTTACACTTGAGCCATTGTGGAACATGACAGCCACAGAGGGCCTTCCGTCCCGGCCCGCGCGGCCGAATTCTTGCAGTTGATCCTCGACAGAGGCCGACTGCTGCCAGTGGATCACCAGGCGGACGTTCGGGACATCGAGACCCATCCCAAACGCGTTCGTGCAAATGATCTGGTCGACTGACGGTCTGCTCTGCCCGAGGAATCTTTTCACGAGTTCCTGACGATCCCAAGAGGTTCCCAGCTTCGAATGGTACAACGGGACATCAAGCCCGCCATCGCATAGTGCCTGCTGCAAGTGCTCGCCGACTGCTACCGACGGCACGAAGATCATCGCCTTCTGGCCGCGGAGCTGAGGCAATCTGAGCAGAGTAGCGATTTCCGTTGCCCTGTGTTCGGTCGCACACCTCCAACGGGCGAGCGCGATGTTGGGGCGGTCTACGTCCCGGACGAAAACTACGGCATCGTCAACACCAAGCGAAGCCAGGATGCGTTCCTGCATCTCCCTCCCTGCCGTCGCAGTAAATGCGAGCACGGGTGGCGATCCCAATTTCTCCCTGACCTCACGTAGGCGGCCGTATTCAGTTCGGAAATCGCGACCCCATTGGTCGACGCAATGGGCTTCGTCGACGACCAGGAATGTTGGCTTCGTTTGCTTGAGGCGCTGTCGCTCTTCCTCGCTGCGGACGAAAAACCGCTCGGGTGCGAGATACAGCAATTTGATCGCGGATTGGCCGAGCAACGAAAACCGCGTTTGCTTCTCTTCTGCATTCAGATCGCTATTGATGAAGGTGGCCGGAATCTTTTTGGCGAGTAGGTCCGATACCTGCTCCGCCATCAGGGTCTTCAGCGGACTGACAACCATGGTGAGACCGCAACGGAGAACCGCAGGAAGTTGGAAGCACAGCGTCTTGCCGGATCCGGTTGGGCTGACGACGAGAACGGATTTGCCTGACAGGGCAGCCAGAACGATCGGCAGTTGCCCTTGGCGGAACCGATCCAACCCGAAGAGACGGAGAGCCGGGCCGAAATTCGCGACCGCTTCCGAATACTGACCGTCAGTATCCAGCCATCTGGCCAGCCTGACCGCCCATCTTTCGATAACCCTGCGTGCTAGTCCGCCTGCAAGATTTGGATGATGAGATGCGTGGCACCCATCGCAGAGGGTGATGAGGTTCGAGAGTTCGTCACTTCCGCCCATTGACCGCGGCAGGAGATGGTGAACATCAGCCTCGGCGGATTTCACGGGTGTCGAGCAGGCCACGCAGCGGTAGTTGTCGCGTTTGAGAACCAGGAGGCGAGTGACCTGCCATGTGCCTGCGTTAGACGATTGGTCCATCATCCGGTCATGCCCATCCCCCGTGAAGGTACAGACCTGTAGCAGACGTGGGTTTACCAAAGACTGACCATTGATCAGCGCCACCGCTTTGGTAGAGAATAGGCTGGGCAACGGGGGTTCTTGAATTTTATGATGCGTTGGGCAGCCGTCTGCGCGATGATGGGGCTGGCAATCTTTTCAAGTTCAGCGATAGCCGCCGAAGTCGAACTTCTCGATCTCCCGGGCGACCTCGAAATTATCAGCATCAAGGGCGAGATCACCGATGGCGCCACCGATCGGTTCCACGAGCTGGTAGAGAAAAAGGAGCGGATATCCGTCGTTCTTCAAAGTCCGGGTGGCCTGATCAAGGAAGCCCTGCAGATCGGCGCAGAAATCCCGCTCCGAAATTCTCGACAACGGTTTTCGCCGACGGCGAATGCTACTCCGCCTGCGGCCTGATCTGAGTATCCGGTGCCAGGCGTTACATGTCGCCAGATTCAAAGATTGGCTTCCAGGCAGCTTTCCGCAGCCGTCGCCGCCCGCACGATGGCAGCGAACCATTCTTTCTCGTGTGTGAACGCCTGTAAGCGCTCATCCGACCCCCTCGATTCCGGCCCTGCTCAGCCTGGCCTGACCATGCGAAGAATCCTCTGATTTGGACGGAGGTGACTGCATGGATAGAGACGGCAAAATGGGCGTCCAATTGGACGCCTCAAGCGACGGCTATGCCGGTCGGCTGGAGGTGATCGAGGGCCCGACGGGCCGGCGGCGACGCACGGACGCCGAGAACGCGCTGCATTCCCGGTCATCAGACAACGGCCCAGGCCTGGAACCGCTTTCGGCCGGTGATTTCGCGCAGATTGAGCGCACCTACAAGATCCTGCGCACCCTGCCGGCTGACCTCCAGTTCCTTCTGGACCATGGCCGTCGACACCAGCGGCCGCGCCAGGACCAAGTCTATCAGCCGCGGCAGTTGCGAGTTCGTCCGCCGCGACCGCAAGCGCCGCTCCAGCTGGCACCGCGCCAGCACCAGCCGGTCATGTTCTTTCAGCCCGGCCGATGCCGCCGCGTGGATGGTCTCGAGGACAGCGAGCAGCCGCACACTTTTCTCACGGGCGCGCCGCCGGTCCCTTTGGATAGCGCGCAAGCCGACAGAGAGACTGGCGAGATGGTTGGCGGTCGTGCCGGTCTGACGCAGCAGGGCCGCGGCCAAAAGCGGCCCGAGCCATGGCGCGTGCTGCAAGACCTCGATCTCGGTCCAGGCGTCGATAAGCAACGCGACGCGCAGCACGGCGGGCAGGTCGATTGTTGCCTGCAGCACTGCCTGCCATTCAACCAGCCGTGCATCCTCATCCCAGTCGAGGTCGTAGACCAGCGCCGGCCGGTCGTTCGCGATCGGCCTTTTTGGACCGGCCTCGATGCCGGCGAGCACCTTTGTCGATCGGGCGAGCAAGGCGTCGATTTCGGCGAACTCGTGCGCCAACGCGTCCTGCTCGGCCGACGACCCCCCCTCATCGACGCCCTCTTCAGAAGGCCAGGCACCCTCGCCGTCGCGGCCTTTTTGCGCCGGCTCCGCAGCTGCGCCGCCGCGGCCAGTCAGCGCCAAAAGCCCGTCGCGGCCGAGCGCCCAGTTCGGCTTGTTCGCAAAAATGTGGCGGCGGGCGCGCAGCACCGCATGTGCCCGGGTGAGCTCATGGGTCGGGGTGCGGATGTCCATATGGGCGTCGTGCAGGACGAGATCCTCAAGGTGCACGAGCTCGCCCTCGATCCACAGCGCGGCGGCGGCATCTGCAAAGTTCTGGCGTTCGACAAAGCCGTCGCGGACGGGCGAGCGGGCCAGCCGCTCGTCGAGGCGGGTCAGTGCCGCGGTTGTGGCTTTTACTTGCGGATTTCAATCCTGCGAATGTCATATCCGCGTTGGCTTTGGGTGGTATTGCGCGACTGATTTCTCGCTAAGAATTTCAATCATGGGGTGCCGCCTTGCAGAAGCTGGTGCAAAAGGGGCCTTCGGCCGCGTCCCGAACTGCGACCGACGACCACTGGTCGCAGGCGCGGCGGATAGCGAGCGAACTCGACAAGGTCCTCGATGGTTCCGCGCCGCGCCGATCGGCGATTGCTCGCGTAGCGGCTGAGCTGCAGTTGTCGACCCGTCAGATCTACAATCTCCTGGCGCGCTATCGTGACGACCGAACAGTAACGGTGCTCTTGCCGAAAACGGGCAACACACGCCGGAAGCGGTTGCCGTCGAAGATCGAGGAAATCATTGCTGCGACATTGCGCGAGCAGTGGCTTGTTCTGGAAGCGCCGCCGCTTGCCCCTGTCGTCGCCGAAATCCGCGCGCGTTGCGAGGAGGCCGGCCTTCGACCGCCGTCCTACATTGCCGCCGCGCGCCGCATCCCGGCTTTGTTCACGCCGGAAGAGATTGCCAAGGGGCGGTCAGCCAACCCGAAGCACCTTCGTCGCCTCAAGCCGCGGCCGGGCTATATCCATGCCCCGCGCCCGCTCGACGTCTGTCAGATCGATCACACGCCGACCGACATCAACTTCGTCGAGGTGGTCGACGGTGCCGGCATTTTCGTCGGCCGCGCCTACCTGACCATCCTCACCGACGTGTTCTCGCGCTGCATTCTGGGTTTCTGCCTGTCCCTGGAAAAGCCGTCTTCCCTCTCCGTCGCACTCTGTCTTGCGCACGCAATGTGCCCGAAGGAGCAGTGGATGGCCGCACGCGGCCTTGACCATGACTGGCCAATGCTCGGCCGACCACGCCGACTCGTCACGGACTCGGCCAAGGAGTTCAAGGGGCGGGCGTTTCAGCGCGGCTGCGAGGAATACGGCATCGGCATCCGATATCGTGACCGCGGCCGCGTCCATCAGGGTGGTGTGGTCGAGCGTCTGCTGGGCAAGCTCAATGCCGTGCTTGCTACGCACCCGGGATCGACCGGACGATCGGTGGCCGACCGTGACGAATATCCGTCCGAGAAACGTGCTTGCCTGAGCTTTGCCGATCTCGAGCGTTGCGTCGCGCTTGCTGTCGTCGATCACAATCTCCAGGAGAACGCCAAGACGCTAAAAGTGCCGCTTACCGAGTGGCAGGCACACGCGGTGGATAATCCGCGCTTCAATTACGACGCGCATGACGTCCTGCTGACGTTTCTGCCGGGTGCCGAACGGCGCCTGACGCCGCAAGGCATCAGCATGTTTGCCCTGTTCTATTACGCGCCATGGCTCGGTTCGTTCGTTCCCGAACGCGACCGGTTGGGCAAGCTGGAGATTCGTTACGATCCGCGCGACATCAGTCATGTCTATGTCCGCGACCCCGCAGGTGTCGCCTTTCGCTCGGTCCGGCGCCGTGACGGGATTTTGACGCCGGTCACCCTGTGGGAGCACGAAAGCGACCGCGCCAACCGCCGGATGGCGAATGCCCGGTCGAATGTCGAGAAGGTCCAGCTCCGCCGTGAGATTGCGTCCGTTGCCGGAACCGCCAAGCACAAGAAGACGGAATTGCGCAACGCCGTTCGCGCTGGCCATGCGGCGGGAGCTTCCAAGCCTTATGAGGCAATGGCGCCGGTGCCGCCGGCCCCGGTGGAGCACCCGGTGCGTCAAAAGCGGCGGCTGCCGATCGAAGAATGGTAGCGCGTGAATGGCCGATCATCTTCTCGACCATGTACGGCCCTATCTCGATGGAAACATCGAGGAGCGGATCGCCTTCATCCGCTCGCCGCGCTGGATCGGCCATCACGCGGCGCTGGACGCTCATGAGCGGTTGGCCGACTTGCTTTCCCGTCCGGCTGCACTGCGCACCGGCGGCCTGATGCTGATTGGTCCTTACGCCAACGGCAAGACGATGGTCGCCGAGCGATTCGCAATCGAGCATTTGAGGATGTCTCCGACGCAACGGGTCTGGATCGTGCAAACCCACGAGGGCGCGGGGCTTGCCCATTTCTATGCCAGCGTCCTTCAGGCGCTGAAAGCGCCGATCGGCAACGTCCGCAATGTGGTCGGAAGGCTGCGCAACTCGATCACTTGCTCGCCAGCCTCGCGCCCCGAATCCTGATCTTCGACGAATTCCACAACGCGTTACGCGGCCGCACCCGCGACGTCGAGGCGATCTTCGCCTTCCTGCGTCGGCTTGGCCGGATTCACGACATCTCGCCGGTGCTGATCGGTGAGGTCGCCGTCTATGACTTTATCAATGCGACCGATGAAATGGCGAGCCGGTTCGAGCTGTGCGCGGTCCCGCGGTGGCGCTATGGCGAAGAATATCTGGCGCTCCTCGACAGTCTCGAGGCGGCCCTGCCGCTCGCCAAAAGCTCCGACCTGTCGGAGGAAGAGATGGCGCGCAAGATCTTTTCGCTCTCGGAGGGCCTGATCGGCGAGGTCGTCGCCATCCTCACCAAGGCGGCGGCGGTCGCCGTCCGATCCGGCGCCGAGTGCATCTCGATGGCGATGATCGATCGGTTAGGCCACATTCCACTCTCGGCCCGTCGTCAGGCGCCGGTGCGCGAAGCCCTGCTATAGCGGCTATGACCGGCACGGCCGAGTTCGCGATCGAAGTGCAGTCGCACTACCGGGAGATTCATTCCGACCGCTGGCCAGTCGTGGTCGTGCCGCAAGCGGATGAGCTGCTATCGAGCTGGCTCAATCGCCTGGCGTTCGCCAATGGCATCGCACCGCGCCATTTTGCCGACGTTTTCGGGATAGACGGCGGCATGTGGTCGGCGCGGCTCGATCTTGCGCTGCCGGATGGCGCGGCGCGCCTGCTTCATCACTATTCCGGAGTTGCGCGAGACACTTTGGCTGCAATGACCCTTGCGCAGGATGAGCGCACGCGCCTCCTGCTACCACTGCGCCAGACCGGCCACCGAGGGCGCTCGACCTGGCTGCAATTCTGCCCTCAGTGCCTCACCTCCGATTTGGCGCCTTACTTCCGCCGGCGGTGGCGGATGGCGAGCAGTATCTCCTGCCCGATGCACGGCTGCGGGCTGCGTGACCGGTGTCCGTCTTGCGGCAGCGGCACTGCAGCATTTAATCAATCGGGCCTTATTCCGCAGCATCATTGCGCCACTTGCCATTTCGACCTGAGAACAGCCGCGAAAGTCAGCGTGAAAGCGGCAACGCGGCGTTTCGAGCGCTGCCTTCATGACATGCTCCGCATGGAGGCCGCCAAGGGCTTTCTCGCAAAGAGTTCGCTGATCGCGCGACTCCTCAGCCTTCCGACGGCCGTTGATCCCGGCTCGGCCAGGACGCTGATCAACCTATCTTCAGCCGCGCGCATCCGCTGTTTCGACCAAATAGCAGAAGAATGTCACGATCATCTGACGGCCGGGACGGAGGCTTTCGAAATCATCTTCTGGCGTCAGCGCATTCTCGCCGCCGGTAGCCTTGCTGCAGCCTTGCAACCGCTCTGCCAGTGGATGCGCAAGCGTGTCATGATCGAGGACGAAGCTCCCCAAAGGACGATTGATATCCAGGGCGTCGATCTTTCTGCCCTGATTGGCGCTTATCGACGTGTTAGAGAACGGCAGTTAGGTGGTCATGGTACCAGAGCATATCGGCCTGTTGGAGGCCGAGCTGACATATCTGGCGTTTGATTGACAGACAGTGGTTCAGGCTGTGTCGAAATGCGATTTTGAAAGAGACGATGAGATTGACCGTATCCGTGCCCGCCTGGAATCGCTGGCTGCGGAGCGACGAGCCCTTGAAGCAAGACTTGTCGAGCTTGATCAGCCACAGGCACTGCTCCCCTTGGCGGACCTGTCCGCGCCTTTCGCCGAAGCCGCGCCGGTCACCAATGCGTCAACGGCGGTAGACAAAATTGCTCTGTTCCGCCGCCTATTTGCTGGCCGATCGGACGTGCATCCGGTCCGCTGGGAAAACAGGAAGGCGGGGCGGTCGGGCTATGCGCCGGCCTGCGCCAATGAGTGGGTGAAGGGAATCTGCGGCAAGCCGCGGGTAAAATGTGGCGAATGTCCACGTCAGGCCTTCATTCCGGTCTCCGACGACGTAATTGAAAACCATCTGCGTGGCGCGACCGGGTCGCGACGCGGCTCCGAGAACTTCGTTGCCGGGGTCTACCCGCTGCTGCTCGACGAAACCTGCTGGTTCCTGGCGGCTGATTTCGACGGCGAGAGTTGGTCCGCGGATGCAATCGCCATGATGGAAACTTGCGATGCCAAGGGCATTGATTCCGCGCTCGAGCGGTCGCGGTCCGGCAATGGCGGGCATCTCTGGATTTTCTTCTCCGAACCGATCCCGGCGCGCACCGCGCGACAGCTCGGCTCCCTCCTCGTGACCGAGACCATGGAGCGACGCCCGGAAATCGGCGTTGCTTCTTACGACCGCTTCTTTCCAAGCCAGGACACCATGCCTATTGGCGGATTCGGGAACCTCATCGCCCTTCCGCTGCAGCGGCGCGCGCGGGAACAGGGCAACAGCGTCTTTGTCGATCGAGATCTGCGTCCCTATGCCGACCAGTGGGCGTTCCTGTCGTCATTGCCGCTTCTGCCCGCCGACGCGGTGAGCCGCTTGGTAGACGAGGCGGAGATGCGGGGCCGCGTGCTCGGCGTGCGATTGCCGGTCGAGGACGAAGCAGCGGATGAGCCCTGGCGGATGACGCCTTCCAGGCGTGCTCCGATCGTAGTCACCGAGCCGCTGCCAGACCGAATCAAGATCGTGCTCGCGGATCAGGCCTATGTCGAACGCACCGGCCTGCCCGCCACCATGGTGGCGCGGCTCATTCGGTTGGCTGCTTTCCAGAATCCGGAGTTCTATCGCGCCCAGGCCATGCGCCTGTCGACCTTCGGCAAACCCCGGATCATTTCCTGCGCGGAGGTGCATCCGAGTCATGTCGGCCTGCCGCGCGGCTGTCTGGACGAGGTGATCGGCCTGATCCGGAATCACGGCGGTGACGTCGACCTGGAGGATCGCCGGGAATCGGGAGCTTCGCTTCCCGAAGGCACACGGTTTCTCGGCGCGCTGAGGGGCAGGCAGGTCGAAGCCAATGAAGCGCTGGCGGCGCGCGACTTTGGCGTGCTAGCTGCCGCCACGGCATTCGGCAAGACGGTCGTCACCGCGGCACTGATCGCGCAGCGCGCCCGCAACACGCTGATCCTCGTGCACCGCCGAGAACTGCTCGCCCAGTGGGTCGAACGTCTGAAAGCCTTCCTCGCAATTGACCCGCAGCATATCGGCGTCATTGGCGGCGGGCGCCGCAAACCGACAGGCATTATCGACATCGCGCTTATCCAGAGCCTTGTCCGGCGCGGCGAAGTTTCGGATCTGGTGGCCGACTACGGCCATCTCGTCGTAGACGAGTGCCATCATCTGTCCGCAGCAAGCTTCGAGCTGGTGGCGCGGCGCGCCAAGGCGAAATACGTCCTCGGCCTGTCGGCGACTGTCGCGCGCAAGGACGGGCACCATCCGATCATCTTCATGCAATGCGGACCGGTCCGGTATCGCGCGAGTGCGCGCCACCAGGCAATCGAAAGCACATTGAGCCACCGTGTCCTGGAACGATCGACCACATTCCAGCTTCCGCTTTCCCTTGCGAACATGGAACGCCCCTCGATGCCAGCAATCTATGCCGCGCTTGCTGTGGACGAGCCCCGCAACGATCTGATCTTCGACGACGTGCTGAAGGCGCTGGAAGCGGGGCGGTCGCCGGTCGTGCTGACCGAACGGCGGGATCATCTCGAACGCTTGCAGGCGCGATTTGCCAAGTTTGCTCGCAATCTCGTGGTCCTGCGCGGCGGCATGAAGGCTGCGGACCGCAATGCGGCCGAGGCTGCCCTTCGCGTATCGGACGATCAGGAACGGCTCATTCTGGCGACAGGCCGCTATCTCGGAGAAGGCTTTGACGACCATCGGCTCGACACGCTGTTCCTGACCATGCCGATCTCGTGGAAGGGGACGCTCGCCCAGTATGTCGGGCGCCTGCATCGCGAACATCAGGGCAAGTCCGACGTTCTCGTCTATGATTATGTCGACGGGGCCGTGCAGGTTCTGGCGCGTATGGCCGCGAAGCGGCGGACCGGATATCGGACCCTTGGCTACCGTCTGGAATAGCGTCGGTCAGGGTCTATCGACGATGTTGCCGCGTTCGTGCGACGATATGGCGGTTTGGCTCTCCAAGGCCGTCCGGCCATGCCTATGCGCCCGGGCGCAACGCTTGGAGCAGCGGCTTGAGCTTGTGCTTGCGCCGGTGTTTTTCGATAAGCTTGTCGATTCTTTCGATCCAGTCGTCGAACCGGCCCGCCGCATCATAGGCGAGCACCGCCTTTTCCAGCCACTGCGCCGCCAGTTCGTAGAATCCGGCCTGGCCCGAATCCATGACGTTGACGGCCATGCGCTCGCAGACATCGATGACCCAGTCGGGATGGCTGGCGTGCGCCGCCTCGGCGAGGCGCATAAGAACCGTATTGGACGGATTGCGCAAAACGTTCTCGACGTCGACGGACCGCACCGCCTCGTCGATCCTGCCTTCGTTCAGGAAAATCTCGGTCCGGTCGTGAGCGTGTTTCGCCGCCGCCAGCTTCGCGAGAAGGCGGGCGCGCATCGCCGTCCATTCCGGTCCGGCCAGGGTCTCGGCCGCCCGAAAATCATCGAGCGACAGACTGTGCTCGAAAGCGGCGCCCGCCGCCGTCAATGCGGGTTCTCTCCTGGCCAGCGCGGCGGCGCAATCGCGCAGCCAGCGCGCGAGACCGACAATCCCATAGGAGCGGTCCTCTTCCGCCTTCAGCGTCAGACCCCATTCGGCCAGTTCCAGCGCCTCGTCGATCTGTCCCGCCTCCTTCAAGACCTGTGAGAGCAGCAGAACCTCTTCGGCGGAGCGAAACTGTTTCCGGGCATAAGCGGCAGCTTCCGCGACACGTGCCAGCCGCACGAGCATCGCGGCATGATCGCCATGCCGTCCCGCCGCTCTGGCGAGGTTGAGAAATTCCTCCGCCCGCCCGCCGATATCGAGCACCCGCAGCCGGGCTTCCGTCAGCCGCTCCATGATCCAGTCGCCCAGGCCCGAGAGCGGCCAGGTTCGTCCCCGGCCGGCCATCACGTCCGCAAGACCGATCTCATCCCAGCCCTGTTCGAGCGCATCGATCGCGACCTGCAGATGGTCGTCGAGGCCGTAGCCGTCGAGTTCGCCCTGCCAGACATCGAGCCGCGCCATCAGGTCGTCGCGTTCGCCAGGTGCGAGATCGCTCATCAGGACCGCCTCGGCGATCAGTTGGCCGAGCACGGGAAAAAACTCGTGCAGCGTTTCGTCCCAGTCGGCCTGTTCGAGCCATGCGGGCACCAGGGCCTCGGTGACCGGCTCCAAAATGGCGAGGGCGTTGCGACCGTCACCCGCCTCGAGGAAAGGCCTCGCCTTGTCGATCAGCGCCGCGACGCCGTCCTCGTCGATCGCGGGGACATCGTCGCTCCAGCCGCGTCTTCGGGAATTGCGCCCCGACAGCAGCGCCTCAGCCTGCCGTCTGATCGGTTTCGGATCGACGGCGGTGCGACGCGCACCCGCCAAAAATCCGTCCGGCGCGCCGACGGCCAGTTCCGCCTCGAGCCAGAGCACCAAGCCCGGATCCTCCTCGGCCCGGCTGATCAGCAGCGCCGCCAGCGCCGCCCGATCGAGGTCCCGGAGCATGTCCGCGAGCGGAAGCCTTTCCACGACCTCGCCCGGCTTGGCAACAAACTTCAGGAGCACGGCGACGACATGCTTGCAGGCGCCGCCCCAGTCGTAGGGGCAGGAGCAGCGTGTCTCGATCACGCCGCGCGTGTCGGCGACGCCGCCATCGCGGAGCCTGACCGACACGACGTAAGGCGCGAATTCGCTGCCTTCGACCTGCGCGGTCAGGACATCGCCGCGGCGCACGAGTTCGGAAACAGCCCCGCTGCGAAAGTAGCTTTTGCCGCGCGCGAAGGATTCCTCGGTGGCGAGGGCACGGATCGTGTCTTCCCCGAATGGCGGTGGCGTCATGGCAGCCCCTGCTCCTCCGCCTCTGCGTCTTCGCTGACAATGCCGAGCGCGCCGGACAAGTCGGCGAGCAGTTTTGCCTTGTCGAGCAGGCCGGCGTCCTCGAGCTTCTCCATGTCGGGGAGATCGCGCAGCGTCTCGAAGCTGAAGTGGGACAGGAAGGTCTTCGTCGTCACATAGGTGTAGGGCGCCCCCGGCTGCGGCGCGCGCGGTCCGGAAGCAATGAAGCCGGCGCCGCGCAGATTGCCAATGAGGTCGCGGCTGATCTCGCGGCCGAAAAAACCGGACAGCTCGGCGCGGGTGATCGGCTGGAAATACGCCACCGTCATCAGCACCAGCGCTTCCGATTGCGACAGGTCGACGGTCTGTTCGCTGACGCCCGAAGCGGCGCGGATAGCGTCTGAAAAAGCCGGCCGGGTGCGGTGCTGCCAGCCGTCGGCGACCGCCACTAGATCGTAGGGTCGGCCGCGCAGTTCGGCGCGGATGTCGTCGATCAGAAGATCGAGATTGCAGTCGCGGCCCACCATCCGCGCAAGAACCTCCCGCGACACCGGCTGGTGGGAAGCGAAAATGACGGCCTCGACCCGCCCCATCCATTCACGCCACCGAACCTCCGGCGGCAGGTGGTCGAGATCTCGGTCAAGCAACAGTCGTTGCCCATCCCCATTTCCTCGGCGAGCCTTCGTCGGACGCGCCGCCATCATCACAGCCCGTAGATGCGAAAGGTGGCGCGGCCGGACAGTTCGCGCACCGCGCCGAGACCGGTCAGCCGCTCGAACAGGCGCCGCGCGCCCCATCGCGACAGATGGGGCGTCTGCAGCGAGCCGGGCACGGCGTCCTCGTCGAGAAGCAACCTGATCGCCTCCCCCGCCCCTTTCGCCCTGAGCTTGGGCGCCGCCGCGGCAAGCCGGGCGGCGTTCCGGGCGATGTCGGCGGCCAGCCGGCAGGCCTCCACCGAGGCTTGCGCGACCGCGAGGCAGACCGCCCGCTCGAACTTTTGCTCCCCCGGCCGTATTTTTGCGCCTCGTGCGCCCTCGGTGCGAAAGGCTGACGAATGCACCTGCGCCATCAGGAGCGGCACCGGCCGCGGCCAGCGCAATCTTTGCGCCAGCGACAGGTCGGCGAGCCACCAGCCCAAAAACGCCGCCTCCGGCCGCGCGGCGTGGACGTGCCCGGCGATGGCGGCGGCCATGAACGGCGCCGGCGGCGCGGACCGCAGCAGATCGTCCATGCGTTCGGGGATGGTCGCCAGCGCGCCATCCCAGCGGACCCCGAGCAAGTCGCAGATTCCGCGCAGGCCGTCGGCGTCGACCGCCGGCGAGCGTGAGGCCAGTCGTTTCCATGCCACAAAAATGGCGCCGGAGGGGCCGGGATCGTCGCCTGGGCTGCGCAGATGCCAGGCGTCGCGCAGCGCCGCCTCGTCCTCGGCGCGGCCGGCGAGGCGCACGGCGGCCGCGGCGCATTTCAACGCCTGGCGCTGGCGCCAGGCGCCGGCCCAGGGCGGTGCCGCGCGCACCAGAGTGTCGAGCGCATGCAACGCCGCGCCGGCCATGAACGCCGCCTCCGCATCGCTTGTCACCGACCCGCGCTGGGTCGCCCAGCCGGGCACGGTGGGCGGCTCGCAGGTCGATGCAATCGGCGACATGGCGGGACGAATCATGGCGTGGACGATAACGCCATCGTGCGCTTTTCGCTAGCGATCCGGTGCAAAGCGCACAGCCTGTCGCAACGCTTTTATGTCCGATAAGCTTGCCTTATCGGACGTATTCTGATAGCCTCCCAAATCATGCAAAATCCCCCGGAAAACAGGGCCATAACCGACGAACCGACCCACGACGATTTGCCCGACATCGTCGACCTTGTGCTGGAAATGGGCTCCTCACCCCCCGCCTCGCGGGCGCCGGCGCGTCTGGAAGCCCTCGTCGAGACCGCGACGGCCTACGCCAAGGCGGCCAGCTCCGACAACACGAGAGACGCTTACGCCAAGGATTGGCGGCATTTCACCAGCTGGTGCCGCCGGGAGGGATTCGATCCGATGCCGCCGTCGAGCCAGGTCATCGGCCTCTATATTGGCGCCTGCGCCGCCGGGGATCCGAGACGCGGCCTCCCCCCACTTTCTGTCGCGACGATCGAGCGGCGCCTCTCCGGTCTTGCCTGGAACTTTACCCAGCGCGGCGTGCCAATGGATCGCGCCGATCGGCATATTGCCACCGTGCTCGCCGGCATTCGCCGCAAGCACGCAAAGCCACCGCGGCAAAAAGAGGCCGTGCTCGGCGACGATCTCATCGCCATGATCGCGACGCTCGGCCATGATCTGCGCGGCCTGCGCGACCGCGCTATTTTGCTGCTTGGCTTCGCCGGCGGGCTGCGGCGCTCGGAAATCGTCGGCCTCGACGTCGCGCGCGACGACCATCTCGATGGCAACCACAGCGACGGCGCCGGCTGGATCGAGATTTTTCCTGACCAGGGCGTCCTGGTGACGCTGCGCGGCAAGACCGGCTGGCGCGAGGTCGAGGTCGGCCGCGGCGCCTCCGACCAGACCTGCCCCGTCGCTGCCCTCGAGAGCTGGATCCGCTTCGGCCGCATCGCGAGAGGCCCGCTCTTCCGGCGCATCTTCAAGGACAACAAGACCGTCGACGTCGAGCGGCTCTCCGACAAGCATGTCGCGCGCCTGGTCAAGCAGACCGCACTCGCCGCCGGCGTCCGCTCGGATCTTCCGGAAGGGGAACGGAAACTGCTGTTCTCAGGACATTCGCTGCGCGCCGGCCTTGCCTCCTCGGCCGACATCGAGGAGCGTTACGTCCAGAAGCAGCTTGGCCACGCCTCGGCCGAGATGACGCGCAAATATCAGCGGCGGCGGGATCGGTTCCGCGTCAATCTCACCAAGGCGTCTGGGCTCTGAAAGCCCCTCCCCCGCTTGAAGCCGGCTGCCGGCGTTGGTCAGGATGATGTCGCTGGCGACAGCACCTCTTCGAGCAGGGCTGTTGCAGTGGCAAGGCTATCAGCAGCCATCTCCTCGTAGTCTGGCATGATCATGAGCTGTGCAATCGTCCGTCTGACGAACTCCGGATTCAGCTCTGCAAGCCGCTCCCTTGTTCGAGCGACACGATCCGGAAATGCCCGGAGGGCTCCGACAACGCCGGCTCGATGCGATCGCGCGGCGGCTGCGATATCGAAGATGTCCCGCGGTCTGGGCTCCGCGCCTCGGTAATAAACCTTCTTGGCAATGATCTCGGGAATGGTCTCAAGCCATACCGAACGACCTTCTACCTCTCGCTTTTCGAAAGGTGTCCCGGTCAAGGCCCCGGCCACGATGAAGTCAATCTCGCCCAAGCCCTCGAACGCGAATTTCTGAAACCTCGTCCCGTCGCCGTCATATGCGGCAGGACCCGTGCTGAAGCTCAGTTGGCTCTTGGATGGGTCAATGAAGCCGAGTAGCTGAGGGTCGTCGAGGAAGATATCGACGTCGTGGCTTTCGCGATGGTTGATGTGGATCATCATCGCCGTGCCGCCGCCAAACGACCATTCGAATTCAAAACCTCCGGCCTTCTCCCGGAGCTGGTCGATCAGATCGGCAGCAATGGCGAAAAGCCGCCGCCATTCGGACGGACGACGGCTATGGACCTCGATCATCAGGCAGCGAGTTGATAGCTCTCGCCGGACCAGGCAGAGAAATGGGCCGCGAAAGCCTTCAGATCATCAACCGCTATCTGGTGCGCGGCGGCGAACTCCATCTGCTGCTCGACCGGTACTTCTCCAAGGAAGGCACTGACCTGCCCAGGATACTGCTTCGCCAGATCTAGATCCGAAAGACAATGAGCCAGCGCCACCCCGTCGAGCTGTTCGCTGTAGGGCGCGTTCACTGTCGTCAGAACCAAGGCCAGATGCTCACTCATAGTCATGCAAAATAGTCAATTCGTGGATGGGGCACAAGCTGCGAGACTCGGGCACTGCAAATGGCTCGCGAGACTCACAATCGTCCTTCCGTCGACCACAGTGACGCCTGAGCGGCCATGCGCGCGTAAACGGACGAGCTACAGACGCGCGCGGGATCGAGCGGCATTCGGCCAGCTGCGAACTGATCTTCGGAAGCACGACTCCGGCACGTCTCGCCCTTACGAAGCCGCAGGGCGAGATCGGCGGTGGCGCGATCGGTTCCGCGTCGACCTCACCAAAGGCTCTGAAGGTCCCCTCCCCGCGCTTGAAGCCGTAAGGTGTAAACGGCGGTACTGAACTTCAGCTTACGACTTCAATTGAAATCGGGAAATAAAAGCGACAGTCACAGGCGATATCTTCGGCAAGAAAGCTCACTATCGATAATGACCTCATATCGGGACTGTACAGCACCACGCCCTGGGGCGGTCAGGAGGCTAGAAATGGTTGATTTTCAGCCTCATCGAAGCCGTAGGAGCTACCCAAAGGGCCACTAGAGACGTTTACAAACGATCGTTTGTTGATATCTTCGGTGTTTGTACAAACGCCCTTTCCTAAGCTGAGAGACGCCGCAAATGGCCCGTGAAGCGCAAGATCGACGCTCCGGACGACCACAGGGCCGACAAATCGGGTACGCGCGCGTGTCGACGGACGAACAAGCGACGGAAGCGCAGGAAATTGAGCTGCGGTCGGCTGGCTGCGACGTGGTCGTTCAGGAACATGGATCCGGGGCGTCAAGAGCTCGCCCTGCCCTACTGCGGTTGATGAGCGATATCGGCGCCGGCGATGTCCTGGTCGTGGTGCGCCTCGATCGCCTCGCGCGCTCGGTAAGCCATCTTCTTCAGGTGATCGAGGATCTGACTGAGAAGGGCGCGCATTTCCGATCTCTCCGAGATCCGATCGACACGTCGACGCCACAGGGCATGTTTTCGCTACAGGTACTCGGCGCCGTTGCCCAACTCGAGCGTGCGCTGATTTCAGAGCGGACCAAGGCCGGCATTATCGCTGCACGATCGAAGGGGCGGCTGCCAGGCAATCCTGGTATCCGGGAGCGCAGGCCCGAAGCCCTGGCGAAGATGACAGCGGTACAAAAGGCAGCCTATGGCCGACGGCTACAATCAACGATGAACCAGTGGCTTCCGACGGTCCGCCGGATGCGACCCGACCACAACTGGGACGACATCGTTCGGGTCTTGAAGCAGCGCGGCCTCGACTGGACGCCTGAACGACTGCGGCGGGCAGTGAGGTGGCTCGTCACAGAGCACCTGGCCGACTCCACACTGCTAAAGCGGGCGTCTCCTCTGTCTCCCGAAGATCGCCTGATGACTCTCGTGGCAGGGATTTCGCAGTCTAACCCAAACCTGTCGCTCCGCGACATCGCTGGCCAGCTCGAGCGTCTGCATGAGCGAACCCCACGAGGAAGCGCAAAATGGTCTGCCTCCTCAGTCAAGAACCTGCTCGATCGAGCCCGACGGCTTGGACTCGTCGCCGAACTACCTGCGAACTGACCGCCATCCCGCTGCAGAACAGTCCTCAGTTTACGGTCTGTGGCTGACGCTCAACGTTCCCGAGCCGCTTGTACGCGGCCCAGGCATCAGCTGGAACGGCGCTGCCGGCCCGCGCCAGCCAAGCCGCACGATCGGATTCGGTAAGCGAATTCCACCACACCATCCCGGCGGTTTCATCGGGCGTCGGTTGCGGGTCATGTTCTTTTCTCATACCTTCGATGCTCGCATAAGACGCTCGTCCCGACAAGCGCCGCAGCGACCCGCCCAAGCTCATAAAGCGGATCGAAACCCGCCCACCTCATCATGATCCGCGCCCCGGCTTGTCGAGGCTGCGGCGCAACGCATTGCTGATTTCCAGCCGGGATTCGGTGCGCACGACCTTGCCCGCCATCTCCAAATCGACGGCAGCGGCTTCAGCTCCGGTTCCGGTCATTTTCGACGCGTCAAGCTTGGCCCGCAACAAGGCCATCACCATCGGCCAGACCGAGAACTTTCCGACCTTTGCTCGATCTGTCAGGCTGCGCAAATAGCCGCCGGCGCTGTTGATCTGGTCCTGCCGCTGGTAGATCGCGGCAATGGAAATTGCCGCCTGCTGCTCACCCATTGCCGTTCGCGCTTCCTCCCAGGCGCTCGGGCTGACGCCCATGGACGGTCGGGCAACCTCGGCCGCGGCCAGAAATTCACGCCAGTTGCGGATTCCGCCGCCGCCCTTCACCAGCCAAAGCATGTTCGGGCAGGCATCCAGCACGATCCCTAGCGGCAGTTCGCGTTTCGGTAGGCTCCGTACGTTGTCGGTGTCCGCAACGTTTCCGCCCGCTTCATCTTTATTTCCTGAGCCGCTTTCAGATTCAAATTTAGAGTCTGGTTTTGAATTCTGTATGTGGCGCCCATTTTGGGACTCATTGGCGTCCACTTTCTGTGTTTTTACAAATGATTCCAATGCTTCACGCACTTCAGCCCAAAGGCCTTCAAGTTCTTCGGCAATCACCTCGAGAGTCTGCCTAGGTGCAGTGCGTGGTATCTGACCAACAATCGCCTGGTAGGCCTGCTGGACCCTGCCCCAGTTCGCCGGAACGCCTTCCTCAATCCCCGCGTCGATCATCTTGACGATGTCACGGCGGCATATGGTTAGCCGCTCCTTAACGAGACGAAAGGCCTTCTTCTCAGATCTGACCGCTTCCGCAAGATCCTTGAACTCCTCAGCGCGCGCCACGATCGGCGAGATGTCAAAGCCATAGGCTTGCTCGATCTCGCCCGCCTGCCCTTTCCGGGCGAAGCGCTTGCCGTTTGGGCTGTCCCGACGGATGATCAATCCACACTCGACCAGAACGGCCAGGTGTCGCCGTAAGGTCGTTGGGGGCATGCCATTGGCGCGGCGGATCAGCTGCTCGTTGGATGGCCATACAACCAGTTCACTGTCGCCATAAAGTGCCGTGTCCGGATGGAACGACAACAGCGCGTCGAGAATAGCCAAAGCGCGATCAGTGGCGCCCAGAGCGATCCTGGCATCCTTGATATCTTGGAAGACATGCCATTTGTGGACGATCGCGTCCTTCGGCACGGCCCTTGCGGTGACTTGGCTTGAAATCATGCCAAGCGTCATCGGCCGCCGCCCAAAGGGCGTCGTCGCAATATTCGTCTCCATTTTCTTTCACCCTCGATTAGGCAAAAGAAACCTGCTCGCCAAAACGACGCCAATGACTCTTGACAGTGATTCGTGGAGATGCGATTCTCAGAGTGCTTAGTTCAGAGAGAGGCTTCCACGGCTTGCCGTTCGGGGGCCTTTTTCTTTTGCGGTTTTCAGACTCCTTGTTTCGTGATGGACTTCCGAAAGGCCTCAAACAGGTCGTCCAGTTGTCCGGCGATAAACGCTGCGAAACGCGATCCTTCAGCCTCTCCCACCGCAATCATGGTAGTTTTTCCGTTGTCTTTGAGGCTGACGCTGACTGTTTTGTCTGGAGCAGCCCAGGATTTCATAGCAATCTTGGGCTTTGATGGCTTGGCCGGACCCGCAGGTTCTTTGATCGCATTATGATCCGATGGAAGCGTCTCAAGCAGAATAATGAATCTGTCGTCGGACGTTGCCTCGCGGAATTTGTTTTTGCGAATAAGATCGAAAGCTTTTGCGGGTGAGCCGTCTATGGAATAGCGGTTCGAGAATTCCTGCCATCGTCCTCGACCAATCCCGGGAGCTTTACCAATCGATTGCAGTATCTCCTTGTCGACCGATGAGGCGATTTTGATCATCTCGGAGACATGCGATTTTCCTGTCGACAGCGAAGCGCAGATGGTGTCCCGTTTGTATCCCGCTTCCTGCTGCGCAAGCGCAAAAGCGCACTTCTCAATGTATGAAAGATCCTCTCGAGCGGTGTTTTCTTCGCCTTGGAAAATGACTGCTTGTTCATCAGTTAACTCGCGGACGGCCGCTTTGAATCCGATCCCAAGCTGCTTAGCTGCCGCTAATCTTCTGCGACCATAGACGATTTGAAACTCGCCATCCTTGCCTTGTACTGGCCGAACCAGTCCAGGCACAATCTGACCGCGCTCCCGCATGGATTCAGTGATCTCAGCAATGGCGGAAATCTCGTAGGCGTCATCATATCGATCGGTAATAGACGACGGCCGTATTTTGTCGGGATCGAGTTCAATGATCTGTTCGCCTGACTTCAGTAACTTGTCGGCGATATCGCTACGCTCTTGCATTTGGCGAACACCAGCCGCCACCTTCATCAGGTGCGGCGATGACGTGCGGCGGCTGACGCCCTCCTCCGAATTGTCCTCCCCGAGTTGCCCCAAAACAGCAGCAAACATGCCCTTAGAATCTTTACGGCTCACTGTTCACGCCTCCATGCCATTGTGATGAGGCTTTCTATTTCCGCGTTCGCGGCATTGATCGATTCGATTGCACGATCATAAGTTTTAGGTGCCGAAAACCTCGATCGTTGCACTTCATAGAGGCTCTGCTTCCAAGTGAGAGCGTCCGCAACCGCAGTGGATTTGGAGACTGAATTCAGAAGTAAATCCTCGCCAAACACTTGGCGCATTAGGGCCTGCATGTTGGCTTGCGGGTGGTCGTTGGCCTCAAACTTTGTGATGAGGAATTTGGCGAAATCCCAACGTGCGCCTGCACCAGCCTCATCCAGGATTTGCATATAAGATGCGGCCAGCTCCAAAAACTTCCCTGTGGAGTCGACATCGAGCATGTGCGCTGGAACTGGGATTAGGACTCCGGTAGCGGCAGTGAGCGACGAAAGTGTCAGGAAATTGAGTGACGGCGCACAGTCGAGAAGGACGATGTCGTAGTTATCGACGATCTGTTCGAGCGCCTGTGACACTCGAAGCAGAAAACTGGTTCCACCGCTCTTGCGCATCTCAAGGGTGACGGCCGTCTCGAATTCTGTCAGCTCAAGACCGGCGCAGATGACGTCGAATCCGATGATATGCGTCTGATGAATAATCTTTTCCGTTGGCACCGGATCATCAAACCGAATCGCTGAGTAAAGGGTGTCACCTTCTCGGTAGTCAAATCCGGGTAACGCTCCTTGCAGACTTGTCAACGACGCCTGGGGATCCATGTCGACTGCGAGAACGCGATATCCACGTAGTGCCAACCAATGACCCAAGTGAATAGTGGTCGCTGTCTTGGACGATCCACCTTTGAAGTTCGTGATCGCGATGATCTGGCAATCCTCGCCTTTAACACGACGAGGATTGATCCATTTCTTCCGTGCCTTTTCCGCCAGGTGCATCCGAAGGTCCAGCACCTGCTCCACAGAATATAAGCGCTTTCCGGTGGTCGTTGTCTCTGGCTCAGGCCCCTGCCCTTTTAAGGAGACCTGCCGTATGTAAGCTTCAGTCACTCCTAGCAATGCTGCCACTTCCGTCGAAGTGAATTTGCGCATCGTACGAATCGCATCTGGAGGATACTGAGCCAGCGAAAGATTGTTGAGTGCCTTCTCGAGTTTCGTCGAAAAGGTATTCATGAACTGAAGGCTACTTAGATGCCGCGTCACCCAGATTCTCCTCTTGCACCCAGCGCCTATTGATAGCGACTGTGGTTAACAAGCTGTTAACGCCACGCCAACTACGCCAACTTTTCGAATTACGCGGTTTTTCCGTTACTGGAGGTATGCCCGATTCGGAGAATTCGAGCAAATGGACACAGGGCAGTTCCCAGCTGGGAACTTTTCGCTATCGCTGGCTTCCCTGTGCCGTCAAAGTTGCGCATCAGGCATTGAAAAAGACAGCTATGAAGTTGGTTACGCAGCATGGGGGCACGGGCGGGCCCCGTTGCCCGTTTTGTTCTCGTAGATAGTCGACGTTGGTGTACCGGTTGGCCTCTGGCTTCCGCGTACGGCCGCGAGCGACCTACAAAAGCGCAGGTAGGTTTCGGCGCATGGAGAGATACCCCCTCCCCCCACTTTGGCGCGGCGGCGAAATTCCCGTTGTGACGGAGGCACTGAGCTCGCGCAGTCCTAGGGAAGTCACCATCCTTTGCGTCGGGGACGATGGGTTGTGTTTGTAATGCAGCCATGCCGCGCCGCTTCCGATGTCACTTCGGTGAACGCCCCCAGGCAGACAAGTTAGACGCCCCACGGCCCCTACCCTGCAACGAGGCATTCCTTCCGGGCCGAGCGACTCTCGCGAATGGCAACTCAGCGGCTAGGATCTATCGCCAGGCGTCCCACGCGATTTGACAGCAATCAGCACCGTTTGGCACGTGGGCGTCCTGTCCACGCGCACTTTCCTCCAGCGTCGAGCAAGAGGCTCCTGCAGTCGCCAGGCAACTTCCCTCGGGGGCTAGTCCAAGTGTCGGCGAAGGATCCTGGAGAACTCATCGAGAAGCAACTTCTCGCACAACCCGTATTTTGAGTTCCCAGCTGGGAACAGCTCTTCAAGTTGGAGGCTTGCGCCCGCACCAATAAACCTTAGAAACCCATCAACTTGATGGTTGGATCTGTGGCGCCGGGGTGGATTGGCGCATCCAGAGGCACCTGCGGCTGGGGGGCGTACCGCACTCTACAATCCTGACGCCTTAGTTAGATTGACGCGGAAGCGATCGCGCCGGCGCTGGTATTTGCGTGTCATCTCTGCCGAGGCGTGACCAAGCTGCTTCTGCACGTAGCGCTCGTCAACCTCGGCAGAGGAGGCGAGGCCAGCGCGCAGCGAATGGCCGGAAAACTTTTGGCCGCGCTCGCCCTCGGAAAGATCACCGCGCACGCCGGCGGCCAAGGCCGCGCGTTTGACCAGCCGCGCCACCTCCTGATCGTTGAGCCGCTCGGCGCCCACAGCTTTGCCCTGCCCCGTGACGCGGCGGAAGAGGGGGCCATGCGCGATGCGGGCCAGCTTCAGCCAGGTCTGCAGGGCGACGACCGGGCAGGTGGCATCGGACGAGCCGCGGCCAATCTCGACCTCGCGCCAGCCGGTCTTGCCTCGCAGCGTAACCAGCACGCCCTTGTCCGGGAAAAATTCAATCCAGCCGCAGCCGTCCTCGGTTTGATCGCGCGCAACATCGAGGCCCACGATTTCGGAGCGGCGCAAGCCGCCGGCGAAGCCCAAAAGCAACATGGCGCGGCCGCGCAGACCGCGCAGCGTGCCACGATCGAGCGTTTCCAGCATGGCGACAAGATCGTCGCGCAGGATGGCTTCCTTTTGACGGGGAGGGGAGGCGTGTTTATTGCGGATGCCGGCGAGCACGGTGGCGATATGCCGGTCCTTCCGGTCGAGCGGTTGACCGCGTTGCGTATAGTTCCAGGTCAGCGACGACAGGCGGCGCTCAATGGTCGACACAGACTTTTTGTCCCGTTCCGATCCTGAGGCCTGGGCCGTGATGTAGAGGCCGACGACTTGTGGATCTGGCGGCAGCGGATCAAACGCCTGGCGCCGGCACCAGGCGCAAAAATGCTTCCAGTCGGCGGCATAGGCGCGACGGGTGTTTGCCGAACTCGCCGCCTCGACGTAATCGCGCGCGCGGTCGGCCAGCTTTTCGAGATGGGCAGGCAGTGATGCTCGTCGCGAGTCGAGGACCTGCGTGGGAGGAGCGGGAGCCTCATCCGGATGCCCCATTTCCATGACGACGTCGACAATGTCAGGCAGGTCGCTGGTGTCGACCGCGTCGATGGGCGTCATGAAATTACGGGGACTGCCCATCGAAACTCTCGATCATTTGAATGTCACAGTGGTGCGATTCTGAGAGCCCCAACGTGCGACCAAAGCGCCCAATTGTCCACCGCGAGGTGCTTGACCAGTAGCTCCCGAGATTTGCGCCGGTCGCGTACGACCACACGCTGGGTCGTGCTTTAGCATGACCGGGCGACGGACCATGTCCGATCCAGTGTTGACCCTCCTAGGGCCCTCTTTCTCAGTGCCGATCCTTGCCTTCATGTTCAACATCCCTTATGTTTCGTTCAACAGGAGAATCCAGGATGAGCGTACGTGGCGCAACGGCAGCCGAAAGCGAGGAGCGGATCGCCCACACCCGGAACCGTCTGGTGCTTGAGCAGGCGAGGGCGGTCGGCCTTCTCGGCGCGGCCAAGAACACACGCCTTTCCGGGAGGGTGCCGTCGGAATTGATCGAGGCGGCAAAAAAGCGCGCTCATGTGACCTCCGACACTGAACTGCTGGAGCTCGCCTTGTCGCGGCTGGCCCTCGAGGACGATTTTGGCGCCCAGCTCGTCCGCCGCAAGGGCAGCATCTCCGCAGACATTGATCTTGGCGTTTGATCTCGGGAGCGCACTGCGTTCCCTCAAACCACAGCGGCGTGCCGGCGGGCTGGAACGGCGGCCGGATTCCGCTCTGTCCTGGGCAGGGGACCAGCCGCCTGTCGGCGGTGCATTGCTTCTCGACACGAGCGTCTATCTGGATGTCCTTCAGGGGCGCACGCCCAAAGTGGTCGATGACCTTCTGATCTATAGGCTCTGTCAGCACTCGGCCGTCTGCCTTGCCGAGCTCAGCCACCTGTTCGGCCGGCTCGACCCAGCGCACCCCACGACGAAGTCGGTCCTGAAAGTGGTTGCAGGCACGATTGAAGACATTCCAGTGCACCGGCTGCATGCACCCGACGCCACCGCCTGGGGACGCGCCGGCATGCTTGCCGGCCTGCTGTTCCGGCTGAGCCGTCTGCCGAAAGGGGAGGGCCATGAACGCCGCTTCCTCAACGATGCGCTGATCTTTCACCAGGCCGGTCTGCTGGGCGCGACGGTCCTGACCGGCAATGTTGGGGATTTCGATTACCTCAACCAGCTTGTTCCGTCGGTGCGTGTGATCTTCTACCGGCCGGTGACAGACTTGCGCCCGCAGGGTTGAAAGCGTCTGTGGCAGATGCCCGTGCACCGTGATCGTCCAACCTCCTTTAATGACCACCAGTCTTCAAAAAGGTCGCTGACACTCTCCTGCGACCGTTGAACCGCGGGCGACAGCGGCCATTTCTAACGTAATGACAGACACGAACGATAAGGCATTATCGTTCGTCATTGTGCAACGACAGGCTGTGCGTTTGAGCCCTCGAATGATGGCGTAAAGCGCACGCCCAGTTTACCATGTCAGACATGATTCGAGCCGACCCCTCACCTGTTAGCGCTCCTCTGCCGCCGCGTGTGCCGGGCTGGGCGCTGCCAGACGGGCCAGTTTCGAGCGATGCCGATGCCGCGTTTTGGGCTGGGGCAGCCTTGACTTCGCTCGATAATCTGGTGCGTTCGGAGCCGCCCTGGGCCGGTGCCTGGCGGCAGGGGCGGGCCTTGAAATGCGCCGCCGCCGTTCGGCTGGCCGGCCGCAGCGAGGACGAGGCCGCCCTGCGCGATGCCTGGTATATGCGTCCCCCCGACACCGATCCTGGACCTGCCGGCGCTGTTTTGGGCGCCTGGCGACAACTGGCGTTGCGGCCGCCGGTGGTCAATGCCGCGAGACTGGCCGAAGTGGTCGCGCTGCTCGGCTTGCGCTGGGACGATGCCTTTGCCGATCTTCCCGAGGTGATCGACAATCTTGCCCGTTCCGGGCGACCGGCGCCGTTCGCTGCCGGGGCAATCGCCGGCTACGTGGTCGCAATGCGGTCGGAGGCCGAAACGCTGGCCTGGTGGTGTGCCGATCTGGTCTTGGCGCAAAAGCTGCGCTGGTCGCGGCCCGTGCCAATGTTGGTGGCGCAGGCGTTTGCTCCGGCCTTCCATGCTGAAGGCGGACGCGGCAAACGGATCCGGCCTGGAGGGGAAGGGTTTGAGCGGGCAGTATGCGTGGCGCTGGCGCAGGGCGCGGCGGATGCCTGCCGGGTCGCCGGCGAAATTTCTCGGCGGGCTGAGCGGCTTATGGCGGTGGCGCCTAAGCTCCGCGCCAAAGGCGCAGGTGAGGCGATCGCAAAACTGCTCGACAATGATGCCGTCTCCGGCTCGCTCGTGACCAAAAACCTGTCGCGGTTCGGGTCACGGCGGCTGTTCGACCGGTTGATAGAATTCGAGGCAGTGCGTGAATTGTCGGGACGGCCGACCTTCCGGCTGTATGGGCTCTAGCGATGGCCGACCAAACGGCCCAGAGAAAAGAAAATGCCCAGCCATCGCTGCTCGACACTGAGTTGGAACACCTGCCGGCGGAGTTGCGCTGGCGCGAATGGATGGGTCGCGTCGAAGCGGTGATTTTTGCGGCCAACACGCCGGTGATGCGCGAGACGCTGGCGCGGGTCGTCGGAAGAAGCTGCAACATCGACCTGGTTATCGACGACATTCGCGAAGAATTGCGCGGCCGGCCCTATGAACTGGTGTCGGTCGCCGGCGGTTGGCAGCACCGGACCAGGAGGGTCTACTCCGATGCAATTCGAGCTGCCACGGGGCAGGGTACGGATGGCGGGCCGGGGTCAAAACCCCTGTCGCAGTCCGAGGCGCTGATCTTGATGTGCATTGCGTATTTCCAGCCGATCACCCGGGCCGAGCTGTCGAGCTTCTTCGGCAAGGAGATCTCGCGCGACCTGATCGGCGTGCTGCGATCGCAGGATTTTATCGCTTCGGGTCCGCGCTCGCCGCAACCTGGCGCGCCCTATACTTATGTGACGACGAAAACTTTTCTCTCGCAGTTCGGGCTCGACACGCTGCGCCAGCTACCGGATTTCGAGGCGCTTGAGGACGCAGGGCTGCTGTCGAAGGAGAAGCTGCTGGCCGGCGATATTCCAGCCGGGCTGGCGAGCGGGGAGGGCGACGGCGAGGACGATGTCGTTGGGGACCAAGCGCCGTGACGGGGGACGTCGTCGCGTTGCGATCCCAGAGACGGTCGATAACTCAGCACCAGGACGACTGGTCGTGCGGCAACCGTTGATCGGGATCGTGAACCGCGACATGGTCGCTGTCGACAAGATTGGCCGGAAAGATCACCAGATTGGTGCCGCCGGCGTGACGCAGCGACGGAACAGGATGCCGCGAAGTCCGGCGGTGATGACCAGATCCGCGAGCTTCCACGATGGCGGGATCTTCTTGTCGATGCGAGCGACCTGGCGCCAGGCACAATCCCACTCCTTCCACGGGCCGTCCCAGATGTCCGGGTCGAAACCCTGCGAAAGGTCGGCTACCTCGGCGAGCGTGATCTTGTAAGCGGCAAGGGTGGCGGGCGGGGTGATGCTGGCTCCCTGCTTGTATTCATCAAGCGCCGTCTGGGTCGCACGCGACAGATAAAGTGCTTCGATGCCTGGCCGGTTGAAACGACCGCCGTCCATCGCTGCGCCTGCACCGCTGGTGGGCAGGAAAGCCCATTTGGGAGTCAGATAGCGATGGAAGATTTCGTCTGGACCGATGCGGGTGATCCTCACCCGCGCGCACCATTCTCGAGATCCCGGATAAAGGCCAGAACCGCCTCGACCTGGCCGCCCGCGACGAGCTCGGCTGCGGTACGATGGCCATAGTCGGCGATCGGTTCATTGCGGTACCAAAAGATCGCCTTGTTGACGTCGCCGGTGAGTTCCGTCGCCGCCGAGATCACTTTCACCATCTCGCGCATCCGGCCCTGCAGGCGCTCCGATGAGGGATTGCGGAGCGTGTTGCGGTGGACACCGGTCAGCTGGGCCAAGTTGGCCACCTTCACGCCCAGCGCCTGCGACAGGCGCTTCGGCGAGATATAAGGCGTGCGCGGCTCCTGCAGGCTATCGACAAAGCCGGAAATCACCGTGGAATGTGCGAGCTGTGCGTGGGCCATGACAAATCTCCGACCTCTCATATGCACAATATATGCACATTCCGATGCATAGCAAGTGGACGGAGGCATCGTCTTGTCCCCAACATGGAGCTGACCGGTTCGGTTGCTCCCGGCGGCATGCGTAGCGCCGGCACCGATTCCACCGCACAGGCATCCGATGCCCAGGACGAAAGGATTGCACGCTTCTCCTGGACGTCCAGCGTCGCGTCAGTCAGCACGTCCTGAGGTCGCTCGAAATGCCGTGCTGGATGGAGCAACCGGTCAAGAAAAACATCAGGACCCTCGGGCCCGATTGGGGGAAAACTCGTCGAAATGGCTCCTTCCATCGATGGTCCTCCGCTTTGAATAGTCTCCTTTGTTGATGTCATCTTTGGTGGCTCTCGCGATTTTCACCAGCCGAAATTTTGGAGAGTTTCGAGCAAATTTCAATGGCCCGACAAGGCCAAATCCTCGCAGTTCAGCCCACGATCAACATTTTTTCGAACCGGTGAAACAATCGGCGTGAATGTCAGTTGTTGCGTCTGGGAAAAGTCGCGCGGCAGCGCCAGGGCGGTCGGGCAGGAGAATCAATCATGTCTTACATTGCCAGGAAGCGACTGAGCATGGGCCTCGTCGCAGGAATCTTGATGCTCTCGGCTGGCGGCTTTGCTCCGGTTTCAGCACAGGAAATCCCGAACGACTTCAGCGCAATCCTGCGTCAGAAGCTGCCGGCCGTGGTCGCGATCACGACGAGGCAGATCATCCAGGACCAAACGATGCTCGACGATTTTCTCAACCCCTTCGACAGCCGCGGGCCTGCCCAGCCGCAGGTGCGAGAAGCTCTCGGCTCCGGCTTCGTGGTCAGTCCGGAGGGCTACATCGTCACCAACAATCATGTCGTGGCCGACTCCACCGAAATCCACGTCGTATTCTCCGATAAGGAGACTTCGCGCGCGCGACTTGTGGGCCGCGATCCAGCAACCGACATCGCGGTGCTGAAGGTCGATCCACGCCCCAACATGACGACCACCGCCTGGGGTGACTCTGACGCAATGCAGCCGGGTGCCTGGACGATCGCGATTGGCAGTCCCTTCGGGCTCGGGGGAACCGTGACCGTCGGCGTTCTTTCCGCCCGCTCGCGCGACATCCAGGCCGGCCCTTACGACGATTTCCTCCAGACAGACGCCTCGATCAACAGAGGCAATTCCGGCGGCCCGCTGTTTAACGCGCGCGGCGAAGTGATCGGCGTCAACACGGCCATCGTCTCGCCATCGGGCGGCAGCATCGGCATCGGTTTCGCCGTGCCGTCCCGAACTGCACGAAGCGTCGCCGATCAGCTGATCCGTACCGGCCGGATTGACCGCGGCTTCATCGGAGTGCGTCTCCAGGAGGTGACGCCGTCGCTTGCCCAAGCGCTTGGGATATCGAGCACCAAGGGAGCGCTGGTCGCCTCGGTCGAGCCCGGCAGTCCGGCGGAGAAGGCCGGCCTACAATCGGGCGATGTAATCACCCGGTTCAGCGGCAAGGACATCCAGGGCGTCCATGACTTGACACTGGCGGCAGCGAACGAAAAGCCAGGGTCGAAAGCGACGCTGACAAGGAACCGCGGCGGCTCCCAGCAGGAGGTGGAGCTGACCGTCGGCCAACGCAAGGACGAGGAGGTGCAGACCGGTGCCGTTCCGAGTCCGGAAGCGGCGGACCAACGCCTCGGGCTGTCGCTCAGCACCATTCCGGACGAAGCGCGCCAGCAACTCGGTCTGCAGCCGGGTACCACCGGCGTGTTTATCCAGGAAGTGGCGCCGAATAGCCCCGCCGCCGAGAACGGCCTTCGACCTGGCGACGTGATTGTCTCGGCCAACAACCGGGATGTGGCACAGCCGTCAGATATCCAGGAGGAGTGGGCAAGATCCCGGCAGCAGCACAAGCCCATTCTGTTGCGCATAAACAGGCAAGGACAATCGCTCTTCATTGCCCTAGCTGCTTCCTGACGTAGCGTGCGTCGAAACCAAAAATGTGGCAAAGTTTCCGTTCCGTATCCGAAAGAACGGAATCAGGTCGCCGGAGCCCAAACATCACTCCAGCCGCCTCCTCCCATCTCGCGCGCGGCAAAAAGCAGCCAGCCGGCCGTGGCTCCCATCATCGTCCGCACTTGAGCAGCTCGTGCCGAGCCCGTGTCAATTTTGACGCACTCCGTTCCTATATAGCGTGATAGAAGACCTTCGCCGCGTTGGCGATGATGAAGACCGGCCTTGCCGGAACCGCGCAGCGAGCGCCCTTCCCGAAGACGCCATATGACCACATCTCGCACGGTCATTGTTGAGACGGCAGCGTCAAAGTTCGCCGCATCAGTTGCAACGAGTTCTGGAAAATCAGGCCGGACTTGATGCCAGCGAATGATAACGTCAGGTCGGCTCGCCGTGTTCTGCATCGCTCGTTGTCGATGGGTGGCGATCATAATCGATGGGCGGGGCAACATAACTTCGGCCTCGGCTCTGCCGAACTCCCTGCCGATTTGGAATGCCGCTGAAAGCTGTCTCATGAACGGAGGGCTGCACGTATTTTGGAGGCATCGTTGGATCTTCCCGCTTTCATTTAGTCGACAATAGCTGGTCCGCTTGGAACGGCAGTCCGTCACCGTTCAAAAGCCACCCGTCGAGGCGGCCCTTTCATTAGGAACCCCTCCACATGACCAAACCCACCCCAACGCGCCGCGGCGCCAACACCGACGTGCGTGCGACCGTGAAGCGGCAGCACCTGCAGGTTCAACACTGGCTTTCGCAGGCGATGCCGTCTTTGTCGCGGTCTAGCTTGCGGCCCCAAGAGCAGTTGGCTGGGTACCAACTTGCTTCATCGCACGAGCTGATTTGGGAACAGGTGCGCCGCGGCTCGCATGAATAGCCGCTTTGTGCGACCTGATGGCGGTTGATTAAGCCAAGCGGCTGGTTAGAAAGCGGCCGGTTGTCGGCATGCGCTAGACGCCACACCCAAGGCGCCTGAAAAGTTCCGGCCCACAGACCGAGCTTTGCCGCCTCTGCCTTCGCCTGCTGCCCCGCATAGGCGCCGTGGCTGTAGAGGGGCCAGTCCAGTGCCAAGCCCTGCTCGACAAGCCAGCGCTGAACGCTACGACCGCCCGCCCGATCGCAGTTCCCGACAAGACGCCCGTACCGATCACGATCGACAAAACTGCAATGCAGCGGTCGCGAAGCTGCCAGGAACTTGTCCAAGGCTTGGGCAGCGCGGCGCCCGCATGGGTAGTCAAAGCCCTTGGCGTCGTCGCAGTGCTGACGGCTCTCGGGCGCGTCGATGCCATTGAAACGAATCCTTTGGCCTGCAATCTCTACTGTGTCGCCATCGATCACCGAGGCGCGGCCTTCCATGTGGCCAGGCAATGGTTCTGTCCAGTTTGTTATCGTGCTCTGTTGGCCGGCGGTGCTCTGGATCGCGAATTGGGTGACTGCGGCGGCAAGCGTGCCGGCGCCGAGGAAGATCAGCCCCAAGAGGGGTCGCGGCAGCCGCCGTAACGGCATTCTTCTGCCGGCGCGCCTTCGCCAGCGGTCAGCCTGATTGGCGCCTTGATAACGGTGGCCTTTGCCCACGCCCGCTCTCCCGGAAGAGAGAATGCCGCCATTCCGGGCGAGAGTCCAGAAGCTGCACTAGCCGGTCGGCAACTGGTCAACGCGGGGGGCACCGGCTCAGCCTTTCAACCGTCTCAACTATGGCCTTCGCAAGCGGGCATCAAGGTCCGCGTGAAGCACCTCCGGGGCGAGGAAGACCTTCGGCACGCCTCGCTGCAGGATTTTTGGGATGAAGACTAGAACGCCGTTTGTGTCTCCAAGACGCGACAACGCAAAGTTCACCGGCCCGGCCAAGCGCCGACTATTTGACAAGCGCGCAAATGGCGTATGCTGTCAGCGTCCAAGCTGTTGGGGACGTAGCGGCTACATGCGCTTGTGCTACCCACCCTGGAGCTGGGGAAGTAACCGGCAAGCTCCTAGAAATTAGAGCATTTGAATTTGACGCGCTGGCACCGCCACCTATGACGACTTTTGGCTTGGGACACCAAGCCTGTGCGGATTTGTCTGGGCTTGTATCACTCGCGCTTGCATACTGGGTGATTTCCCAACCGCCGACGCCGTCCTTCCCCGCCGGACCCTCAGCCCCCATTGCACCTCTAGGTCCCTGCTTGCCGGGAAGACCTTGTGGACCGACAGGCCCTTGGGGCCCTGGGGGGCCTGCCGTTGTGCAACCTGCAAGGAGGGCGACGCATCCTAGAGCGGTAATAATTCTCATGACCACCTTCCCGGTTTCCCGGTGAGTTGACGACAAAAAACATTCGCCAAATCAACCGAATGTACCACCACGCGATTGTCGTGGATAGGAACGCGATCGGCGGCTAACGGAACGTCGCATATGCGCCGTGACGACGGGCGGCCAGCAATCGTAGCGTAGAGTGTTGACGCGCCTTCCTTGCCGTTGAAGCTCTCGATGAAGCCGTATCCGGCATGATGTTCTTGGTGCCATCGTTTGTTCGGTACGTCAGGTTCGTTAAGCTTGGCGCATCCGGGCCACGGGGCACCGGGAGCACGCAAGTGCGGGCAGGCCGGCGTATGCAGATGAACTGCGAGTTCGAGCACATTATCTGGCCGCCCCTACGACTCGCCCGGATGCGCTGCGAGTGCGGATCCGTATTTGTCGTGTTGCCCGCTCGCTCCCTGTTCGTGACCAACGATGGAGGGAACCGTGCGTATTATCGGCATGGACATACACCGCGTAACCGCCGAGGTCGTGTCGTTGCTTGATGGCGAGATCGTCAAGCTCGGCCGCGTTCAAATGCTGCGCAATAAGCTCGAGGAGTTCGCCAGGAAGGAACTCACCCACGATGATCATGTGGTGATCGAGGCGACAGGCAATGCTGCTGCCGTCGCTGAAGTGCTGTCGCCCTACGTCCATCGGATCGTGATCGCCAATCCCAAGCAGGTGCACATGATCGCGCACGCGAAGGTGAAGACTGACACGATCGACGCACTGTCCTTGCGAAGCTCTACGCCTCGGGCTTTCTGCCGGAGGTCTGGGTTCCGGATCCGGGGACCCTTGCCCTCCGAAGACAGGTCACCAGGCGGACACAGCTGGTTCGCCAGCGTTCGCGGCTGAAGAACCTGATCCAGTCAATCCTCCACGCCCACCTGATCCCGCCGTGTCCGCATGGGAACCTCGTCGGGATCAGCGGGCGCAAATGGCTGACGAGGCAAATATTGCCTGCGGATGAGCGCGCCGCCATCGAGCGCCACCTCGGCTTGATTAACCAGATCAACGAGACGTTGACGGTGGTCGAGGCGGATATAGCCGTACATGCCCTTCAGGATCCGACAATCCGCCGCCTGATGACGTTGCCCGGCCTCGACGTCACCGTGGCTGCGAGCGTTGCCGCGGCAATCGGCGACATACGGCGCTTCAGCGATCCACAGAAGCTCGTTGACTATCTTGGCCTCAATCCGAGCGTGCGGCAGTCCGGTGAGGGGCCAGCCTATGACGGGCGCATCACGAAGCAGGGCCGCGGCCATGCGCGGGGGATGCTGGTCGAGGCGGCATGGGCGGCTGTGCGATCGCCAGGACCTCTTCGCGCCTCCCACAAGCGGATCGCCTCGCGCCGCGGGAAGCACATCGCGGCCGTCGCCACTGCGCGCAAGCTTGCAATGATCATCTGGCACATGCTGAGCAAGGATACCGCAAAAAAGCCTCGGCGCTGGGTCGTTGCGCCGAGGCTTTGGGCACGTACAAGCTACACCAACATGTCCGTTTATAAACGTGCGCTAATAATGTAAAAAACGGTGAACCACGCACAGGCGGAAGGGCGCACGCTCAAAGCTGGGGTGAAGCGGCAATATCAGTCATGACAAGTTGCGCGCCCTGATTGTTCCACCTGGCTTTCGACCGAACGAGGGGACGAGGATGTCGGCTGTGTTGATTTGGCAAGATGATGTACTCCGTCACCGCTCATGCCGATGAAGGGAGGCTTGAACCGCAAATCTCGAAATGTCTAGTGATGGCCACTGGGACCCCGCACATTCGGGGATTCGAAGCTGATTTTCAGGTGGTGCTAAGCAAGGCCGGCAAGGTGGAGACGATCACCGTTATGCTAGGTATGCTCATACATCGCGCTTTGCTCTGAGTGGCGGCCCAGCAGCTTGGGTTAGGGGGGCCGCTGGGCCTGACCAGCGAGCGTTCGGGAATGCTCGACTGGCCGGTTAGTATTTTAGATAAATCTAATATAATCGAACCATGCGAACGAAGTACGCGGCGGTAAGAAAGTGGCTGGCGTCCGATTCACTTACCGCGCGGTTTTGCCTTGGGTTCTGGCGAGCTTTCGGAGGGGTTTGCAGCCAATTTTGCAGATCGCCGATCTGTTACCCACAGGGACTTTTTCCTCGCCACCAATTCGTCACGATCGCCCTCAG
>NZ_JAMYVG010000033.1:0-49349 GCF_040323855.1 Mesorhizobium sp. M0028
CGCTCCTTCGCTCAACTGCCTCTCCAAAGAATCCTTTCTCAGCCTAAACTCAACCCCAAAATCGCCATATGCGATTCCCCTGCCCTTGCGGGGGAGATGTCCGGCAGGACAGAGGGGGGTGCGAAGGATCGCCGACGCTTATTCTCCGTCGCGCCCGCCGGCGCAAAAAATCAGCTCTTGTTGGCGGCCAGCACCAGCACCGGCTTTTCGCTGTAGAGATTGGGGAACAGCCGCTTCAGATTCTCGACCTTGGGCAGATCATTGTAGACGATATAGGGATAGGTCGGGTTGAGCGTCAGGAAGTCCTGGTGATAGTCCTCGGCCGGATAGAAGGTCTTGCCGGTCTCCAGCGTCGTCACGATCGGCTTTGCAAACACCTTGGCCCTGTCGAGCTGGGCGATGTAGCTTTCGGCGATCTTTTTCTGCGTGTCGTTTTCGGCAAAGATCGTCGAACGGTACTGGGTGCCGCTGTCCGGGCCCTGGTAGTTCAGTTGCGTCGGGTTGTGCGCCACCGAGAAATACACCTGCAGCAGCTGGCCGTAGGTCACCTCGGACGGGTCGTAGGTGATCTCGACGGATTCGGCATGGCCCGTCCGGCTGGTGCCGACCATTTCATAGACGGCGGTGTCCTTGTCGCCGCCGGCATAGCCGGAAACGGCGCTGGTGACGCCCTTGACGTGCTGGAACACGCCTTGGACGCCCCAGAAGCAGCCGCCGGCGAAGACCGCCTTTTCGGTCCCGGCGGTGGCCTTCTCGTCCATTGCCGGCGGCGGGATCACCACCGCGTCTTCGGCCGAGACTGCCGGTGTCTGCCAGAACACGGCAGCAGCAGCCGTGAGGATGAGCGCGGCAAGTGCTGCTTTTGCGAAAATCGACGATCGTTTCAGGGCTCCGGTCATGTCTGATCTCCCATGATGCTGGTGTGGATTATACGACGGATAGATCCGCCGGGCTCTCACATTGCTGTGCGCATCGCCTATTTGGCCGGAGCCATGGCATCGCAGGCCTTGGTCGCCTCTGCCTTCTTCATGGCGTCCGTCTCGGCGGCGGCCTTGTCCATGCAGTCGGCCTTCATCGGATCGCCCGCCTTCATCGCAGTTGTGGCCATTGCATCAGGCGCCATGGCGCCGGCCGGCTTCATGGCATCGGTTGCCGGCTTCATGGCGTTTGTCGCCATGGCGTTCGCCGGCTTCATCGCATCTTCGGCCCGCGCCGCGCCTCCGGCGAACAGCGCCGTCGAGCAAAGTGCGAAGGCGAGTGCCGCCAGGGTCGGGCGATTGGTCAAACGATTGGTCATGATGATCTCCTTGGGTTTGGCAGGGGTTGATCGCATGCGGCGGCGCCGCTGCGGCGTTGCGCAAATTTCGGAACGTGTTCTAATTCGCTGCGGCAGCAAGGATCGGCCCGCCGCCCGGCACCTGCACCAGCACCGCTGTGCTGAGGCCACCCGTCGCCGCCGGCAGTGGCAGCGCGGTGGCGTCGCCGGTCCAACTGCCCAGCCTGGTCAGCGAATGCACGACATTGGCGTGCGGCAGCGTGCGGCCGGTGTTTTCGCCGCGCGCCACCGGCACCTCGACGACGCCCTTGCCGGTAGTGAACCAGCCAGACGTCGGCCCTGCCGCCGGGCACCGGACCGGCGCCGATGCTGATCTTTCCGCCGGCGAGCGACAGCGAAGGTCCGTCACCGTGGCCGCCGCTCGAAATCAGCTGCTCGATCTCGCCCGGCCTGGCGCCGACGGCATCGGCCCTGCCGTTGACCACCACTTGCGGCGTGAACGGGCCGGAACGGCCGAGCGACGGTTCATAGCGGACCTGGCGCTGCGTGAATTCTTCTTTGCCGAATGTGTCCTTCCAGCCGAGATAGTCCCAGTAGGTGACGTTGAAGGACAGCGCCAGCACGCCGGGTCGGTCCTTGACCTTGATCAGATTGGCGTTGGCCGGCGGACAGGACGAGCAGCCCTGGCTGGTGAACAGCTCTACGACGGTCAGCGTCTGGCCGGCGGCCGCGCTGGTTACCGAAAAACCGATTGCCGGAAACAAAGTCGCGGAAAACAGTGCCGCGGCGAGCCCCATCAGGGCTGTGCTTCGTTCCGATCCGGTCATCGCTGTTCTCCTGTGCGGTTCCATGTCCACACTTCGCCGCCGACACACGGTTCGTTACAGCATCACCGCTTCGTGATTGAGGAGAAGTCCAAGTTTTTCGTCTTAGGGATTGGCGAGAGCGAGGCGACATCCGATCTCCCCCCTTGTGGGCGAGATGTCCGGCAGGACAGAGGGGGGCGCCACCGAGCGTCATCCTACGTGGACGCCGAGTAACGCCAACTCGATGCTAGGATGGGCCAAGCGGATTGGAGGTTGCCAGATTTGCAAATTACGAGAGCCGCGGGACAGCGCCCCCCTCTGGCCTGCCGGCCATCTCCCCCACACGGGGGGAGATCGGCACTTGGCCCGGCTATTGCGTAAGCACGGTCTCCGAAGGCCGCTTGTTGAAGGCGCATTTGCCGGTCACAAAATAGGAAAAATCGGCGTCACCTACGGTGTTGTTGGTAAGTGATCCGCCATCTTCCCACGCTTGGCTGCTGGTGGTGCCGCACGGCACGGCCGTAAAGATGTCGACAGTCGTATTGGCTAGCGTCTTGACCTTGTCGATGAACAATCGATCGGAAGTGACCGGATCGTCCGATCGCAGGGTTGTCTTCGTGCCTGAGGCCAGATAGCCGCCGCCAAGACCAGGATTGGGATTCGGAATCTTCATCTCGAGAGACAGGTTGTCGATGTCCTTCACATCGATCACCGCACCGGCGCCGGTCGCGGGATACATCGTGTTGACGCAGGTGGTTGCGTATTTCTTGGTGCCGCTGGTCTGAGTGATTGTGCCGGTGGGCAAGCCGTAGAAGCTGAGCACCGTGGCGGTCGTGCATACTTGTTTCTGGACCAGCGTCTCCGTCGTTCCGTTGATCGTGTAGACAGAGGACGTTCCGTAACCTTTGGGATCGCCAAACCTGTTGTGTACGTAGGAGATCCTCATCAGCTTGTTAGCCACCGTGTCACCGGGTTTGGTGCCGTACAGCGTCACCGTCTTGTCCCACCAGCCAGAGATCTTGTCGACCTTGAACGTCGCCTCCACCAGTGCCGGCCGCTTTGTCACCGCCGACGCAACGCCGACCTGCACCGTATTGATCTTGACGATCTGCATGAAACTTGTCGGCATGGCGAAGCCGGCCGAAGCCTTGATGCTGGCTGCGCCGTCGGTGGCGACGACGAAGCTGTCGAGCTTGGCCGTGCCTTGCCCGCCATTGGCCAGGTACACCTCCTGCAGCTTCACCTGGCGGTCCGCCAACGTCGTGGTCGTCTCCAGCGTCGTAATCGACAGCGACGCAGCATCGAGTGCGCTCTGCATCGAGGCCCTGGTTGAAACCGCCGAGGTATAGTCGATGGAAAAACCCAATGCGGCAACCATCGGGATAAGCAAGATGGCGAGCAATGGCGCGAACGAGCCGCTCACCGATTTGAGAAATTTGCGTGCGGACAGCGGCATTCCGATCCCCCCGAAACGGCGATGGCCAGTGGACTATCACGCCGGGCGCGAACTATGCTCTAATCTCATGGATCAAAGTTTAACGACTTTGCCGCCCCGCCGCCGCACCCGCGCCCCGCCGCTTGCCGATGTAGCGTGCCCCTGCTAAAGCGCGCCGCATGACCACGCCGATCAAAAACATCCGCAACTTCTCCATCGTTGCCCATATCGACCATGGCAAATCCACGCTTGCCGACCGGCTGATCCAGTCGACCGGCGGGCTGGAGCTGCGCGACATGAAGGAGCAGGTGCTGGATTCGATGGACATCGAGCGCGAGCGCGGCATCACCATCAAGGCGCAGACGGTGCGGCTGAAGTACCACGCCAACAATGGGCAGGACTATATCCTCAACCTGATCGACACGCCCGGCCATGTCGACTTCGCCTATGAAGTGTCGCGCTCGCTCGCCGCCTGCGAAGGTTCGCTGCTGGTCGTCGACGCCTCGCAAGGCGTCGAGGCGCAGACGCTGGCCAATGTCTACCAGGCGATCGACAACAACCACGAGATCGTCGTGGTGCTGAACAAGGTCGACCTGCCCGCCGCCGAGCCCGAGCGCATCCGCGAGCAGGTCGAGGAGGTGATCGGCATCGACGCCTCCAACGCCGTGCTGATTTCGGCCAAGACCGGCCTCGGCATTCCCGACGTGCTCGAAGCGATCGTCAACGATCTGCCGCCGCCGCGCGAGGGCGACATCACGGCCCCGCTGAAGGCGATGCTGGTCGACAGCTGGTATGATGCCTATCTCGGCGTCATCGTGCTGGTCCGCATCATCGACGGCGTGCTGAAGAAGGGCCAGACCATCCGCATGATGGGCACCGGCGCCAGATACCTGGTCGAGCGCACCGGCGTCTTCACGCCCGCCCGCATCAATGTCGATGAGCTCGGCCCCGGCGAGTTCGGTTTCTTCACCGGCTCGATCAAGGAGGTTGCCGATACCCGCGTCGGCGACACCATCACCGAAGACAAGCGCCCGACGGCACAAGCCCTGCCCGGCTTCAAGCCGGCGCAGCCGGTGGTGTTCTGCGGCCTGTTCCCCGTCGACGCCGCCGATTTCGAAGACCTGCGCGCCGCCGTCGGCAAACTGCGCCTCAATGACGCGTCCTTCTCCTTTGAAATGGAAACCAGCGCCGCGCTCGGCTTCGGGTATCGCTGCGGCTTCCTCGGCCTCTTGCATCTCGAAATCATCCAGGAGCGGCTGGAGCGCGAGTTCAACCTCGACCTCATCGCCACCGCGCCCAGCGTCGTCTACCGCCTGCTGTTGAACGACGGCACGGTCAAGGAACTCCACAACCCGGCCGACATGCCCGACGTGGTCAAGATCTCCGCCATCGAGGAGCCATGGATCCGCGCCACCATCCTCACCCCCGACGACTATCTCGGCGGCATCCTGAAGCTATGCCAGGACCGGCGCGGCATCCAGGCCGACCTGTCCTATGTCGGCAAGCGCGCCATGCTGATATACGATTTGCCGCTCAACGAGGTGGTCTTCGACTTCTACGATCGTCTGAAGTCGATCTCCAAGGGCTACGCCTCCTTCGACTATCATTTGACCGACTACAAGGAAGGCGACCTGGTGAAAATGTCGATCCTGGTCAATGAGGAGCCGGTCGACGCGCTGTCGATGCTGGTCCACCGCACGGCGGCGGAAAAGCGCGGCCGCCAGATGTGCGAGAAGCTGAAGGAGCTGATCCCGCACCATCTGTTCAAAATCCCGATCCAGGCGGCGATCGGCGGCAAGGTCATCGCCCGCGAAACGATCTCGGCGCTGCGCAAGGACGTCACCGCCAAATGCTACGGCGGCGACGTCTCGCGCAAGCGCAAGCTGCTCGACAAGCAGAAAGAGGGCAAGAAGCGGATGCGCCAGTTCGGCAAGGTGGATATCCCGCAGGAGGCGTTTATCCAGGCGCTGAAGATGGGCGATTGAACGGGGTTACGCCCATTTCCCCCGTGGCCGGGCTGTTCCCAATTTCGAGCTGACCGAACCGCCTCCCGATGCGATTAAATATGCGCCGGCCAATGCCCTTCGCTTTAGGCAGCGGGCCGCCATTGGAGAAGGTCCCGTCTTGAAGTATCCTTGAGCTTGGAAGGGAGGTCCCGATGCGTCCCGCCAGCCCTGCTATCTCCGACACGATCGCCGCGATCGGCCTTGCCATCGGCGGCGCGATGGGCCTCGTCGGCACCTTCGTCGAGAGCGCGTCCCTTCGCGAAACACTCTGGACGATCGACGGCGTCGCACTGGTGGTAGCAACCGCGCTGCTGACGATGAATATCAGCGGCTGGGCAATGACTGCGTGGCGGCCGGATTTCTGACCTTTCTCGCCGGCGAGAGCCTGCTGCTCGCCGGCAATGCGGCGGGGCTTGAGGCCAGCGTGCCCTCCTATGTCGGCGGTATCTCGCTCTGGGCGGCGGCGCTGATCATGGTCAGCGCGCCGAAAACCTTCGCCCTGTGGATGCGGCTCACCGCTGTCGTGGCGGCTGTGCTGTTTGTCGTCTCAGTGGGCCTGATCCTCTGGGGCACCCCTTTGCTGCCGACCTCGGCGCCGCTGCCCGCTGCCGGATATCCCTTCCTGGTGCTCACATTCATCGGCTGGATATGGACCCTGCTGAAGCCCGATCGTTGAGCCCGTCGGACCGCCCCTCTCCGGCAGCTTCGCGGCCACCTCTCCCCCACCATGTGGGGGCGAGGAACCCAGGTCTTGTGAGGCTTCGGCGATTGGCGGTTTCCTCGCCCCACGAAGTGGGGAGAGGTGGTTTGCGAAGCAAACCGGAGAGGGTTCTTCCTTAGCAGCCTCGCGCGTCTTGCGACGCAAATGCCGCAATCACCTCTTCCACCCTTCAACCCGCCATGCCATGTTCCCCCCGCGCGGCCGAGCAGGCCGTTTCATTCCGGGGGGGAATCATCATGTTGTCTTACGCTTTCGCGCGCCGCGTTGCCGCTGCGCTGTTCATCGTCGGATTGTTTGCGCCCGTCGCGCATGCCGGCGATGTCACGTTCGAGATCAAGAACAGCCATCCCAACGCCATGCGCGTCGAACTGTACAGCCAGGACCGCGACCACGTCTGGCCGGGCAACAATCAGGATTATTATCTCAACGACGGCGAGACCAAGTCGATCCCGCTGTCCTGCAATGACGGCGAATCGATCTGCTACGGCGCCTGGGTCGATGGTGACGAGAATACCTATTGGGGTGTCGGCCCGGCCAACGCGGAAAAATGCGACGATTGCTGCTACACCTGCAGTGGCGGCGAGACCGAGGAAATCGATCTGGTTCCGTGAACTGTCTCCCTTTTGTTCGAGGGCTATTGCACATCGGCAAGCGCCCCCTCACCCGGATTGCCAACCGAATTGCGAAGGGGAATTCGGGGCAATCCGACCTCTCCCCGAGGGGAGAGGAGTCGCCTGCACTGGCGCCAGCCTCTTCTCCCCTCGGGGAGAAGGTGGCCGCGAAGCGGCCGGATGAGGGGGACTCCCGTATGCGATTGCCTCACCCTTGTGGGCCAGGTGGTCGTACAGAGGCCATAGCAGCGGAGCGCTGTCCCGCCAGCGTCGGCCGGCAACGCCGGAATTCAAAGCTGAAACAAAAAACCCGCCTCGGTGGGGCGGGTCGTTGGAGCCAATTGGCACCATAGTCAAATTAGTAGCATAGCTGCCGGCACAAAGCAAGAACAAAATGTAGTGCTGCGAGCAAAAAATGCGAATTCCCTTCCCGCCGCGCCCGAGGTCGGCCCTCACGAGGTGGAGAATGCTGCCTTGACGTCGTCCTGGCCGTCGCCATAGCGTAGTCCGAGAGGAGATCCCACCCATGGCAGTGGTCGAAGGCGAAAACATAGAGATCGGCTTTTCGGGAAAACGTTGCATCCATTCGCGCAACTGCGTGCTTGGCGATCCGCGTGTCTTCGTGCCCAATGCGCCCGACCAGTGGATCCACCCCGAGGCGGCCAGCGTCGAGAAGATCGTGGCGCTCGCCGAAGGCTGCCCGTCCGGCGCCATCACCTATGTCCGCAAGGATGGCGGGCCGCAGGAACAGCCGCCGGTGGTCAACATTGTGCGCATAAGGGAAAACGGCCCGCTGGCCGTGCATGCCGAGATCGTGCTGGGCGGCGAAACATTTTACCGCGCCACGCTCTGCCGCTGCGGCGCCTCGGAAAACAAGCCGTTCTGCGACGGCAGCCACGCCAAGGCGGGCTTCACCGCCACCGGCGAGCCGGCGCTGAAAGACACGCCGGCATTGGAAGCGCGCGATGGCCCGCTCACCGTCACGCCGACCACCAACGGCCCGCTCAAGCTCGAAGGCAATCTCGAAATCGTCACCGGCACCGGCCACACGGTCGACCGCACGCAACGCACCTTCCTCTGCCGCTGCGGCCACTCCGCCAACAAGCCGTTCTGCGATGGCAGCCACAAGCGCGTGGGGTTTGTCGGGTAATTGCCAAGGTTGCGATCCGTCACACCCCCCTCTGTCCTGCCGGACATCTCCCCCTCAAGGGGGGAGATTGGCAGCTTCGCCGGCGGCCACCCTGTTTGCAGCGTTGAAAATTTGCGAGAGCGTGGGTGACACCCAATCTCCCCCCTTGAGAGGGAGATGTCCGGCAGGACAGAGGGGGGTGCTGTCCCGCCGGCATTGGGCGAGCCTGCAGCGTGTTCGCCCGTGGCCCAGCCATCGCGGCTTTATCGATCGGCCGGTATCCGCTAAGGGGCGGAGACGAATTCTCCGGACCCGCCAATGACCGCCAAGCTCAAACCCTCCCCCCTGTTCCTCGGCATAGACACCGGCGGCACCTACACCGACGCGGTGCTGTGGTCGGAGGCCGGCGGCCCCGGCGGAAAAGTTCTGGCCAAGGCCAAGGCGCTAACCACCCGTCACGACCTGGCGGTCGGCATATCGGGCGCGGTCGATGCGGTGCTGCAAAAAGCCGGCACCGACCCGGCGGCGATCAAGCTGGTGTCGATGTCGACGACGCTTGCCACCAATGCGCTGGTCGAGGGCCAGGGCGGCCGCGTAGCACTTGTGATGATCGGTTTTGCCGAGGGCGACCTTGCCCGCGACGGGCTGAAGGCGGCGCTCGGCACCGATCCGGTGGTGTTCTGCCCCGGCGGCCACGATGTCCACGGCAATGCGGCGAGCCTCAATCTGTCCGGGCTGGAGGCAGCTTTGCCGGAATTGGAAAAGTCGGTGTCCGGCTTTGCCGTCTGCGCCTATTTTGCTACCCGCAACCCGGCGCACGAGCTTGCCGCCCGCGACCTGATCCGCGACATAACAGGCCTGCCGGTCACCGCCAGCCACGAGCTGTCGGCCAAGCTCGGCGGCCCGCGCCGGGCACTGACGACCTTGCTCAACGCCCGGCTGATCTCGATGATCGACCGGCTGGTCGCGGCAACCGAAGGTTTTTTGGCCGCGCGCAAGATCGCCGCCCCGCTGATGGTGGTGCGCGGCGACGGCGCGCTGGTCTCGGCCGCCTTTGCCCGCCAGCGGCCGATCGAGACGATCCTGTCCGGCCCGGCCGCCAGCCTTGTCGGCGCCCGCCACATGACCGGCCTCGACAATGCCGTGGTCTCCGATATCGGCGGCACCACCACCGACGTCGCGGTGTTGGACAAGGGCCGGCCGCGGCTCGATCCGGAAGGCGCCACCGTCGGCGGCTTCCGCACCATGGTCGAGGCCGTCGCCATGCGCACTTTTGGCCTCGGCGGCGATTCCGAAGTGGCGCTGGAGGACGGCGCGCTCAACCCGAAGATCCTGCTCGGGCCGCGCCGCCTGGTGCCGCTGGCGCTGGCCGGCATGATGCATGGCGACGCGGTCACATCAGAACTGGAACGCCAGCTGCGCGCACCCAATCCCGGCCGCATGGATGGCCGCCTCGCGGTGCGCACCGGCGTGCCGGAGCGGCTCGCGGCCGGACTGACCGGTGCCGAAGCCAAGCTTTACGAGCTGATCGGTGCCGTGCCGCAGGCTCTCGACAGATTGCTGACTTCGAATGCCCAGAACGCCACCTTGAACCGGCTGGTGTCGCGCGGGCTGGTGCATGTCGCCGGCTTCACGCCGTCGGATGCCGCGCATGTGCTGGGCAGGCAGGCCAATTGGGATCTGGCTGCGGCGCGTCTGGGTGCCGAGCTGTTCGCGCGCAGGCGTGACGGCCGCGGCCAGTTCATCGCCGCCTCGCCGGAGGCGATCTCGGAACGGGTGCTGACCACGCTGACCCGCCTGTCGGCGGAAGTCATCCTCGAGACCGCCTTCGCCGAGGATGGGCTGGATGGCGCGGCGACCGTCGCCCACGCGCTGGTCCAGCGCGCCGTCGACGCCCATCCCGGCATCGCCCGGCTCAGCGTCGCGCTCGACCGTCCGGTCATCGGCCTCGGCGCCTCGGCGCCGTTGCACTATGCCGGCCTGGCCGAGCTGGTCGGCAATGACTGCGTGGTGCCTGAGGATACCGATGTGGCCAATGCGCTCGGCGCCGTCGTCGGCCAGGTCCGGGTTTCGGCCGAGGCGCGGGTCAGCCAGCCCAAGGAAGGGCTGTTCCGTGTCGCCTCAGGCGAAAGCGTGCGCGATTTCAACGACGAGGCGGCGGCGATCGCCGCGGCGGAGAGAGATGTGCGCGCTATTGCCGCCGGGCGGGCGAAGGACGCCGGCACCGACAGCGCCGAGATCGAAATCGCCAGCGAGTTCCGCGTCTCCACCGTCGAGGGCCAGCGCATGTTCATCGAGGCGCATGTCGTGGCGGTCGCGTCGGGCAGGCCAAGGATGGCGGTGTGATTAGCCGATCTCCCCCCTCGAGGGGGAGATGTCCGGCAGGACAGAGGGGGGCGCTGTCCCGCCAACGTCTCAGTCTTTCGCGGTAACACCTCAGACTTGCGGCTGGTCGTAAATGGCAAGGTCGGCGATCCTTCACGCCCCCCTCTGCCCTGCCGGGCATCTCACCCACAAGTGGGGAGATTGGCAGCTCCTGCAACGGCGAAAACGCCCTACCTTCACCTATGCCGAATTGACCCTGCAACCGCGACATGCCAAAGGCCCGGCCTAGCCTTTCGTCTGGAGAAGCCCTGATGACCGATCGCGTCGAGATCGCCGGATTGCGGATTGCCCGCGAGCTTCATGATTTTGTCGTGAACGAGGCGTTGCCGGGCACCGGCATTGAAGCGGAGGCATTCTGGAGCGGTTTTTCGGCGATCGTCCATGATCTCTCGCCAAAAAACCGGGCGCTGCTCGAAAAACGCGATGCCATGCAGGACAAGCTCGACCGCTGGTACCGCGACAATGGCGCGCCCGTCGACATGGAGGCCTACAAGAGCTTCCTCCGCGAGATCGGCTATCTCCTGCCCGAGGGGCCGGCCTTCAGCGTGACGACCGAAAATGTGGACCCGGAAATCGCGCTGGTCGCCGGGCCGCAGTTGGTGGTGCCGGTGATGAATGCGCGTTATGCGCTGAATGCCGCCAATGCGCGCTGGGGCTCACTGTATGATGCGCTCTACGGCACCGACGCCATCCCGGAGACGGACGGCGCCGAGCGAGGCAACAAATTCAATCCGGCGCGCGGCGCCAAGGTCGTCGCCTGGGCGAAAAGCTTCTTCGACGAGGCGGTGCCGCTCACGACAGGCAAATGGGCCGGCGTGAACGGGCTTTCGGTCGCCAACGGCATGTTGCGGCTGGGCGAGGGCGGCGGCGCCACCACGCTTGCCGACCCCAAGCAGTTTGCCGGCTATCGCGGCGATGCCGCCGACCCCGAAGCCGTCTTGCTGGTCAGGAATGGCTTGCACATCGAAATCGCCATCGACCGCAACAACCAGATCGGCCGCACCGATCCGGCCGGCATTGCCGATGTCGTGCTGGAATCGGCGCTGACAACCATCCAGGACTGCGAGGATTCGGTGGCGGCCGTCGATGCCGAGGATAAGGTGCTGGTCTACCGCAACTGGCTCGGCCTGATGAAGGGCGACCTGGCTGAAGAGATCACCAAGGCCGGCAAGAGCGTTGTCCGAAGGCTCAACCCCGACCGCACCTATACCGCGCCCGATGGCGGCACGCTGACCGTGCCCGGCCGCTCGCTGATGCTGGTCAGGAACGTCGGCCACCTCATGACCAATCCGGCGATATCGGACCGCGACGGCAATGAGGTGCCGGAAGGCATCATGGATGCGGCGCTGACGGCGCTGATCGCGCTGCACGATGTTGGCCCCAACGGGCGCCGCGCCAATTCTCGCGCCGGCTCGATGTATATCGTAAAACCCAAGATGCACGGGCCGGAGGAAATTGCCTTTGCCGTCGAGATTTTCGACCGCGTCGAGGCGCTGCTCGGCATGGCGAAAAACACCATCAAGATGGGCATCATGGACGAGGAGCGGCGCACCACCGTCAACCTCAAGGAGGCGATCCGCGCCGCCAGGGACCGCGTCGTCTTCATCAACACCGGCTTCCTCGACCGCACCGGCGACGAGATACATACCTCGATGGAAGCCGGCCCGATGATCCGCAAGGGCGACATGAAGCAGGCCGCCTGGATTGCCGCCTATGAAGCCTGGAACGTCGATACCGGGCTCGAATGCGGGCTGGCCGGCCACGCCCAGATCGGCAAGGGCATGTGGGCGATGCCCGACCTGATGGCGGCGATGCTGGCCGAGAAAATCGCGCACCTTAAGGCCGGCGCCAACACCGCCTGGGTGCCGTCGCCGACGGCGGCAACCCTGCACGCCACGCACTACCACAAGGTCGATGTCCAGGCCGTGCAGAAGGCGCTGAAAAGCCGGCCCAAGGCCAGGCTCGACGACATCTTGTCGGTGCCGGTAGCAAGGCGGCCGAACTGGTCGCCTGAAGACATCCAGAAGGAGCTAGACAACAACGCGCAAGGCATTCTGGGCTATGTCGTGCGCTGGATCGACCAGGGCGTTGGCTGCTCGAAAGTGCCTGACATAAACGACGTCGGCCTGATGGAGGACCGCGCCACGCTGCGCATCTCCTCGCAGCACATCGCCAATTGGCTGCATCACGGCGTCTGCACGCCCGATCAGGTCATGGAAACGATGAAACGCATGGCGGCGATCGTCGACCGCCAGAACGAAGGCGATCCACTCTACCGGCCGATGGCACCGGACTTCAACAATTCAATCGCGTTCCTCGCCGCCTGCGACCTCGTCTTCAAAGGCCGCGTCCAGCCCAACGGCTACACCGAGCCGGTGCTGCACGCGCGGCGGCTGGAACTGAAGGCGAAGCAAGGCGCCTGAAGCGAAGGCGCGGGAGCCGGCGTCCCCCTCCCCTTGAGGGCAGGGTGACCCGAAGGGCCGGGAGGGGTCCTGCATGAAGTGCGCCAACGCCCATTCTGACGATGCGCCTCAGGAAGAGGATCATCGGGGCCCAGGTTCGATTTCCAAAAATAGGGCAAGTCGAGGGACGCCGCGTCCTCCACACCGCGGCTGCCTCTAACCTCACGCGGGCGAGATCGAGCACGACATGAAAATATCGGTATGTCTGACCGGCTCCGGGGTTTCACGGAAGGGCGGGCAGGGCCTGAAGCCGAACGACTCATACACGGCAATGGCGTTTTTCATGTAGAACGTCGTGTGGATCAATACCGTCCGGATTCGGCCTTTCCGGATCTCCGCCAGCGCGGCCCCCATTAGCGCCCGGCCGATTCCTTTTCCGCGAAACGACGCGTCGACAAAAAACTTGTGAATCTCCGCCGTATGGTCGTCGAACTGGTCAAGGCGAGGCAGCCCGCCGGTAGGTTCTCCGATCGCGCGATAAACGCCATGGCATCTGGCGCGCCGAACTTCGCTGCCAGCGAACTGCCGCTCCTTTCGGGGTGGAAGATGGTCCTCACGTCCTCCTCCGAGACGCCGTAAGGCTGCACGGCGTCGACATCCCATTGTGCAAGCTTGCGGCAAAGCCCGGCCATGGTCTCGAAGTCTTCGGCACTGCGTGCCGGCGAAACAGAAATCATCCCCGCCTCAGCCCCGGTTAGGTGCATGACCGTAACATATGCGATCATCGGGCGCGAACCCGCAACCGTACTTCCAGCGAGCAGCAGAAGCACTACGCCGCCTGTGCCATCCGCTCCGAGCTCATGCGGTAGGAAATCGCCTCGGCCAGATGGATGCGGCCGACCGTTTCGCTGGCCTCGAGATCGGCCAGCGTCCGCGCCACCTTCAAGACGCGGTGGTAGGCTCTTGCCGAAAAGCCGAGCTTTTCGCTGGCGTCCCTCAGTAGCGACAGGCCGGCGGCATCGGGCATGGCGATCTCCTCGATAACCGACGGTGAGCAATGCGCGTTGGTGGTGGCGGAGGTCGCGCCGAGCCGTTCGAAACGCTCACGCTGGATCGTACGGGCACGGGCGACGCGCAGTGCCACGGCTGCACTCTTCTCCGCCCGGTCCGGCCGGATCAGATCGCTGGCCGAAACCGCCGGTACCTCGATCCTGAGATCGATGCGATCGAGCAGCGGGCCGGAAATGCGCGCCTGGTAGTCGGTGCGGCAGCGGTCGCCGCGCAGGCAGCGATAGCCCGGCTCGCCGGCCATGCCGCAACGGCACGGGTTCATCGCCGCGACAAGCTGGATACGCGCCGGATAGGTGACGCGATGATTGGCGCGCGCGATCATGCAGTCGCCGGTCTCCAGCGGCTGGCGCAGCGCATCGAGCGCCTGCGGCGAAAATTCCGGAAACTCGTCGAGGAACAGCACGCCGTGATGGGCAAGCGAGGCCTCGCCCGGCCGCACGCGCAGGCCGCCGCCGACCATCGCCGCCATCGAGGCCGAATGGTGCGGCGCGCGGAACGGCCGCCGGTCGGTCAGCTTGCCTTCGCCGAGTTCGCCGGCCACCGAGGCGATCATCGAGACTTCGAGCAATTCCTTCGGCGCAAGCGGCGGCAGGATCGACGGCAGCCGCTGGGCCAGCATCGATTTTCCCGACCCCGGCGGCCCGACCATCAGCAGGTTGTGACCGCCGGCGGCCGCCACCTCCAGCGCCCGCTTGGCGGTCTCCTGGCCCTTGATGTCGGCAAGGTCGGGCAAGTCGCGCGCCGAAGTATGGATGCCGGCTTCCGGCCGCGACAGAACCTGCGTGCCGCGAAAATGATTGGCGATGGCAATCAGGCTGCGCGGCGCCAATATGTCGAAATCCTTGCCGGCCCAGGCGGCTTCCGGGCCACAGGCGAACGGGCAGATCAGGCCCTTGCCTTCGGCATTGGCGCCGATCGCCGCCGGCAGCGCGCCGGCCACCGCGGCAATAGTGCCGTCGAGCGACAATTCGCCAAGCACGACATAGCCGGCCAGCATGTCGCCCGGAATGGCGCCCAGTGCCGCCATCAAACCGAGCGCGATCGGCAGATCGTAATGGCTGCCCTCCTTGGGCAGGTCGGCCGGCGCCAGATTGACGGTGACCTTCTTCGATGGCATCGACAGGCCGGATGCATGCAGCGCCGCCTGCACCCGCTCGCGGCTTTCGGCCACAGCCTTGTCGGCCAGGCCGACGATGTGCATGTTGACCTTGCCCGGCGCGATCATCACCTGCACGTCGACCGGCACGGCCTCGATGCCCTGGAAAGCAACCGTGCGAACCCGCGCCACCATGTCTTCACCCCGGCTGCAGGCTTGCCCCAAGCCCTTGCGATCATGCCGCGAACGGCGTCACCGGAGACAACCACAGATTTCCGGCGAAGGCAAGAACATTTGGGGAACAGCTGAGCGCAACGGCTGCAATGGTTTGCAACGCGGCCGCTCGCGAAGCGAGGCTAGGTGCGCTTCTCCTCCACGGCATCCCAGAACAGGCTGGCGATGTCGGCGCCGCCGAAGCGCTGCACTTCGCGTATGCCGGTCGGTGAGGTCACGTTGATCTCGGTCATGTAGTCGCCGATGACGTCGATGCCGACGAGGATGAAGCCGCGCTCCTTCAGCGAGGGGCCGATGCGGGCACAGATCTCGCGTTCGCGCTCCGTCAGCTCGGTCTTTTCGGCACGGCCGCCGACATGCATGTTGGAGCGCGAATCGTGCTCGGCCGGCACGCGGTTGATGGCGCCGACCGGCTCGCCGTCAATCAGGATGATGCGTTTGTCGCCGGCGCGCACCTCCTTCAGGTAGCGCTGCACGATGTACGGTTCGCGGAACATCTGGCCGAACATTTCGAGCAGCGAGGCTAGGTTGCGGTCGGCCTCATGCAGATGGAAGATGCCGGCGCCGCCATTGCCGTAGAGCGGCTTGACGATGATATCGCCGAACTCCTTGCGGAAGGCTGCGACCTCGAGCGGGTCCTTGGTGATCAGCGTGTCCGGCATCAGGTCGGGAAATTCGGTGACGAAGATCTTTTCCGGGCTGTTGCGCACCCAGGCCGGATCGTTGACCACCAGCGTCTTCGGATGGATGCACTCGAGGATATGCGTGGTGGTGATGTAGTTCATGTCGAACGGCGGATCCTGCCGCAAAAGGATGACGTCCATTTCCGAAAGGTCGGTGCGCACCTTCTCGCCCAGCGAATAATGATTGCCCTTCTCGTCGCGGACCTGCATCGCCTCGATGCGGGCAAACACCTTGCCGTCGCGCAGCGACAGCCGGTCGGGCGTGTAGTGGAACAGTTGGTGGCCGCGCCGCTGCGCTTCCAGCGACAGCGCAAACGACGTGTCGCCGGCAATCGACACGGTGGAGATGTGGTCCATCTGGACGGCGACTTTCAGGGGCATTGCGGCTCTCCGGCGCACTTGGAGCGATCCACTTGGATGCACAAAGTACGCTCCAACACTTTTGAATCCATGCATCGTGCTGTCCGAAAATCGATTCCGATTTTCGCGCCGATGCATCGACGACAGCGATATAAGGAAATCGGCGGCTTCTGCCAATCGGCCAAGGTCATGATGAGGCTGCGCTTCGTTTGGCGCAGATCCCAATGCGATGCGCCGTCAGCGATCGAAGACCAGCTTGGAATAGCCGAGGAAGGACAGCGCCATGGCAATCAGCGAGGCGACCGCAAGGGCGATGAGCGGCGACACCATCGGCAGCGCGAACAGCGTGGCGCAATAGACGAGATAATTGACGACGCTGGTGGCAATGCCGACGCCGCCATAGCGTGCGCCCTCCTGCGCGATGCCGCGGCTGGAAGGCGAAAACGTCAGATGGCGGTTGATCAACCAGGTGACGGACAGGGCAAAACCGATCGAAATGATGCGAGCCGCGAATGGTCCGAGCGGTGTTATCGCCAGCACCAGCCAAAGCGCCGCCGCGTCGGCGACGAAGCCGATGCCGCCGGCGAAAATGAAGCGGGCGAGGCGTCCCATTCAGGCTCTAGGCCGCGCGCGGGGTCTTGCCCGGTCCGGCCTTCAAAGTCGCGAGGGCGCTTGCACGTTCACGTTCGACGCGACCGGAAGGCATCGACAGATAGAAGATGCGCTTCTGCTCGGCCCGGCCGCGCGACACCGAATCGAGGATTACCCCGGTCACCGCCGCCAGCATCGACAGCAGCAGCAGCCCGACCGACAGCACCCAGGTCGGCATGCGCGGCACAAGCCCGGTTTCGGCGAACTCGATCAGCACCGGCGCCATCAGGAACAGGCTCGATGCCAGGAAGAACACCGAAAAAGCGCCGAAGAAACGCAGCGGCTGTGTCTCCTTCATCAGCATGGCGAACATCCACAGGATCTTCGCGCCGTCGCGAAAGGTCGACAGCTTCGACGAGGAGCCTTCCGGCCGGCGGCCATAGTCGAGCCCGATCTCGCTGACCGGCAATTTGAGCTGCGAGGCGTGCACCGACATTTCGGTCTCGATCTCGAAACCGCCGGAAACGGCGGGAAAGCTCTTGACGAAGCGCCTGGTGAAGGCGCGGTACCCCGAGAAGATATCGGTAAAGTCCGAGCCGAACAGCCGCTTGTAGAGGCTGTTGAAGATGCGGTTGCCGAAGGCATGGCCAGTCCTGCCGGCATCGTCGGCGACGCCGCGCCTGGTGCCCACCACCATGTCGGAGCGCTCGGTCAGCAGCGTGTTGATCAGTTGCGGCGCGTCCTCCGGCGCATAGGTGCCGTCGCCGTCGGCCATCAGGTAGATGTCGGCCTCGATGTCGGCGAACATGCGGCGCACGACATTGCCTTTGCCCTGGCGCGGCTCGCGCACCACGATGGCGCCGGCGGCGCGGGCTCGGAGCGCCGTCAGATCGCGCGAATTGTTGTCGTAGACATATATCGCGGCGGCAGGCAGCGTCTCGCGAAAGCGCCGCACCACTTCGCCGATCGTCAGCTCCTCATTGTAGCAAGGCAGGAGCACGGCGATGCTCGGCTCATGGCGCACTTCTTGTGGCATTTTCGTCTCCGGATGCCCTGTGAGATCCCTGACCGCTCAAACGCCGGCCTCGCTCGGGGCGGCTTTACTATTTATTGAAGCTGTTAAGGCTAGGTTTAAACCGCCCCGTATTCCTTCCAAAGGTCCTGATATGAGCACAGCCGACGATGGCGCCTCCATTTGGAGGTCCGATATCGCGCTGGCGCTGCTTGCCACGCTGCTGGCGCTTGCCGTCAATGCCTTTGCCGGTTTCCCGGAACTGACCAATGCCGGCGGCGACAACGACAATCTGCTGCGCCTTGTCGAAGTTCGCGACATGCTGGCCGGCCAAAGCTGGTTCGATCTGCACCAGTACAGGATGGGCCTGGAAGGCGGCTTCGTCATGCACTGGTCGCGGCTGGTCGATGCGCCGATCGCCGCCATCACGGCCGTGTCGGCCCTGACCGGGAGCACGGTCTTTGCCGAGAATTTTGCGCAAGTGCTGTGGCCGGCGCTGCTCTTTTGCCTGACCGTGTTTTTCACCGCTCGCACCGCGCGCAGCTTTGCTGGTGACGGCGCCGTGCTGCCCGCTGTCGTCGTCGGCGCCGCCGCACTGCACTTCCTCGGCATTTTTTCGCCTGGCGCGCTCGATCACCACAATGTCCAACTGATGCTGAGCATGGCCAGCCTGAGCCTTCTGCTTGAAGCGCCGTTGCGCAGGCCGGCGGCACTACTCTCCGGCCTGTGCGCCGGATTGATGCTGGCCGTCGGCATGGAAACCGCGCCTTATGTCGCCACCATCGGCGCCTCTGTCGCCACGCTGTTTGCCCTCGACGCCGATGGCGAGAGGCCGATTGCCAGGGATTTCGGCCTCGGCTTTGCCGGCGTGTCGGCTCTCGTCTTTGTCGCCACCATCGCACCGTCCGCCTGGGGTCAGGCGCAATGCGACGCCTTCTCGACCGTGCAGTTCGTCGTCGCAGCGATTGCCGGAACCGGCCTTGCGGCGATAGCGTCGGTCGAGCCCGCTGGCCGCACGCGCCAACGGCGCATCGCCTCGCTTGGCCTGCTTGCCCTGATATTGGCCGCAGTCGTCGTCTTTTTGTTCCCGCAATGCCTGGCAGCGCCCTATGCCAACCTCGATCCGCGCCTCAAGGAGCTATGGCTTGATCACATCGACGAGGCGCAATCGCTGTTCAAGCTTCTCGCTGAAGATCCGGCCGGGGTGGTGGCGCGCTATGCTACGCCGCTCATCGCGCTCGTGCTGATGGCGCTTCGCCTTGGCCGTGGCGGCTGGCGGCGGCAGGACAGCCTTGTCGGCACGCTGCTTGTCGTGGCCTTCATCGTCAGTGCCTGGCAGGTGCGCGGTTCGACATTCTCGATCGCCTTCGCCGTCATCCCGCTTGCTGCCTGGATTGCCAAATGGCGTCAACGGGCCGAGGCCAGCCCGTCGCGCGGCGTGGCGCTGCGCATGGCCGCCGTCTGGCTGGTTTCGGTGAATGCCGTCTGGACTGGGGCTGCCGCGGCGACCTCGGTCGCCTTCGAGGACAGCAATACCGCCGCCGATAATGGCGACGGCGCCGATGTCGCTTGCCAGCGCATGGCCTCCTTTGCGGCGCTTGGCCGCCTGCCCGGCACCACGGTGCTGGCAATTTCCAATCTCGGATCGCCGATCCTGGCCTATTCCGGACACCGCGTCTTCGCCGGGCCTTATCATCGCAACGTCGCCGGCAACCTGCTGGCGCTCGATGCCTTCCTTGGGTCCGATGCCGATGCCAGGACAATCCTGGCGGATCATCACGTCGGCCTCGTCGCATTGTGCCCCGGCAGCCCCGAAAGCAAGCTCCTCGCCGCCAAGGCGCCGGCAGGTTTTCTCGCCGGGTTGATGCGCGGCAGCGTACCGGAATGGCTTGAGCCGGTTGCCGGGACCAGCGGAGCCGCCGTCGAATTGTACCACGTCCGGCTGGGCGGCTGATCGATCGGGGGCGCGTGCGGCCTTTTGTCGGACATAAGTCCCGACTATCCACTCTTTCGCCCTTGCCCGCCCGACATGGCTGGATAGGATGCGCGCCGGTCAGACCGAGATCGTTGGACCGGGAGAGAATTCATGATGCCATCGGCACGCTTTGCCGACCTCGAAGGCGCTTCGGTGCTGATCACCGGTGGCGGCTCCGGCATTGGAGCCGCCTTGACCGAGGGATTTATCCGCCAGGGGGCAAAGGTCGCCTTTATCGATATCGCCGACCGTCCGAGCCTGGCGCTGGCCGATCGGTTAGACAAGGAGCTCGGCCGGCGGCCGCTCTATCTCAAGACCGATATACGCGATATCGAGGCATTGCGGTTATCAGTTGCCAAAGCCGCCGAGGCGCATGGCGACGTGACCGTGCTCGTCAACAATGCCGCGCAGGATGACCGTCATACCGTCGAAGACGTCACGGTCGAGTTCTGGGACAACAATCATGCCATCAACCTGCGCCCGCATTTCTTCAGCGCACAGGCGGTGGCGCCGGGCATGAAGCGGGCCGGTGGCGGCTCGATCATCAATTTCACCTCGACCTCGTTTCTCATCAACCATCCCGATATGCCGGCCTATACCGCCGCCAAGGCCGGCATCGTCGGCCTCACCAAGGGTCTTGCCGGCAAGCTCGGCGTCGACGGCATTCGCGTCAACGCAATCGCGCCCGGCTGGGTGATCACCGAGCGACAGAGAAAGCTCTGGGTCACCGAACAGGCGCTCGCCGCCCACGTCGCCAAGCAGTGCATCAAAGAGGTGATGCAGCCGGAAGACGTTGTCGGCACCGTGCTGTTCCTGGCGTCGGATGCTTCACGCATGCTGACCGCGCAGATGCTGATCGTCGACGGGGGGTTCCTGTGATCTCATCGAGCAAGGCCCCTTCTGTCGCGGCCGTCGACTGGGGCACCACCCGGATGAGGGTGTGGCTGCTCGACGGCGCCGGCAAGGTTCTCGCCGAGCGGCGCGGCGATGACGGGCTGATCACCGCCCAGGCTAAAGGATTTTCGTCCGTTCTCGAAGGGCATCTGGCTGCCATGGGTGCCCCCGAGGCGCTGCCGGTCATCATTTGCGGGATGGCCGGTTCGCGCCAGGGCTGGCTGGAGGCGCCCTATGTCAGCGTGCCGGCGCCGATCGGCGCTATCCTCGCCGGCGCTGCCCGCATCCCCGGCCAGCGCCGCGACATCCGCATCGTGCCCGGCCTTGCCCAACGCCTTGCCGATGCACCTGACGTCATGCGCGGCGAGGAAACGCAGCTTGCCGGCGCCGGTTTGCCGGCACAGGGACGCCACCTCGTCTGCATGCCCGGCACCCATTCGAAATGGGTGCTGGTCGAGGACGGTTCCATTGCCGGCTTCGGCACCTGGCCGACCGGCGAGCTGTTTTCGGTGCTGGCTGCGCACTCGATCCTGCGCCATTCGCTGGGCGAGCCGCTGCAGCCGGTTGCCGCCGAAAGTCCGTTTTTCCGGGACTGGTGCCTGAAGGCGTTGGCCGAGGGCGGTGACATCGTTTCAAGACTGTTCTCGATCCGCGCCGCCAGCCTGTTGCAGGACCTGAAGCCCGAAGATGCCGCAGCCTCTCTGTCCGGCCTGCTGATCGGCGGCGAGATCGCTTCGGCAAATAGCCGCTATGGGGCAAGCGCCGTGCCCGTCGTGCTGATCGCATCGGGCGCACTCGGCAGGCTCTATGCCGAGGCGCTCGGCCTTGCCGGGCTCGCTTTCAGGGCGGTCGACGCCGATGAGGCGGTGCGTGCCGGCCTTGCCGAAGCCGCGCGCGAAAATGGCATGATCGCCAAAAATGGAGTTGCCGCATGACCGAAACCGCACCTTTTCCAAAGCTCAAGCGGGGTCTGGTCGCGATCCTGCGTGGCCTCAAGCCAAGCGAGGCGGTGGCGATCGGCCAGGCGATCTTCGGCGCCGGCATCGAAGCAATCGAGGTGCCGCTCAACTCGCCCGAGCCTTTTGTTTCCATCGCCAGTATTGTCGAAACGCTTCCTCCGACGGCGCTGGTCGGCGCCGGCACGGTGCTCACCGCCGCCGATGTCGACGGTCTGCACAAGGCCGGCGGGCGGCTGCTGGTCAGCCCCAATATCGATGCCGAGGTCATGGGCCGTGCCATGCAGTACGGCATGGTGACGATGCCCGGCGTGTTCACGCCGACCGAGGCATTTCAAGCAATCCGGCTCGGCGCCTCGGCATTGAAATTCTTCCCGGCGAGCGTGCTTGGCGCGGCGGGCATTTCGGCGATGCGCGCGGTGCTGCCAGCCAGTGTGCTGGTCGGCGCCGTCGGCGGCGTTTCGGACAAGGACTTTGCCGGCTACAAAGCGGCCGGCGTCACCGTCTTCGGTCTTGGCTCCAGCCTGTTCAAGCCGGGCATGAGCATCGACGAAGTGGCAGCACGGGCGAAGGCTGCGGTCGTGGCCTGGGACGCGGCGTTTGGAGCGGCATGATGAGCGAGACCATCGTTTCGGTTTTTTCCGACCATGTCTGCCAACTCGGCGAGGGGCCAAGCTATGACCCTGCCACGGACACGCTCTATTGGTTTGACATCGTCAACGGCCAGCTCCTGGAACAGCGCTTGTCCGGCGGTGCGGTCAAAATCCACGAGCTCGGTCAGATGGCCAGCGCCATCGCCATTGTCGACGACCAACGCCAGCTGATCGCCACCGAGGCCGGCCTGCATGTCCGCGATGTCGCGACCGGAAAGCTGACGCTGCACACGCCGATCGAGGCCGATAATACGGTCACCCGCTCGAACGATTCCCGCGTTCACCCTTGCGGCGCCCTCTGGGTCGGCACCATGGGTAAGGGCGAGGAGAAGGCCGCCGGTTCTATCTACTGGTTCTTCAAGGGCGAGCTGCGCCGGCTCTATGCGGATCTCACGGTGCCCAATTCGATCTGCTTTTCCGAAGATGGGACTATCGCCCATTATACCGACACCAGCACCGGGCTGTTGATGCGCGTCGGCTGCGATCCTGCGACCGGCCTGCCGGTTGGCGAACTGAAGGTCTTCGTCGATCACCGTTCGGCCAAGGGCTATATCGATGGTTCGGTGCTCGACCGCGACGGCATATTGTGGAACGCTTGCTGGGGCGGCAGCGTCGTCGAAGCCTATGGACCCGACGGCAAGCTTGTCCGTTCGGTGGCGATGCCGGCGACGCAGCCGTCCTGTCCGGCTTTTGTCGGCAGGAATGCCGACCGGATCGCGGTCACCTCCGCCTGGTCCGGCAAGAGCGAGAAGCAGCGCCTGCTCGACCCGCAAGCCGGCATGACGTTTATGCTCGACATTCCAGTCAATGGTCGCTTCGAGCCGCGCGTGCTGATTGGCTAGACCATGGTCCCGAACCTTTGGTTCGGAAAAGATCATGGTCAAACAAGAAGATGGTGCGCTTGCTGTCGTGCAGGCGTCCGATCAACGTCGGTTCCGCGCAAGCCGAATGCGTTCCCCGTGCGATGGTAGGCAATCGTGCTGCCAGGAGCCGTTCCACCCATGTCAAGCCGCAAGCCGAAGCTGATCCTTGTCTACGAGCCGGAAAAGGCCTGCTTCGATCGGCTGGTCGCCGATAACCACGTGCCGGAGCGTGCCGTCGAAATCGCCTCCTATCTGGCGCAATCGACCGACATCGCTGCTGAATTCGACGCACTTGCCGCCGCTTGCCAGAAGCGCGGCTTGTCGTTTGCGCCGGTGACACTCGACGACGCCGCAAGCGTTCTCGCCGGCGAGGACCCGAAGACCACGCTCGTCTGGACGCTGACCGACGGCATCGCCTATTTCCGCGGCGGCGCGGCACCAGCTCTGGCACGGCTGAACGGCCTGAAGGCGATCGGCGCCGACGATGCGCTTTTTGCGCTCTGTCAGGATAAGTTCCGTTCCGGCGCCGTGCTCGGCGCGCTTGGCTTGCCGGTGCCGCGGGCGGGCCTTGCCCGTGACGGAGCCTGGCTGGTCGCGCCGCCGGACTCGCCCGCCGGCTGGTTCGTCAAGCCGAACCGGCTCGGCGCCAAGATCGGCATCTGGCCGGATTCGCGCTGCCACGATCTCGGCCACGCGCTGGAGCTTAGCCGGCGCGTCTTCGCCGCCTATCGCGACGATGTCGTGGTCCAGCCCTATGTCGCCGGCCGCAACGCGCGCGCCAGTTTTCTCGGATTGAAGCCGGATACCGGCGCCGAGGCGATCGGCATCGCCCTTGTCGATTCGGGCAGCGATTTCCAGACCATGCAGGACAGCCTGGCGCTTTACGGCGATACCGGTGTAGCGGCGAAAGCCGCGGGAAATTACGCTGAGCCGTTGCTGCTTCCCGTTGGCGCCAGCCAGCCTCGAGCCGATGCAAGAATTCGTCGCATCGCCGAAAGCCTGATGGTCGGGCTTGGCCTGCGGGATGTGTTTTCCATCGACTTCCGGGTCGAAGCCGACGACAGCGTGCACCTCATCGAGTTCGAGGTCTGCCCCGGCCTGCCCTGCTTCGATTTCCGCGATTACTGTCGCCAGCAATGGGGCCTGAGCCTCGCCAATGCGATGGCCGAGACCGCGATGAACCGACTTCGCGCCTAAATCCCCTCGACCAGCACGATTTCACCATCAGCCACCTTCTGGCGGATCGCGACCGCGCGCTGGTATTCGGGCGAGTGGTAGCAGTCATGCGCCGCCGCAAGTGACGGAAACTCGATGATCACATTGCGGTCGCGGCCCGGCCCCTCGGCCTTCTCATGCGCGCCGCCGCGCGCCAGGAACTTGGCGCCGAAGCGGTCGAAGGCCAGCTTGGCGGCTGCGACATAGTCCTTGTAGCCTTCCGCATCGCGCACGTCGACGCGAGCGATCCAGTATCCCTTGGGCATCGGTTTCTCCTGGTTTTTGGTCCTTATGCCGAGCGCATTTCATCGAGGATGGCTTCAGCTGCCGCCCGCCGGTCGGCCGCGCCGACGATCGGCCGGCCGACCACGAGGTGGCTGGAGCCGTTGCGGATCGCCTGCGCCGGCGTCACCACCCGCTTCTGGTCGCCATGGTCGCTGCCCGTGGGCCGGATCCCCGGCGTCACGACGGCCAGGTTGGGGCCGACGATGCGGCGCACCGCCTCCGCTTCCTCGGCCGAGCAGACGATGCCGCCCATGCCGGCATGTAGCGCCTGCTCGGAGCGCCTCAGCACCAGCGTATGCGGATCATATTCATAGCCGGCGTCGATCACGTCCTGCTCGTCCATCGAGGTCAGCACGGTGACCCCGAGCAGGCAAAGGTCGCTGCCCTTCGCAGCCTCGACCGCCGCCTTCATCGTCTTCGGATAGGCATGGATGGTCAGCATGCTCATGCCCATCCTGACGATGTTGTCGACCCCCTTGGCCACCGTGTTATCGATGTCGAGCAGCTTCATGTCGAGAAAGATCCTGGTGCCGCCGCTGGCCAGCTCGCGGGCGAAGTCGAGCCCGCCGGCAAAGGCGAGCTGGTAACCGATCTTGTAGAAGGAGACGATCCCGTCGAGCTCGCGCACCGCTTTCTCGGCTTCCTTCAGCGTCGGCAGGTCGAGGCCGACGATCAGCCTTTCCTGCATCGTGTCGGCATGCGCGGCGTCCGGGATCATGCCTCGATCCGCGTCGACAGCATGCGCGAGGTTTCGATCAGCGTTCGGCATAGGTGCTCCATCGATTGGCGTAGTCTCTCGTCCCTGAAGTTGCCCTCGTCGTCGAAGGCGTTGCCGCCCTCCGGCACCGAGCATTCCGGTGTCACCACCTCCATCCGGCAGCGCACCAGAACGGCGCGCAGATGGTTGATGCAGCGTATCCCGCCGAAGGGTCCGTTGGAAGACGAGCAGAGGCCGGCAACCTTGCCGGCAAGCGGCCTGAACGTCCGGCCGCCATCCTTGCGCAGCTGGCTTACCCAGTCGATGGTGTTCTTGAGCAGCGGTGGAATGGAGCCGTTATATTCGGGCGTCGCGATCAGCAGCCCGTCATGGGCGGCGATCATCCGGCCGAGCTTGACGGCGTTTTCGGGAATGCCTTCTTCCTTTTCCAGATCCTGGTCGAGGATCGGCAACGGATAGTCGGCGAGCGAGATGCGGGTCACCTCCGCGCCCTGCATGGCAAGTTCCTTCTGCGCAACGTCGGCGGTCCTGGCGCTATAGGCGCCGCTGCGCACCGAACCGGCGACGACGAGAATTTTCGGGATCACAGCCATGGGGTCTGCCTTGTCACCCGATGGGTATAAGACAAGTGCTATTCAAACCCAACGCTGCAATTCAGGCGGCCCCGCGTCGGTAGATCCAAAGCTGCGTCGGCGGAATGTTGCGGATGACGAAATGGAAATGCTCGACCGTATAGTCGCCGCGGCCCGGCGGGATCGGCGACAGCGGCCCGTAAGTCAGCTGCACGATCGGCCGGCCCGCCGGGATGCGGTCGAGCAGGCTCTCGACATAGGCGATGCGCTGGGCGACCGGGAAGTTGAGCAGCGGCACGCCCGATATCACCGAATCGAAGACCAGATCGCGCTTGTCACCGAGCGTCGCGTCGAGATTGAAGGCGTCGCCCTCGATGACGTTGACGCCTGGATAAAGCTGGCGCAGATGGCGCACGAAATCAGTGGAATATTCGACCGCGTAGAGATTTTCAGGCTTTATGCCCTGAGCGAGGATGGCGCGCGTGATGACGCCTGTGCCAGGCCCGACCTCGAGCACCGGCAGGCCGGATTTCGGATTGACGATCGAGGCCATCTTGCGCGCGGTGATGGAACTGGTCGGGACGATCGAACCGACCGCCTTCGGCTTGTCGATCCAGCCCTTGAAGAACTTCAGTTCGTCGTCGAACTTTTCCGCCAGCGTCTTTCGCAGTCCGGGACTACGCGTCATCGAAAGTCCTCCTCAACGCTCCCTCGCATGCTACTTAGCAGCTACGAGGTGCAAGACAAGGCGAATCCCCGGATAAGGTGTTGATGACGCTCGGGAAGCGTTTCCAGGGATCAGCTTCAATGCTCGCCGAACGTTTCGAAAAAGTCCTTCATGCGGGCGAAAAATCCGCTCGACTGGGGCGAATTGTCCTTTGAGGAAAGCTGCTCGAATTCTTCCAGCAATTCGCGCTGGCGGCGCGAAAGGTTCTGCGGCGTCTCGACCACGGTCTGGATGTAGAGGTCGCCGATATTGGGCTGGCGCAGCACCGGCATGCCCTTGCCCTTGAGGCGGAACTGGCGGCCGTTCTGGGTGCCTTCCGGCACCTTCACCTTCGTCTGGGTGCCGTCCAATGTCGTCACCTCGAACGAGCCGCCAAGTGCTGCCGTCGTCATCGAGATCGGCACCTTGCAATAAAGATCGGCGCCGTCGCGCTGGAAGAACTCGTGCGGCTTGACCGCGAGGAAGATGTAGAGATCGCCCGATGGGCCGCCGCGCAGGCCGGCCTCGCCCTCATTGGCAAGCCGGATGCGGGTGCCGTCCTCGATCCCGGCAGGGATGTTGACCGACAGCGAGCGCTCCTCGGTGACGCGGCCCTGGCCGGCGCATTTCGGACATGGATCCTTGATGGTCTGGCCGCGCCCCTGGCATTGCGGGCAGGTGCGCTCGATCGAGAAGAACCCTTGCGTGGCGCGCACCTTGCCGTGGCCGTTGCACATCGAGCAGGTGACGGGCTGGGTGCCGGGCTTGGCGCCGCTGCCCGAGCATTCCGAGCAGGAGATCGATGCCGGCACGCGGATCTGCGCGGTCTTGCCGGAAAATGCCTCTTCCAGCGTGATTTCCATATTATAGCGCAGGTCGGCGCCGCGCTCGCGACCGCCGGACGAGCGACGCTGGCGCCCGCCCATCATGTCGCCGAAAATGTCCTCGAAAATGTCGGCGAAGCCGCCGGCGCCAAAGCCTTGCGCCCCGCCATTCATGCCGCCGTGCTCGAAGGCGGCGTGGCCGAAGCGATCGTAGGCGGCGCGCTTCTGCGGGTCCTTCAGCGTTTCGTAGGCTTCGTTGATTTCCTTGAATTTGTGCTCGCAGGCATGGTCGCCTGGGTTGCGGTCGGGATGGAACTGCATGGCCAGCTTGCGGAAAGCGCTCTTGAGCTCCTTCTCGTCGGCGCCTTTTTGCACGCCCAGCGTTTCGTAAAAATCAGCTTTCATGTTTTCCCGCAGTCCGGATAGTCAACGTCTTGAAGTATCGTTGCGTCGTTTGCCGGCACGCTGTTCCGATTTAGGTGTGATGGAGCCGGGATGCCAGTGTCTACGAGGCTTTGTCCGCATTTTTTCGGGTAGCTCGGCGTTTTTCCGGCAAAGGGTTGCAAAAAAGCCCGGCTGTGCGCCGGGCTTTTTGCTTACCTGTACCGTCAGGCGGTTCAGGCCGACTTCTTCTTCTCGTCGTCTTCGTCGATTTCCTCGAAATCGGCATCGACCACATCGCTGTCCTTGGCGGCATCAGCCTTGGCGTCGGCCTCGGCGGCTTCCTTCTGCGAAGCCTCGTACATCGCCTGGCCGAGCTTCATCGAGACTTCGGCGAGCGTCTGCGTCTTGGCCTCGATCTCGGTCACATCATCGCCTTCGGCAGCGGTCTTCAACGCCGCGATCGCATCGGCAATCGCCGTGCGGTCGGTCTCCGAGACCTTATCGCCATAGTCCTTCAGCGACTTCTCCGAGGAATGCACCAGAGCCTCGGCCTGGTTGCGGGCCTCGACCAGTGCGCGACGTTTCTTGTCGACTTCGGCATTGGCCTCGGCATCCTTGACCATCTTCTCGATGTCAGCGTCCGAAAGGCCGCCAGACGCCTGGATGCGGATCTGGTGCTCCTTGCCGGTGCCCTTGTCCTTGGCCGAAACGTTGACGATGCCGTTCGCGTCGATGTCGAACGTGACCTCGATCTGCGGCACGCCACGCGGCGCAGGCGGGATGCCGACCAGGTCGAACTGGCCGAGCGCCTTGTTGTCGGCGGCCATTTCACGCTCACCCTGGAAGACGCGGATGGTCACCGCCGACTGCGAATCCTCAGCCGTCGAGAACACCTGGCTCTTCTTCGTCGGAATCGTCGTGTTGCGCTCGATCAGCCGCGTGAATACGCCGCCCAGCGTCTCGATGCCGAGCGACAGCGGCGTCACGTCGAGCAACAGCACGTCCTTGACGTCGCCCTGCAGCACGCCGGCCTGGATGGCAGCGCCAAGTGCGACGACCTCATCCGGGTTGACGCCCTTGTGCGGTTCCTTACCGAAGAACTGCTTCACGATCTCCTGTATCTTGGGCATACGGGTCATGCCGCCGACCAGAACGACCTCGTCGATCTCAGCGGCCTTGAGGCCGGCATCCTTGAGCGCCGCCTTGCAGGGCTCGATGGTGCGCTGGACGAGATCTTCGACAAGGCTCTCGAACTTCGCACGCGTCAGCTTTAGCGTCAGGTGCTTGGGGCCGCTGGCATCGGCGGTGATGAAGGGCAGGTTGATCTCGGTCTGCGTGGTGGACGACAGCTCGATCTTGGCCTTTTCAGCCGCTTCCTTGAGGCGCTGCAGGGCGAGCTTGTCGTTCCGCAGGTCGATACCCTGTTCCTTCTTGAACTCGGCCGCCAGATATTCGACCAAACGCATGTCGAAATCCTCGCCGCCGAGGAAGGTGTCGCCATTGGTCGACTTCACTTCGAACACGCCGTCGCCGATTTCGAGCACCGAAATGTCGAACGTGCCGCCGCCAAGGTCATAGACGGCAATCGTCTTGCCTTCCTTCTTGTCCAAGCCATAGGCAAGTGCTGCCGCCGTCGGCTCGTTGATGATGCGCAGCACTTCCAGGCCGGCGATCTTGCCTGCATCCTTGGTGGCTTGGCGCTGGGCGTCGTTGAAATAGGCCGGAACGGTAATGACCGCCTTCTCGACCTTTTCGCCGAGATAGGCTTCCGCCGTTTCCTTCATCTTCTGCAGGATCATCGCCGAGATCTGGCTGGGCGACTGGTTCTTGCCGCCGGCCTCGACCCAGGCGTCGCCATTGTCGCCCTTGACGATCTTGTAGGGGACAAGCTTCTTGTCCTTCTCCGTCACCGGATCGTCATAGCGGCGGCCGATCAGGCGCTTGACCGCGAAAATGGTGTTTTCAGGATTGGTGACCGCCTGGCGCTTGGCCGGCTGGCCGACGAGGCGCTCGCCGTCGCTGTTGATGGCGACGATCGAAGGGGTCGTGCGCGCGCCTTCCGCATTCTCGATGACCTTGGATTCCTTGCCGTCCATGATGGCGACACAGGAGTTGGTTGTTCCCAGATCGATACCGATTACTTTTGCCATTTCTCTAATCTCTCCGCTAAGCAGGCTCTCAGGACCCGTACAGGCGTTCCGACGAAAGCCCCTGTTCACAAGAAATTCCGCTCCGGCAACCGGCATTCGGCGCTGGACGGCTTGGCGCGTATATAAGAACAGGCTGCGTGGCGCGCAAGCATTCTGCGCAAGGCGTTCACCATTCATCGCGGTTGATCGGATTCGGGACCGGCAGGCCCGTATTTTCCGGCCGTGATCCAGCCGGCCCGGCCCCGGTCCATGAACCTTTCCGCCTCACCTCGCGACTGACGCTCAGGTGCCGCGTGGTGCGGCCCCGGAAAGGAAAGCCCCATGACCACAGATCCAGAGGCTCGATGGTCTCCGGGAACAGCAGGAACTCAGCGCGACAGTCGCCTTCGGGACCGGGTCGATGCGCTGGGCTTTCCGCTGGTTCCGTTGACCCTGCGCGGACGCCGGCGTATCATGACGGTGAGGAAAGCAGACAATTCGATCAGGGATGAACGTGCCGGAACGCCGCGCCTTGCCCTGATTTGCGCGCCGAGACCGGATGTTTCTCCCATGACCTGTGGGGGGAGATCCATGTCTTGCGACCATGGCGCGTCCGTGCGCTCTCGTGCCGGCCATTTGCGCCGCGCAATCCAGGCTGCCAGCGGATTATCGGCTTTGGCACTCGCCGCTGGGCTCTGGCTCGGCGGCTCGGCACAGGCCCAGGAAACCCAGATCATCTATCCCGGCTCGATGGCAGTGACCGGATTCTCTGGCACCATCATCCCCAATTTCGAGGAAGGCCTGCCGCCGGGCGTCGATCCGGTCGACGAGACCTTCATCGACACGGCGCGCGCAACCTTGCGCGTCTTCGACGTTTCAAGGCTGGGCGGGCCGGCGTCTGGCCAATTGGTCTTCCCCCCGCCACCCTTCGAGGTCACGGCCGAGCAAATCGGCCAGGTGTTCGGCATCACTTATGACGACGGCGTGCGCGACGGCGTTCCCTCGGCCATTCCAAACCTCTATGCCGGCGCCACCTCGCTGCACGGCATCCGCGTCGTCACACCAGACGGCGACGCCGACGGCCGGCCGGAGCGGCAGCGCCGCGGCACGGCTGACGCGGTCTTCATGGACGGCCAGTTCGGCACCGAAAACGGCGGCGGCCCCGGAACGATCTGGAAGATCGATGGCATCACCGGCGCCGTCTCGAAATTCGCCGATATCGACGCCAATAGCGGTCCCGGCATCGGCGACGTCACTTTCGACAATATCCACCGCCAGTTCTTCGCCAGCGATCTCGACACCGGCCTTATCCACCGCATCGACGCCAATGGCGCGCTAGTCGACACGTTCGACCACGGCGTCGCCGGCCGCCCGGCGCACGGGCTGCCCCCAGTCGCCGACGACGGCTCGGTGATGGACATCCAGGGTGCTGCCTTCGACAGCGAGGACCCCGATAGCTGGGGCTACACAATGGACGAGCGCCGCGTCTGGTCGGTCGCCTATCGTGGCGGCCGGCTCTATTATTCGCTCAGTGAAAAGGCGGAGATCTGGTCGGTGGGCATTGCCGGCGACGGCAGCTTCGGCGACCCGCGCTGGGAGCTGACCGTCAAGGCCGACAAGGATTACGCGGTCACCGACATCGCCTTTGACAACAAGGGCTTCATGTATCTGGCTCAGCGCGGCCCGGTGGAAAACCGCTACGACTACAGCCAGTTCGCCGATTCCGGCAAGGGTGAGGTCATCCGCTACTGGCGCGAAAATCCGGACGATCCGGCAACGGAATCGGTCTGGGTGGAAGTGCCGCAGGAATATGCGGTCGGCTTCCCGCAAGACAACCGGCAGTCGGCCGGCGGCCTCGACCTGCAATATGGCTACGATTCCGAAGGCAATCTCGATACCGGCATCTGCACCGACACGCTGGTCGATACCGGCGACAAGTTGCGCGACAACCCGGCGCTCGCCGAACAGCTCGCAGCCGGGGGGCCGCTTGCCGTGCACGGCGTGCAGATCACGCCGACGGCGCTGGTCAGGCCGGCCAACGTGCCGCCTTTCGGCTCGTGGTTCGTCGATTTCGACACTTATTTCGAAGACCCGGAAGTGGAAGGCCATGTCGGCGACGTCGAGGTCTGGCGCCCCTGCGAAGGCCGTGCCGGCTATTACGAGCAGGTGCCGGGCGGCTATCTGCCACCGTTCTATCCGCCGGACTTCCCGCCCCCCGGCAATCTGCCTCCTTGCCTTGATGTCGAGGATGTCGAGTATTTCTGCACGCCCTCCGGCCTCGAGGCCGATCTCTATCTTCATGACCATACCGGCTTCGGCGGCGATTCGATCAAGGCTCTGTCCAGGACGCCCGGCGTCGGGGTGACTTCGCCCCTGTCGCATGCGCCCGGCGCGCCATTCACGATCGGTATCACCGGCCATTATCCTGGCGACAGGGTCGATGTCGGGCTCTGCTTCTACAGGCAGTCCGACCGCGACAAGGGTGGCTACTACCCTTGCTGCAAGATGACCTTGCCGCTCAGAACCCCAGCCGTCAGCTGCGAACCGTGAGGAGGGGAAGATGAGCAATCTTGCACAGTCCCCGCTTGCGACGAGCAGCCAATCAACCGGCAAACAATCAATCGTCATGGAGACCGTCATGAAACCCCTGTCACTCGCCAGGCGGAGCGCGCGCTGGCTGATGGCGGCCGGTATCGCGGTCGCCATGCTGAGCCCGCTGCAAGGCTTCGCTGAAGACCTTGCTCCGGCCAAGGCCAAGCCTGCCGATGCAGGCACTGTCATTCCAGATCCCAAGCTCGATTTCGACAACCCCCGCATCGTCAACCCGGAGCCGGGCCGGATCGTGCCCTTCTTCACCAAGAAAGGCGGCCAGAGGGGCTGCGACTATGTCGTATACTCGCTGAGCTTTGGCTTGCGTGGCAATCCGCAGGGTTTTGCCAGCCCGGGCCTCGCGGCCATGCTGAAAAAGGTCAGGCTCGATTTCAGGGACCAGCTCCCGCACGGCCTGCGGATTGTCGGCGTGCATGTGACCGGCGACGGCACCGACGCATCCGGCGGACCGCTGCCCGGCGCTACAATCAGCAGTTCGGCTGGCCCGGACGATAAGGCGACGGTGTCCGATTTCCGGATTTCCGCCAGCGACCTCGACGGCATCGGCGCTCCGAACGAGCGCGCCATCACCTTCCAGATCACCGCCAAGATCGACCATGCGGCGTTTCCGTCGCCGACGATCGTTCACAACCAGGGCATGGTCAAGGTGAGCCGCGAACGCGGCGCCGGCATCGAAATCCCGTCGCAGGATCCGGGCAAGCCGGACGACGGCAATTATCTCACGGGTGCAAAGACGTCGATCAAGATCGACGTCACAAGGTGCAACCCGCCGCCTCCACCTCCCGGCAAGGAATGCTTCAAGGTGGAGCGAGGCACGGTCGATTGCGTGCCCGGCGGCGGCGCCTTCATCTACCACATGCCGGTCGGCCCAGAGATGGCTGGCAAATGGGTGCAGCTTTCGACGACGACACCCGGCATCACCATCATTCCCGACACCCAATTGGTGCCGGCCGGCGGCGGTGTGCTCAACTGGAAGATCGTCGGCGCCTCACCGGGCGACGTCATCCACATCATCGTCACCGGTATCGAAACCTATGCCGGCCCGAAGGAGGGCTGGGGCCTGTGCTGTACGCAGACCATCGACATCGTCATCCCGCGTGACCAGAGGTGCCCGCCGAAGGACAAGGAACCGGATCTGAAAGTCGAAAAGCGTGCCGACGTGCAACGTTGCACGATGGCGGGCGGCTGCGACTTCACCATCAGGGTCACCAATGTCGGCGATGCGCCCTACTACGGCAAGATCGTGCTCGACGAAGTCACCCTGCCGGCCGGCTCCACCCTCGATTCAGGGCCGAACCCGCCTTGGGTCTGCGCGCCTGGAATCACCCCGATGATTTGCACTCATCCGGTGACCACGCTCAATCCGGGTGCCTCTGTCGACCTCGAGCTCGGCTTCAAGCCGGCCGCAGGCTGGCAAGGCAGCGTTTTGCGCAACTGTGCCACCTACAATTACGGCGCCAGCGGCAAGCCGCTTTTCGGCAGCCAGCAAAACGACCGCGGCTGTGCGTCGATCCCGGTCTGCCGGCGTGGCGATCGTGGCCGCGACTGCCGGCTACCGGTGGAGAAGAAGGTCGACCTGATCCTGAAGAAGCGCGCCCGCACCGAATTCTGTTCGGCCGATGGCGTCTGCACCTTCGTGATCGACATCATCAACAATGGCAGCGTCCTCTATAACGGGCCGCTGACGGTCGTCGATACCTATCCGGGCGGCGCGCCGGCATCCTCGACCTTCGGCCCGACTCCGCCATGGACGTGCGGACCGAACGGTTCCGGCAAGTTCCGCTGCGACAATCCCGGCATCGCGCTTATGCCGGGCGCCTCGACGCCGATCGTCGTCAGGGCGGTGATGCCGGCCAACTTCCGGCCCGATAGTGTCGAGAACTGCGCCGAGGTGAAGGCCATTCCCGGTGAGAACGACATCACCAACAACAGGGCCTGCGCCAAGGAACGCATCCGTCATCCGAATGGCGGGCAGCCGGCCATGCGCATCACCAAGGTGTGCAATGGCTCGCTGGCCGGTGCTGCGGTCGTTTCCTGCCGCATTACCGTCATCAGCCTCGGCGCCACAGCCCCGACCGGTCCGGTGCGGGTCAACGATGCCGCGACGGTGATAGCCGGTGGAGCGCAGGTCCAGATCCAGAGCGTCACCCCAGTCGGTGCGGAATGGGCTTGCGGACCGGTTCCGGCCAATGCGCTGTCGTGCCAGATTCCCGGCGCCGTTATGACGCCTGGAACCAGCCGCCATTTCGACGTTACGGTTGCCGCGAACGGCGAATTCGAGAACTGCGCACGCGGCTCCTACGGCCCGGCTCCGGGAGACGATATCGTCTATCCGATCGGCCAGGCCTGCGCCAAGGGCGGCGGTGCCTCGACCATCCGGGTCGAGAAGACCGGCGACGCCGAGTGCAAGCCCGGCCAGCCCTGCTCGTTCGAGATCACCATCACGAACGATGGGACGAGCGCCTTCTCCGGTCCGGTTCGCATCGGCGATGCGATCGGCGTCGAAGGCCTCGGCCGGCTGGAAGGCGTTGCGATCACCTCGATCGATCCGCCCTTCGGCTGCTCGCCGGAGCCGGCAACCTTGCCTCTGTCCTGCATCGCCCAACTGACGCTCGGCGCCGGGGAAAGCCATGTGCACAATGTGACCGTGATCATTCCCGACGATGGCCGTCTGACCAATCTGCAGGGCACTGTCAACGGCCAGAACTGCGTCGGCGTGCTGTCTCCGAACACGTCGGTGCAAGGCGGTGGCGACGTGTTGTCTCGTGGTGCCGCCAATGTGCAGGGCGATCGCGGCAAGGCCCATGCCTGCCATCCCTTCATCATCACGCATGAGGTGAAGAAGGAATGCTCGCAAGGCTTTGTCATGAACGACGCCGGCAACTGCGTCTGCCCGCCAGGCACGACCTTCCGTAACGGCCAATGCTCATCCGGCGGCGGCACGGTCATCGTGCCGAAGCCAAAACCTTGCGTCCTGCTCAAAGGCCAGATCCGTACCGAGGACGGACGCTGCGTCTGCCCGCGCGGGACCGAGCTGGAGAACGGCGCTTGCGTGGGGAACGAGCCGAAGCCGGAGCAGTGCACCATTCGTGGTCAGATCCACAACGCCAACGGCGAGTGCGTCTGCCCGCGGGGCACGGAAGTCAGGGGTAATGTCTGCCGGCCAATCCAGCCAAAGCTCGAGGAGTGTACCATTCGTGGCCAGAGCCACAACGCCGCTGGCGATTGCGTCTGCCCGAGAGGTACGGAAGTCAGGGGCAATGCCTGCCGGCCAATCCAGCCAAAGCCCGAACAGTGCACCATTCGGGGCCAGATCCATAACGCCGCTGGCGATTGCATCTGCCCGAGGGGTACGGAAGTCAGGGGCAATGCCTGCCGGCCAATTCGGCCGCAGCCCAAGCAGTGCACGATCCGTGGTCAGATCCACGACGCCAACGGCGATTGCGTCTGCCCCCGGGGCACGGAACTGCAGGGCAATGCCTGCAGGCGCAAGAAGCCGGTTGTGGTGGAGTGCCCGATACCTGGCCAGATCCACAACAAGCGCGGCGCCTGCGTCTGTCCGCGTGGGACAGAGCTGCGCGACGGCGCCTGCCGCAAACCACGGCTGGAATGCGCACCGGGCGCGCGGCCGATCAATGGCCAGTGCCAGCCGATCATCAAGCGGCGCTGCCCTATCGGAACGGTCGGACGATATCCGGACTGCGTCCCGGTCCGCAGGAAATCGACGCTTGAGCCGAACCTGCTGCTGAATCCGAATGTTCCTCAGCAGGTCGTGCCAAGGCGCAAGCCGCAGCCGGAGCAATAGGATACGGCAGGATACGGCGCGGGAAATCCAGAACTTCAAACAGTGACCGTACTCGTCACCCAATACCCGCCGGAGCGATCCGGCGGGGTTTTTCTTCAGCGGGCAGATGAGAAGGCAGCGCAAACCTGAAGCCGCTGCATCGGCGGAAGGACAAACCGGCTTCCACTTTCCGGACTCATGGTCTAGGCAGTCGATACAGACAGAGGGTCCGCAAACCGGGGCGTACGGGAAGGCCGCATCATGAGCAAAAAAACCCTGATCGCGCCATCGGTGCTGGCTTCCGATTTCTCGAAGCTCGGCGACGAGGTCGAGGCGGTGACGGCCGCCGGCGCCGACTGGATCCACCTCGACGTCATGGACGGGCATTTCGTCCCGAACATCACGTTTGGGCCACCGGTGATCAAGGCGATCCGCAACCGCACCGAGGCGTTTTTCGACTGCCATCTGATGATCGCGCCGGCCGACCCCTATCTGGCCGCCTTCGCCGAGGCCGGCTGCGACGGCATCACGGTGCACGCCGAAGCCGGGCCGCATCTCGACCGCTCGCTGCAGACGATCAAAAACCTTGGCAAGAAGGCCGGCGTGTCGCTCAACCCGGCGACACCGGAGACGATGATCGAATACGTGCTCGACCGGCTTGATCTGGTCCTGATCATGACGGTCAATCCGGGGTTCGGCGGCCAGGCCTTTATTCCAGCGATCGTCGACAAGGTGAAGCGGATGAAGGCGCTGATCGGCAACCGGCCGATCCGGATCGAGATCGACGGCGGCATTTCGCCTGAAACTGCGCCCCTTGTCACCGCGGCCGGCGCCAGCGTGCTGGTCGCCGGCGCGGCTATCTTCAAGGGCGGCAGCGTCGACGCCTACCGGGCAAACATCGAGGCAATCAGGGCAGCGGCGGACAAGGCGGCCGGCTGACCGCTGCCGTCCGGCCGGACCAGCCGCTCGGGGGGAAATATGAGCAACCATCTGTTCGATGCTTTCCGTGCCCGGATGCCCGCGCCCGAACGCCTTTTGATGGAGACAGAGGATGGGCGCTCGATCAGCTATGGCGAGACGCTGGCGCGCTCCGCTCAACTGGCGCATGCGCTGTCGCAGCTGGGCGTCGAAGCCGGCGACCGCGTCGCCGTTCAGGTCGAGAAGAGCCCGGAGGCCATTTTCCTTTATCTCGCCTGCCTGCGTGCCGGCGCGATCTTCCTGCCGCTCAATACCGCCTATACGCTGACCGAGCTCGACTATTTCTTCAGGGATGCCGAGCCGCGACTGGTCGTCTGCGACCCGGCGCGAGCGGGCGAGATCGGCGCTTTGGCGCAGACCTCGGGCGCTGCGGTCGCGACACTCGGCAGCAAGGGCGAGGGTTCGTTGACTGATCGAGCCTCTGAGGCGGCCGTGGACTTCCACGATGTGGCGCGCGGACCGGACGACCTTGCCGCGATCCTCTACACGTCCGGCACCACCGGCCGTTCGAAAGGCGCCATGCTCAGCCACGAAAACCTCGCCTCGAATGCGCGGGTGCTGGTCGACCTCTGGCGCTTCACTGCCGCAGACGTGCTGATTCACGCGCTGCCGGTTTTCCACACGCATGGCCTTTTCGTCGCCACCAATGTCGTCCTGATGGCCGGCGCCTCGATGCTGTTCGAAACCAAATTCGACCCGACCCGCATCGTCTCGCTACTGCCGCGCGCCACCGCGCTGATGGGCGTGCCGACCTTCTACGTCCGCCTGCTGCAGCAGGACGGTTTGAACCGGCAAGCGGCGAAAAACATCCGGGTGTTCATTTCCGGCTCGGCACCGCTTTTGGCCGAGACGCACAGAGCGTGGCGCGAGCGCACCGGCCACGCCATCCTCGAGCGCTACGGCATGACCGAGACCAACATGAACACGTCGAACCCGTACGAGGGCGAGCGGCGTGCCGGCACGGTCGGCTTCCCTTTGCCCGGCGTCTGCCTGCGCATCTCCGATCCCGATGGCGGCGAAACACTTGCCCGGGGCGAGGTCGGCATGATCGAGGTCAAGGGCCCGAACGTCTTTTGCGGCTACTGGCGCATGCCGGAAAAGACCAGGGCGGAATTCCGCGACGACGGCTACTTCATCACCGGCGATCTCGGGCTGATCGATGCCGACGGCTATGTCCACATCGTCGGCCGCGGCAAGGACCTGATCATTTCCGGCGGCTACAATATCTACCCGAAGGAAGTGGAGAGCGAGATCGACGCTCTTGCCGGTGTTGCCGAAAGCGCTGTCATCGGCGTTGTCCATCCGGATTTCGGCGAGGGTGTCACGGCGATCGTGGTGAGGGCGCCGGGCTCGACGATCAGCGCCGCCGCGATCATCGAGGCCATCGCTGGGCACCTCGCCAGGTACAAGCATCCGAAACAGGTGATCTTCGTCGACGAACTGCCGCGCAACACGATGGGCAAGGTGCAGAAGAACCTGCTGCGCGAAGCCTACAAAGACCTCTATACGTCCAAAGCCGGCTAACCCTAACAAGCAGGGCTGGCTGCAAAAACCCTGGCGCCGTCGATCCAGACGCTTTTCATGTCCAGATCGTCCGACAACGAAACGATGTTGGCGGCGGTTCCCCTGGCGAAGCGCCCGAGCCGGTGCGACTGGCCGATCGCCTGCGCCGGATAGAGCGAGGCCATGCGCAAGGCTTCGTCGAGGTCGAGACCGACCACGCGATGCACGAAGCGCACCGCGGAAATCATGTCGAGATCCGCGCCCGCCAGCGTGCCGTCGGCAAGTGTCAGCCTGCCATCCTTGCGGTGGATGGTGCGACCGTTCAGCGTGAACGAGGTCATGTCGGTGCCGATCGTCGCCATGGCGTCGGTGACGAGCAGGATCTTGCCCGGCCCCTGCTTGGCGCGCAAGGCGATGGCCATGGTGGCCGGATCGACATGGATACCGTCGGCGATGATGCCGGCATAGAATGTGCCGGTATCGATTGCCGCGCCCGCCAGCCCCGGCTCGCGATTGCCGATCTGGCTCATCGCGTTGAAAAGATGGGTGACCACCGTTGCGCCGGCCTCGGAAAAGGTGCGGGCCGTGGCATAGTCGGTATCGGAATGGCCGATGCTGACGATGACGCCGGCATTGCTGAGCGCCGATACCTGGTCGGGCTCGACGGATTCGGGCGCCACCGTAGTCAGCAGCACCGGCAGGTTTTTCCGCGTCGCGATCAGCATCGCCTGGTCGGGATCTAGCATCGGCCGGATCAAGGCCGGGTCATGTGCGCCCTTGCGGGCGATCGACAGATGCGGGCCTTCGAGATGCAGGCCTAGGAAGCCCGGCACCTTCCGTTGTGCGGCCTCTGCTCCGGCGGCAACCGCCGCGGCGGTGATCTCGGACGTGTCGGTGATCAGCGTCGGCAATAGCGCCGTCGTGCCGAAGGGCGCGTGCGCCCGGCAGATGGTCTCGATCGAGGGGACGTCGGGATGGTCGTTGAGCATGACGCCGCCACCGCCATTGACCTGCAAATCCACGAAACCCGGAACCAGCATACCGCCGCCGGTCTCGATAGGCGCAACACCGGATGGGACGGCGCCGGCGGCAACGATGGCCTCGACGAGGCCGTCGCGCACGACAAGCGCCGCATTGTCGTGCCAGTCATCGCCATCGAATATCCGGGCGCCGGTCAGCGCAAAGCGATCGCTCATAGCGTTTCCGTCACCTTGCGCAGATTGGGCGGCGTGTCTGGGTCGAGGCCGCGATGGCGGGCAAAAGCCTCGACGAAACCATAGAACGACACGATCAGTGTCAGCGGGTCGGTCAGCGGATGACCGGTGGCGACATGCGGCAGAGGCTGCGCCTTCTTTGCCTTGTCCGAAGTCACAAAGACAGCGGCGCCCTTGCCGGCCAGGCTGTCGGCGGCCTCGGCGACGGATGGTTCGGACGCATCGCGGGCAGCCAGCGCCAGCACTGGGAAGCCGGGACCGACTAGCGCCAGCGGGCCGTGCATGACTTCGGCGGCACTATAGGCTTCCGCATGCATGGCGCAGGTTTCCTTGAATTTCAGCGCCGCCTCGTTGGCGATCGCCGCCGACGGGCCCCGGCCAAGGATGAACAGCGAGTTCGGCGTCTCGAGTGCCCCGGCCAGCGCCATCCAGTCGCAAGCGATCGCCTTCCGAAAATGCTCCGGCAAGCGGGTAAGTGCTGCCAGAAGTTTGTCGTCGCCGGTGCAATGCGCCATCAGAGCGAGCCCTGCGACCGCCGAATTGACGAAGGTCTTCGTCGCTGCGACGCTGCGCTCCGGTCCGGCAAGGATGTCGATCGCGTAGTCCGAAGCCCGCGCGAGCGGCGAATCGGCGGTGTTGGTGATGGCGACGGTCAGCGAACCGCCGGCCCGCGCCGCTCGCGCCATCGCAACGATGTCCGGGCTCTTGCCCGACTGCGAGATCGCCAGGCAGGCCGAGCCGCCCAGCTTCAGCTTGGCGCCATAGATCGAGGCGATCGACGGGCCGACCGATGCGACCGCCAGCCCGGCGGTCAGCTCCACGGCATATTTCATGAAGGTCGCGGCATGGTCGGACGAGCCGCGCGCCACTGTGACGATGAAATTCGGATCGCGCTCGCGAATGCCGCGCCCGGCTTCCGTCAGCACCGCGGCCGAGCCGTCGAGCAGGCGGGCGGTGGCCTCGGGGATCTCCTCGATCTCGCGCCGCATATGGGTCATTGTTGCGGTCATGGCCTGCCCTCTTCGCCCGGCCCGCTCAGCCGGAGTTCGGCGACAAAATCATAAGCGTCGCCCCTGTAGATGGAGCGGGTGAACTCGATCACCTTGCCGCTCGCCAGATAGGAGATACGCTCGATGTGCAGGCCGGCAATGCCCGGCGGCACTTCCAGCAGATGCGCGTCGCCATCGCCGAGATTGGTGGCGGAAATGCGCTGCACCGCCCGCACCGGCCTGTTGCCGGTCTTTTCCAGCGCCGCGTAGAGCGACGAACCGATCGCCGCCGGATCGGGCAGCACGCTTGTCGATAGTGAGGCGCGCTCGATCGCCAGCGGCGTGTCGTTGGCAATGCGCAGGCGCGCGACGCGCGCCACCAATTCGTTCGACGCCAGGCCGAGCACCATCATCTCGTCGGGCGATGGCGGATAGAGGCCGCGGTCGAGCCAGGCCGAACGCACCGCCATGCCGCGCCGTGCCATGTCCTCGGTAAACGAGGTCAGCATCGACAGGGACTGCTCGACGCGCTCCATGCGCGGCGCAACGAAGGTGCCGGAACCATGACGCTGGACGAGGATGCCGCCCTTGACCAGGTCCTGCACCGCCTTGCGCACGGTGACGCGCGAAATATCGGCCTTGCTGGCGATGTCGCGCTCGGAAGGCAGCGCATCGCCCGGTCCGATCAGCCCGCGTTTGACGGCGTCCTCGATGCTTTTCCTCAGCTGCAGATAGAGTGGCGCGCCACTCTGCGACGATTGTCTCAGCGCCGCGAAAATCTGGTCGGCGGCGTCGCTCATCGCGCCGCCTCCGCCGCCTTCGTAAAAATCCGAACCGCCATCTGAACCGCGCCGCCCAGCGCGTCGTCGAGCGGCGGCTTCAGCAGCGCCCGGTAGCGCGCCGACAGGCGCGGCGCGTAAAGCGGCGCCAGGCCGCCGAGCAGGCAAAGCGGATCGTCGCCACCAAGGTCGAGCACGCCAAGTGCTGCCTCGACATCGGCCACCGCCTTGTCGAGGATCCAGATAGCGACGACGTCGCCTTTTTCGGCATGTTCGAACACCTTGGGTGCGAAGCCGCCGAAATCGCCGGGCTTGGCATTGGTGGTGAATTCGACCACATCCTCGGGATTGTTGCGGAAGATGGCGAGCATGGCCTGCGTCAGTGGCGATCCTTCGCGGATGCCGTCATAGGCGAGCAGCGTCTGCTCGAGCAGGTCGCGGCCGATGCGGGCGCCGCTGCCCTGGTCGCCGACCTGGAACCCCCAGCCGCCGATGGCACGCGATCGGCCGTTCTTGCGCGCCATATAGGCGGTGCCGGTGCCGAGTATGGCCATGGCGCCGTCACCAGAGCCGACCGCGCCTTCCAGCGCGATCTCGGCGTCGGTCTCGACACGGCTGATGCGGAACGGCAAGATCGCTTCGAGCTGCTGCCTGTAGGTGCCGACATTGGCGCCGGCTAGGCCGAGAATGGCCGGAGTTTGCGGGATCAGTCCGGGATCTCTGCCCGCGGCGACAAAGGCCTGCTGCGCCGCGTCGACGATGTTGGCCCTGGCGCCGGTGAGATCGGTTCGGATGTTGGCGGCGCCGCTTTTGGCGCGGCCGAGGACGCTGCCATCGGCCGTCGCAAGGGCCGCCCTGCAGCTGGTGCCGCCGCCATCGATGCCGAGCACGAATTTCACGCGATTTCTCCTCCAGACGGATAATACCAATAAAATACCAATAGCCAAGGATTAATTTCCGTTTCAAAAAAGTTAAGGCGTAGTTTGTTGGAAAATCAGCTGATTTCGTCCGCAAGCCTGCGCCACCGCAAGGATTTGATTAATGCGTGTGGACAAGTGGTATTTTTTTGGTATGGTTTTCTCGATTGGAGGAAAGCGGATGGCCGAAACGCGCACCGAAGCGCTTCACCACAATGCCGAGGGACTGGATATCCAGGCCCCGGAAGCCGTCCTTTCCTCTTTGGCCAACGCGCAGATCGAGGCCGCCAAGGCCGTTCACGGCGCCATTCCTGCCATTGCCGCGGCAGCCGAAATCATCGCAAGCAGACTGAAAAGCGGCGGCAAGCTCGCCTATGCAGCCGCCGGCAGCTCGGGCCTGATGGCATTGGCCGATGCGCTGGAGCTGCCGGGCACTTTCGGCATCCAGCGCGACCGTATCGCCATCCTGATCGCTGGCGGCGACGAAGCTTTCAAGACACTGGCCGGCGGGCCGGAGGATGACACTGACGAAGCTTCGGCAGCGGTCGCCGCCGCCGGCGTTGGCAAGGGCGACTGCCTGATCGCCGTCTCGGCCAGCGGCTCGACGCCTTATGCTGTCAGGGCGATCGAGGATGCCAGGCGCCGCGGCGCGGCGACCATTGCTGTCGCCAACAACGGGGATGCGCTGCTGCTGCGGCTGGCCGACATCGCCATCCTGCTCGAAACGCCGCCCGAGCTGATTGCCGGCTCGACGCGCATGGGTGCCGGTACCGCCCAGAAGATCGCACTCAACATGCTGTCGACGCTGGCAGCCATCCATCTCGGCCATGTCCATGATGGCTACATGGTCAACCTCACGGCCGACAACATCAAGCTGCGCGACCGCGCCGCACGCATCGTTGCCGCCGTCAGCGGGCGCGACAAGGACGAGGCGGCGCGCCTGCTCGATAAGAGCGGCGGCGTCGTCAAGACCGCTATTCTGCTCGCCGCCGGCGCCGCCAGCGCCGATGCGGCCGAGAAGATACTGGAAGGGACCGGCCACAAGCTGCGGCCAGCCCTTTCCGCGATCGAGGGGAGCAAGGGGCGCAATGCCTCCGTTCTCATCAAAACCGAACCTGAAAAAGGTCAACAGGGAGACTGAGCATGACAACGAAGCTACTGACGGCACTTCTTCTCGGCACCAGCATTCTCGGCACCGCCGGGGTGGCTTATGCCGACGACGTAACGCTCAACATCGAAAGCTGGCGCGGCGACGACCTTGCCATCTGGAAGGACAAGCTGATCCCGGCTTTCGAGGCCAAGAACCCCGGCATCAAGGTGGTGTTCGCACCGTCGGCGCCGACCGAATATGACGCCGCCCTCGGCGCCAAGCTCGCCGCCGGCTCGGCCGGCGACCTGATCACCTGCCGCCCGTTCGACAAATCGCTGGAACTCTTCAAGAAGGGCAATCTCGCCGATATCTCGACGCTGCCCGGCATGGAGAACTTCTCCGATGTTGCCAAGGCCGCCTGGCAGACCGACGACGGCAAGTCGAGCTTCTGCGTGCCGATGGCCTCGGTCATCCATGGCTTCATCTACAACAAGGACGCCTTCGACAAGCTCGGCATCAAGGTGCCGACGACCAATGAGGAGTTCTACGCCGCGCTCGACAAGATCAAGGCCGACGGCACCTACATCCCGATGGCGATGGGCACCAAGGATCTCTGGGAAGCCGCGACCATGGGCTACCAGAACATCGGCCCGAATTACTGGAAGGGCGAGGAAGGCCGCCTGGCGCTGATCAAGGGCGAGCAGAAGCTGACCGATCCGCAGTGGGTCGAGCCCTACAAGGAACTGGCCAAGTGGAAGGACTATCTCGGCGACGGCTTCGAGGCGCAGACCTATCCGGACAGCCAGAACCTGTTCACGCTCGGCCGCGCCGCCATCTACCCGGCCGGCTCGTGGGAAATTGGCCTGTTCAACACGCAGGCGCAATTCAAGATGGGCGCCTTCCCGCCGCCGGTGCAGAAGGCCGGCGACACCTGCTACATCTCCGACCACACCGATATCGGCATGGGCCTCAATGCGGCCTCGAAGAACGCGGATGCGGCCAAGACCTTCCTGTCCTGGGTGGCCTCGCCGGATTTCGCTACCATCTACGCCAACGCGCTGCCCGGCTTCTTCAGCCTGAACAACACGCCGGTGAAGATGGAAGACCCGCTGGCCCAGGAATTCGTCTCTTGGCGCGGCAAGTGCAAGTCGACGATCCGCTCGACCTACCAGATCCTGTCGCGCGGCACGCCGAACCTCGAAAACGAGACGTGGGTTGAATCGGCCAACGTCATCAACGGCACCGACACGCCGGAAGCTGCCGCCAAGAAGCTGCAGGACGGCCTCGACAGCTGGTACAAGCCGGCGAAGTAAGGCGCGGCGAAGCGATATCTCCCCCCTTGAAGGGGAGATGTCGCCAAAGGCGACAGAGGGGGTCGGTCGAGGCAGGCGGCAGCTTGATCGTTGCTGGAAAGCACGGTCGAACGACGATGGCGCGCTGCCTCGGCCGACCCCACCCGCCTCGCTTCGCGAGGCACCCTCCCCTCGAGGGGGAGGGAGGCGCCGTGGCTTTTGACGGCAATAGCAAGACCTGATCGGCGGGGACCGAACGCATGGCCGCAGCACCGAAAAGACCGTTCCGCTGGCATATCGGCGTTTTCCTGGCACCGGCGTTGCTGGTCTACACGGCGATCATGATCTTGCCGCTGGCCGGCACGCTGCAGCTGTCGCTGTTCCGCAACATCAACCAGTCGCAGGTGTTCGTCGGACTGGAAAATTTCCGCATGCTGTTCGGTGATCCCAACTGGTCGGTCAATTTCTGGAACGCGCTGCGGAACAATGTCTGGTTCTTCATCATCCACATGCTGGTGCAGAACCCGATCGGCGTCCTTTTGGCAGCACTTCTGTCCAGCCCCCGATTGCGGTTTTCCGCCTTCTACCGCACGGCAATCTTCGTGCCGACGATCCTGTCCTTCGTTATCGTCGGCTTCGCCTGGAAGCTGATACTGTCGCCGCTATGGGGCGTGGCGCCGCATATGATGGACCTTGTCGGCCTGAAAAGCCTGTTCACGCCCTGGCTCGGCAAGGCGCAATATGCACTGACCGCGCTCAGCCTGATCTCAGTGTGGCAGTTCGTCGGCATCCCGATGATGCTGATCTATGCGGCACTGCTGTCCATCCCCGAAGAGGTGATCGAGGCCGCCGAATGCGACGGCATCACCGGCATGGCGCAATTCTGGAAGATCAAGCTGCCGCTCATCCTGCCGTCGATCGGCATTATCTCGATCCTGACCTTTGTCGGCAATTTCAACGCTTTCGACCTGATCTACACGGCGCAAGGCGCCTTGGCCGGGCCGAACTATTCGACCGATATCCTCGGCACCTTCCTCTACCGCGCCTTCTTCGGTTTCCAGCTGCAGGTCGGCGACCCCAATATGGGCGCGGCGATCGCCACGATGATGTTCCTGATCATCCTCGGCGGCGTCTGCGTCTACCTATTCCTCGTGCAGACGCGCTTGCGTCGCTACCAGTTTTAGGGGAGCGTGACCATGAGCACCGCAACCCGTTCGCTGCCCCGCACCATCGGCGCGCATGCGATCCTTCTGACCTACACCGCGATCGCGCTGTTTCCGGTGATCCTCGTGATCATGAATTCGTTCAAATCACGTGCCGGTATCTTCGGCGCGCCGCTGACGCCGCCGACGCCAGGGACCTTCGACTTGATCGGCTACACCACGGTGATCGGCCAGGGCGACTTCATCCACTATTTCCAGAATAGCCTTGTCGTCACCGTCGCCTCGCTGTTCTTCGTGCTTCTGTTCGGCGCCATGGCGGCTTTCGCGCTGTCGGAATACCGCTTCCGCGGCAATTCGCTGATGGGGCTTTACCTGGCGCTCGGCATCATGATCCCGATCCGCCTCGGCACCGTCGCCATCCTGCAGCTGATGGTGGCGAGCGGGCTGGTCAACACGCTGACGGCGCTGATCCTGGTCTACACGGCGCAAGGCCTGCCGCTCGCCGTCTTCATCCTGTCGGAATTCATGAAGCAAGTCTCCGACGATCTGAAGAATGCCGGCAGGATCGACGGCCTGTCCGAATACACCATCTTCTTCCGGCTGGTGCTGCCGCTTGTGCGGCCATCGATGGCGACGGTCGCGGTCTTCACCATGATCCCGATCTGGAACGACCTGTGGTTCCCGCTGATCCTGGCGCCGTCGGAGGAGACCAAGACGGTGACGCTCGGCGCGCAGCTGTTCCTCGGCCAGTTTGTCACCAACTGGAACGCCATTCTGGCCGCACTGTCGCTGGCGATCATGCCGGTGCTGATCCTCTACGTCATCTTCTCGCGGCAGCTGATCCGCGGCATCACTTCGGGAGCGGTCAAGTGAGTTCGCAAACACCCCTTCGCGTCGTCGTCGCCGGGCTCGGCAATATGGGGCGCAGCCATGCGCTGGCCTATCACACCAACCCGGGCTTCCAGATTACCGCACTGGTCAACCGCTCGGATGTGCCGCTGCCGGAAGGGCTTTCGAGCTATGGCATCCGGCGTTCATTCGACGAGGCGCTGCGTGACGAACGGCCTGACGTCGCCTGCATCGCCACCTATTCCGACAGCCATGCCGATTATGCGGTCAAGGCATTCGAGGCTGGCTGCCACGTCTTTGTCGAAAAGCCGCTGGCAACGACGGTCGCGGACGCAGAACGCGTCGTAGCCGCGGCCAAGGCCAACGGCAAGAAACTGGTGATCGGCTACATCCTGCGCCACCACCCGTCCTGGATCAGGCTGATCGCCGAGGCGCGGAAGCTCGGCGGCCCGTACGTGTTCCGCATGAATCTCAACCAGCAATCCTCCGGACACAGCTGGGAGACGCACAAGCAGCTGATGCAAACGACGTCGCCGATCGTCGACTGCGGCGTGCATTATCTCGACGTGATGCTGCAGATCACCGACGCCAGGCCGGTCGAGGTGCGCGGTATGGGGCTGCGGCTGAGCGACGAGATTGCGCCCACGATGTACAATTACGGCCACCTGCAGGTGCTGTTCGACGACGGTTCGGTCGGCTGGTACGAGGCCGGCTGGGGGCCGATGATTTCGGAGACGGCTTTCTTCGTCAAAGACGTGATCTCGCCCAACGGCTGCGTGTCGATCGTCATGAAGGAGGGCGTCAGGTCCGACGACATCGACACCCACACCAAGACCTCGACCATCCGCCTGCACAGTGCTGCAACCGGCGCGGACGGCAAGTTCGCCAAACCGGACGAGATGCTGTCGATGGAAGGCGAGCCCGGCCATCAGGACCTCTGTGACCTCGAACAGGCGTTTGTGCTGAAGGCGATCCGCGAGGACCTCGATCTTGGCCGCCACATGGACGACGCGGTGAAGTCGCTCGCCGTCTGCCTTGCCGCCGACGAGAGCGTGCGCAGCGGCCTCGCCGTGAAACTCTAGAACAGGGACGAAGCCGTGGGCTCGCTGAACATCGAGAACGTGAAAAAGGCCTTCGGGCCGGTCGAGGTGCTGAAGGGCATCAACCTCGAGGTGACGGATGGCGAGTTCGTCGTCTTCGTCGGTCCATCCGGCTGCGGAAAGTCGACGCTGCTCAGGGTCATTGCCGGGCTGGAGGACTCGACCTCGGGCCGCGTGGTCATCGACGGGGCGGACGTTTCCGCCACGCCGCCGGCCAAGCGCGGCATCGCCATGGTGTTCCAGACCTATGCGCTCTACCCGCATCTGACGGTGAAGAACAATATGGGCCTCGGCCTCAAGCAGGCGGGCACGCCGGCGGCCGAGATCGACCGCCGCATCGGCATCGCCTCGTCGATGCTGTCGCTGGAGCCCTACCTCGAAAGGCGCCCGGCCGAATTGTCCGGCGGCCAGCGTCAACGCGTCGCCATCGGCCGCGCCGTGGTGCGCGAACCCAAGCTTTTTCTGTTCGACGAGCCGCTGTCGAACCTCGATGCCGCACTGCGCGTCAACACCAGGCTGGAGATCGCCCAGCTGCACCGTCGGCTGAAGGCGACGATGATCTATGTCACCCACGACCAGGTCGAGGCGATGACGCTGGCCGACAAGATTGTGGTCCTCAACGCAGGCAAGATCGAGCAGATCGGCGGCCCGATGGAGCTTTACAATTCGCCGGCAAATGAATTCGTCGCCGGCTTCATCGGCTCACCGAAGATGAATTTCGTCGACGGCACCAGGCTTGGCGAAACGGCAAAGACCATCGGCGTCCGGCCCGAACATTTGACCGTCGATCCCAAATCCGGCGCCTGGAAAGGCACGGTCGTGCATGCCGAGCACCTCGGCGCCGACACCAACCTCTATCTCGACTGCGAGAAGGCCGGCTTGATCACCGTGCGCATTTTTGGCGTCTACAATGCCGAACCCGGCACCACGCTCTATGCGACGCCGGATCCGGTAAAGACCTATCGGTTTGGAGCGGATGGCAAGGTGATGAAGTAGCGCCCCTCTTCCTTCTCCCCTTGCGGGCCTGTTGCGTAATTCGCTGATTGTGATTCTCTGAGGTGGACGGTCTGAGGGAATCGCGATGGCAGT
>NZ_JAMYVG010000034.1:0-49264 GCF_040323855.1 Mesorhizobium sp. M0028
CCAAGACCGTTTCAACCATCGAGCGCCGGCTTTCGTCGCTCTCCTGGAATTTTGCCCAGCGCGGCCAGCCGCTGGACCGCAAGGACCGGCATATCGCCACGGTGATGGCTGGCGTTCGAAACACCCACGCCTCCCCTCCCCGGCAGAAGGAAGCGGTCCTGCCCGAGGATCTGATCGCATCTTCGAGACCCTCGACCGCGGCACGCTGCGTGGTCTGCGCGACCGCGCCATGCTGGTTTTGGGTTTCGCCGGCGGCCTTCGCCGATCCGAAATCGTCGGCCTCGACGTCGGCAGGGATCAGACCGAGGACGGGCGCGGCTGGGTCGAGATTTTTGCCGATAAGGGTCTGCTTGTCACATTGCGCCGCAAAACCGGCTGGCGCGAGGTCGAGGTCGGCCGCGGCTCCTCCGACGCCACCTGCCCTGTGGTCGCTCTGCAGACCTGGCTAAGACTGGCGCGCATTGCGCACGGACCGCTGTTTCGGCGCGTTGCTGGTCAAGGCAGAGCCGTCGGTGCCGATCGCTTGAACGACCAGGAGGTCGCACGCCTGGTCAAGCGCACGGCGCTCGCCGCCGGCGTGCGCGGCGATCTGTCGGAGGGCGAACGGGCCAAGAAATTCGCCGGCCACTCACTGCGCGCCGGCCTCGCCTCGTCGGCCGAGGTCGACGAACGCTATGTGCAAAAACAGCTCGGCCATGCCTCCGCGGAGATGACGCGAAATTATCAGCGCCGGCGCGATCGTTTCCGCGTAAATCTCACCAAGGCGTCCGGGCTCTGATGCCCCCGTTTTGTCCGCTGGGATGAGGCGGTCAGATCTCAGGCGATAACAATTACCTCATCGAGCACAGCGAGCGCTGTGTCCAGACTATCGGCGGCCGACGCTTCGTAGTCAGGCATGATCATCAACTGCGTTATGGCACGGCCCACAAATTCCGGGTTTAGCTTTTCCAACCGATCCTTGGTCCGGGAGACCTGTTCCGGGAATGCGCGCAGATTGAAGCGAACAAATGACGAGGTCTCTTATCCCCGACACGAATAGCTCGCGATCTCATCGGGATTTCCCTTACCGCCATAGGCAGCTTGAGTGGGATAAGCGCAGATCGGCTGGTGCTTGCCGGGGAATGCCTTGCTGCCAGCCGCGAGAGAATCCGGAGCCTTGTCTTGGTTTATCCAGCCCTCGATGGCGGCCAAAGGATCAAAGTCGTCGAAGGCTTGGCCATCGCCGCAGTGGGTCATCCCCGGGATTATGAACATGCGCACGAAACGGCGAGTCGCTTCCAAATCGCCGCCGCTTGTGACCTCGACGACTTGCTTGTACCAGCGCACCAGATCGTTGGCTGAGAAGACCGGATCGGAAAGTCCCTGAAACAAGAGCAGCTTTCCACCGTGGGCAGCGAAGCTGGCGAGATACGTGCCGGTCGCATCATTGAGCTTGGCCGTATCCGCAACGCGTGCCGGATCCTTGTCGAAGTCGAACTTCAGGGGGTCAAAATTCGGCGCCGGGGGCGTCATGAAGTAGTATTGAAGCGAGCGGGCTCCCAGAACGATGTTATTTGCATCCGACTGGGAAGTGGGGGAATTGCCCAGCTTCCACATTCTCCAGTCCGCGCCCGCAACGCCCGTATCATATGGCCAATCGCTGTAAAGCTTTTCGCCATCGGAGCTTTCCGGACCCGCGAACGCGCGGCTCATGGCCTGCACTTGACCAGCCGTGAGGCAGCTGTCCGTCTTATCGCCTTGGCAGGACAGGACCTTTGGGTCGAACCGGCACTGCTGCCAGGCGTTGACGACGCCATCCTCAATGCCATCGCGAGCATCACAGGCAGCGAGAACCGCCTTGGCGACGATGTTCAGATCCTGCTGGGAGAAGGCGCGGGATAGAATGGGATGGCCGGCCTCATCCTTGGGAGCGATGCTCATGTACTGGCGAGTATCCCAGGCTTCGGCAATGTTGGCGGCACTGAGACGAAAACCCGGGCTACCTGCAACAATGCCGTCGAACTCGAGCGGATATCGCTGAGCCGCTATCAACGCCTCACGACCGCCATTCGAGCATCCCATGAACACCGACTTTTTCGGGGCCGCCCCATAGAACTTTGCAATCACCTGCTTCGAGACCGAAGTGACTTTGCCAATGGAGGCGTACGCAAAATCAATGCGTGCGGCTTGATCGACCCCGAAAGCCGGATCGGGGCTTGGGTGCCCGCCATCCATGCTTACAACAGCGTAGCCGCGCAAGAGCCCGGGAGCCGCGGTCGAGTTCCGGCAAGGAATGGTCCCGACGGCCGGCGCCAGGAAGCCATCAACTGCGCCGCCGCCCTGGAAAAGGAACATGTCATTCCAGGTCGTCGGAAGACGCACCTCAAACCGGGTGCCATATGATTGACCATCGACCCCCTGGCGTTTCCCGATAACACCTCGGACAAGGCAGTGCCCGCCCACTTTTACCGCCTGAGGCGAGGCGCCGGTGAATGCAGTGAAGGGATCTGCGGGGATCTCCTGCGGCTTTTGAAGGCTAGCCTCGGTAAAGATCACGCTTGGAATTTTGAGCTTGGCGATGGACCGGCACGCCTGATCCGACGCGTTTGCCGCCAGTGCAGGCGCACATACACATATGATCGCCAACATCAGTGCCAGCGTGCACCCGCGGTTCCGCAGCTTGAGCCCGTTAGCCAAGAACATACCCATCCTCCCTGGATGCGCCCGATAGCCCGAAAGCTGATCGCATTGGTAGCTAGTTGTGAGCTTTCAGTAGCTTGTCCATCCGGTCCGAACCGGGAAAGCTGAGATTGTCGAAGCTTCAGTGACTCCAGGGGGACCGGATGAACATCCATAAGAATACCGGTCTGACGCCGCTCGGTCGAGAGCGGATTTTTTGCGCCTGGGCGCGCCGGCAGCACCTCGGAGGTGTTGCCGCCTGATCCGCAGACCGTCGGCCTCTACATCACGGCCTGTGCATCCAGAAAGGTTACAGGAGACAAGAAACCAAACTCTGTGGCGACGATCGAGCGCCGTCTCTCCTCCCTGGCGTGGAATTATACGCAGCGTGGCGAGCCGCTCGATCGAAAGGACCGCCATATCGCCACCGTGCCCGCCGGCATCCGTAACAGCCATGCAAAACCGTCTGTGCAGAATGAGGCCATACTTCCCGAAGACCTGATCGCCATGCTGGAGACGGTGCTCCGCAAGACCCATCAGGTCGCCCCAGGCCAGAGCAACCGGCTCGTCCCCGGGGAGGACGAAACGGTCGACCACTCCGCTTGTTCGACTTGTGTTCGGGCGACTATCCCGGCTTCTATGCATCGCGCTTCGGCGCGGCGAGCTTTGTCCAACGCGCCAAGCCTTTGAACCAAATCGCTGTAGACGGAAGTCGCGGCGAGCTTCGCGTTGTTGATCGGAGCATCGAACCAGGCGTCGTATCCGCGGTATCCACCCCATCGTCTGTCGCGCAATCTGTTGGCGAGCGCGTCCTCAGCCGTTCGATCGCGGCCGTCTTTGCCGCAAACTATTATGTGGCGGCCGCCGATGCCATTCGGGCGCGCAATATCTCAGGGGTTGAAGGATCGTCGATCAGTTTTCCGATGTCTTGGCGGGCCGCGATGATCTGCACATGACCCTACAAAGATTGCGCGTAGTAGGAAATACTGGTGCAACTGGTCACCCCAGGCGTCAGGATAATCGTAGAACCAATCGAACGAATGCACGCATCGCGGTTTGCCTACAGCACTGCTCTCCTGTCCCGATAGCGCAAATTCGCGGTTACCTCCGGCCACGAACAGTCGGACCAATTTTATTTGTAGGTTAGACCTTCGTCCTCGGCAAAATTGGCCAAGCGATGACTCGCTGCTGAATTGCCGGCCCGCGCGTGATGAGCGCGAAGGCGTCAGGTGCCCCCGCCGTCAAGACTCAAGCCGCAACGTAATCAGGCGGGAGTGCCTTCCGCTAGGTGGGGATGGACTGGCCGCCGAAGTCGGAAGCAGCAAGCCTGGAGCATAATGGAAGACCTCGACCATGTGAAGCAGGCCGTGAAGGGCGACCTAGCCTATTTGCAGCCACCTGCTCAAAGCCGCGACATGAAGCCAGCCGTCAGCCTGCTAGTTCGACAGCAACCGTTCAGCTTGCTGCCGCCGACCGCTTGAAAACGATGGTCACCTTCGTCCCTTTGTTGGCGCTGGACTCGACGGCTAGCTGCGCCTTGGCGTTCTCGGTCAGCGATCGCGCGATCAGCGCTCCGAGCTTGCCTGGTTTGGGCCACACCTCGCCTTCCGGCAGGCCGATTCCGTCGTCCGCCACTATAACCCGGCAGCCGTCGCCATCGACGACGCTGTGCAGTGTTATCGTGCCGCCATCGCGGCCCCGGAACGCATGCTTTAGTGAATTGGTCAGCAATTCGTTTACGACCAGCCCGGCCGGCATGGCGACGTTTATTGACACGGGATATGTATCCACCTTCATATCCAGCCGGATCCCCTCGACTGCATGCGAGCTCATCACCGCGGACGCGATCTGGCTGAGATAGACGCCAAGATCGACCTCCTCCTTCGGCTCGTCGGCCGTTAGCGTCTGGTAGAGGATCGCCAGAGCGTCGACGCGACCGGCAAGCCGCTCAAACCGTCTCCGGTCGGCCTCGGTCGCGTTGCGGCTTTCCAGCCGGATCAGCGCGGTGATCATCTGCAGGTTGTTCTTCACCCGGTGCTGCAGTTCGCGCAGCAGCGTGTCTTTCTCGCTGACACGCTCCTCCACCGAGCGCTGATCTCCCGCCTCGCCGTGAGCCGATACGTCGACCAGCGCCACCAGCCGGAAGCAAACCTTGCCGTTATCGTCCTCTATCTCGTTGGAATAAACGTCGACGATCGCGGGTTTGTCCTCGCCGCGCTCCAGCCTGAAGGTGCCGACCAAATCGGTTCCCTCGACCACCGCCTCGGCTAGCGGCCTGTCCTTTTGCTGATGGAGGCCCGTGCCTAAAAGGGCCGCCCAGTTTTCTCGGGTGAGCCTGGCGGCCATCAGGCCTGAGAGTTTCTCGAATTCCGGATTGGCGTAGACCACGCGCTCTTCAGCGGCAAGGTCCGAAACGGCTATGGCGATCGGCACCTGGTCGAGGAATTTCTTGAACTGTTCGCTTTCCAGTGCGGTTGCAAGGTCAGGTGTATCAAGTAACTGCTCGACCGCCTCAGCCTTCTCTGAATCCGATGTCATTTGCGCGCCTGTTCTGTGCGGATGATATCAACAATGCGGCGAGCCCGCCATCGCCAAAACTGGAGCTGCATCTCACGTTTCGCATCACGCATCTGACAACCAGCTCTGCATCGCGTAACGGCCGCACGTCCAGCATTGCGACCGGCCGAACGAGAGCGGCAAGGATCGGCTAGAATCCAGGTGCCTGGAATGTCGAAGCGACCGGTCAAGTGGGTACGCTGCGGAAGATCGATAGAGCAGGCATTCAGGGAGAATGAGTTCGCGTGCCGGCCTCGGCGATACGTGCCGACACTGTCAACCTCATGACCGCATGCGGGCTGAAAGAGCAGCGCTTCGCTCCAGCGGTAATTCAGGCCGCTAGCTGTCTAACTGCGGCAAGCCCATCGATCGTGTATGTTGAGACGCTATTGCCGATGCCTAAATATCGAACCCGTCATGGCAATCGTTGTGACGGGAAGCGCTCGCTTATGGGCTGTGCTGGAATGCGCATGAAGTATACGCCTGTGCGCCGCTTCGTTGATCTCTTGGCCTTCGAGGAAGTCGTCAATCTCATCGTATGTGAGACCGGGACGAGGTTCTCCAGGTCGGCGGTCGGGATCTTTTCAACAAGATCAGACGGAGCGCCCAGATACACTGCCAAGGCGCGAACTCTGCGCTTGTTCAGCCCGGAAAGAGGAAGAATGTCTGCGGCACCATCGCCGAACTTGGTGAAGAAGCCCATCAAGGCCTCGGCTGCTTCGAAGCGACTTCTGAAAAAGAAGTGTGGGTTTGCTCTCATACCCTTTGCTGAAAAATGTTGTCATAGAGCGCATGGAATGCCACGCGCTTCGAATCGGAGTAGCCATCCGGGAAGCCTAAGCCCCTTTGAAGCGCATGTCCGGCAGCTATTCATAGCGTGGATGACTTTGATCGAAACAAACGATTTCATAACTCTTCGGAAATCTTGCATGGACAAAAGCACGTCCGCACCGGTCACCCATCCAAAGGAGAAAATCTTCCATGCGCCCTGACGTGCAGTGGAGGTCGTGCCGAGAAGTGAGTTGCAACTGGCCGATCATGTCGGCGGTTCGACGCTAGTCGTCCCCAATGTTCCTGAGCTGCGAAGTCTTGCAGGCGAGCCAGCTGCCCAGCGCGATTCTGCTTGTGGCGGGCTTTTTGCCGCAGGCAGTCCGCTCGTTTGGGCAGAGGATTGGAGACCCGGCCGGCAGCGCTACCATACAACATCAGCGCACTTTACATCTACGCGGTATTGCCGGGCTTCCAGTCGGTGCCATGTTTGGCCGACGAATGACGCGATGCGGCCTCCTGCACAAGCGAAGGCGTTATCGGATGTGCGACCGGGAAGCAGGCGGACAGTGCAGCACATGTCAGTCGCCTGTGCGACGGTCTTTCGGGGAATGAAATCGGGCCAGTTCACGGCGCGGCATTATTCGTCAACAGCCGCCCCTTCGCAAGGATATAGGCAGCCCGCGTCACAAGTTCGTGCTGCAGATGAAAACGGCATCGCCGGCATGCAAGTCAGCAGCCGCTCAAGATTCGATGATCCAGCCAAGCTCTCGGCGTCATGGAATGGCAGGCGCCACGATCGAAGCATCTCATGTTGATTCAGGCGGACCCTTATGAGGCGTTCTTTGATGCCGGTGATGCCTGACAGGCGGTTGCAGCTGCAAGCGACAACGCGGCCTATTTAGTTGGAAACGGTCTGAGGCAGGCCAATTTGGCTTGCCCGTCACTATGTGGAGAAAGAAATGCTGTGTCTAGGAATTAGCGGCGGACTTGACCAAGTCCATGAAAACCGATTCGAGCTTCGGAACGCCTTTATGCACGATGGCGCCGCGGTGCTCGTCCGAGACGGACGGGTGATAGCAGCCGTCGAAGAGGAACGCCTCAATCGGATGAAACACTCCAACAAGCTCCCAATTCGTTCGATTCAATACTGTCTGTCAGCGGCGGGGGTTCAGCTCAACGACATTGATCGCGTCGCGCTCTACGCCAGCGAGCCCTATGCCAACGCCATGCTTGAAGGTATGTCCGCATCCCACCCGGACATTCTCTCCATTCCGTTGGATGCTAAAACGTTGGTGCAGGATCTGTTAACGCGTGAGTTCGGCACTAAGTTGGACAGTTCGCGTATTTCATTCGTAGGTCATCATCAGGCGCACGCCGTGAGCGCCTTTGCAATGTCGGGCTTCGAACAAAGTCTCATTCTAGCGATTGATGGCTCTGGTGATTTCCTATCGGGCCTCTTGGCGGTAGGGTCTGGCACAGAAATTACGCAACTCGAGGCTTTCCCCGAGAACAATTCTCTTGGGCTGTTTTATCTCGAGACGATCCGCTATCTCGGCTACGGCTTGTTCGACGAGTATAAGGTAATGGGACTCGCGCCCTACGGCGACCCCGCTCCCTATCGCGAGCTCTTCGAGCAGTTCTACGAGCTCTCCGCCAACGGCGGTGGCTACCGTGTTCACCTCGACCGCATCGGTCCGGCGTTGCTCCGCAATATCGAGGTCAGGCGAAAGGGAATGCCCTTCACCCAGCAGCATCGAGATGTGAGTGCGTCACTGCAGGAAGCGCTTGAGCGGATCGTGTTCCACATTCTCCGGCATCACCGTGAGGCCACCGGCATGAAGCGGTTGTGCCTGGCGGGGGGGGTGGCCCACAACTGCACGATGAACGGTAAGCTGCTGTATTCAGGGCTTTTCGAAGACATTTTCGTGCAACCCGCGTCTCACGACGCTGGCTGCGCATTGGGAGCTGCGCTGATAGTCTCTAACGAGATGGGCCGCCCCGCGCCGTGTGAGCGACTGCAGGGGGTCTATTGGGGTCCTGATCTCGGGAGCGAGCGCGCCGTGCAACAGGAACTGAATGCATGGGCCGGACATCTCGAGGTTGAACGCTCTGATGACGTGGCAAGCAGTGCAGCCGACTGGATCGCCAACGGCGCCGTGATCGGCTGGGTGCAGGGTCGTTCGGAGTTTGGGCCACGTGCGCTGGGCAACCGCAGCATTCTTGCCGACCCTCGGCCCGCCGCAAACAAGGACCGGATCAATGCGATGGTCAAGAAGCGCGAAGGCTATCGGCCCTTCGCGCCATCTGTGCTGGAGGAGGATGCGAGCGAATTTTTCGACCTCCCGGACGGTAGGCACGAATTTCCATTCATGAATTTCGTCGTTCGCGTGCGTGACTCAAAGCGCGCCTTGCTCGGTGCCATCACGCACGTCGACGGTACCGCTCGCCTGCAAACAGTATCGCGCGACGCCAATCCCGCGTACTGGGAGGTCATCAATGCGTTCAAGAAGCGCACAGGCACTCCAATTCTGCTCAATACGTCCTTTAACAACAATGCCGAACCGATCGTGGATTCGGTTGCAGACGCGATTGCCACCTTTCTGACGACAGAGCTGGATGGACTTGTGGTCGGGCCCTTCCTGGTAAAAAAGCGGGCTGCAACGCTGCAGGATTGGACTGCGCTTGCGGTTTCGTTGCCGCCCTATGTGTCCCTCCATCAAACCCGCGCTTACAAAGCGCCAGATCGTCGGGAGACTCACTGCGAGATCAGCACGACCCACTTCAGCAGTGACAGTCTACGAATTTCACACGACTTGTTTAATCTGCTGATGCGGATTGAGGGCGAAGCCGTGTTGGGAGATCTCCTCAGTACAATTGCGCCGGATCAGGCTAAGCGTGAAGCTCTGATGGAGGGCCTGCGACGGCTGTGGGAGCAGCGCCTCGTTCGATTGCATCCCTCACAAGCTGCTCGCATGGATCAAGACTGCGATCAAACGCTGGACCAGCATAACAGGCTCTCAGCGTGATAGAGGTGCCGCTATCCAAGCTCGGCGAATAATGGTGTTCATCGATGCCGCCTGCCACCTCACCGCTGGCAGGCAGTCGACTTCATCACAGGGTTGATTCGTCCACTTCACCTTGGACGACCGGACGCGCAGAAAAAAGCGGCTGCGGCGGGTCCTTGCTAGCGACCGTGATGCGGGACCACAGCGACAGGGCGTGCCCGAGACGGTCAATGCGGCCGGCGGTGTCGTCGCCGGCGGCGACGGTCGCATTCAGGATCAGCATCGACCAAAGAGCGAGGCCACTGCCGTTATGCTCCGAGATCTGGGGACGGCGGCTTGGCGATCACCGTCTACTCGGCGTTGCCGAACTCACTGCATGCGAGACCGTGACGAAGCCCCTCACATTGCGGGTCGGGACATAGCTGGCTTTCTTGGCGCGCTACCATCGCTAGAGATGCAGACTTCGCCCAACAGCTCCTGCTGGAGCGCGGCTTGGATCTGATGGCAGAATTCTTGCGGAGACGCGGACAAAGTGGGGAGCACTCCAACCTACACACGCGTCACCGGGCTATCAGTGTTGACCGTATAATCTTCGGAATGGCAATGGCATATTTTACAAAGCACGACGGCAATCAAATTATATACCGCAGCTGGGAAGAGCCGGAACAGTCAAGCGCAAGGATGAGAATTTTGGTCCTCAAGCTTGATCATGTCGGCGACTTTTGGATGTCTCTAGGGCCTCTAAAGGACCTTCGTCAGCGTTTTGCGCATGCCCACATTACGCTGGTGGTGGGAAGCTGGAACATCGCTACTGCAAAACAGTTCGACCTCGCCGACGATCACGTTGCTTTTGACTTTTTTCCTCGCAACCCAAAAGTCAAAACGCGCAAAGAAGCCGCGGACATAAGGCCGCTGCTGACCGGCGAGTTTGATCTTGCCATTGATATGCGTGTTCCGGAAGAAACAAGGCCGATCTTGCTTGAAGTTCCCGCCAGGCACCGTGCGGCGATAGTTGATCCGTACAGCATGCATCAGATCGATATTGCGATAGCGCCATTCAATCTGAAACTGCGCAGAACCATTTTCTACAAGCTGGTCCAAAAAATAGGGCTTGCTAACAAAATCCCCCGTAGATGGCTTGATTGGTTCATTGACCGTAAGCAGGTGCGTCTCCAGCATGTGTCAGAAATCCTCCTCTTTCTGGTCGCAAAGGCAGCTGCCTATTTCGAAAGCGGAGCGGGTCACCCACAGAATTCGACTACAGGCAATGCCCCGATTGTCGTGGCTCCGTTCTCCAATTCCAGCCTGCGAGATTGGCCGATTGAAAGTTTTGGCAAAGTTGTCGCTGCTCTTTCGACCCGTGGTGAGGTGGTCCTCGTTGGCCGTGGCGAATGCCTGGAAGCGCTTGAGGAGGTTGCGAAGATAGCTAGGGAACGTGGGGCCGCGAACATTCGGACGGCTGTCGACTTGTCAGAATTGGAATTCAATTGTCTCGTGAATTCGGCAGCCCTCGTCGTTTCGAACAATTCAGGCACCGGCCATGTCGCTGCCCAGCTTGGCCGCCCTACTATCGGCATTTTCACGGCGTCACATCTACCGGAGATTTGGGGGTTTCGAGGTCCCTTGGTCAGCATGCTTATGAGTGTTATTGAATGTCGCGGATGTGGTCTGGACCAAGTGCGGCATTGTCCGGTCAAAGTCCGATGCAAGTTCGACATCACGCCGGATCTCGTGATTGCCGAGGTAAACGCCTTGATGAATCATTGTAAGGGTACGGCACAAGCTTAGTGGCTCGCGGTCACCACAACCGCGATTGCCCAGCCCTTGTCGCTGATTCAATCGCTACAATCATCCAAAGGCCGAAATTCAGAATCGAATCGACTTGTTCGAAGGACCGCAGTGGCGATGTCACATTGGCCGACAGGTGGCATAGAGCGGCGCCTGAGAATGAAAGTGCCGCCGCCCAGCCTTCATAGCCGTTCCTCCTTTGTGGCGTGACGGCCCGAAAGTCGCCATCGCGTCAGATGTTCATCAGGTTCGGGATAGCCGGGGCTCGTCCGGCGACAGTCATGGCAGCGACTTCGCTTCTGGACCCGCTCATCCGGCCGCCAAAAACAAATGCGCTTTCTAAGCCGTAATTGATCCGCCGGAGCTGACCAAAGCCACCTTGCTCTGGGTTGCGGCAATGGCGACTGGGGCGAGAAGCCGAGAAGAACCGATGCGGCGAGAAATCCTGAGACCATCCGCCACGAGACGTCGCCAGGGAACGCAGTATTGCGTTCCGCGTTACACTAACGTATATACGTCCGCAGCACAGGAGCGCGCCATGGCCACCACACCCACCAGGAAGGAAGCACCCGTCTCGATGCGGTTTCGCGACGATGATCTCACCATCATCGACCGCGGCGCGGAGCTGCTCGGCCTGTCGCGCACGGAGTTCATGCGGCGCGCCGCGCTGCACGAGGCGCAGGCGGCCATCCTCAACGAAACCGTCATCCGCGTGTCCCCGGAAGCCTATGACGCCTTCATGCAGGCGATCTCAGCCCCGGCCGCTGCGCCCCCGGCGAAGGCGGCCGAGCGGCTGCGTCGGTCCCCGCCCTGGGACCGCTAGGTGGCGTTTTCAGGCATCGAACTCCTCGACCACGCACACCGCCTCGACAGCTTCGATTGCGGCAAGCCGGCGCTCAATGCTTGGCTGGCCGGCTTCGCGCGAACGAACCAGGCCCGCGGGTTTACCCGCGTCCTGGTCGTTCACGACGAGGGAACAGTCGTCGGGTATTACGGCCTCGCGCCGGGCGTGATCCAGCCAAATAGCGCACCGCGCGCCATCCGCACCGGACGCCCGCCCGATCCGATCCCCTGCCTGCTGATCGGACAACTCGCCGTCGACCACCGCTATGCCGGACAAGGCGTCGGTAGCGGCTTGGTCAAGGACGCGCTGTATCGCTGCGTCGCCGGCGCCGACATCGTCGGCGGCCGCGCGGTGGTGGTGCGGGCGATCGACGCCGAGGCCGAGCGCTACTGGCGGAGCTGGGGCTTCATTCCCGCGCGGGACAATCCGTCGGTGCTCATGCGCTCGATCCAGGACGTGAGCCTCTGGCTGGCCGACAAAGGCCGCTAGCTCCGCGCGCGTAGCGCCTCCGGAGCGGCAGGTCTGCGCGCGGGCCTGCCGCCGACCGGGCTCTAGTTGCGGCGTCCCGCCGCTCCCCGAGCCGGCTTCGCCGTCTCGGCGTTCGGGTGACCCCTCACGCAGGGCCAGAGGGAGACGGCGGTCAGAGCGAGGGAGCCCTGGAGAGAAGGGAAAGTCATGATGTCGATGATATTCATAGGTGGTTCACGCGAGATATTTGAGCTGCCGGAACCTGCCGTCGCTCGGATCCGCCCAATCGTTGTTGCCGTGCACGGCGTGCTGATTGGCGACGCGTCTGGAGCCGATGCCGAGGCGCAGGGCCTGCTCGCGGGCTACGGCTACAAACATGTCGGGGTCTTCCATGCGGCCAAGGAACCCCGCAATGATCTGGGCGACTGGGCTGCCTACCGGGTCCCGTCTCCTGAAGGCGCTAGAGGATACTGGATCCACGCGCGCCAAAGACCGGGAGATGGCGCGCGCCGATTTTGGGATGATAGTCTGGGACGGCGCGTCACCCGGCACGGCCGTCAACGTGCTTCGGCTCGCCATGGCGAACAAGCCGATGTCATCTACGATCTGGCCAGGGGCAGCATGGCGACTACGCACCATGTCGGAGACTGGTGCGCCATTGCTCCGCGATGCCGGTCCAGACATTCGGCGCGCCAAGCCGAAGCCCGCATGACGCCAGGCGAGCGCCTGGCGTTGCCGGGATGATGTACGCGCGGTCCCGGCGGGTCCAACGCGATAGGCTTGATCCGGCCCCGCGCCCCCAACTCCACTTGTATGAACGGCCGGGGCCGGCCCTTTTCGAAACCGGCTCACCGCCGCGTGGCGTTGTGCAGGATGATTGTCTTGACCCGTCTCGCATCTGAAGCGGGTGCAAGCCTGCCGCACATGCCGCTGCTTGGTCATCCAACCTGGCTGCGAGGCATCGCTACCGTGGGGCTGGCATTCGCTGCCAGTCGGCTCCGATCTCCAAACCGCTGTGCCGCCATACCGAACACGCAAGGCGGTTTAACCGCCAGGCTGCTGTTCAAGGTATTAACGACGCAGGCGGCATGACCGGAGAGGCTGGCGGGGTAAGCAGCTTCCATCGATCCGGCGGCATTGCGGATGTGGCTGGCGATGGCGGCCTGAGTTCTTGTCCATCTGCCGCATAGCGGGTGGTCAGATGCTGGTCGCGTTTCCGGCGAGCCGAAGCATTTGTCTCTCAAGGTCACCCGTTGGAAATCCAGCACCAGCGGCTTGTCGGGACAAGATAGTTGCTATTGGGATTTGGCCACCGCAACCGCGAGCATCGCTTCTCCCATCCCATTGACGCCTCGGGCATTCAGCATTTCACCAGCGTTCTGAATGTCGCGCACCTCTTTGTTCTGGCTGAGTTTTGATTTACCAACCAGGCTGGTGATCTCGATTTCCAGGGCGACGATCGCCTTCACCATCGTGTCAATGAAGTCCTTCGGCGCGTCGCCCATCTTCCACGGGGCAGGCTGCGAGGCTTCATGCATGTGAGTGAGCTTCGCCACGTTACGGCGCACATAGCGCTCATCATCCCGGACAGTGATGCGTCCGTGGGCGTGGACGACGAGATAGTTCCACGTCGGCACCTGGTTATGGAATTCATGCTTGCTTGGATACCAGTTCGGCGAGATGTAAGCGTCAGACCGTCGAGCTCGTCCCGGACCGCGTGGCGCTACGGCGTCACCTCCAGCCCGGCGAGAAAGTCGTCATTGTCCGTGAGGGTGACCGCCGCCTCTACGGTGAGAATATTGATCGCCGGCAACTTATGGCGCCTGCCGACCTCAAATTCGTTGAAGTCGTGCGCCGGCGTGATCTTGACCGCGCCGCTGCCTTTCTCCGGATCAGAATACTCGTCCGCCACCACCGCGATCCTGCGGCCGACGATCGGCAGAGGATTCGCTGCTGGCACCGTGGCAGTTTGACAACCCGGCCATCGGGGCGGTAGCACCGTCCAAGGCCAAGAGTCGCAGGGCAGACCGCACCCCATCGGGCTGCGCGACCCAGACCAGCTGACGCCCAACTGGCACACTCATCGCGCATCAGCACCGTGGATGCGACATCTACTTTGTTGCGAGCGCGATATCGGAACTTGGTTGTGACGCAGCTGTGCGTAAGCGCACCGCTGTCAGCAAGTGAGTGAGCGAAAGAACTACGTGGTGGAGGTGAGAAGTCATGCGGCGTCAAGATTCCCCGCCCTTTGCGGCAAACACACTGATCCCTCTTCAGAATCCGGTCTTTCGTTCGATCTGGACAGCCACGCAGATATCCAGCCTTGGCTGGCTGGTGCAGAGCGTGGCTATAAGCTGGCTTATGGCAACGATTTCAGCCTCCGATCTGATGGTTGCGCTCGTGCAGGCTGCATCGACACTGCCCGCCTTCTTCTTGTCGATCCTTGCTGGAGCGATTGCAGACAGCTTCAGCCGCCGCGGCGTGATGCTTGCCGGACATTGCCTGATCGCACTGGCATCCACGGCGCTGGCTCTCTCTGTTGGACTGGGCTTTGTCAGTCCATGGCTGATCTTGGGACTGAGTTTCTTGGCGGGATGCGGCTTTGCCTTGAATGATCCAGCCTGGCACGCCTCGGTCGGCGACATCCTGGAAAAGCGCGACATACCCGCTGCAGTGACGCTGATGTCGGTGGGGTACAACGTGGTTCGGAGTATAGGACCGGCGCTGGGCGGTGTAATTTTGGCTTTGCTGGGCCCCCTTACGGCTTTCGCCTTCGCTGCGCTGACCGACCTGGTCCCGTTGAGCGCTGTGCTGCGCTCCAAGTGGCAAGTTCGCTCTTCGCCTCTTCCGCGCGAGCGGATGACGACGGCCATTCATGATGGCATGCGCTTCACGGCAATCTCCTCGGAGATCAGAGTGGCGATCGTGCGCGCAACCCTGTTCGGGCTGTCAAGCATCTCGATCCTTGCTCTGCTCCCCCTCGTGGTTCGCGACCAACTGGCGGGGGGGCCAATTGTTTACGGCGTCCTGTTAGCCGGCTTCGGCACAGGCGCCTTCATCGCGGGCATTGGCAATAGTTACTTGCGACGCATCACGTCCCAAAATCGATTGATCACGCTCGCATCCGTTGCTTGCGCAACGTGTTGCCTTTTACTGGCTCTCACATCATCGGTGGCTGTAGCAGCGATCGCGCTTGCAATCGCTGGCGCAGGCTGGGTTGTCACCTGGACCGGAACCGACGTGTGTGTGCAGTTGGCAAGCCCAAGGTGGGTCGTTGGTCGCACCCTGTCGATCTATTACGCCCTGACCTACGGCGGCATGGCAGCGGGCAGCTGGATCTGGGGTGCTGTCGCGCAGTACTATTCCCTGACGTGGGCTTTGGAAGGTGCTGCAGCGGCGCTGTTGCTGGTTGCAGCCGTGGGAAAGCTATTGCCGGTACGGCTATGGGAGGAATCGGATCAAGGGGCCTTCGACTTCAGGCCACCAGAACTGGCCCTCGATTTGAAGCCCAGGAGCGGCCCGATCGTGATCAAGGTGGAGTACTCGATACCCGAGGAGAATATCGAGGAATTTCTGAGCTGCATGCGCGAAAGGCGGCGCGTTCAGAGCCGTGCCGGTGCGCGGGACTGGACCCTCCAGCGCGATCTTCAGAACTCGACTCTTTGGACCGAGACATTCCGCACGCCGACATGGACGGACTATCTTCGTCTAAACCATCGGCTAACGGTGACTGACAGGGAGGTAGGCGAGCGCCTTGCCGCTCTGCAGGTCGGTGATTCTCCTCCTCGTCTCTCACTTTCGATCGAGCGGTCGACAAGCCCCGCCCCCGGCAGCCAAGTCCAGCCTGTGCCCTTTGTATCGCGCCCGTAAGGAAACCAGTAACTTTTCTGGGCTCGGACACGGGAATGGCCGAGACCTACTCCTTCTTTCGTCGGGTCAGCCCGGATTGCCATACCTTGCGGCCGGTTAGGCGAGCATGAGGATTTGTGTGGCACGTATGTCCACCACGGGCCCATGTCCAGCCCCACCGCCTCCGCCATCAGATCGGCTTGGGCACGGGTTCAGGTCGCCTGTCCCCCTGCATCGCGGCGAGCAGCGGGGAGCAAGGGGGGCGGAGGGGTCTCCCCGGTCTGCACGGAGCGAAGCGGGCAGACGGAGGAATCCGCCAGCGGCGGCTTGCAGGGAGAGGGCCGCGCGCCTCTTTCCCCTCCCTGACAAAACGTGCCGCCAAGCACGTTCACGTCGGCGCAGCCGTGCCGCAGAGGCGGCCGCAACAAAGAAGCCCTACAAGGCGGAAGCATCGAAATGTCCGCCAGCGGGACCAATTCAGTTCGGTGCTGGAGAAAGCGGTTCAACAGGGCGGCCGTAGGAGCACCAGCATAGCGCCGCCGTCAGGCGCGATGCGGACCGACAGCCCCGACGAAGGGCGCTGATTGATCGACTGAAATTGGATCGGGTCATTTTACCAGCTGACATAATCCATGAATTTTTCACGATGCGTCAGCGCGCGCCTGGATTTTCTGCGTTTAGCTGCAGCGAACGTCCCGGTGGTGCGGTGGAAGCGCACCCGGGGCATCTTGGACTTATTTGATGCAGCCATCCAGGACTGCTGCATTGCCACAGCAGTGGTCACAACCTGCTAGGCGGGCTTCCTGGAGATGAACGCGACGATTGGTCAGAAGCGCTTCTATTGGGCTGCGCTCGGCGCCAGACGGTCGCGGAGCTTCAAATCTGATCGGGCTCCCGAGCGAATTGCCGTCCTACGAGCATTCGGGACCGATCCCGGCCTACAGGCACGCCTTACTTCGGGCGGCGGATCAAGTGATCCGTGAGGGGAATGCCACGCCGGCGTGGCTCGCCAATGACTTCAATGCCAACTGTCGGCAGTCACATCATAAATTAAGCATAGCTCCGCGACACATATCCAAGGTGGCGCACAATCCTGCGAATTGTCATCGCTGTGACAGCAATCGCCGCACCAAGCAAAGTGGCGAACTCGATTCTGCTCGTGAGATCCCAAAGCTCTCCGAACGGTATTAGCTCCATGAAGCGAAACACGGCACCCTGAAGCAGGTAAAGCAGCAGTGTGCTCTGACCAAGCTCCACCGCGACAAAGCGAGCTGCGCGAGTTGAATAGCCAATTCTCCAGCATAGAAATATAAGCTGCATCGCCACTGCAGAAGTTGCTACCGAGCCCGCGAACATCAGCAACACTTGTTTGGCCGACTGTGCATCATAGATCAAAACGAGTGTAGACGTACGTCTCCTTTCCCCAAGCAAGAAAACACATGAACGCAGCCATAGAAAGTAACACCACAAAAATATCCTTGTAGCGCCTGATGCTAGCTGCCTGCCATCCAATCGGCTGCGCAAACAAGAACCCCAAACAAAAGAATGGGTATGTGTATCGTACCAACGGGATTATTGACCACGGGACGTCGCGAACGCGATCGCAATTGCAGAAGCGCCTATGATCCACACCGACGAGCCATTGAAAGTCGTGAGCAACTTAATAAGGACGAAGGACGCGAAAGCTGCCCAGATGAACCAGTATGTGCCAATGAACTCCCTAAAAAAATCCAACATTCCACTGGTTAAACTGTTCGCCGAAGACATTACGGCGGCCTTCGATATCCAAATCAACGCACACCAAAAAAGCATGGGCAATACTAGTTGCATTGCTCGATCACTGACGCCTTGACGGAACGATTTGCGCAGAATCGCTCCCGAAGAAAGATATCCACTTATCGCCATAAAGAGGGGCATGTGAAACATGTAGATCGACTTAAAATATGGCGACAGCCAAAAGTCGTCAGTGCCTCGATAGACAACATATTGCAATAGATGCCAAAGTATTGGCGAAATCGACGCTTAGGTCTCGGGCCTTTGCCCCTTCTGGGCGCGAGTCTCGCCCCTTCGAACCGACTGTTTTGTGATTAAGCATCAGACCTCCAGCCGATATCCTGCCGTTACTGCTCCCACTTTGCTTCTAGAGTGGTTCACGCACGGCATCTTCGGATCCCATTCTGGATTGTCGCACCCCAATCCAGCCGGTAATGGAGAGGATGGAGGGCCGCAGCACGACATAAGCGGAACAGGCCTGTTCTGGGCTAGAAGGCCGCAATATTTCCATTGAACTTCGTCCTCATCGCCTCAATAGCGGCAGTGCCGCCGCCTGGAATGTAGATCAACCGGAAGTCAGGGCTCGCGCCGGCCAACTTCGATTGGTTTCGAATGGTCAAGCGGCGCCGGTCGGTCCATAAGCCTTCCTCAAGAAACGGACCGTATCCGCTATTCTCTTTGGTCGGTAAAATCGATTGTGTTTATGGAATGCATGCGCACGATGGATACATGCGCATCAGGGCACGTGACCGCCCACGGATAGGACTTTGCTTCGGAGGTCACCGCCCTTTCGCGACTCTTGCAGTGCATGGATGAGGCGGCAATTCCCGCGGTGCAGCACCTTTCGAGCGCGTGCCACAAAATCGCTGGGTTCGACCTGCGCGGCGACTGGGTGGAGATCCGCCTGATCTAAAGCATCACCCATCCGACGGGCAACATCTCACGACGCGCCGAGCAGCTTGGCCAAGCATCCGCACTGGCCGATCTTGCGGGGCGTGCGATCGCCTCCTGATAGCATTCGAGCAACAAAATCGGCCTGTGCCGGCAATTTTGTCGTAAAGCTCATGGTGGCGACTCCCGCACGCGCGCAGGACAGCCGGCAAATCGCGCATCTTGGCGATCAATCCTGCCATTCGGCCCGTCGTCTTCTTTATTCCAATCGAGATCGCAATCAGGTCCGGCCGGTCACGCAGTGAAGTGTTCTCCCTTCGAGCAGCCACGTCGGCGCCGCTCAGCTCTTCGACGAGCGCGCCAGGACAGCATCGATCTCCGCAAATTCTTGCCAGCAGATCGTCCTCACATCATCATGCCCTTGGCTTCAACCGGGCTGGTGCCCTCCCCTTCCCGGCTTTTTGTCCCGACGCTCGGGTCGCACCTTCCGGCCGGTCAAGGCCAAAAAACTCGTCGGGGCTGAGCTCCGGCTTCTGCCAAATATTCGTCGGCGGGTTCGCAGCACCGCGGGCGCACGGGTGAGCTCGTGGGTAGGAGTGCGGATGGAAGTAGGCGATGCACATCGTCACCAGCACCTCAGATTGTGTGAGGTCCACGGCCCGCTCGTTTCCGCCGACGGCGGCGCGGCGGGCGTCGGTATACGCAGGGCGGGTCCGTCGCCTTGGCCTCAGTTTCGGGGCAATGGCAAGCCCCGGTCCGCGCGGCGCCGAGTTGGGCGGAAAGATCGACGGCGCGCAACGCGGGGCTCCTACGCGACGAGCAGTTTTTCCCCCGGTCTGACCCGGCCTCGACTCCAGATGCCGCAATGACCGTCGCGGCCCGGCGCGATTGATCGGGTCTCATGCCCAAAGCTGCCTCGGTGCCCAGTAGCGGCACCGCATTGTCCCTCCCAGGCGCTCCGCCAGTAAAGCGTCGGCGAGCCAGCATCCGACGGTGCGTTCGAAGCGATCTCATTCGGCGGCCATGATCGCGCCGGTCACCATGCCGCAGCGGAAAGCTGCCGAGCTCGTCTGGTCAGGTCGCTGACCGCCTCGTCGTCGCGGGCGACGATCGAAATCTTCCCCGCCGCAGCGAGGTTTCTCCCGTTAGAAGATCCTCAGCGGGATGGGCTGCCAGTTCACGCCCGGTCAACAGCATCCGGCCCGCGGGGTTGACCTTGTCTCCCGGTCGTGTGAGCAGAAGAACATCGCGAAGTGCGGCTTCATCCTCGACGCCGCGAGCCTGCTTCGCCGTACCACGGCCGCCGAAAGCCCTAGGCGCTGTCACCAGGCGCCAGCCCACCTCTCTAGCTGGCGGACCATCTCATCGAGCGCGCCGATGGCTGCACCGTCAGTGATTGCAATGTCCTCAATGCGCCGCAACTGTTTGGGTCGGGGGCAGCCCTGTGCAACCAGGCCGGCACCGCCGCGTCGGCGCGGCTTCCGTGGCACCGGGAAGAGTGCGGTGGTGGCGCAGGAGGGTTTTGGCTCAGAATCATGGAACACGATGAATCATCGCGGCGCATTTTGTAGAGCGAACGATAAGTCTTGCACGACCAGCCATTTATCCCTCGCGAGATCAATGCCGCGGGCAATTAGCAGGCGAACTCCGTCCGGACTGAGTACCTGTTTCAACGCGGGCAAAAGAAGTTGTGTAGCCATGTCACGAAATGCTTGGTCCGCTTCTCTGCCGGCCGATGGTCCATGAAATCCCCTCTGCACGCACGACGCCGGAAACCTCCTTGCCGATATGATGCTCAAGCACCGGCCGCCATGGCACCAGCGTGAACTCGCGCGATTTCTCGATGACAGCGTATTTTCCGCCGGCGAGCTCGACGGAGCGGCGGAGCGTGCCTTCTATTCGATCTCCACTCTGGACTTCAGAATAGGGCAGACCGAGTTCGTTCGACAACTGGCCGGCCACGCGGTTCAACTCGCGTTGGCGCAGCATCGAAAGCATGTTGGCGCGATAGACGATCCGGTCCTGCTCTTCCCGAGCAAGACCTTGCGCAATCAGCCACTGCCGTCGGCGGCCTTGCGCCTCTCGGACATCGCGGCCGAAACCAGAGCTGTGCAAGGCCTCCGGTATGTCGGAAACCAGCTCTCGATCGAGCCAGGTGGCGCCGTCGAAGCTGACTTGTTGTTCCAGCGGCGTCGATGAGAGCTTGTCAACCGTGACAGGCTCGGCCCCGGCCCGCTGACGCTCGTAGTCAGACACACGGTCGAGATGATCCGGTGCGACGATCCAGGTGCCGTCCGGCTCGCGCTCGACACGACCGGTCCCCCGGCGGATCGCCTCCAGTCGCCGCACGTGCGTTTCGGCAAACCGTTCGGTGGCCGACGGGTCATGCTTGAGATGGATATCGATGCTGTAGCGCCCGTCATGGGCCGTGGCGATCTCGGCAATTGTGCGGTCGACTTGCCTTGGCCCGGTGTCCCTCGGCGTGACCCGCACTATGCAGCCCTCTGGCGTGGGTTGGGTGGCCTCGCCTTTGCCGATATCAACATAATGGCTTTTGCCGTCCACGCCGTCGACGACGAGGTAATGGCGGTCAGTGATTTCGTCGGCCAGGCCGCGCGCAACGATGCGGCCGACGACAGGCTGCATCTGCTCTGCAGATCGATCATGGACGACATAGTCGGCGGCACTGCGGGCGAGCCCCTTGCCGGTCAGTTCGCGGTGCATGGTCTTGATGATGTCGCCCCGCTCGCCGATGCGGCGCAGCGTCGCTTCAAGCTCGCCATCAAGGCGCCAGCGGCCCGAGCCGACTTCCTCAGCCAGACCCATCCGCTCGAGCTTGCGCAGGCGGCCCTGGTGCAGCGTCTGGCGAAACGTGTCTCGGCTGGCCGGTGAGACATGCCCCTCATGGTCGCGCATGCGGAGCAGCTGCCGATCGATGCTGGTGAAGCGTTCCCGCTCCATTTCCTGGCGCAGGCGTTGCTCGATCTCGCGGTCCGTTCTCGGGCCAAGGTCGAGGCTGACCAGCTCGGCCGCCCGTTCACGGATTCCAGACGAGATGTAGTCTCGCGCGATGACAAGATTTTCGCCGCGGTCGTCCTTGCCGCGGACGATAATATGGGTATGCGGATGACCAGTGTTGAAATGATCGACGGCCACCCAGTCGAGCCTGGTGCCGAGATCTTCTTCCATCTGCGCCATGAGGCGCCGCGTGAGCGGCTTCAGGTCATCATACTCGATGCCGTCTTCAGGGGCGACGATGAAGCGGAACTGATGCCGGTCGCCATCGGCACGATCGATGAAGGCCTTACCATCGACGCGGGCGCTGTCGGCGCTATAGAGCTCGCCAGGCTCGCCTTCGCGGGTGACGCCGTCGCGCTGGAGGTAGCGAAGGTGTGCACGTGCCCCGTCAACACCCTTGCCGGCCAGCTTGACGATACGCGCCTTGACGACGGCGCGCCGCTGCCGAAACGCCGCGTGGGGGTCGCGCGCTCTGAGAACGGCGGCAGCAGCCCCGCCGCGCCCCGCCCGGCTTCCGATGAAGCGGCCACGGCGACCGCTGCCCCCGCCGGCTCGGTTGATCGCGGCGCGGATCTGGCCGGCGAAACGCTTGCCTGCCTTCGAGCCGCGCGATCCGATTTTGCCCAGGCTCGGCTTGAACTCTTCATCCTGCATTGAGCCTCCTAGCAATCTTTAACAAAATCAGAGGTTTGTCGGCAGCAGCTCTCCTGACGCTGAAGGCAGCCTCCGTGAAAAACGATGTGCAGACAAAGACTTCGCCGCCTCCAGGAGGCGATGCCTTTATCTTGCCTTCCGCGGACCTGCCTCCCTGCCTCCCTGCCCCGCCCGACCCCGGTACCCCTGCCCTCACCTGCGATCCGGCCGGCCTGACCTTGCTCGCTCCGATCCGAGCGGCACCACAATTTGGCCATTCGGATCGGTCGCGGAAACACCGTTTCGCAGGAAAAACAGCGACTGCCCGGACGGGATTTCCGGCGCTTTTCCGGAACGGGATTTGCCGGTGAACGCGTCCATGTCGGCGGCCGCGATCCCCGCCGCCTTGAGCTCTTCCAGATACGAAACCGTCTCGCTGGGCAGCGGTCGCCCACGCTGCAAATGCTGTTCGTAGCGGTCCGGCCCAGCGTTATAGGCGGCAAACAGGCCGGGAAAGCCGAAGCGGTCATACATGGCGCGCAGATAGGCAGTACCTGCCAGAATGTTGTCGCGAGGGTCGTGCGGATCGGCTCCCAGGCCAAGCTCTGCGCGCATCTCCTCGTAGGTGCCGGGCATCACCTGCATGAGGCCAATAGCGCCGGCGTGTGAGGCGATCGGCCGTCCGTCCAGCATTGTCTGCCCCCGGCTTTCGGCATCCATGACGGCATAAATCCAGGGCTGTGGAATGCTGAAACGCCGGCTTGCTTCGGCTATCAAGTGCTGCCATCGTTGGAGCTGCGGACCACGGGAGATGGCGGCCGGCTGAGCGTCGGTCGCGGCGGAACAGGCGCATGGCGCTATCGCGACTATGCCCAGCATCAGGAGGGTTACTCGGTCCATAGCGGCACGAGCCTCCCGGCAATATTTTCGGCCGGCACCGGCCCGAAATAGCGGCTGTCGAAGGAGCGGTTTCTATCGTTGCCGAGCAGGAAAAACTCGTCGGCGGCGAGCTTGCGGCAGGCATTCCACCAAGGCAGCGGACGGTGCTGCGTGTCGGTTGCCAGCCGGCGCGCGACAATCTCGCCGCCGATGATGATGGCGTCGCCGAAGGCGCAGACATGCTCGCCAGGCAGCGCGGCAAGGCGCTTGACCAGCGGCACATTGCTGGGCAGATAGAAGCGTTCGGCGGCGAGATCGGCGACCGGTTTTGGCGGGCGCACGAGCACCAGATCGCCACGAGCCGGTGATCCGGACGCGACGCGATAGAGGCCGACCGGCGCACTGGCCGAGGCGTTCCACACCAGCCAGGGCGATGGGTTGTCGAAAGCGGCGAAGCCGATCAGGCCGAGGCCTATTGTGGCCACGGCGATCGTCTTGCGCGCCCGAATGCGCCGCACATGGCTGCCGATCAGACGGATAGTGGGACGCCGGCTCATGAGCGGCCTCCCTCACCGGCCGAGCCGGAATCGTGCCCGCCATCCTCGGGCCTGGTCGCCTGCGCGCGTCCCTTCGACCAGTCGTCGAGCTCGTCGATGTGATAGCGGACATAGCGGCCGTGCTTACGGAATTGCGGGCCACCGCCCTTGAGCCGCATCTTCTCCAGCGTGCGCTGGGACAGCCCGATATAGAAGGCGGCCTGCGCGGTGTTGAGAAACGGACTGCCCTTCTTGGCGCGGGCCGCGCGTTCGTTTTCGTCGTCCATGATGGTCCTCGTTTCGTTACGGACAAGCGAAGGCGAGGATCGGCGAGCGAGATCGTTTTGGGGACGGGCGAAGAGTGGGGGGCGAGTTTTCGCCGCCCCTTCTTGAGAAGAGCCCCGCGCCGGTTGCGGCGCGGGGCTCGAGGCTGGCGGTTCAGTCGACGGGGTTCCAGATGATGGCGTATGTGTCGTCATCATCCTGGCCGGCGGCGCGGCCGAGATTGGCGTAGAGCTTGCGCGGGCCGAACTCCGGGGCGGCAATCGACAGGCTCACATAGTCCTTGCCGGAGGTCTCGCCGGTGCGGATCCAGCCGGCCCCTACTTCGACCCCTTGCGTCAGCACCCGGAAGTCGGGATGGGTGTCGGCGCTCTTTGCCTGATTGGGCACGATGTCGATGTCGGCGCGGACGCTGAGCGTCTTGAGCTGGCCCTTGTAGCCGCCGTTTTCCTGTTTGGTGACGTATCCGATCGCGGTCATTTTCAGTCTCCTTTTGGTGCTCGCCGGGGACCATTCCCCTGCGATGGCGGACCGTGATGGGCGCGTCCGGACCGCCGGAACCGGGACGGCCGCAGCGATAGCGGAGGACCCGAGCGGACAGCTTTTTTGAAGCGAAGCGGCGCGAGGAAGCCGCCGCAGGCGGCGGGGAAAAAAGCTGCTGGCGAGGGTTTCGGGCGGGCCGGATCCGCCCATAGGTCGTCAAGCCAGCCGCAGGGGAATGGTTCCTGAGACACATGGAGACAGGTGGCGCGATCCGATGACACAAACGAGCAGGCGGCATTACAGGGCGCTGGCTGCGGGGGCTCTGTCGCCAACCGGATCGGTAATTGGCCATGCGCGGAGCGCCTCGGCAAGCAACCCGGCGCGGTGCAGGGCTGCCGAAATGGGGGCGAGTTGGCGTCGGGATTTCTCGCGCAAGGCACTGGCTCGACAAGACGACCAATCGGCAGCCGGCGCGGCCCGGAGCGGCGCGCGCGATCTGAGCGGCGGCACTCGAGAGAACCGCCGCTTGAGGCTGATCGGTTCATTCGCGCACGAACAGCGGCTGCACTTGTGCCCACTGATCGGCGGTGCGGAAGCCGCCGCGGCTGGTGTAGCTTTCGGCCGGGAATTTCATCCAGCGCGGCAGCCAGGTCTCGACCTTCTGGCGGCCATTCTCGCCCGCCAGGAAGTCGCGGATGATCTTCTTTTGCGTCTTGACCTTCTCGGCGACATTGCCATCCGCGACCAGCTTGCCGCCGACATCGGCGAGCATCGAATTGGCGATTTCCTTGTCGCGCAAGAGGTCGAAGAACGCATCGTCCGGTTCCCACCATGCGCCCATATCCACGTTCAGATGGTCGCCGAGCGCCTCGATGACGGCGCTGCCGGCTGCAAGCGTCTCGGCCATGACAAGGGTGAGAACGCGCATGACATCGTCGTCGCACAGCGCCAAGAGGCGCGAGAAGACGCCGGCGATAGCAAAGGCGTCGCTATTGCCGGCGACCACGCCACCATCCTCATCCGGTGATCCGAGCAGGGCCAACACCTCGCGCCGCTTTTTGCCGAATGCAGCTTCGGCCTTGCAGCCGGCAAGGCTGGCAGTCACCGTTTCGTTGACTGCGCGCTGTGGCTCACGGCGCACCTGCCACAGGCCGGAACCGGTGATGGCGTGCGCCACCACGAGGCGCAGCGCCACGGCGGGATGGTCGAGCATGGCCGCGCGCACAGCGGCATGGCGATGCAGATCGACATAGTTCTGCATCGGGCCGGTGACTTCAGGGCGCGGCGGCTTGGCGGCTGTTTCTTCTTGCTCACCGCCCTCGCGGGCGCGGCGGGCTTCCTTGCGTGACAGCCAGCCCTCGTGACACTCGACCTCGCCGCGATACGTGACCGCGATGAAGACCTTGCCGCCCTTCTTCTTCGGGGTCTTCTCGTGGTCCCATGGGTGGAAATACTGGCCCGGTCCCAGCAGCACCACCTCGCTCCAGCCGCCGTTGAGATAGGTGTCGCGTCTGGCGGCAATCGCTTCGTTCTGCTTTTGCCAGAACAAGTCGGCATCGGCGAAATAGCTGTCCTCGCCGAACAGGTCCGAGGTGATCAGGCCGGGATATTCGTCGATGGCAAACAGCGCCATCTTGGTGGAAATCGACTGGCCGCCGAACAGCCATTGCTTCAATTGAAAGCCACGCGGCGCGTATTGATCGGGATCGGCACAGAGTGCCAGCCAGTCCTTCTGCTGCGCCTTGGACGCCATGGTGAGATGGCGCACCGTCTCGGCGTCGATCTCCTCGCGGCGATAGGCTTCGCGGATTTTGGGCAAGAGGTCGCCAAGCGCCAGAATGCGTTTGACCTTCAGGTCAGTGATGCCGAAGGTCGCAGCGATGTCTGGAACGGTGCGGCCTTGCCTGACGAGCCGCGAAAACGTCTCCCATTGCGATACTTCGTCCGGATCAAGGCGGGCGAGGTTTTCGATCAGCGAGGCTTCCAGCGCATCGGCGTCGTCACCGTCCTCCATGATGGCGCAGGGCAAGGGATCGCCTTCGCCGCGCTCGCCGGCAAGCGATTTCGCGGCGAAATAGCGCCGCCTGCCGGCGACGATCTCGAAGGTTTCCGGCTGGCCGTTCGGCCGCACAAGGAGAGGCACCAGCACGCCGCGCGCACGCACGGATGGCAAGATGTCGGAAATGTCGGGCGCGCGTTTTCCATGGCGCATGTTGAGCGCGGAAATGTTGGGCCGATCCAAACGGATGTGGGCAAGCTGCATGGTTACTCTCCTTCGCTTTGGTTGAGGTTGTCCCCGCCGCAGAGGCCGAAGGCCGGCGCGGCGGGACGGTTTTTGCGCCTATCGGCGCTGCTGTTCCGCCGTGTCGGGCGGAAGCTCGGAATGGGGCTTTGAAAGGGCGTCTGCTGCCTGCCGCAGAAGTCGCTCGGCCTCGGTGATGTGGCCGCAAATGCGGGCGGCTTCGGCATAGACGGAGAGCGGAAAGCGCGCCTGGAAATGCAGGTCGCGCTCGATGCCGAGGCCAAGCGGACCTTTTACGGATGCAAGCTCGGCCAGACTGACGCTGCCGAGTTCGGGGAAGCCGAAGCCGAGATCGCAAAGGCCGAACAGCGTGTCGCCATCGGCGTCGAGTTCGCTCAGAAGCCACGTGGCGGCACCTGTGGGATTAAACAGTTTCACAACGGGAAAATGGTCGATGTCGGCGTCGGCGGCGCCATTGGCGAGCAGTCGTGCGCGCAGTGGATCGGTGATCAGGATCATGGAAAGAAGACTCCTTGTCAGAACAGGTCGAATTGATTTCTGCTGGCTTCATCGAAGAGGCCGATATCGAGCGGCTTTTGCGCCGCGCGCGGACACATCGGCGCGTCCATCAGGAGGGTGAGCCGATCTCGCGTGGTGATCGGCCGGACACCGGGAATGAGCATCTGCTCGCCTTGCGGCGTCGGCTCGCTCGCGGTCAATTGAGGATCGCGCATCGTCATGCCGCAATCCCTTCCTGCGCCTCGCCTTCGGCATCGGCCTGAAGGCCAAGCAGGAAATCGGCGGGCTTGGAAGCAAGACTGGCGGCACGGAAGATGGCGCGATTGTCCTCGCGCAGCACCTTCAGCCATGAGCCGATGTAATCGGCATGACGCACGGTCGGCTCGATACCGAGATTGCTGCAGACGAAGGCGGCAGTGATTTCGGCGACCAATTCTTCACGCGCGTAAGCCTTGGAGCCGAACGAGCCGGAGAGGTCGCGAGCAAGCCGCGTCGGGTGGCCGGTCCAGTGGCCAAGCTCGTGAAAGCAGGTCCGGTAATAGTCGATCTGGTGATGGAACGCCGGCTGCGGCGGCACCTGAATGTGGTCGCTGCCCGGCATGTAGAAAGCGCGATCGCCGCCGACCCTGAAATCCGCACCGCTGGCGCGAATGAGCGTCTCGGCCTGCGGCACGATCTCGCACTGAGGCAGCGGCTCGGCGGCGGCATAGAGGTCTTCCGGAAGATTATCGCACTGCGCGACATTGAAGACGGTGAAGCGCTTCAAAAAAGGCACGGCCTGTGGTTCATCGCCCTCGTGGCGTGCGCGCTCCTTCTCGTCCTTGGGGACAAAGCGGTCGGCATGCACGATGGTCGTGCCGCGCTCGCCCTTCCTGACGTTGCCGCCAAGGACGAGCGCCTGCCGGAAGGTGAGCCAGTTCTGGCTGGGATAGCTGCGCTCGATCACCGCGCCCCACAGGATAAGGATATTGATGCCGGAATAGGTGCGGCCAGAGGATGCATTCCTCGGCAGGCCAAGGCCTGCCTTTGCCCTGCCCCATGGCTTGACCCATGGCACGGTGCCGCGCTCCAGCTCGGCAATGATGCGGTCGGTGATCTCCTGATAAAGGCTGGCGCCGGGGCGCCCGCCCTTGCCTGCGCCAGCCTCTGTGCTGGCACAACGCTTGCTGTTTGCATGCATCGTCTCATCCTTCGCTCGCCAATCGCCGCGCCTTTCCCCGGAAGCGGGATGGGCGGCGAGTCGCGACCGGAAAGGCCCGCCGTGGTAGGCGGACCGCATCCGAAGGACCGGAACGAAGAGGAGGACCCTGAGCGGCACGCGAAGGGTTGCGGGCTGCCGCGGCGGGCCTAGAAGGGAGTGCCGCCCACCCCGCGCCACCGGGAAAGGCCAACAGACAAACCGCGCCGCCCGCAAGGGCGGCGGCCGTCACAGCCCGAAGGGCTGCCCACGCCAAGGGGCGAAGCCGAATGGCCGAGACCGCCTGAGCTTGCCGAAGAAAAGCGGGCTCGGTTCACGAGCACCTGGTGCGCGTCGTCAGGCGCGCGGGCGCCCGCCAGGACGGCAGGCTGGACAGATTTTTCGAACGGATCGCGATAAATACTTCAAATGAATGCTGCACCGAAAACATGTGCGATGCAGCATTTTCGCAAGCATTTACCACGGACGCTCAGACCCGAGACTTCCGCCACCCAGCCTTGCGCGCGGCTTCCTCCGAACAAAACCAGCGCTCGCCTTTCAACAGGTTGATGCGCGTCTCCCAGTAATATTCCTGTCCGGGAACATGATAGATGCGCTCGCCCGTGTTGTAGCTGATATTGGCTTTGATGTTGCAGCCGAGAGCGGCAGGGCCGATTTCGAAGGCAAGAAAGCCAGCCAGGATTGTTCCACCAGCAACGATCTTTGCCCACAACGGAACGTCCTTCGAACGATGGCGCTCGCCATACCTGCGACGGTTGTACCGATTGTCTTGATAGCGATGGTTGCCCACGCCCCTTCTCCCCGAAGAGAGAATGCGACGTTTGCAGCCTGGAGTCTATAAGTCTGGTCTAATTCACCGGTCCTGTTCCGAACCATTGAATGAACGGCGCATCCTTACCGGTGATATCCTTCACCGTCTTCAACAGCGCTTCATGGGTGCGTTGGAGAGCCCGGTAATGGTTGCTGGTAGGTGATAGAAGCGGCTGGACGATGCTCTGGTGCAGCCGTTCCGCCTCCGCGAGAAAGCGCTCGATTTCAGCCTGTGAAAGCTGCTTGGAAAGTTTGGTCCTAGCCATTGCGATCTCCGTTGAGGAATCGCCCCACCTAGGATTATCATCCTATATCGGCATGGCTTGGTAAAGACCCACCCGCAGCGGAATGGCAGCTTGCCGAAGAAAAGCACGCTCGGTTCACGGCACCGGCGCGAGCCGTTAGACGCGCAGGCGCCCGTTAGCCCGCAGGCTGGACAGAATCTCGCACGGATCAGCGTCAAGCGCCGCAGTTAAGTCGAGAAACTCGATGACATCGAGACGCCGCTCTCCACCCTCGTACTTGGCCACGAAGGATTGGGGACGATCAAGCTTCTCGGCCACCTGCGCCTGAGTCAGGCCTTTGGCCTTGCGCAGGGAAACCAGCTGGGCCAGAAACCGCTGGTGGCGGGGCGAGCGAAGAGATTTGGGCATGTAGGCGAACCGGTCGGGTAAAGACCGGATCAGCGACTAATCCCGGTTTCGGATTATCCCATTTTGGGATATGCTGCGTTGCATCCAGCGCTCAACAGCCGAGGCTCGCAACAGGCATGAATCGATCAATGGGAACAGATGAGACTCGAAACTCAACTCTGTGCGACGAAGTCCCCTGGTCGGAGAACCTGACGGCCTACGATAGGCAGCATTTCACGATCTACCTGCGGATCCTGGATGCCTGCGCCGACAATGCCAGCGAAGAGGAGATGGCCGATCTCATTCTAGGCATCGACCCGGCCCTTGAACCGGTCCGCGCCCGCAAGGCTCTTCGCAGCCATATCGACCGGGCGAACTGGATGGTGACGACCGGCTACAAGGAACTGTTCGCCGGCTGACGCACAGCACGGATTGTCATGCTCTTCAAACAAGGAAGTTCAGATACCCGTCACTCATGAGCGCACGGCCGCGAGAGACGGCGCGGCGGGAGCGGTCACAACTGCTTCGCGTGCTGTTTGACTGCCATTTCCAGTGCTTGGCTCAGAGGCACAGCCTTGGAGAACAGGTAGCCTTGAGCGGTTCGGCAGCCAAGCTTGTGCAGGGTTTGCCGATCCGCCTCTGTTTCGACGCCCTCGGCCATGACCTCGATCCCGAGCATGTTACCGAGATCGATGACCGATTTGACAAGCAGTCGGTCCTCTCGGGACTTGGCCAAGCCGCGAATGAAGCCCTGGTCTATTTTGACCTTGCGTATCCGACTGTCCTTGAGCGATGCCAACGTAGAAAAGCCGGTGCCGAAGTCATCGAGCGCGATGGAAATGCCCGCATGTGAAAGCCGTCCGAGCTTTTCATCCACTCTGTCCGGGTCCACCGGGGATTCTTCGGTAATCTCGATTTCGAACATCGTTGCAGGGAGGCCTTTTGCCGCCAGACCATCCAAAACCATGTCGTCGATATCGCCGGCTTCCAGTTCGCGCGGCGAAACATTCATCGCCACACGGAAATCACGACAGTCAGCTTTCACCAAGCCGTCGATAAAAGCACAACAGTCGGCGAAGACGGTTTGCGTCAGCAGCTGAAGCATTCCGGTTTCGCGTGCAGCTGTGATGATTTCGGGTGGAGAGATGGCACCATGAGTCGGATGGGACCACCTCAGCAAGGCTTCAAAACCGACCACGGCCTCGGTGTCGAGTTTCACGATCGGCTGGAACCAAGGTTGCAAGCTTCTCGTCTTTATCGCCGAATGAAGGTCCCGTTCGACGGACTGGCGGCGTTGCAGTTCCCTGTCGAGTTCGGCATCGAACAGGCAAAATTCGTTCCTGCCACGACGCTTGGCCGTGTAAAGGGCGATATCCGCCCGCAACAACATTTCGGTCAGGCCCGGGCTTTCCGCCAGGTATATTCCTATTGATGCCCCGACCCGGACGGACGCGACCTCCCGATAGGGGCGGGCAATTTTTGCTATGATATTGGAGGCGAGATCATTGGCAGAAAGCGAAACCCTCGTTGAGGGAAAAAACAGCACGAATTCATCGCCGCCGATACGAGCGAGCGTTGAGCCTTCCGGTGCTTCCTCCTCTATGCGGCGGGCGATCCTGACAAGCAGTTCATCACCGGTCCTGTGACCGTAGGTATCGTTGACGGATTTGAACCCGTCCAGGTCAACCAGCATTGCCACGAAGGGGCCATCCGCGGTCTCGAACCGTCCGATAGCGTCTTCGAGGCCACGCCTGTTGAGAAGGGCCGTCAGGTGGTCCTGCCTGGAACTGGCCTTCATCTCCGCCGCAAGCCGCTCGGCCTCATGCCTCAGGCGGCTCGCTTCGCGGAACCGTGCTTGCCCAACAAACGAAGCTCGAACCAAGCCGCCCATGAAGAGCAGAACGGTAAAAGCCAGAATGTAGTCTTCAAAATTGCCTTTCGCCAAAAGGCAACCCACCGTGATGAGGAGCGGAGGTGTGATGAAGTTGATCGCCGCCGCGGCATACGAACTGCCGTATGTAACCGCACCAGCTGAAATGCCCGCCAGAATGACCAGATGCAGCGGTGCTTGAGGTGTCGTGTATCCAACAGTCAGGACGGCCAGGAAGGACCAGGCAAACCCTGCCAGAAGAGCAAGGATGCCAAACCAGCGAAGCCGCGGCAAAACCCCCACTAATCCGTCATGGCGCCCCGTTTCCTTTAGCTGATAACGCGCGAGTGCAAGGCGGGCGGCATTTATCGCATTGACGACCAGGAACCAGATTGCAGCTGCAAAGCCGCTGCCAGAAAGGGCGTGCACCGCCCAAATCAGGCCTGACAGGATAGCGCTTATCGGCATCGACACGAAGAGGCCGGCCCTCAGGTCAGCAAGCTGATCCTGACGGATTTTGGCCTCCAGCGTGTCTTCATTCTTCGGGGCCATGGACGGACCAGCTTGCTCCCATCGTTGTTCGCGAGGACAAGCCTACGCAGGCCCACTGAAGGACGGGTTAACTATCCAGCGGGGATAACCAGTGTGCTCACCATGTCTTCGGGGCGCACGTCTGCCTCTTGGCCTTGCCGTCTGACCATCGAGCTCTTGCCCGCACGCGTGCCTTGATCCGAATCATCCCAGGATCGGCAACGTCACCATGGAAGCAGCCCTGCCAACGGCATCAACGCGCCCGGCGAGACAAAAGGAAGCCGGGCCGAGATAGCGTTCCAGAGCGGCAGCGCTGCCTGCGATTCACCGCCTGAGCATGGCCGAAATGCCATGGCGGATAAAGGGAAGATATTGGGCAAAGCGAAGCCCTGCATGTCTTGCAAGCCGTGCCGCCGGGTGCTCGCCTGAGTAGAGAGCGACAAGTGCATTCGTAGCATGATAGAGCGGTGCCGCCGACAGACGCAGCCGGCTTTCGTATCTGCCGAGCATGTCGGGATCAGCAATGTCGCGGCGCTCGCGACATGCCGGCAGGATTCTGTCGGCGAGTTGCTTCTGGCCACTGAGGCCGATGTTGAAGCCATGCGCGGTCACCGGGTGCATGCCGAGGGCAGCATCGCCGATCAGTGCCGCACTCGGAGCCCAGAACTTGTGCGCCCAGGTCGTGACCAGCGGATAGGCATGGCGGGTGCTTGCCAAGGTCATCTCTCCGAAGCGTCCTCGACACCGGCTCGTCGATTCCATGAGGAACAAATCGTCGTCGAGAGCAAGCAGTCTGTCGGCCTCGCTTGAGCGCAACGTGAGAAGCAGCGACGACACGCCTTCCATGAGCGGCAACATCGCTATCGTCTGATGGTGATCGAACCATTCGACCGCGATCTGGTGATGGGCGCGCTCGTGCCTCACTCGGCAAATCAGCATGGAGTTGCCAAGCCGATTGATGTCGGCGCCAATGCCGAGCAGGTCGCGCGTCGCGGACAAACGCGAATCCGCTGCAACGAGCAGCCGAGCGGCCAATTGCCTGCCATCAGAGAGCGTTATGACTGCTTCTTTGTGGCTGGTTGTTGCATTGACGACCGAGCGGCCGCACAGCAGCTGGGCATGATCCTGGAAGTGGACAAGCTTGAACAGGGCGTCGCGGATCCGACAATTTGGGACCAGAATTCCGAGTGGTTCCCCAGATCCGCTGGGAGAATCGAAGCTCAGGGCGAAAGGGCTCGATCCGTTGAGCACGCGCGCGCCTTGTAGCGGTGATTTGTCCGAAGCGGGGATGGCATCCCAGGCGCCGAGCTCGCGAAGGATTCCAACCGATGCGTGGGTCAGCGCGATCTCGCGACCGTCGAAAGCCGGATTCGCCAGGCTTTCGAGCGACTGCCGTTCAACCACTGCCACCTTGAGTCGGCTCTGGGCAAGCGACGCGGCGAAGGAAAGTCCGACCGGCCCGGCTCCGACCACAATAACGTCGAATCTATCGACAGAGCCGGCCATCAGCGTGCCGCCATTGCGTCGGCTATCTGCGACGAAGGGCACTGGAACGCATCGCAATCGATCCACGGTTTGCGGCTCATCTCCCCAAGCGTCTCCACGCGACCTAACCGTCCGTTAGACATCCGTTCTCCGTTCAAAATGCTCAATGAAACCATGCCTATGAAGAGATAACCCTGATGTGGATCAACCAGGCTCGATAAACGCGGCAACGGCGGGTTCACGGTCGACTGGTCGACCGCCACACCATGGTCTGGTCAGGTCATCATGGAATGGCCGGCTTCCCGTTCGGTGCGGCCCTTTCCTGGCCGAAAGTTCGGCAACGTATTCTGGCTGATCCGTTCGCACCCGTCGCGCGCCGAAATCGGCATGACGCGAAGCAACCGCGGAAAATATTCGAGCGGTCCTCGCAGGGCAGGCTGGGTCAACTGCGTGGCTCGTCGCGGTCGATCAGGATCCGCTCGGCGGCGCCATCGAGATCTTCATATTGGCCGCTCCTCAAGGCCCACAGGAACCCCGCCAGCCCAAGCGCTCCGAGGAACAGGGCCACAGGTATGAGGTAGGCGAGCGTCGTCATGAGGATTGTGCCAGTGCGCCAATGTCGGAGCGCCTGTCATGTCGGGCATCTTGCACCGATGCATTTGACACGAAACCTTGCAGGCGTAGCGCATTGCCGATGACCAGGAGGGACGAGGCGGACATCGCGACCGCCGCGATCAGTGGCGTAACGTGCCCCAGAATGGCGACCGGCACGGCGATGCCATTGTAAACGATCGCGATGGCGATGTTCTGCCGGATCAGCCGTCCGGCCTTCCGCGAAATGTCTAAAGCAAGTGGGACCGCCAGAAGACTTTTACGCAGGAACACGAAATCCGCGGCGTTGCGACCGATATCCGCCGCCGTGGCGGGAGCTATCGAAACGTGTGCGGCGCCCAATGCAGGCGTGTCGTTGAGCCCATCGCCGACCATCAGCACCTTGTGGCCAGTTCGCGTCAATGCTTCGACGTGTTCGACCTTCCCGGAGGGAAGCAACGCGGGAACGAAGCGCTCGACGCCCAGTGCTTCCGCGACTTCGCCGCAGGCAGCTTCTGTGTCGCCCGACAGCATCTCCACCGACACGCCGGCGCCGTTCAGTTGCTCGATGGCCGCCTTGGCATCGGCACGCAGCTCATCCTCGAAATCGAAAGTCGCGACAATGACCCCGTCCTTCGTCAGAACGGTTCCGCCATAGCCTTGTTTGCCTTCGCCGCCGGTCCGGGCTTTCCACTCAGCCCATCCGCGGCGACCCAGCCGCCAGGTACTGCCCTCGGCGATGGCTTCGATGCCGAAGCCCGGATGCTCCCTGACGGACGCGAGTTTCGGCTGGCCGGCAAAGGCTGCATTGCCAGCGATTGCCTTCGAAAAGGGATGGCGGGAATGCGCTGCCATCTCGGCCGCCATGGCGAGCATCGTCGGATCGATGGACGGCGCATTGATCAGCCTGGGCAGTCCGAGCGTAAGCGTGCCGGTTTTGTCGAACAATGCCGTGTCGATCCCGGCCAGGCGCTCCATGGCGGAGCCGTCCCTGACCATGACGCCGCTTTCAAACAGCCGCCGCGCAGCGACCACCTGCACGATCGGCACGGCGAGACCGAGCGCACACGGGCATGTGATGATCAAAACGGCGATCGCGATTGTTATTGCCCGGTGCCAGTCGCCGGTCGCCGCCATCCAGCCGAGGAACGTCACAAAGGCGGTGAGGTGGACCACGGGAGCATAGAGCGCGGAGACGCGATCGGCGATCCTGCGATGGCGGGCGCGGCCGCCCTCTGCCGCTTCCATCAGCCGAACCATTTCGGCCAGGAATGAATCCTTCGCGGCGTCCGTCGCCTCGATGGTCAGCGGACCGGTGAGATTGAGTGTACCGGCCTGGACCTGCGCCCCCGGGCCCACCGTTCTGGGCGTGCTTTCCCCGGAAACCAGGGAACAGTCGAGATCCGACGCCCCGCCAATGATCCTGCCGTCGATGGGCATCCTCTCGCCGGCCGCGATCAAGAGCTCCATTCCTGGTTCGATCTCGCCAACCGGCAAGTAGTCGCGCGAACCATCCTCGCGCAGCACCATGGCGCCGCGCGCCGCCAGCCGAGCCAGTCCGTTTACGGCCGTCCGTGCTCGTTCCCGCATCACGTGATCCAGCGTGCGGCCGATCAGCAGAAAGAACAGCAGCGACACCGACGCGTCGAAATAAGCATGGTCGCCATGGTTGATCGTCTCGTAGAGGCTCATGGCGTAAGCGAGCGATACCCCGACCGCGATCGGCACGTCCATGTTCATGCGGCTGTGGCGTAGCGCATTCCAGGCCGAGCGAAAATAGATGCCGCCGGCGAAAGCGAGCACAGGAATGGCAATCAAGGCCGAGACCCAATGGAACAGGTCGCGGGTCGCGCCTTGCGCGCCGGACCAGACGGAGACTGATAGCAGCATGATGTTGCCCGCCGCAAAGCCGGCGACCGCGACGGCGCGGATCAGTTCCGAGAGCGTCTTGTCCTTCCCGTCAGCCTCGGGATCGAACAGGTGCGCGCCATAGCCCAGCCGTCCAAGTGTGGCGACGAATGGCGGAACCTCCTCGCCGCGCCACCGGACCGAAACACGTTTCGTCGAAAGATTGACACGAGCGCCTTCGACGCGATCTAGCTTGCCGATCGCCGTCTCGATCGTCTGGATGCAGGCGGCACAATGCACAGCCGGCACCGAGAGGTCGGTCTGGCGAAGATTTTCGCCAATCGAGCGGCTCGCCAGTCTGATTTCCTGGCCAGAAGGCAGGACCAGTGTGACCTTTTCCAGGTCCAATGCCATTTCGGCGCCTGGCGCGCAGCAGCTCATTGCAGCGCCCCGTGGGAAATCATGATCCGGCGAACGTCGCGATAGGGTTCCGCAAGGCTCGCATCGGCGTCGATTTCGACGATCCAGACGCCATCCGTGGGCATGTGGTGCGCGGCGAATATCTGACCGGAGGCAGCCTCAAGAGTGACGGATTTGTCCTCGGCCTCGTAGGCGGGATGACGGAACAGCACCTTGACGCCATGCAAGGCAACCGGCTTGCCGACAGCATCGGTGAGGCTGTAGCGGACCTCACCGCCTGCGATGGTCAGTTTGCCAGTCCAGCCGAGGGCTGCCTGAGCTCGCCCTTGCTCGGCCTTTTTGTTGAACTGCTGGCTCGCCACATAGGTGTTTTCGACGACAAGGCCGGTCCAGCTCGTGTTGGCGAGCGTCGCCATCGTCAGATTGACCGCTATGACCACGCCGAAGAAGCCAAGGATGGTGAACAGCATATGCCTGCCGGTGAATTCGCGGGATTGTCGCGAGGTGTCGGTCATCTGGCGATCTCCGGTGCGTTGAAAGTGGCCGTGTATTCGTCCGACTCGAACGTTGCCTTGTTTTCGACCCGGAACTTGAAGCTTTGCGCTGCACCCCGAACCTGATCTGCCGGCTGACGCACGAAAACCTTGAGCATCTTCAGCCGGTCAGGTTCGACCGGGATGGCGAAGGAGCGATCCGCCGGCAGGTCGATGCCGACAACGCTCATTTCGGCTCCATGCAGGCCCTGCATCGTGACAATGATCGTTCTTGGTTCGGGGATCATGTTGAGCAGCTTGACGGTGTAGCCGTTGCGGATCGAACCGTCGGACAGCGTCACGAACTGCGGGTTTCGATCGTGCAGGACATTCAATTCGAGCCGTTCGCGGGTCAGCAGCGAATATAGCAGCGCGAGACCGACCGCCGACCAGGCGCCCATATAGATGAAGGTGCGCGGGCGAAAGATCTTGCGGATATGGAAACGGGCCACCTTGTCGGAGAACAGGCCGTCAGCGCTCCTGACCAGTGACGGGTTGACTGAACCGGAGCCGCCCGGGGTCGCCAGCATCATGTTGGCGTTGTAGTCGGCCAGCGTCGCATAGGAAATCAGTCCGCGCTCCCTGCCGAGCTTGTCCATGATACCGTCACAGGTATCGATGCAGAGCGCGCAGGTGATGCATTCAAGCTGCTGGCCATCACGAATGTCGATCCCCATCGGGCACACCGCGACACAGCCATTGCAGTCGACGCAGTCGCCGACGGGCTGCCCGGCGGCAAGGACCCTCTTGGCGTGACGCGAGCGCGGTTCGCCGCGCCAGTCATTATAGGTGACGGTGAGGGAATTCTCGTCGAGCATGGCCGCCTGGATGCGCGGCCATGGGCACATATAGGTGCAGACCTGCTCGCGCATCAGCCCGCCGAACGTATAGGTCGTCGCTGTGAGCACAGCGACGGTGATGTAGGCGACAGGCGCTGCCGTGCCGGTGAAGAGTTCGACGAGCAAGGTCGGCGCATAGGCGAAATAGAAGATCCAGGCGCCGCCGCTCGCCGCGCCTATGACCAGCCAGATGGCGTGTTTCGATGTTCGCAGCACGAGTTTGCGCGCCGTCCAGGGCCCGGCATCGAGCTTCATGCGCGCGTTGCGGTCGCCCTCGATGGCTCGCTCGACGACCAGAAACAGATCGACCCACACGGTCTGCGGGCACGTATAGCCGCACCAGGCCCGGCCGACGGTGGATGTGATCAGGAAAAGGCCGATACCGGCCATGACCAGCAGGCCGGCCACATAAAAGAATTCCTGCGGCCAGATCTCGATGAAGAAGAAATAGAAGCGGCGGTTGGCAAGATCGACCAGCACGGCCTGGTCCGGGGCAAATGGCCCGCGATCCCACCGCAGCCAGGGCGTCAGGTAGTAGATCCCCAGCGTGATTGCCATCACCGACCACTTGAAGCGGCGGAAACTGCCAGAGGCCCGGTTCGGGAAGATCTTCTTGCGTGCGGCATAGAGCGGCTCGCGGGTCTTGGCGGAGTTGACCGCATCGGCTTCGAGCCGTTCTATTTGCGTGTTATCGAGCACGAGAAGCTCCAGTCACCAGCGACGATTTCGCCGGAAGCCCGACCCATCGGTTTCTGGATGATGCCGAGGCCCGGCTCGCGCCGGGCCTCGTCGCTTGGCGGTGGGGGGGAGGACGAGAATAGGCTGCGTACCTATTCTCCGCCACCAAGCGAATGGACATAGACCGCGAGTTCCTTGGCCTTGATCTCGCCGAGACGCCCGATCCAGGCCGGCATGACGCCGTGCTTCGGCGCGCGGACCTGCGCGGCGATGGCTGTTTCGCCAGACCCGTATAGCCAGATCGCGTCGGTCAGGTCGGGGGCGCCGAGCTCCCTGTTGCCCTTTGCATTCTCACCATGACAGGCCGCACAATTCTCGGCGAAAACATTGGCGCCGAGTTCGATCAGGCTTGTGTCCTGAACAGGATCGGAGAGGCTTGCGACATAGGCGCCGACCTGCTTGATCTGATCCGTCGTGATGATGTCGCCAAAAGCAGGCATTTCCGACAGGCGCGTATCCGGGTCTGATGCGAAGCGGATGCCGTGCGCAATCGTCTGCTGGATCTGTTCGGCGTTGCCACCCCACAGCCAATCGTCGTCGTTTAGGTTGGGAAAACCCTTGGACCCTTGAGCGCCCGAGCCATGGCACTGCACGCAATTGACCTTGAACGCGGCGCCCCCTGCGGCGACGGCGAATTCGCGTAGCGTATCGTCGGCAGTAATCTCGGAGACGGTCTTCGCCTGAATGGCAGCGACAAATTTACCCTTGGCCACTTCGGCCGCGGCCAGTTCATTCTTGACGTCTCTGCGGCTCGAATACCCCAGCACACCCCTGGTCGCGGAAGTCAGCATCGGCCATGCCGGATAGACGACGGTGTAGCCGATCGCCCAGGCAATGGTGATGTAGAAGGTGATGACCCACCAGCGGGGAAGCGGGTTGTTGAGTTCCTTGATGCCGTCCCACTCATGGCCGGTCGTCGAGATACCCGAAACCTCGTCGATATGCTCGCTGCCCATGATCAGTCGTCCTTGAGAGGAATGTGAGCGGCTCTCTCGGCTTGCCTGCGGCTGCCGGGACGAAGTGCAAAGGCAACGCATCCGAGGAAGAAAAGCGCCATGGCAAGCAGGCCCCAGCTGTCGGCAAACTCCCGCATGAAATTGTAGGTCATCGCCATTCTCCTCAGCGGTAACCGGCGGCTTCGTCATAGGTCCTGAAATCGACCAGCGTGCCGAGCATCTGGAGATAGGCGACTAGCGCATCCATTTCGGTGACCTGCTGCGGATCGCCGTCGAAGTCCCCAACCTTGGCTTTCGGATAGCGTCTCTCCAGGCCCGATGTGTCGGCATTCGCATCGGCCTGCGCCATGAGATCGGCATTGGCATGAGCGATCATGTCGTCTGAATAGGGCACACCGACACGGCTGTTGGCGATCAGATGCGTCGAGAAATCCTTCACCTCGATGGGCATGTCCTTCAGGAACGCGTAGCTCGGCATGATCGATTCCGGCACCACCGAACGCGGCTCGGTGAGATGCTGGACGTGCCATCCGTTCGAGTAGCGGTCGCCGACCCGGGCGAGATCCGGCCCGGTGCGCTTCGAGCCCCACTGGAACGGGCGGTCGTACATCGACTCGGCCGCCAGGCTGTAGTGCCCATAGCGCTCGACCTCGTCACGGAACGGCCGGATCATCTGGCTATGGCAGAGGTAGCAGCCCTCGCGCACATAGATGTTGCGCCCCACCAGTTCGAGTGGCGAGTAAGGGCGCATGCCTTCAACCTTCTCGATGGTGTTGTCGAGATAGAAGAGCGGTGCGATCTCGACGATGCCGCCGATTGTCACGACCAGCAGGGACCCGAGGAGAAGAAGTGTGGCGTTCTTCTCGATGACCGCGTGTCTGTCCATCAGGACCATTTTCTGGCTCCTGATCGCACAGGCTGGAGGGCGGGGATGGAGCGCGGCATCGGATCCTCTTCGCGCTGGTAGCCGAGGATGGTCATGGCGATGTTCCAGGCCATGATGAGGGCGCCCGACAGATACATCGCGCCGCCGATGGCACGCATGATGTAGTAGGGATGCATGGCGGCGACGGTTTCGGCGAAGGAGTAGACCAGGAAGCCCTGCTCGTTGCATTCGCGCCACATCAGGCCCTGCATGACGCCGGAGACCCACATCACCGCGGCGTAAACGACGATCCCAAGCGTCGCCAGCCAGAAGTGCCAGTTGACGAGCCGCAGCGAATAAAGCCGGTCGCGATTCCATAACTTCGGGACCATGAAATAGATCGCGCCGAACGAGATCATGCCGACCCATCCGAGCGCGCCCGAATGGACGTGACCGATGGTCCAGTCGGTGTAGTGCGAGAGCGAGTTGACGGCCTTGATTGACATCATCGGGCCTTCGAAGGTCGACATTCCGTAGAAGGCGATGGCCATGACCATCATGCGGATGATCGGGTCGGTGCGCAGCTTGTCCCAGGCGCCCGAGAGCGTCATCAGGCCGTTTATCATGCCACCCCATGACGGCATCCAGAGCATGATGGAGAACACCATGCCGAGCGTCTGGGCCCAGTCCGGCAGGGCGGTGTAGTGGAGGTGGTGCGGACCGGCCCAGATGTAGAGAAAGATCAAAGCCCAGAAGTGGATGATCGACAGCCGGTAGGAATAGACGGGTCGGTTGGCCTGCTTGGGAACGAAATAATACATCATGCCGAGGAAGCCGGCGGTGAGGAAGAAGCCGACGGCATTGTGGCCGTACCACCATTGCGTCAGGGCGTCCTGTACGCCGGAGAAGGCTGAATAGCTCTTGGAGCCCAGGAAGGAGACCGGCATCGACAGGTTGTTGATCACATGCAGCATTGCGATGGTCACGATGAAGGCAAGGTAGAACCAGTTGGCGACATAGATGTGCGGTTCCTTGCGCTTTAGGATCGTGCCGAGGAACAGGATGAGATAGGCGACCCAGACAATGGTCAGCCACAGGTCCACATACCATTCGGGCTCGGCGTATTCGCGGCTCTCGGTTATGCCGAGCAGGTAGCCGGTCGCCGCCATGACGATGAAGAGCTGGTAGCCCCAGAACACGAACCAGCCGAGATCGCCGCCGAACAGCCGAGCGCGGCAGGTGCGCTGGACGACATACAGCGACGTGCAGAGCAGCGCATTGCCGCCGAAGGCGAAGACGACGCCCGACGTATGCAATGGCCGTAAACGGCCGAAATTGAACCAGGGCTGGATGTTGAGATCCGGGTAGGCGAGCTGCAGGGCGATGACCACGCCGACCAGCATGCCGACGACGCCCCAGAATACGGTGGCGATGGCACCGTAGCGGATCGGCCCATCCATGTAAGCGGCGGGGTCGATCGGAACTGCCGGCTTGAACTCCGTGTTGCGCAACAGAATCGCAGTGAAGCCAGCCACGGCGAAGAACAAAACCCACATATGCCGCCGAAAAGGTTCATCTACGCCGAAGCCGGCAGCCACCAGGGCCGCAAACGCAAACAGGCTTAGAAGGACGATCTCTGTGCCGAATTTCATCGCAAGCCCCGATTTCCGATTCCGGCGGGCGCCAAACCGCAGTGCCTTATTGCGCAGCCGTGGCCTGCTCGCCCTGATCCATGTCAGAGCCGCACGATTTTGCTTCGAGCAGCATCGAGTTCGGTGCGATCAGACTGTGGCGATCGAATGTGGAAGCGCAGCACCGGCCGCCACGCTTATGGACAGGCCCGGCGTCCCCGGTCTGGCCGGGTATGGAGGCGATCGCGGGCGTGTGGGAAGCGCGCCTTCTGTGACGCTGGAAAGTAGGCCGATGCCTTGCCGAACGTCGATCGTTTCAATGCCTTGGGACAGCCAGCGCCAGCGTTGCGCTGCCTTCGTGACATTCATGATTCGGGGGAACGGCAATTTTCCCCTGCGTATGAGGCGTATTGACTTCGGCCGAGTGCGATCCTGCCTGGAACAGCCGGTTGCACGTCGAGCACCTCGAGGATGGATGCTTCGCCGACGAGTTGGCCGAAACGCACCTGGCTCATCCGATCGGATGGAGAGCGGGCTATCGCTATGCGACTTCTTCTAAGCCCAACGCGAGCATGCCCTGCCCCGAACGAAGTAAGTGACGTAAGCCATGCAGCTTCGGTGTCATTCAAAGGGCGGTTGCGCCTCGGCCGCCGCAGCGCCGTTCCAGCCGGCTCATGCTGTCCACGGTGACACGGCGGTTGTTCTCGATCCGAATCACGCCGTCCATTCTCAGGCTGGTCAGCTGACGGCTCACGGTCTCGTTTGTAATTCCAAGGAAATCAGAGATGTCGGCACGCGTCATCGGCAGCTCGAAGCACGCCGACCTAGCCGCCGGGTCAACACTGGAACCGATGTTCCGGGCGATCATGAGGAGAAAGCTCGCCACCTTCTCCGGTGCGGTCTTGCGCCCCAGAGTCACCATCCATTCGCGTGCCTCGTCGAGTTCGTTCAGCGCCTGCTTGAGCAGGCGATGCACAAATTCCGGTGATTCCTTCATCATCCGTTCGATGGCCGCTCTCGGAAACGAGCATAGCGAGACAGCTGTTGCCGCTTCCGCATTGATCGCGCTTTTCATCTTGAAGGGCCGTCCCAGAAAATCCGGCGCGAACTGGAGACCGACGATCTGCTGGCGGCCGTCCGAAAGGCTCTTCGTGAGCTTCACCACGCCTGAAAGCACGTTTGAATAACAGTCGACCGCCTCGGCGTCGCCGATCAGTTCGACCCCCGGCTCGATATTGTGCCGCGACGACGTCTTGGCGAGCTGAGCCAAATGGTCTGGTTCGAGCGCACCACAGACACCGCGGTGCCGTGCCTCGCAAGACAGGCAAAGAACGGGAATGCCGGAACTGTGAATGTCCTGCCGTAATGTCATTCGATCGCTCTACCGGTCCAGTGCGGGCAGGATAGCAATCGACGGTAGAAAAATCCTTGCGGCAGTTTGTCCGTGCTGAACGTTGATCGAAATCAGGGCTTAGGCTCATCCAAGCATCCACAGTTCCGGCGACGCAAACACGGTGGACCACGACATGCGACTGGAGCTAGCTGCCAGACTTGGCGAGAACGTCCCGCGCTATACCAGTTATCCGACCGCGCCGCATTTCCATGCGGGGGTCGATGCCGTCGTTTACCGAGGCTGGTTGGAGGCGCTCAACGACGGCGATGAGATCTCGCTCTATCTGCACATCCCGTATTGCGACAAGCTTTGCTGGTTCTGCGCTTGCCATACCAAGCAGACACGCCACTACGAACCAGTGACCACATATCTGCGCTCACTGGATGCCGAGATCGCCACCGTCTCCAGTCTTGTCGCAGGCAAGGGCCGCGTGCGTGCCGTCCATTTCGGCGGCGGTTCGCCGACGATGCTCAAACCGGAAGATCTGGTGGCGCTGGGAACCGTCCTGCGCAACAGCTTCACCTTTCTCCCCGGTGCAAAGATCAGCGTTGAGATCGAACCCAACGATATGGACGATGCCCGCCTCGATGCACTTGCCGAAATCGGCATGACAAGGGCGAGCCTCGGCGTTCAGGATTTCGACCCGAAGGTGCAGAAAGCGATCAACCGCGAGCAGAGCTTTCTGCAGACCAAGACGGTTGTTGATGGCGTTCGTTCGCGCGGCGTCGAATCCGTCAATCTCGATCTGCTCTACGGCCTGCCGCATCAGACCAGGGAGAGCGTCGCCTCCACGGTTGCACAGGCACTGACCCTGGAACCGGATCGGATCGCGCTTTTTGGCTACGCCCATGTGCCGTGGTTCAAGAAACATCAGACGATGATCGACGAGGCATGGCTGCCGGGTCCGGCGGAGCGGTTTGCCCAATCGCAACTGGCGGCGCGGGCGATCATGGACCAGGGATACGAAGCAATCGGGCTCGACCATTTCGCCAAGCCGGGCGATGCCCTCGCGCTTGCCGCCCGCGCCGGAACACTGCACCGGAACTTCCAAGGCTACACCGAGGACCGCTACGAGACCTTGATCGGCCTCGGCCCATCGTCCATCAGCCAGTTTCGCCAGGGCTATGCACAGAACATGCCTTCGACCGCCGAGTATGGGCGCATGGTCGAAGACGGCGGGCTGGCTGCGGTCCGCGGCATTGCGCTTTCCGAAGACGACCGCGCTCGCGGCTGGATCATCGAGCGATTGATGTGTGACTTCGCCTTCTCGGCGATTGAGCTGGTGGAGCGCTTTGGCGAAGCCGGCCAAAGACTTCTTCTCAAGGCGAGTTCCACGGCCCTCCAAGATCCTGCGCGGTTGCTTGAACTTGATGGTGACCGCTTCGTCGTGCCTGCGGAAAGCCGGCCCTTTGTCAGGAGCATCGCGGCAAAGTTCGACAAATATTTCGAAAGTGGAACGGCCAGGCACTCAGCGGCAGTCTGAGCACCGCAGAGGAACGGTCATGGTTCTCAGTCGATCGTGGACCGATTGCGCTACATTTTTCACTGTTGATCGGCGACCGTCGTGTCGAGACAGGATTCGGAGCGGACCAGACGCGTCTTGGCATAGCGACGATATCGTCCGGTCGTGCCTTCCGGCGCCGTATTCCATTTCGCAGTCCCTGAAGCGCCACGTCGAGTCCGGCCTCTTTTCTGTATCGGAAGCAGTCGACAATCGTCCTGGCCAGATCATGGTTGTCGGCCGACAGCTCCCTTCGGCCTTGCAACAAGAAACCGCAAGGACCGTGCCAGCTGCAGCAGGCGCCGCCGAATCGCACCACCATACTATCCACCCGTGGCTCGCACTAACCTTTGATTGGTTCGCGCCAGGCCGACGCCCGTCGAAACCGAGCCTCGGCAACAATCCGAGTCGTAAGCGGCTGGCCACGCTCTTGGTGCCGGTGGCAGAAGTCCGCAAGCATCCCGGCAGCGCCGTAAAGCTTGGGACAACCCGTCCACCCGAATATCCGCCGGCGCAGTTTCAGTGAAAAACGGGCCTAGGCTAGACGGCTCTCTTGTTACCCCAGAGCATAACGTGCAGCTGCGGCAGCACGCGGGCTTCGAACCACCTGTCGCGGGTCACGCTATCAACCAGCCACTCCATGCGCTTCAATATTCCGTCAAGGTCGACAGGCGCGTCTTCATTTGCGGGGCGTGGCGGCGTGTGATTGCCGGGTTGCAGATAGATCGGAAGTCGCGGAAATCTCGCAGCGGCGTCTTTCGCGTAGGCGTAGTCCCTTTCGTCGAAAACAATGAGCTTGAGCACGACTTGCGGCCTGCCTTGTGCCGCCTGGAGGCACGCCTCGAAAGCGGCCCAATCGGTCGTCATTTGGCTTGACGGCGGCTTTGGGCTGAGGACTAGCACGTCAAGGTCGGCAAACCAGTCCCTGGCCACCGAACCTTGGGTTTCCAGCGCAAAACGGTAACCTTCACCATGGCCTCGCTCGATGAGCGCGCCGAGCGGCTGGATGGCCGGATTGCCGCCTGACAGCGACACCATCAGCGGGCGGCCACCGGAAAGCGCAAGCACGTTTTGCCACACCGCGCCAATGGACATCATCTCCCATTCATGGCGGAATTGATTGTCCACCGCATGCAGGCTGTCGCACCAGGAACAGCGATAGTCACACCCGCCGGTTCTGACGAAGACCGTCGGCAAACCGATGAGCACGCCCTCGCCCTGGATCGTCGGCCCGAAAATCTCACTCACGCGGATTGCGGGATGCGTATCGGTCATGGCCGGTATTCCGCCCAGGTTTTCGGTGTTTCGCTCACCCGCACGGCCGAGGTTTCGCGCAGGCGTGCCTTGCACCATTCATAAAAATGTCTGGCCAGATATTCCGCCGTGACTTGCTCATGTCCCAGCACGTCGTTGAGATGTCGATGGTCGAAGCTCTCGTCGATGTAGCGTTTGAATGGCGCCAAATCGTGATAGTCGCGCACGAAGCCGTTGTCGTTCAGTCCATTCGCTGAAAGCTCCACTTCAACGATGTAGTTATGCCCGTGCAGGCGCGCGCATTGGTGATCGGGTGGCAACGAGGTGAGCTGATGCGAGGCTGAGAAGTGGAATTCCTTGGTGATGCGGAACATTACGCGGTCCTCCTGCGCAGCGCATCGAGCCAGAAGTCGGAGTCCTCGTAGTCGGTGGGGTCCGGCTGCCCAGAGAGATGAAACGCCTCGCGCCGCTCGACGCAGGTCCCGCACCTCCCGCAGTGACGCTCGGCGCCCTTGTAGCAGGACCAGGTCTGCGCAAACGGCGTGCCGTATGCTGCTCCATTCCTAACAATGTCCGCCTTCGTGAGATTCACATAGGGTGCATAAATGCGAATCTCCGCGTAGCCGTCGAGCGCGTGGTCCTGCATCATCTGGAAAGCGTCGATGAAGGCCGGACGGCAGTCGGGATAAATGAAATGATCCCCACCATGCACGGCCGTCGCCACCGCCTCAGCGCCGTGCGCTGCGGCGAAGCCGAAGGCAATGGCCAACATGATGGCGTTCCGGTTCGGCACCACCGTCACCTTCATCGTGTCTTCGGCGTAGTGCCCGTCGGGCACGTCCACATTATCGGTCAGCGCGGAGCCGGAAAGGCCGCCGCCGATCTCGTGGATGTCGATGATGCGGTGCGGGACGCTCAGTCGCTCCGCGCAAAGGGCGGCGAAGCCCAATTCCTTCCTATGCCGTTGGCCGTAATCGAAAGATAGGAGGCCGGCGAGTTCGTGCTCCGCTGCCACCTTGTGAGCAAGGGTAACGGAGTCCAATCCGCCGGAGCAGACGACGAGAGTCTTCATTTTTGGGTCCTTGTTTTAACCGGGTAGGCTGCGACCGGAGATTTCTCTGCGCTCCCAGTACTTCAGGAAATCCATTTTGTGAAGTGAACGGGGGACGAGTTTCATGCGCTGACGTGCAGCTGTGTGCAAGGCGCCCTCGCGGTGAGCCTGCAAGGAACACTGACTAGCGAAACGTCACGCTTCAGCGGAATGCTCAAAGGCGAGCGCACCAGAATAAGCTCTGCAGGAGGTCCGGACCTTCGTAAACAAAGTTCTCGACGATCAAGCGCCCGGCGGTCCCGAGCTTCGAGGGACGCCACCGCGAGGGTTTCAGGTACTAGACGGCCCAAGGATGGGCTTGCCGCAAACAACGGACTTACCAGTGGGATGTTCAGCGACGCCGATGCAGATGTCTGGAATGATCACGACATCAATTGTCGCGGCAACTTTGGCTGGCCTGCTCCTCGGGTTCCGTAGATCCAGCGCATTCCGCTTCAGGATCGGTTCGAACCGGAGCACTCCCTCGGTCAATGGACGTCCGGCAACAACCTGAATGATCGGTCGTGAGCCGACATCTGTGAACAAGCGGTGTGGTCGATTGCTATCACCCATGTGTTGCGCGCAGGTACCTTATGGCAGTGGATGAACTGGATTTGATGGTTTTACAGCTGGCGGTCGAAAGCGTCCGCTCGCTCTCCTTAAGCTTCGCTGAAAAGGCCGCCGAGGTAGCCACCAGGAGCCGCGGCATCCTGCTTTTCGACGTGCGGGTCGACGGTGATGCGGGGGTCCAGCGGGTCGCAGCCATCCGATATCAGGGCGACCAGATCGGCGTGCTGGCGTTGGACAGACAGGGCCTTGTTACCCACCATTGCATCGTCAACGGTACGTTCTCACATTTCATTGCGCCCTTGGAGAACTGGCACAGCATGCCCCTGTCGATGCAGGCCAAGATCGATGCCAACGGCCATGCCAGTCTCTTCCTAGGGGCCTTGCGAAATGCCGGACATTTGCTGGGCAGCTAGCATTTGGCCAGAATGCATCTGTGAATTTTTGCATGCGCATCGCTGCCGACAGCGCCGGCATGATTGTCGTGCTCGAAAACGGCTGCGGCGATCGCGGCAAAGCGATCGCCGCGATGATGGCGATCCACGCGTGGGCGTTGCATCGATGCGCGATCGTTTAGACAGAGGTCTCCGCCTGGCATCGAGCAACATGCACGGAGGTACGCAAAGCGCAAATTGCATCAAGTATTTGAAGGGACGAGCCCCTCGCGCAAATGGAGCTTGCGCTGCCGTTGTCGTCCCATCGTGCCGCCGAACTCGGGGGCGTGACGATCGACCACGATGGCCTATTTTTTTGCAAAGCCGAATGTCCCGATTCCGAAGCCAAGGAAAAAACTCCACCCCAGCGAAGAATAGTAACAACACGGGCGACGCAAGCCGCCTTGCCCTCTAGCAGGGGAGGTGCTTGCGGTGCTCTCACCGACACAAGATCGCAAATGGCACGTGGGTGAGCACCAGAACTGGCGACACGCATGGTGATCGGCTTGACTCGCTGGAGGAAGCACAAGGCCTCAGTGGGCGGAGGCGCCAGCGACGGTCGAATACTGGCTGGCTGCTCGGGATCTGATCGTTGAAATGACGTAGGATTTGGTTGCTTAAGCCGATCCGAACCATTTCCCGGAGACCACACCCACCATGAACGATCTTGCGCTGCCGCTGAGCGGTTTGTCATCAGTCGGCGGGTCCGTCGTCGCCCGTTTCGACGGCGGCATGCTGTCGTCCAACAGCGGCGTTCTGGCCTTGGCCGAGGTGGAAAAGCGGTTGCGGGTGGCCGAGCGTCTGGCGCGTTGCATCGACGATCCGCGCTGCCCGGACCAGGTCGTCCACAGCCTGGCGGACATGATCGGCTTTCGCATGAAGA
>NZ_JAMYVG010000035.1:0-38503 GCF_040323855.1 Mesorhizobium sp. M0028
GCGGCGTGCGAGTTCATCGGCGAGAGCAACGGTGGCCGGATTTTTGATGTTCAGGGACACGAGAAGCTCCAAAAATCTACCTTTCGGGTGTATTCTACCATGGCTCCGTAGGCTCGTAAACAACGAATGATAATGCAATTATCGTTCGTTATGCGCGCACGACAGCCTGTGCGTTTTGATGCAAAGTTTGTCGCAAAAAGCGCACGGCTGCTTTACCCTCCAGAAGCATGATTCGCTTCGACCCCGCCGCCGCCATTCCCGTTCTCTCGCCGGTCGTCCCGGCCTGGGCGCTGGCTAACGGCGCTGTCGTCACCGACGCCGGCGCCGCCTTCTGTGCCGGCGCCGCCTTGAGCGCGCTCGAGACGCTCGCGCGCACGCAAGCTGGCTGCGCCGGCGCCTGGCGCCAGCGGCTGGCGCTGAAATGCGCTGCCGCCAGCATGCGGCTGGCCGGGCGCTCGGAGGACGAGGCCGCCTTGCGCGACGCATGGCATCTGCGCGAGGCCGGAGCCGATCCGGGCCCCGCCGGCGCCGCCTTTGGCGCCTGGCGGCAGTTGGCCGGGCAGCCGCCCGCTGCCAGCGCCGATCAGCTCGAAAAGATCGTCGACCAGATGGGTCTCCATTGGGACGTTGAGGCGCTGGCCGCGGTTTGTGAACATATCGACGACCTGGCGCGCTCGGGGCGGCCGGCGCCGTTCGCCGCGGCGGCAATCGCCGCCCACGTCGTCGCCATGCAGTCCGACTCCGAGCTTTTTGCCTGGTGGCTCGCCGACCTGGTGCTGGCGCAAAACCTGCGCTGGCCGCGCCCGCTGCCGCTGCTGATGGCACACGCTTTTGGCCCGGCGTTTCGGTCCAAGCCTGGCGGCGGCAAGCGGATCCGGCCAGGCGAAAAAGGGTTTGAGCGGGCAGTGTGCCTGGCGCTGGCGCAAGCCGCGGCGGACGCCTGCCGGTTGGCCGCCGAGCTGTCGCGGCGCGCGGAGCGGCTCATCGCCGTCGCACCGAAGCTCAGGGCAAAGGGGGCGGGCGATGTGATCCAAAGACTGCTCGACGACGACGCCCTCTCCGGATCGATGACGACAAAAAACCTGTCGCGCTTCGCGGCGCGGCGCCTTTTCGACCGGCTGCAACAATTGGATGCCGTGCGCGAGCTTTCCGGCCGCACCACCTTTCGGCTGTTTGGACTGTAGCGATGGCAGAGGCCGCCCGATCCGAACGCCTGCGAGACAAGAGTGATGTCCAGCGAATGCTGGTCGACACCGAGCTAGAACATCTGCCGGCGGAGCTGCGCTGGCGCGAATGGATGGGCCGCGTCGAAGCGGTGATCTTTGCCGCCAGTGAACCGGTGACACGCGAGATGCTGGCGCGGGTGGTGGGAAAAAACTGCAATCTCGAGCTGATCATCGACGACATCCGCGCCGAGCTCGCCGGCCGCCCCTACGAGCTGGTCGCGGTCGCCGGCGGCTGGCAGCACCGGACCAAAAAAGCCTTTGCCGACGTCGTCCACGCCGCATTCGGCACGCCCGCAGGGCAGGGGTCGAAAGAATTGTCGCAATCCGAAGCGCTCGTTTTGATGTGCATTGCCTATTTCCAGCCGATCACCCGTGCCGAGCTTTCTTCCTTCTTCGGCAAGGAGGTGTCGCGCGACCTGATCGGCATTCTGCGCGCGCAGGATCTGATCGCCTCGGGGCCGCGCTCGCCGCAGCCGGGGGCCCCCTACACCTATGTGACGACGAAGACTTTCTTGTCGCAGTTCGGGCTCGACACGCTGCGCCAGCTGCCGGATTTCGAGGCGCTCGAGGACGCCGGCCTGCTTTCAAAGGAGAAACTGCTGGCGGGAGATATTCTGACAGGATTGGCGGGCAGAGAAAATCCCGACGACGAAGAAGGGTCGGTGATCGAGGTCATGGAAGACGAAATATCTTGAGCCGTTGTCCCTGGATCTCGACCATAGCGACAGTTCCCAAGCCATCACCAGGTGATTAATCGTGAAACGATCGCTAGTCAGACCACTCGCAAAATGTATTCCATCAAGAGCGGTCCAAACTGTGTGGCGACTTCTGTTTTAGCACTATGCTTTGCGAGCCGAGACACTGAGCGATTGCGGAGCATGAATGAGCCGGGAGTTGCGGATCAGGCCTTCGGCGGATGTCGATGAAAGTCAATCCAATACCGCACGATCATAGACCGCCAGGCAATTCGGCCGAAGTCAGCTGTGAAGCATATAGCATGCCGTTGACGGCAAAGCGGTCATAAGGGAAATTACTCAGCCGCCGCCCTGTTTGCCGCTCGCCTTCCTACGATCGCGTCAAATATTTCTTGATTGCAGCGTACGCTTGTTAACAATGCGGATTGAGTACTAAGTCTTAGATGACTTGCGCCCACAGGTATTTGGAGCATATGGCATCCTCATGGGCGCTATTGAAAAACCTGCCGATGAGCTGCTGCAAGATTTCGCGAAGGCCACCGCCGATCACAAGCAGGAGTTGATCCGTGATCCGCGACGATTTTCAAGTTTGCGACCTACGACATCGACTACATCGCGAGCGGGCTGGAAAGCCCGATCCGGGCGTTGAACAGAATGCTCTTTGTTCAATATTTCTCCGCAATGGAGGCTTATCTCAGCGATCGGTTGATCAAAGTCGTCATGGATGAAACGGCGGCAATGTCGGCATTGGTGAAGAACAACAAGGAATGGAGCGGCGAAAAGATCCCGGTCACCGAACTGGCGGCCAATCCTGCCGCATACCGCGACTGGGTGCTCACACGCCTGCGTGAGCTGCCCTACCATAACTTTGTGAAAATAGATAATTACTACCGGGGCGCTTTGGGCTTCACTATCTTCCCCAACAAACAAGTCAAGGCGACGCTGATGGCCTTTTTGCCGGTTCGTCATGACTGCGTCTATCGCTACGGCTACGACCATGAAGGCCAGGAGCGTTCGATAAGCAAGGATGACCTGGCCGAACTCGAGAAGGCCGCTGAAGCCATGGTCGAGCATATCGAAGCCGCCTTCGCTCAACGCCCGACTTGAGAAAAGACAGGGCGCCTTCAAGCACGCAGCGCCGTGCATCTCCTGGCGAAGTGCCGGCGTCCTTAGGGAAGGGGCCTCTGGTCGCGATGCCAGCTGCCTATTCGCTGTCGCTGGTTGTGCGTTTGCGGTTGACCCACTGGATTTCACCTGAAGTCATGAAGACAATTGCGCCCCGATCAAGCGCCAGAAGCTCGAGATATTCCAGCAACTGGCCCGCATAGGCCTGGCGGTCGGCCGGCGATGGCGCAATGTCGCTCTTCCAGTCGAATGCAGCGACAGCGACGCCAGCGTCGAAGGCTATCGCATCGGCACGGGCAGATACGAGCAATGTTTCAGATCGGACGCCGTAAAGGGGGATTTCGGGCACCATGTTGGCTATATAGGGCTTCAAGCCAGGGAGCGTGAAAGTGCGCATCGCGGTCGCGGCCATTTCGGCCGGATCTGGTGTTGCTGCATCTGCGGTAATCAGCTGACCCGCGAGGACTTGGGCACGGCCTTCCAAATGGTTGGGGTCTGGCTCAACGACTTGCGTGAGGAGCTCTTCTATCAATTTGTGTAAGATAATGCCGCGGAGCGCCCCTGCACCTTCAACAAGGGCGTCCGGTATGGATTGAATGCCACTTTCTGACGTGTCGATTCCTGCCCGGTCGATGAGCTCGCGGTCGACATCGTCGATACTCGGTCGGTGCCATCTGATGCGCGGGTTGGAGACCTCAATGCGCTCGCTTTCCTCGGCAAACAGCTGCGAGGTCTGACTGCTGGTGGTCAGTGGTGACCGCATGTTGCGGGGCTTTGAGGCAGGATGTCTTATCTCGGCAAGCGATGCCTGGCCCAGATCGAGGAATTTTGCCCAGCCGCCAAGAGGTGACCAGCCGGGCGCGGGAAGAACGAGCAGGTCGAGGGCGCGGGTGCATGCGACATACAACAGCCTCTCATGTTCCTGCGCCGCCTCCGCTCGATCGGCCGCAACTGTCTCATCAAGCGTGCTCGAAATGATATCGCCCAGCGTCCAGTGGATGCTGTTGTCGGCTGAGCGGTGAAAGAACTCGTTTGCATCGTCCGGCATGGTGACGAAATTGATCGGGATGACCACGGGCCATTCCAGTCCTTTCGCCTTGTGCACCGTGACGATATCAATGCTGTTGCGCTGGGCGTCCGATGGGGCCTCATCCGTCGGCGCGCCGGCGTCCCAGTCGACGGCCAGATCGATCGCCAGCTGTTTGAGGCCGCGCACATGGTAGCTGCGTGTTTGCTCCAGCAAGGCGCCGATATTGCCAAGGGAGCGTGCCCGCTCCTCATCGCTTCGGCTAGCAATGCTGGGCATTGCGCGCAGCCGCTCGATCGCCTCTGAAAGGATTGCGTGGGGCGTCGTTGAGCGGCGCTTTCGCCACAGATCCTGCAGGATCGTAAGAACCTCTCTGGCCACCGGGTGATGGACAAGCGACAGATCGGTGTTGAGGTCAAGGAAGGCCTTTTCGTCGTGCTGTTTGAGAGCGGTGGCGATGTCGAGAAGGTCCTTTTCTGTCAGTCCGACAAGAGGGCCTCGCAAAACCGCTCCCAGCGCCAACGTGTCTCGGCTGTCGGCCAGCGCCCTGACCAAGGCAACGAAGTCCTGCGTCTCTTGACGCCGGTAAAGGTTCTTGCCCGCTTGGGAAGCGACCGGGATCGCCAGTTCCTCCAGGGCGCGCTCATATCGCCAGAGCCCCGTGCGGCGAGGTGCCAGAAGCGCAATGTCGCCGGGCTCGGCCAAGGCAATTTTGCCGCTCGATCGTCGCACCATCACATTTCCAATCAGCCTGCCGCAAAGCTCGGCGACGGCTTTTGCCTCGACATCGCGGATGGTGTCGGCATAGGCGTTGGGGGCAACGTCGTAGCTCAATCGCGCGACGCTCTGGATCCGGTCCAGGTCTTCCGCGACTGTCGCCGCCAGCGTGACGTAGCCGCCCTGTTGCATGGTCAAGCGTTCCGCAAAAACCTGGTCGACATGCTCGAGGATGCTCTTTCCCGATCGGAAGTTTGCCTTGATCTGAAGGACATTGCCTTGAAACTGGGTCTCTACCGCCGCGCGTGCGCCCAGATACGTCTTGAGGTCCGCACCACGGAAGCGATAGATCGCCTGTTTCGGATCGCCCACCATGAACAATGCGCCCGGCCGCATGATGCGCTCTTCCCATGCGACCGCGCTGCCTGTCTCGCTCGTGATCAGGAACAAGATTTCTGTCTGGACCGGGTCTGTGTCCTGGTATTCGTCGACCAGGATGTGCCGGTAACGCTTGGCGACATCTTCACGGACTTTTTCGTTCGAACGCAAAAGATCGCGCGTGCGCATCAAGATGTCGTCAAAATCCAAAACCGCCGCATCGCGCTTGAACGTCTCGAAGGCCTTGAGAAGCCCGTCTGTCTCACCGAAGAAACCCGCAAGCAGCGTATCGGCAATCGTTGCCATGCAATCGCCGAACAATCGCGCGCAACGCTCGTAGTGCTGCCTTCCTTCTTCCATCAGCAACGGACCCTGGCTCTTGCCGGCTGAATGGTCCCAATGGTTTTGCCGCAGCCTGTAGCGCGCGAGCTTGTGGCCATCGCGTCGCGAAAGGGTCGGACTCTTGACCTGAATCAGTGACCACAGTTGCGAGAACGGCAGCCCATCCGAGCGCGCATCCGAGATTGCGTTGGCAAGCGCCTCGAAAGCCGTGACATCCTCAAATGCCTCATCGGGGGCCGGCACCCGGCTGATCCAGCGCCGGAATTCAGCGATGGCGTCGAACAGCTCATGCACCAAGCCGCCATAGGCAGCGGGCGTGAGTGGCCTTGCTTCAGGATGAGAGCGGCGAAACCTAGCAACCGCCGTCAGTGTCTTGACCGCCAGCTTCGGATCGTCGGCGGCCATCACGACGATTGGGTCGTCAGGCCGTGATGCCTGCCCGAGCCTTGTGCCAAGCCAGTTATCGAAAATGCTTTTGAAGGCAAGATCGGTCTGCTCGGCGTCCATGACGACGGCGCCCGGGTCGACGCGCGCCTCCACGGCGTAGCTCTGCAATATCTCGAGGCAAAAGCTATGGATCGTTGAGGCTGTCAGATCGCCAAGCTGTGGTCTTGCATTGCGCAGGGCTTCGATTTGATCGTCACGCAGCGGCTGCTCGCTAAATGCCGGTGCAAGGTCCTTCGGCACCATGCCGTTGATCGACATGCTGGCGAATTTATCCACTCGCTCCCGCAATTCGCCGGCGGTTCGCTCGGTAAAGGTAATGGCTGCGATGCTTGAAGGCAGGCGGCCGGCTGCCAGTAACATCACGACGCGCCCTGCCAATAACGACGTCTTGCCCGTTCCGGCAGATGCCTCGACAAGGAGCGTGGCGTCCAAGTCTGTCAGCGCGCGCCAGCGCTCCCGGTCGTCCGGCCTGCTTGTCATTTCGACCCCCAGAATGCGGCAAGGTCGCGACCGGCAGCCTCTCTTATGGCGCTCGACTTCCGGTCGACGTAACTGGCCGACGCCGGCAAAGCGATCTTGCCGAAGCGTTCGGGCATCACCGCAACGCCTGGATAGATGACGCCATTTTCAAGCACGATGCGCGCCTGCCTTACCCAGTTCGCGACAAGATCCCCAAGCTGCTGTCCGTTCTCAAGCGCATAAGCTTTCACCGGTGGCCGCAAATAGATCAGCCGGGCAGCAACCCTGGTGATGTCTGGAAGCAATTGCCGGCAGGCAAGCGAATAGAGCACCCGCTGCAGTTCGGCGCCGCCGCCAATATTTATTTTGTCCGGCGCCTTGGGCCTCTGGCCCGTCTTGTAGTCGGTAACCCGAACAGCCTGGGCGACGGTACGAAGATCAAGGCGGTCGATCGCACCCTGAATGCGGATGTCGGTACCCGGCAGGACGACCGGCTGCTCGGGATCCCAGGGCAGAGGTGTGCTTAATGCAGCCTCGCGGGCGCCGCCGCCGAAGGGGACTTCCGTCCAGGAGCGGGTGTCGGCCTCCGTCAACGTTTCAAAGGTAAGGCCGGCGAGGCTGAGTTTGACCGCTTGCCGGACTGTGCTTTCCCACAAAACCGGCGGCGGAACATTGGTCTCAAGCGGCCAGGTCGCAAGCACATGAGCGGCCGCGGTTGCCAATGCGTCCTCGACGTCGTGGCGCGCGGCCGCCTTGAAGCCAGGCTCCGGCTCAAGGTGGTCGACTGTCCTTCGCAACAGCTCGTGGACGAGCCGCCCCATGTCGTCGGCTGGAAGGATAAGCCCACGTTCCTTGTGAACCAGGTCGCGCCAGCCAAGCGCGTAGTACCAGACATAGGCCAGCGGGTCGCGCAACAGCCGCGACAGGGATGTCGGGGACTGGGGCTTTTCAAGTAGCGACGACAGAGCAGGGTGTGAGCTGCTGACCATACCGTCATGGGGCGTCAGCCTTGCGGACCGCCAGTCGTTCCAGGCCGCCATTGCGGAGCTCACCATGGGATTGTCGGCGCGATCTTGCGGCCGGGCCAGCAGCCGGTCGGCTTCAGTAAGCGCGTGAAGCGCCGGCTGCTCGCGCGGCACGATTTCCAAAGTCTCGGTCGATGCTTGCAGCGTGCTTTGCCCGATACGCTTGCCGTCCCCGGAAAGCCTGGCGCTAGACAGCACCGCCAGCTGCGCAGTCGCCACGACGTTTTCAAAGCAGCGCCGGTCAGAAGTTTCCAGCGGATCTGGATCGATCAGCGCCCGCGGCACGATGTAACCTGGAAGCATAGGGTCACGGCCGCTGTTGCGCGGCCATGACTTGGTATTGAGCCCCATCAGCCAGGCAAAGCGGCGTGGCGCGGCGGCCAGCTGGTCAACAGAGCACCACGCTATTGAATCGGCTGGATCGCGGTCGTCGGCCACACGCAGCGCCTGAAGTGAAAACATCAGCGCTGACGCCGGCGCGGAGCGTAGCGCATCATCCCAAAGATTGCGGGCCCGTCCCCGAAGCAGCAGCTTGCCGGCTGCTTCGGCCTGGCTTGTTCCCATTTCCAGCAGCCTGATGACAGGCATCAGGATCGATGAAACTGACGCGTTGGCGGCCAGCGCCCGCTCCCACTCTGCGGCGCTCGACAGCGACGCTTCGCTTGAGACCGGCAAACGGCCATCGGGCAGGCCATCGAGGACGGTTCCCTGGTTGACGGCGAGCGCCAGCAGCCTGCGAATGCGCGCCTGGCCAAGGCCACCTTGCAGAGCGTCGGCAAGTGCCGCGCATCGCTGCCCGTCCCTGGTTGCAAGCGCGGGCCGGCCATGCACGAAACAGAGCGGCAGGCTGGAGCCGCTCGCCAGCGCCAGCATATAGTCATCACATGCGAAGGGAGCCGTCGTTGCGATCGCGATTTCGCCTGCTTTGGCCTTGCCGGAGGAAAGTAGCGCGCGAGCCCAGCGCATGGCTTTCAGGGCCTCGTGGTAGGGATCGGCGCAACTGATGTCGCGTCGAGTTCCCTGGCCCCTTGAAGCCTGCCGGAGCCTTCCTTTAAACCAAGCCGCATCGCAACAGGGCGGCGCCATCCACTCGACATCGATGGTGTCGCACAAATCGTTGATCAGCGGGCGCCAGATTGGATCGACAGCATGGACCCCTTCGAGACGAAGCGATCCAATCACGCGCGGGCCAAATGGCACGGCCTGGCGCGCCAACCGGCAAAGATCGGGCAAGAGCAACTCTCCCGGCTGCAGATGAAGACGCATTTCATCTTCGATCCGCGCCAGATCCCGCAGACGTGGTTTAGATGCTGCGTCTGCGCTTCGGAGGTCATAACCGGCGCGCCAGACATCGCCAAGTGTGCGCAGGACAGCTCTTGCCGCGCCTGGAAGATCGCGTATTGGAAAGATCTCGTCGAGCAGATCCGGATCAGCCAGCGCCGTGCGCACGCCGACCTCGATACTTTCGCGTGAAGCAGGCCGCAGCAGGCCACCTGCAAGGCGCGCCGCCAGAGACGCGGCCGTCATGATCTGCAGCCCATGCTCGCTATCGCGTGCCGCCGAAGCGCGGCGCATCGCATAAGCCAGAGATCCTTGCACGAGCACGCTCTTAAGAGACGGGCCTTCGGTCATGTCTTCTCCGGAACCTCAGCTTTGGTCTTCGCTTGACCCTGCCGCCGGGCCCAAATCAAGATGCAGAAAGACGATGGGTTCAGTTTGCAAACAATGCCCTTGCCATGATCACCAGACTCTGACGCCGTGCCAAGCTCCAAAATCGTTCCAACGAGGCGCGTCATGAGCATCCCCGAAAAAAATCTACAATCGCGTACGACAATGGGTGATTTCGGTCAGGGATTTCGAGATTGCCAGGAGCGCGGCAACGTTTTTGCTCGAGGAGGTCGACGAGACAGCCAGATATCGCCTGGCTGATCTTCGAAAGTTCAAAGGTTTTGAGAAACGGCGGGGGAACTTGTATCTCGACTGGGCGGACATCCTGTTCAGGCCGATCCGGCGGTGCCAAACAGAACGATGTCATGAGCTTCGCGCAGCACGAGGCTGCGATGCTGTAGTGCCCTGAGATCCAAATTGGCAACGGTGGGGCGAACACCATCGGCGACCATACGGATCGTTTGCGAAATCAGGACGGCAGCAGCAATCATACCGACAAAGGGAGCGCCTACCGCCACTTGTCCCAACCGCGTCAGGCCGCATTCGTCGAGGTCGCCGCGATCATGGAGATTTTTATAAGCAGGCGGGCGCCCAGCTAGGGCAACGGGCGCATTTCCTTGAGGCCCCTCCTCGTCCACTTCCGGGCCGTCGGCCCAGATGCCGATCGCCTTGTTTGGCGCCGGGAAACTATGAGTCCTGATCAGGCGGAAATCTTCCACGCCGCTACCGAGGCCGGCCTCGAAAATCGTCGTAAAGCCCGCGCCTTCGAGGATGGCTCGCGCCTGGGGGTTGTCCACGCCGCAAAGCGCCAGCAGGGGTTCGCCGTGGCCAACACGCAGATCGGAAGCGAACCTCCGCTCGACCATCCTGGACTGGAAACCGCGGGCCTCAGCCCAGTCAGCGCAGATGCGGGTCTTCAGCCGCCCGGCGTCTGTAGCGAAAGTGAGAACGGATGTACTCTCGGTCGACGGCCCGACCCGGTCGACGTCCTGAAGGAACATGCGGACATTTGACGGATCGGCAAAAGGCAGGAGCCCGATCGTCCATAGGAAAGCCTGGCCGAGATGGCCAAGCCCAATCACCCAGAAATCCGATGGGAACTGTACCGCGACAGGCCCATCAGACGCCGACGATCTCCAATCGGCGGACCGTTTGAGATCCCATAGCGACATTCCGATCGATCTGTAGCCTGCCATCGGCTCGCCATCGAAATGGGCGAAGACTTCCGACACGGCCAGCGCTCCGGCAAGCACGCCAGCGGGAGCAAACTCGGCAGAGTCGGGAAGGGCGGGGGCGTCGAACGGCACCAGGCCGGCTCGCCAGCCTTCGAATGTTGTTCTGATAGCAAAACCCGCGCGATCGATCACTGGCGGAGTTCCGATGCTGACAAGCGGAACGCCATGCGGGATGTCCTCGACGATGATGCCCTGAAGGTGTCCTACCGCGTCAGCCAGGGTCGCACCGGCAACGACCGGAAACGTCAAAGGCGCGTCCAGGACGCCCGACACCGTAACGCCGCCTAGGAAGGTGCGGCGAGCGCAATTGAGAGCGGTGAGCAGCGCCGCCTGATGGGTCGGACTCGAGGCTGCGCTCTCGCCGATGAAAAGATGCATCCGGAAAGAATGCAGCCGCTGCTCGGCTTCCTCCGCGGTAGCGGCCGTGCCGCGGTCCATGAACAGCTTTGCGGACCTGTTCAGGGTGTCAATGATATCTTCAGCCATGGATTGTTCCTTCAATGCGCAGTGTGGGCCGCAGAAGTGACCGTTTGAGTGCGGTCCAGCGAAAACGGCCCAGGTAGCGATAGAGCCCGATCTCCTCGAACCTGATCGGCTCGGCGGCAAAGCGGGGCAGGATCATCGCGATGTGACCCGGCTCGGCGATCATTGGGTGCAGCCGATCAGATTCGCTTTGCCCGGCACTGCCGGGGTGGGTGTGAACGTCGGCCGCGACAACCTCGCCACGTTCACGGCAGATGTTCCACAAATCGGCCATCGAGCCGCCGTCGATCTCGATGATGCCGGTATCGAACGCGTGAGGATCGATCTCGTCGTAGAACACGATAGAGGTGATCCTGCGGTGCGCAGTATTCGGTCCCAGAAGGAAAGCTCCGCTTTCCCGGTGGTTGCCGCCACGCGCTCGCAGTCCGTGAAGCAGTTCGAGCCACAGGTCGACCGGGATCGAGAGATCAGGCCGCTGGCCGAACAGGCGCGAAATAAGCGAACGAAGCCAAAAGGTCATGGATGATCTCCACATAATGAACAATTCCGCGGGCGGGCTTCCAGAGCAGTTCGGGATGCTCCACGATCCATTGCTCGTGCCCAGGCAACGCCATTCGGTCACACGGCAAATAAAGGGCCGCAGCGTTCCAGTTTGAATTGAACCCCGCCGCCACCCGGCCCGAACCCTTCGGCCAATATTCTGCGGCGAGCGGCACTCCGGTCTCCATGTCGCAAGGCCTGGCGTTCGGCAGTTGCGCTGGATAGCCGTCCAGAAGAAAACGGAACCCCCACTCGGTGCCGTCGCGCGCTCTTATCGCGAAGTCGGCAGTCGGCCATGCCACGCGCAGCAAGCGCCATTGTTGTTTGATCGTGCCGAGCTGGAAATCAGGGCGCTCCAGGTGTTCCCGGAACGCCCTTTCCTCGGCTGTCGCCAATGCCGCCATCAGCCCTGCACCAACTTCTTGCGGACCAGGTCGAACATAACGGCGCAGTTTTCGCCGGTGAAGCTGCCCAGATGTGCATTCTGCGGCGGCTGGACGCGGCTACCATGAATCTGGAGGACGTGCTCCTCGGCCTCCTCCTTGCCAAGGCCAGCCTTTTCCACGGCCCAGCGCGTCACCTTGGCGATCGTCGCCGAGGGCGCGAACTTGTGCTTGAAGGCTTCCATCTTGTAGTGGACCGTGACGTCGACCTTGCGGCAGCGGTGGGCATGGAACACCGGGTGGTCATGGCCATGGAGCGGGTGGTGGTTCTCCAGGGGCTCGTCGTCGTCCTCTTTGAAAATCAGGAGCTCGGCGACATCGATACCGCGCTCCTTCACCAAGGCAAGGAGATCCCCGACGACGGCAGCCCCTTCCAGTTCGAGGCGATCGGGAGGCTCGGCTCCGGCTGCGAAAAAGATTACAGTCTTCATCTATCAGTTTCCTCTGTTCCGGCACGGCAACAGGCCGCCCTTGAACATTGGATCGGCTGAGCTCAGTGAAAGCGGAAAGGCCGCTGCCAAGATTTTTAGAGGATTGATTTCGCCGCCGGTGCTTCGGCCGCCAAACGGTGCTGGCGAGGAAAAGTCCCGGTCAGGCTTCGGCGTTCGGCGCGGCGCAAATGAAGAGGTAAGGACAGCGCGGGCAGCGGAAATCGTCCTTCCTTGGCTCGTAGAGCCCGTCCCGAATGTTTGCGATCGCCGCCTCGCAGTCGTCCAGACGCTTGTCGAACTTCGCCTTTGTCTGGCCAATCTCAAGGACGGAGCCTAGGAGCAGGTAATGGTTCTCGACACGGGTCTGTGGGCCGAGCGTCTCTTCGACCGCTTTGAGAAGAAGGGTCGCTGACAGCCGATCCGCATCACCGGTCGATTGCCGCCCGGAACGGATTGTCTTGACAACGTGGTTGTCGCCGTCGCGAACGACGCGGTCCACCTCCAGGCCGACGATCTCGCCACCAATGGCCGTGGAGAGGCGGCCATTGGTGGCGGCCGCTCCAGCCGCCGAAGCGTGCAACCGATCGAGCATCGACATGGTCAGCTTGCGATATGCAGCGCCAAACATGTGCTCTTCGAGCTCGCTTTCACGCCACGCCTGGTGAAAAATCGCAGCGGCTTCGGTGCGATCATATTCGACGCCTTCGCCGAGTTGACGAACGAAGGCGATCACCTTTTGCACGCAGCCATGCGCGGCAAGATATGCGCCCGCCTTGGATCGCTGTGACAGGCCCAGGACGCGCGCGTAGAAGAAGCGGCGCGGACATTGGGAGTAGCGCTCCACATCATCTGCTGTCAGCTCATCAGGGGCAGCCGGAAGACGAATAGGGTGGTAGCTCGGCGGGGGCAATTTGCGGATCACACCGGCGAGGGAATGACCCGGGCCGACGGGAACCCGCTCGAGAAATTTTGATGGGTTGGCCTTCCGGCCGTTTCGCATGGTCGGCCGATAGAGTCTGAGGTGCCTCTTTGCCCTCGACATGGCAACAAAGAGGACGCACTCCTCCTCCGCCTCGTGAGCATCCTCCTCCTCCGGGCCTAGCATTCCCACCGGCGCGGGGCAGGCCGGCGGTCGGTTTGGTGCGGGAACCGCTCCAGCGTAAAGCCCCGGCAGGTGGACGGCCTCGAACTCCAGGCCCTTGGATGCGTGAACGGTCATAAGGCGCACCCCGTCCAGCCCGCTCAGTTCAGGCGGGAGCTGTCTGAGGTCGCGCTCGTCGGCAAGCATGATCATGTGGCGGATGCGATCAAGGGCGCGGCGGATCGGTGTTCCCTTACCGTGGAGGGGCATGGCGCGCAGCGCATCGAGGAGTTGGCGCACAGCGACCCGACGCAGGTCATCGGACGGCGACTGACCCGACAGAACCGTCCTTACATAGTCGCTTGTGTCAAAAAGAAAGCGGCTAAGCGCTAGCCAGGGTGTCGTGCCTTGGGTGGTCCCTTGCAGGTGGCGGGCCAACATCATCAGTCCGGCAAGCCCGGCCGCTGAAATTTCCTTCAAGCTCTCTATTTTTCTGAGAAGATCGAGAACCCGCTGCTCGGTAGTGCGTGCGGCCCCAATGACCTTCAGCACGTCCTCCAGGGGGATGCGATATTCGGGAAGACCGGCGATACGCACCAGGCCGGTGCCCGCGCTGTCGGAAATGATCGAAAGCAGGGAAAGCAGATCGCGAACCTCTGCGCGCTCAAAAAGCGGCCCGAGATAAAGAACGGGTATTCCCCGTGCCTCGAGCTCCTCCGCAACAGTGGCAAGCGAGCCGTTGCTTCTGGCAAGTACGGTCTGGGAGCGAAGCGAAACGCCTCTTGCCTCGAGCTCGCGGATTGACCCGGCAAGACCGTCCATCTCGGCCTGGGTGTCGGCGCATGGAAAAATGGATGGGCTCTCACCGATCGAACCGATTGCGGCATGCAGCGTGCTGGTGCCTGCGAAGGCGCTGACTTTCATGGTGGCGCCAAAGGCCGTGTAGGCCTCGACGATTTCTTCGCTTGAGCGGTAGTTCTCTTCCAGGCCGTCTCTTGTTCCCACGGAGTAGTCAGCTTCAAACCTGGCTATGTTTGCCGCGGATGCGCCACGGAACCGGTAGATGGACTGACGGGCGTCGCCTACGACCCACAGATTGCTGCCTTCTGCAACGATTTCCTTGACAAGCATCGCGCTTGCGCGGTTCACGTCCTGGTATTCGTCTATATGGACGTGGGTGAAGCGCTTGCGCATTCCCTCCCGAAAATCCTGGTCCGAGCGCATCAACAGTGTCGGTCGCATGATCAGATCGCCGTAGTCGACAGCCCGGTCCTTGATGAGCTGGTTCTGATAGTGCTCGTAGACCAGCGCCACTTCGCGCGCCTTCTCGGCAGCCACCACCTCGTCATCCGAGTGTGCCCTCGCGTGCATCTGTTCGGCAGCCCGCGCGTAGTCTTCCCAGCTCCACAATTCGTCCTTGGCGCGTGCGATCGCTCGCAATATGTCACGAAGCACCAGCGCCGGCTCGAAGAGATTGAGGTAGTGCTTCAGATCAAGCGCTGGCAGGACCTCCTCAAGCATTGCCACGCCTTCACTGGCGTCGACGATCTTTGGATCTTCCGAGACGCCGAAGAGCGAATGGTGCTTGCGGATCGTGTCCAATCCGAAAGCATGAAATGTTCCGGTCCAGACATTGACGGCACTTGAGCCCGCTACGCGCTGGACCCGTTCGGCCAGTTCCAGTGCCGCTCTGTTCGAGAACGTGAGAGCCAGGATCTTCTCTGGCGGGACCTTGTCCTTAATCAGGGAGACGATCCTGGCGGTGAGGGTCTTGGTCTTTCCGGTTCCAGGCCCGGCCCCAAGCAGGAATGGCGACCCGCGATGATCGACCGCGCGGGCCTGTGACTCATTGCAATTGTCGTTTGCGGGACTGGACGTCTCGGCCGCGGGCTGTAGGTCAGGCAGAAGCAGGCCGTCGGCAAGTTGCTGCAGCGTGGTGTCATAGCGCACCTTGAGGTCTTCAGAGATGCGGCTGGCGTTCATTCCTTGCAGAAATAGTTGCTTGGCAAGCGGCCGCGGCAAAACCAGCTCTCGTCCAAAACTGTTGGCCTGGGCCTCCCGGCGCTCCTTGATGCCATAAGTCTCAATGCGCTGGTTGGGATCCCCGCCATTGGCTTCCGAGCGGGGATAGTAGCCCTTCTCCACGCCATCATGGACTTTGAAGTGACCAATCTCATGGGCGAGCACCTCGGCCAGTTCGTCATCGGCCAAGTCATTGCGCACGAAGATAAATTTGAACTGGCGGTCGAGCGCGCCATGCGCACCGTCCAGCTCATCGTAGTCCGGATCATGTGGCCGGATGGTGAGCCCGAGATGTTTTGCCGCCCCGCGAGCAACCTCGATCGCAGTCAGAGAATCCGACAGTGCGGCTTTATTCCTGAGCGCCCGAGCAAGTGCGCGAATTGCTGCAAACTGGTCCAATCAAGCTTCCAGGTGCGCGAGCCAAAACTGTTTGTCATCTGGCCTGAGGTCCGAACGTAGGATCGCTTGGGCGAAGCTTACCTTCGCACCCGTGCGCCTGCCGGAAGGCGCGAAATAATCGGCCGCGGCGTTGATCTGACCCGATGACAGATGTGACCAGACGTCCGCCATACTCGCGCCGGTGGCGTCTGCGAGCCAGGCAATCAACTTTCCCGGAATGGTAGTCTCGTCGATGCGGCCCCTGACAAGCTGACGCAGGATAATCAGGTCGACGCGGCATCGTTCAGCCAATGCTTGTAGGTCATCAGTTGACAGTTTCTCGAACGGGTCGATGGCAGCAGGCATCGTCAGCTGCCAAAACCGCTCCAACAATATTGTATGCTCCGAAACTGTCTGCTGAACGGTAAGGATGTCGTCCGACAAATCACTTCCATCCGAAGCGAACCATTCGGCGGCAAAGGCCAGAATCTCGGCGCGCAGTTGCGGGTTCTCGTTTGCGATCTGATTGATGCGGTCAGCGGTGGCGCCGTCCTCGAGCTCGAGGTGCACGGCGGCCAGTATGTCGTCAAGCTGATCCATAGGGATTGGGTTGCTGTTCATGGCCTCACTCTTTCCCGCGCCTTTGGCGTGGCGCGCTCTCCTCGCTCGCCCGGGCCTTCCGGCTCGCGCTCTTGATCAAGTATCGGACGTTGCGGTCCGTGCAGCCCATCTGCTCGCCTGCTTCCTTCTCGGTCAGGCCAGCCTGATGAACGTAGAATATTGCCAGGCGCTCCTTTTCGGTGAGCAACTCGTAGATCTGGTTCAACATAGCCTTGGCTTCCGCCAAAGGCATCGCCCCACCTTTGGCCAGGCTCAGCGAATCCGCAGCCTCCTCGCCGGTCAGGTCGGAGCCCGGTTCGATCAGGTCCTCGCGCGAGACCTCGGTATTCGTGCGAAGCCGAACGGCGGCCTTTGCGGTCAGATAAAGCCGCTCCGCACCGAGCTTGAAACTCATCTCGAAGATGTCGAGGCGGTCGGTTTCTACCAACTTCAATGCCTTGTCCTTGACCAGATCGTCCACGCGCTCCCTGTCCAGGTTCGACATATCCCTTGTCATTGGAGCGCCGGCCCGCTGCAGCCTTGAGAAGAACGCAACGATCAGGGCATCATATTGCGCAGTAGGTCGGTTCGGCTTGCAGTTTCGCATCAGGTAGACAAGCGTCTGAGGCCGCAGCTTGCCCGCCGCACCCAAAGCGAACGCCTTTGGCAGCGGCCATTCAAGGACCGCCTCTATCTCGGCGGCCACCGCGTCCGGCCGGACGTAGCGCTCGCCTTGTTTGTTCGATCCCGCCAGTGGCTTCACCGGGCTCTCCCTTGGCAATCCAGTCATCTGGTACTCTTTGATCTGACGACGAATGAAAAAACGGAAAGAGGAATTTTCACTTTTTCAAACCCGCGTTTCCGCCCCGGCCAACTTGAGTTCCGCCAAGCCTGCCATCTTCGGTGATGCAGGCCCAGAAACAGGCTGTCTGAAACGATTCGACCTTGCAGCCAATTTTCACGAAATGAAGTTATTGAAAATGCACTCGTTTCGCCGGATCAATATTTTCCACGGAATATTTCAAAACTATAGCGCCGAATAACAGGCGGAGATTGTTTTTGAACCAAAAATAGGACCACGGTCCGGTCAGCTGCTAGCTATGGGTCAGGATGAGCACCACGAATTCTGATGGCGGCAGACCGGACCTGCGCTCTCTGAGGGTATACACCGACGAGGCTGCCAGGAGATGCGTCGATGTCGACGCGCGTCCTCACACTGGCCGGTGAAATCTTGGCGCTATTTTTCGACTGGCGCGGCCCGCTGAACGACACGGCTACCCCGCGATCCGCTGCCAGTTTATCAAGGCCCAATTTTGGCGCCCCAAGAGTCTGTATGCCCCCCGCTTGTCGTCTTCGATACTTGCACAAGATCGCAATATTATGCGGACATGCATCAACTCCTAGCGATGGCGTCGGGCACGATCCTGTTACGACTATCAGGAGAAGTGTTTTAGCCCCGAGGCATTCGCATGATGGTTACTTCGGCCTGGTGGCCTCGGCGGAGGTAACTCGCACGTTGCTCAGCAGCTGGCGCATGTCGGCATCCAAAATTTCGTTCTGTTGGACGAGGACGGATTCGCTGACCGATCTCAACCGGCTGATGGGCGGCACTTGGTGGTACGTGCCGAAGCCGACGGTCACCGGAGTCTGCAAACAAGCTTTAAGCGGATTTTCGGCGACCCGAATTATTTTTAAAATTTTGCTTGACACCTTTTTTCGCCGCGTGTATGGTCGAATAATAGGAAATCCCTCTATTCTTGTATTGACTCTTGGCGAGCAATAATGTATATTATTGTTCGTAGCTCTGTTTGCGTTTTGCGACAGGCTGTGACCCAGCCCCACCGGTGAGTGGGAGAAAGAGAGAGATACAAGCAATGAGGAATCCGAAATTAGATGTCCAAGAAATTTAAGTTTATAAACGAAGGCGCCAAGCGCGCTTTCATGGACCTTCCAGAAGATATTAGAATCAATTTTTCAGGCGAAATCCGGAGAGTTCAAGAGGGCGACGACCCACTCGACGACTTCAAGGTTCTCAAGGGTGAATGGAAGGGCGTTATCGAACTACGAGAAAACGGCTCGCCGGCGTACCGAGCCCTCTACTGCGCAAAGCACCTCGACACGGTTTACATCCTCCATTCCTTTACGAAGACCAGCGAAAAGGCTGATCGAAAGGAAATGGATACCGCACTCTCCCGCTATAAGGAGATGATGGCCCAGGTTCGGGATATAATCCAAGCCGAAGCCAAGGCGGCGAAAGACAAAACGTCTACCAAGAAATAGGAGACGAGAGCAAAGAGAGGCCGTTACGCGGCCTCTCTTTGTCTTTCTTCGACTCGGCAGACCACATGATGGCTACCGTCCAGCGCCGGCCTGAAGCGATACCCGAGCACTGCCAGATATCCAAAAAGCTTCTGGACCGAGAGCACGGCGATCTTACCACGCACAAGTTCGCTAACTCGTGACTGGGGGATGTTAAGCGCTGCGCCGATATGGGAGTTCTTCCATCCGCGCTCCTTGAAGATAGCGACGAGCGTGTTGACGAGATCCGACCGCAACGTCAAATCCGCAGCTTCCATCGGATCGTCCGTGATAGCGTCGAAAATGTTGTCGTATTCGAGCTGTGTCATAGCGATAGTTCCAAATTTTAAAATTACAGAATTCTGTAAATAGGTCAAAATGGGGGAGCCGTCAAGTTCCACCCCTAGGCCGCCCGGCCTGATGAAGGACGCGGGAAGCTCCCCGTCCACCATCAACTGGCGTGACGCCGGCGTCTTCGCCCTGTCAGGGCCAAGTCGTCGCCCGATCTGACGGTTCGAATCTGCGCACTACCTTTGGCTGCATAATCATAAATATCAAAGGCGAGCGGCGCATTGCGCTTGGTATGAGATAGAAACGGTTCATCTTCAGACGCGACTCGGGGGGAAGTGCAGACGAAAAGTCGAGCGGTTCTATCCTCGCTACCGCTTCGATCTTTGCGCCTTCCAAGCTACCTAAGCGACTGGGTGGGATATTGGCGCCGATCAGCACGGCGTGCTCGCTGGAATATTCAATGAAGGCATGTCGTTCGGCAGCGTGGATTCACTTAGAAGTTTGCCTCGGGGTGAACAGTCGTTAGACGACAGCGCCGCTCCCCACTTCCCACCAGGCTGCGAAACGCCGCCGCGCCACCGAGCTTCGGCGCGTTTTTCGGTTCTCGGTAGTGATACCGCGGCCAAGCCAATGAAGGACTTCTTGACGAACCAGGATATGGCCGAGATCGTCGATGCAACCAGACGGAAGCAAATTTTGATGTGAGATATCGAGAATACCCCTCGCAACATGGCCTTCTGGTAGCAGGTCGAGCAATCGGTTGGCCAGGAAACGGTCACGACGGGCAAGCAACACGCAACCCAGTAACAAGAGTGGCAAGCTGCTATCGGAATGCGCGATCTTATCGAACGTGGCGCCCGCTACCTCGATATCTGCGTGTGCAGCAACCAGCACGGACTTTGACGCTGCGATAGGGGCTGGTTGGCGTAGAAGGTCGGCTAGCCCGACGGACGAAACGATATCTGGCTCAACAAAGGGGGAACCAGCCAAGGCATCAATGGCGTCCACATTCCGCCAGTCAAACGGACGTGACTCCGAAACTGCCCAAAGTGCTCGCCGAGCCCCAGCAGTCCCTTTATTTGCAACGACTGTAAACGCTCGGACTCTCAAAAGACGGTCGGTGCTCGTTGAGCCAATATCGATCAGTTGGGTGCAAGTATCATCGTCGAGCTGATCGTAACTTCCGATCGCATCGATTGCCTCTCTTGCGATCGGATAAGATGGCGGTTCATCATGAAATGGTTCCGTGTTGGACCAGCTGTCGCGACAAATCTTGAGTAGAACATCGTAATGCCTGGGATGTTGGCGTTCTGAGAGAAGCCCTACCAAGGCACGCCTGACGCGGCTTCCCTTGTCATCGACTAACGCGAGAAGAGACGGGCCGAAAGGCGTTGACTCACGCGCACCGAGTGTCTCTAGGGCGAGTTGGCGCGCATCAGCAACACGCTGGTCCAGGGCAAATCGGACGAGGTCCCACTTCTCAGCATGGACTGCCAGCGAAACAGCATCAACGGCGTCAACCGGCGTAATTGATAGCTCAAGGGCTCTCTTGAGCGCTATATCGGGTGGTTCGCCGCTTGCTAACTCTATACGCGCAATTTGGTTGAGCAGGGCCGGCGAGGCTGACGGGATAGTATCGGACAAAAGCGTCAGCGCCGCACCGGTCGCGGGTTCCCATAGTTCGCCCTCTCTCTTCAGCAATCCGAAAATTTCTTGCTCGCCGAAAGGCAACTGCGCCTTCACGTGATCGGCGATGGTACTGTCTTTCGCGACGCTCCAAAGGTCGAAAGTGATGGCGACGCGCTGTTGCGCCGTCAAACTTGGAAACGACAGGACCTCCGAAATCGATTCGGATGCGGCATTTGCAAGGCAAAAGCCAAGGGCGCTTCGCACCTCAGCATCGTCGTCTTGGGCAAGGATTCGCTCGGTGAGTTGCCGTAAGAAACGATTGTCCCATCGCGTTGCCGCCAGTCGCCAAGCTCGAGCTTCCCAGCCAAGGTGGGTCCCGCGTTGGACCACTGCTTCGACTTCATCTACCGAGGCCGAACCAGGCGAAGCGTGGATCGCATCACACCAATAGGGAAGCAGATCCTTCAGCAGAGCGTGATGGGAAAGCGCTTCCCAATCGCCATCGGCACGGATCGTATCGACATATGCCGTGACCATCTCTTCGGGACCAAGATGACCATCTCCCGGATCAGAGTACCAATCTTCGGCCGCTGCATCGAGCTCGCCGTTTTGAATTCTTTCCGAAAGGGCATCGAGTTCAGCTCGCTGTTCGGGCCCGACCCTTAGAGTTCCAAAAGCCGCTGCAAGTACTTTTTCATGTCGGGGAAGGTCAACCAAGGAGGCCGCCGCGATTGTCGAAGCATTGTGATAGTATCCTCCGCTTGCCACTTGCATCGCAGCATCGAGAAAGGCGTCCGTCAGGTTTCCGCCAAGTTCAGAAATTCGGGTCGCAAAGTCCGCACCATAATTGTCATTTGTCTGTGCCAGAACCGTTCGTACGAACCGGGCGCATATGGCATGGCTGTACGGATTGTCGCGGACAGCGGCTTTCCATTTCTCGTCGAAGGACGGCGAAGCCCATTCGTCATTAAACACCTGCCCCCCGACTTGAAAACCTGTCGTAAACCAACGCGCTAGGTTGCCAGGTTGGCAGTCCGCGCTGGCCACGGTTGAGGCGAGCGATAGCAGCTCCGAAAACTGCGATGCCCGGTCGAGAAGACCTGCAGTCAACCACTGGTCCAGGATAGCTTGGGCAGATGGTGGACATTCGAAATGACCAGAGAATTCTTCCAGCCCCAACCTGGCAACCTGCGCAGCGGTTTCAATAGCCCAGTCTTTTCGATCGCCTTGAATGCGGGTTAGGCCGTCGATAAGAGCCTCAATGGTTGCCGCGGAACGCGCTGGATCGTTTTGCAGAAACGTCTCGAATCCGTCGCGCACAGACGGGTGGGAAAAACTAATACTGTCTTGAGGTTGCCGGAGATGGCGTGCGGCTACCAGGAAGTTGGCCAGCGGTGTCAGACCCGCACTGTATCGTTCGTCGTGCTGGCGCATCTTGCGCTGCAGAATTGTCAACGTGGAGTGATCAACCTTTGATCGCGCCCGCAACAATGCCCATAGCACAGCAGCCCAACCGATCGTGTCCTGGACCAAGTCCTGCACCACGACCCCTTGAATGGCTTCCCGATGTGCGAGGGCGATCGCCCGATGCAGGAGCGCGCCATCATTCTCATCCGGTTCTGGCCCCTTGGAAAGTTCGCCGAAGAAGCGATCAATCTCAAGCGGGGTCGTGAGGTTCTTCAGAACATGCGAGCGAAAGGACAAGCCTCGTGCCTGAAGTTGAGCGGGCAAAAAATCGATCCGTCGGTCGTAAATTTTCGCGAGTTGTCCGTCCTCGTAGCTAGCCGCGTCGAGTGTGACAGACCAATGCTCCAGCTCGTCTTCAGCCTTGCCCAATGCAAGCATATCAGTGCGACTGGTGACGATATAACGGCAGTCTGGCCGAGCCTCTCGGAAAATGCGCGGCAGTTGGACAGTCCAAGGCTCATGTCCCTGTTTGAGCCTGGATTGACCCCATGGATCATCGACATAGAACAGCGTTGGACCACTCTGCTGCGGTCTCAACTGCGCGGGATTGTCAGACAGGGACACAATGGCAAGGTGCGGTTGATCCTTGCGTGCCTCCTCGCAGAGTGCGAGCGCGGCCAGCGTCTTTCCCGCACCCGAAGGTCCCTTGATCAGGAGCGCGTTAGCCGACTGGAGCTTAGCGTACAACTCGCCCCAATTTGCCGGGCGCACATAGTGCTCCAGCCGGGCAGAGCTTGCTAGAAATCCTCCACAAGAGCGGATGAGTACCTCAATGTCATCGCGTGACCATGCGCATGGGCCAAGGCTGCGCATGCGCCTGCCGGCTTCTTGCCTGAGCCTTGCCCGACATTCTGGCAATCGATCGTGAGGAACATGGAGGAAGCCCAGTAGTGTCTGGATCTTTTGTCCAATCACATAGTCTGTAGCGCCTGCCCAGATGGCGACGCGGCCGTCCGCCCCGTTTGGAAGATTCTGCCGAAGGTCCTGAGACATACGTCCCTGTTCCGGCCACTCCTCGAAGTCTTCGACCCGCAAATTGAGAAGAGCGCCGCGGACTGCGGCCGTTGTGACGAGGAGGTAGCGATTGAGTGGGTTCTCCAGTTGTTCCCGCGCCGCTTTACGCGCCTTGCCATGTTTAAGCAGCGCCTGAAAATCAGCGACGCTCCAAGGCTCGCCGGTTCTCCGTTTTACCTGAACGATCAGGGAGTAGCCGGGCATCCGGCTATGAGTTTCAGTAGTATCTGTACGTTCTGAGTCTAGAACGGCTTCGATATCCTCGTCATTCTCGGGTTCAAGGATGATTTGGGATGCCGACTTCCGAATGAGAAGCAAATCGAGTGCAGCGAGGATGGAGACGTCCAACTGATAGTCGAAGCCAGCAAGGGCAGCCCTGGCGCCCGATGAAGAACGCTGCGCAGGGAGTGGCGTGCCTCCGGTCTCCTGTTTCATCCTACGATCGCCTGTATGTACGCCGCACGACATGATCGCACTGAACCAAGCCGGTTTGCTGGAAGCTGGTTGATCGAGCCCGCCGCCATATGGCGGATTGAAGTGCCCGATAAAGGGGCTGAATGACCGCTCGCGTCGCCCTTACTCCACCATAGATCAGCGTAGCCAGTTTGCCGGAACAAACTTGATACCGTCGCGCCATTTTTCGGCGATCGAGTTGTGGAACCAGTCCTTAATAAGCTCAACATGGTCAGTGACTATGATCTGCATCCGAGGGGTGAGTTCCTCGGCAAAGTCAAACAGCAATCTAAACAAACGCGCCACCGCCAGTTGGTCCTCGTCGTCAGTGCCCGCGATCTCTCCAATATCAGCTTCGCGCGGGTAGTGCGCCTGTGACGGTTGATCCATCATCAGGAACGCCGGCACCGGGCGCTTGCGTGCTCTGAACAGCCGATGCAGCGCAAGGTGCGCAGCGATGTGATAGCCGACCCAGTTTTCACCACTGCCGATCTGCGTGAGGGGCAGAGGGCCATCGATGGTGTCGGCGACAACAGTCAGGTTTTTGCGGTCGAGGCGCAGGGCGTTTTCGCCGTGCTCAAGTTCAAGTGCTGCTGCGAACCGGGTTAGGTCACGGCTGATGAGACCAAGCGCGGTGGCCAAGCGTTCTTCCATCGCCTCCTGGTCAATCGCTTTGGCTAGTTCCTCGACTTCTGCCCCGGTGCGCGCAATTGCCAATCTAAGCCCGTCGTTGGACGTGACTGCCTGGACATTTTCCAGATAATATCCGATCCGACCGCGCACCCGTGCCCGTTCGGTGAATTGTGCCTGTTCGACACGCAGCCGCTCATTTTCAGAAATCCGCTGGCCAATGTCGCGCTGGACCGAGCGAAGCTCATCCTCTATGCGGTCGCGTTCGATTTCCAGTTCTCTTAAGCGCCCTTGCAGGCGAGGGGTGTCGCGGCCAACGGCCTGTAGTTGCGACTCCAGTCCTCGCAAGGACCGTTCAAGTTCCTCGACCGATGGAACGGGAGTCGCGAGATGGCTGTCACACAAGGGGCATAGGTCGTGGGCCGTGGCCTCGGCTGGTACCAAGCCAATAGCCGATAATCGGGCACGCTGTTCCGTGGCCTCGCGCTCGAATTCCGTGGCCTCGCGCTGCAGGCGTTGAAGATCATTGATGTCTTCTCGCACCCCTTGCAGCTGACTGCGAACCTCGCGACGACGTTCCTCGAGGTCTGATAAGTCGGCAGTAGGATCATCGACGGTGGTTGTCGGTGAATTGTTATCTGCGGCGGCTGTCGCTAGCAGCGCGCGAAGCTCTGGAATCGAATCAGGGAGGACGTCGGCAACGATAAGGTTGTGTCGGCGTGCTTCAGTGGCCAGGTTGAGTGCTGTGCCTTTGGCCTCGTCCGACAATGCTCTGGCCTCGGCGAACTCGCGCTCAAGTTTGCGTAGCCGCGCCCGAGCTTCCTCATAGCGCTTCAGTTTCAGAAAATGATCGTCCTCCATAGCGCCGAGAAAATAGGGCAGAGTGTCTTTGATGGCGGCCGGGACGTAGGGATCACTCTGCCGGTGAAAGAGCAAGCGCGGATGGGCGATTTCGTATTGAAACTGCAAGGCAAAAAGAATGGCATGGCCAGCAGACGCCTCGAGCGGCAGCCGAGTTGCACTTGCTTCAGGTTGGTAGAGGTTCTCAGAAATGCCGAGAAGCTTGGAGAGATGGGAGCGCAGTCCATCAGCGGTAACGTTTTTCGAAAACGACGCCGTGTCCGCAGGTAAGTCGTCGATTCCGCGTTGGAAGTAGATCTCGTCGCTAACCTTCGCTGAACCTGTCGGGTTCCTTCGCGCGATCAGCACGCCTTCGCCGTCACGATCAAGGAGGATGGCGAACCATGAAACTGATTGGCGAATGATCCCTCTTGGAATCGTACACTCGTCGCGCCCCCAGCAATAGTCGACGATGTCGAGCAAGGCGGACTTTCCAGTTTTGGAACCACCGGTGACAATGTTGAGGCAGCCCAAATTGAAGCGGACTTCTCGCCGTTCTCCCTCGTGGGAATATATTGCGATCGCGCGAAGTTGGACGCTCATGGTCGCACTCCCAAGGTTTGTAAAACGAAAGCCGTCGATGCTTGGTTGGCCAACCAACGGCCAAGAAAACCCGCAATGCGGCGAGCGGCTTGGGCGTCGTCAGTCGTGATCGCGGGTTTAGGAGTGAGTTTGAGCGCCCTGGATCCCAACCCAACGCCCCTGCCTGTAACCGTCAACGCACTGTGCTGCGTCAAGAACAAAAGGGCTTCTCGCGTGATGGGACGCAACGCCATGACACGATCTGGCAACTCGGCAAGCATAGCGCCATGCTCGGCCGCCCATGTGGCGAAGGTGGTGTCCGACCGGACTGGAAGTGCTGCGCGCGCGCCTGGGTGCAAAGCAAGTGGAAGGACAAGAAAGGCCAGAGCGAATGGCAATGGCCCGCCTCGGCCAATATCGTACGCTGCCACGGTTCGACTAATCAGCTCGCCACAGAAGGCCGGGTTGAAGAGCGCAGCTTGCTCTGAGGGTCGATCTCGCCAAGGCTGGGACCAACGGGTCAGTGCCATCAATCATCCTTCCGGCAGAGTCTGACGAAGTCGCGATGCCACCCGAGTCGAAGCTCGTTGGCCAGCATGTGGAACGAGCCGACGTTGAGGAAGCGCTTAACAAGTGATCGGAAGGGGAAACGTGCGTCAGTCTCGACCCACTGGTAGACATCTTGTCCCGCCTGTCTAAGCATGGGAGAGTCGGGATCTGTTGTGCCATGTTCGTCGCACATTGCGTTGAAACGTGGCTCCCATTCCTCCAACAGTGTCGTTTCGAAGCGCGAAATTTCGCCGTCAAAGACGACATGTTCACGTGTCCAGCGTGAGCGCTGTGAGAATGCGCGATAGAAATCACGTTTGGCTGACTCTATTCGATTGCCGCCGATACCTATCGCCTTGAGCTGGCGAACAAACCCATAGGCTTCGTAGGCGGCAAGGTCTGCTTCCGGTGGTGCGGCGAATTCCTGGTCAGCAATCAGGGCATTTCGCTGCAACGTCTCCCTTATTTCGTCGATACGATTCTCCATTTCTAAGATCGAGACGGTGCCTGGCGGATTTTCAATCAACGCTTGGCAGATTCGGGGCCACCACCATCCTTCGAGCAGTTCCCGGGCACGCTCGGTGCCCCCGCGCGGAACGGCCATCTTAAGCTGATCTTCGATAATCGGATCAAGCTCAGTAAGCAAAGGCTGTGCGTCTAGAACCTGAACCGCACTCAGCAATGATGCTCGCATTCGAGGGGTCAAGCTGAGAAAGGCCTTGAATGCAGGTTGCAGCGCCTGATTCTCTGAACTTTCCGCCGCCGCCGTCAAGAGTTCAGCAGCAATGCGCGCATTGTCGACGCTCGGCTCACCGGTGCCGCGATGAGGCCGAAGCAACCAAGTCGCGTCATCCGGTCGAGCCAGTCCAGTCGTCACTAGTACTAAACGGGTACGGTTCGGTAGATTTGGATCCTCAAGTGCTAGATGGCTCCAAATCCGCAGCGTCTTCCAAAGGTGAGGGGAGAGATCACCTAGATTGGCAGTACGGCGAAGATGATGTTTGGTCTGGAGGAGCTCTCGGGCCTCCCCTTCAGTCTCGAACGAGACGTCATCCAGACGCTCAACTGCAACTTCAATGCCCGCGTCACCATAGGCATGGCGAAGACATAAGGCGAGCGCAAGACGCGCCTGGTATAAATATCCAGCAGCAGATGGGGCTGCTGAAAACACTGTTCCAGAAGTGGTCAACTAAATTTCCCCCGAATCGAAAAATAACTATTCCTTCCGCTGACGCAATGGTTGCAATTGATTCCCCTCAATTGTTTTCGACGCCCAGGATGGCAAAATGTCGGACGCGCCATGGCTTATGTCCTCTCACTACCAGCGCGAGTCGGGTCTCAGTAAGGACAGCGGTGCAACGTATCGACTGCTTTCGCAAGGGTTCTACGAAACTGTCGAACCTGTCTTCACATTAGCGACCACAAGAGGGCGACCACAAGGAACGCGGTATCTTTTTCGCGAGGGCGATCACCAGTGCTTATTTGGTCAAGAGGCGGTAGTTTCGAAGGCGTGCATTTGGCGTAAAGCTGGCTAGATGGAGAGTAGGAAATAAATGCTGCTGTGCAACAGCGTTCATGCTTTGTGCTCTGAAAGTCGCATAAAAGGCAGTGTCGGCATGTCGCTGTATGCAAAACGGCTCGGAGACTGCATTCATAAGGGTTTAGCCGTACCAAGCGGCACAACATTGTGAGATAGTGTCGGCATGCGCTCGCCGGTGAGCCGTGCGAACAGCGCCGGGATCATGCCAAGATTGCTAAGCAGGCGGTGCAGCACGATCCTGTCGCGGCTGGAAAGCCAGCTGAGGGCAGCGCGCAGCAGCTCTGGCTCCTCGACCGCGACACGTTCATCATAGCGCTCTACTTTTGCTTGTCCGGTTTTTACAAGCTGGATGGTGTCGGTGCGATATTGCGCAGCGTCGACCAGCCCCAGATCAAACGCGCGGCGGGCGATGGCGCGCACCGAAACCTTCCAACGAAGCCTCATGGCAAACAAGGCATTCCAATCGAACGTACGCCGGCTTCGGACGGGGACAGGCCACGCTCATTTAGTCATAGCGAGGGAATCCCTGTAATCTCACCAGGTCGGAGAAGTTGAGCTCGTCACCAGTCCGCTTCCAATCCTCCTGTGGATTGTAGACCGAGTTTTGCTTATCATCGAACGCATCATCGACACGAAATATTTTGCCGTCCACGATGTCGATTGCCTCTCCGCTAAAGAGCGTTAGCCGAAAGAATGGCGCGCCAAGCGGCGTGTTCCGCCGCTCTCGGTAGTAGGGAAGGATGTCTCCTGCTCTGCTACCCTGCATGTTAGCGCTCGCCGTCTGCTCAATCAGAATCTTGAGCGCTACCTGTTCTCCTACGAGCATGCCTTGGATGCTGTCGCTCTTCCAATGCACGCCCGCGAACTCACGGAAAGTAGTGATGTTGCTAGCAAGCTTGTTAAGCTCTCCACCGACGGATAGCACTTTCTGCTCAGCGGCAGGGACAAGAAACTTTCCGGTGAAGTCAGGCACGTAGATTGGGTTATCGACCCCCGTCATATCATAGGTTTCATTGAACAAAGCCTTCAGGACAGTAACGCATGCTCCAGCAGCAGTGGCGTGGCCAGAAGGATAAGCAGGATGTGTCGGGCATCCTTCTGGGAAGGCTAGAGGCAACAGATAAGAGTTCACCCTGTGTTTGCTCTTCAGGAGATCAAAGACACTTGTTCGAGCCGGGTCAATATCAGTGCTAATGGGATGTCGTGCCGGCATACTGGGCTGGCGCTGTGTGCTAAGATTGACTTGTATACGCCCAGCAAACTCTTCCGGCCGCAGCCGCCGCCATCCCCACTTATGGTACCATCCGGCCTTGTGCGCGCGCGTGGAGACCTCGCTCAACAACGTGACGATATGGGTTAATCCGAAAGTGGCGAAACCAACCTGCGCTTTTGCCGTGCGGTAAGGGTTTCCGTAGTTTAGTAGCTGATCTCTCACATCGCCGAATTCCGATACGAGCGCATTAAGGAATGATATCTCGTCAGGTTGGCCGTTATTCAGAGTATTAGCGAGTACTTGGGTGTCCCCTACGCGTGGCAAACCCGCAAGGAGGATGCACGCGGCAACTAGATATTCCTGGTATATTTTGTCAAAGTGTACGTAGTTTGCTCCATCGCGGGGATTCCTGATAAAGAGCTGCGTGTCGTTGAACGCACGCTCGATCTCGCGGTCTGATATAGGAGCTGATCCGCTTGGTTCAGGCGGAAAGTCGAAGGCGTCACTCCCGATTGCACTCCGATCACCATTGTGTACCCCATGCCAGTTTTCGCCGGATCGATCGGTAGTGGGGGTGTAGAGGTAGTCTGTATCCGGCAAGACAGTTCTCTGGCGCTGACTGAGCCGAAGCGTGCCAAACCCCACCACGCCAAGGCGCGCGCTAGCCGCCCTAGCGGCACGGCCTGGCTCGGGAGTGCCGCTGAGCAGAAATTGAGAAAGGTAAGGCCCAAGCTCGACGCCGGGGAAGCCAAACCTTCCTGGGTTCTCCGTGTCGCGGAGATCAGCGCGCATGAACCGGTTCTCGGGTACACCTCCGAGAGCCGAGTAGTAGCCTGTCTTCTCAAGGTCCGCTCGTGCCTGGGATACGGCATTGCGATATTCCGTCGCTTTCTCTTGGGGGATGCCTTTCGCTAAATCCGGGCCAGTCGAGCTAGCGAAAGCTGTGAATGGAACGTCTCGTAAATACGCGCCCCAATAAATTTCGATCATCTCAGCCGCTGTTACACCAGACCGAAAACTAGGCGGCGGACTCATTCGCGATGCAGGAGGATCTAGTCCTTCGCCTTCAAATGCAAGGCCGCCGAGAGGATTAGTGAATTTGAACTTGGGAGGTGGTTTTGCTTCAGGGCCCCATGCTTTGTCTCCAATGTAGTCCGCTAAATCGTCAAAAACCTCAAAGTCAGTCTTTACACTACTTCCTGTCGTCGAGACCGCCGGATGTCTAAGCGCATTCCGATAAGCATCGTCGAGCGCGCCGTTCATGGCATCGAATGCCTCCTGTTCAGCAAGCCCCCAATTATGATCATCAAGTTGGGCATGAACCCGACGCAGAGCCTTGGAGAAATGCGTGTCGCGCCCCGGCGAGACGAAGATGTCCGTTATTCCCGGTTGGTTTGCTGCGTTATTGCGTCGAATGATACGAGCATTGTGTCGGCGATAATCGACGCTGGTGGATGGCGAGAACTCTTGCGCGACTTCGAACTCGTTGTCTTGAGCAGATGCGGTATCCGGCAGTGCGCTCGACGCGACGAGCACTGTCGATCCAAGTAGTACAGAACGACGCGAAGCAACAAATCCTTTGGCGATCGACATAATGACCTCCCATTGCATAAAGTCGATTAGACATTCCGTTCACAGATTAATGTCCCGCGCAAGACTCATACAGGCTCCCGCCGGCCTACCACCTATAGCAATTCGAGCAGGGCCGGCATGGTAGTCGCCGTGTAGTGGGATACACGGCTACAAAACGAATGAATGTACGCTAGCTTTGGCCGAAAGCGGGACGGCTGCTGCAGGATCGGCATCCTCGCCGCAGCGCCGATCCAAGTCGGCGAGAACCGATTCTTACTACCAACGCCGATGCGCCGTATCGAGCATTGCGGCGGCTGCGGCTCCGGACAACGCGCAAGATCCCAAGAACGACTATCAGCACACCGCTCAACGCCGGGCCTTAGCGGACTTCTGGGCTTCGGCTGCCTTGGCTGGACCGTTCAAGAACACTGCGATTTTGGTTCCTTCGTTTCGGCCCGGCTTGAAGGTCGATGCGCAATCTGAGTATCAACGTGAGGCCCTCGCGTCCCGGATCATTGCGAACTACATGGCCGGGATACAGGACGAGGAAGAACTTGTTTCGGCCTCCAAGCTACCACTGGGACGATAGGCGGCGGCCCCGCCACGGTGTATCGGACCGGAGCCCACCGCGAAGGGTGCGGCGGGCTTTTTCTTCGTTTGCGGGCGAATCCTAGAACACGTTGATCAACCGCAGAGAAAACAGCACGATTGCGGTCAGCACGTAAACCCCAAGCAGCCAGACTACAGGCATAAAGATGCCGGCATCGTGTTTCAGCTTCAGAGTAGCTCTTCGGAGCGACCTGTACATCTTACATCCGCAACCGGGCCGGATCGTCATCGTCGACCCGAATACCTACAAGATCGTGGTTGTCCTGAGCTAGTTGTGGCCAGACGGTCTACAGTGGGTTGATTATTGCACCAAAAGCCCGCCGCGCAGTTCGGGCGGCGTTCCCGGCTCCAGCGTCTGCAAATCGCCAATCAAGGTCCGTCCTCGGGGCGAGCAGCGAGCACGGTCTGATCGACAGCGAGGTTTCGCCCCACTGCGGCGAGATTGGTTAGATTGGCTGTGAACAGGATGTTGTCTTGCGACAAGGACGCGCTAAGCAATGAGGGCATGCGGCCAGCGATCAACAGCCGGAAGCGCGACAGGACACGCGTGTCGTCGCGGAAGAGCCCGTCGCCGGTGCTTCGTATGTCGCCGTAGCTGTCGGCGACGATGAAGCAGTCCTCTTGCTTCAGCGCAAATGCCGATGCGGTTCGCGCGGTGCGGATTCGTCGGGTGCCGGGAGAGCCAAGGCGGGATCGAGTTTGCCGTTCTTCGACTTCGGTATTCATATCAGCCAGAAGAGACTAGGCCGGTTGAGGCATACGTTTAAATCCGGCTGAACCGACGCGGAGCCATCCTCATCAACAGCGTCTGTATTCCTCAAGCTCAAATTCCGTGATCATGCGATCGAGAGAACCGTCCTTCGTCTGTTGGCCAACGATGACGAAGAGCTCCGCTAGTGAGCGTGCGACCGCAGAGGAGCCAGAGCCTGCGCTAGATTAATACTTTCTAGCGCTGGTTTTTCAGGAGCCAGATGCTTTCGCTCGCCGTCCATGAGCGACCGATAGATCGCAACATGGTCACTACACATGCGCTCGGCCGAAAACCTCTCTTCAAAAGTCCGCCGCACCAGGGCACGATTCAGGCCGCCAACCCGCCGCACCGCGTCCACAGCTTCGTCAAGACTGTCCACTATTAAGCCCGACACACCATCATCGACGACCTCTGGAACGGCGCCGCGGTTAAAGGCTATCACGGGAGTTCCACAGGCCATCGCCTCGATGGAAACCAGCCCGAAGGGTTCCGGCCAGTTTATGGGGAATAGAAGCGCTGTCGCATTGCCCAGAAATTCCGCTTTTTGCCACTGATCAATTTCGCCAACGAACTCGACGTTCGGACTGCGAAGCACCAGGGGTTCAACTCGCTCCGCCCAGAATGATCGATCCACCTTGTCGATTTTGGCCGCGATCTTCAGCGGCATTCCGGCGCGCGCGGCGATCTCGATTGCCGTTTCCGGCCCCTTTTCCGGTGAGATGCGAGCAAGGAATGCAAGATAGCCAGAGGCCTTGGGCCGGTATCGGAGAATATCGCGAGGCAGGCCGTGATACACGGTCCCAACTCAGTTGACCGGCGGCATGGGTCGGCGTTGGTCATAAGATATTGAAATCAGCGGAATGTCGTCGAATATCGCATAGAGCTGCGCCAGCTCAGGGAGATCAAGGCGGCCGTGAAGGGTTGTAAGGGTTTGCTGGGCAAACTACCGGATTATCGGGAAGTGGAGGGCGTCGACGTGAAAATGCAACACGTCGAATTCACCGGCCCGTCTGCGCACGCGTTCCAACATCATGTATGGTAGGGAATATTGTTCTGGACGTCGGGATTGAGACGCAATGCAACGTCGCAAGACGGCACCAATTCGGCCGAGGTGCATGAATCACCGCTGGCGAACAACGTCACTCCTGAATTAAAAGAAACGCGCAGCCTCCAAAGCTCTGGAAGGATGGGGCCGCGCTGACCAATCCTTGCCCAATCTGTAGCGTCCGACGCGGGAAGAGGCAGTAAAGCCGGGATTTAAAGGGCAACGCGGCGCTCATGGCCTTGCCTGATTGGAACCTGCGGAGATCGGCCTCGTTTGGCTGAAGCCATGGCAAAAATCGATCCGAGGACCGTCGCCAGTCTTTTGAGGGAATACGCGCAACGGGCGTCCATGCGCGGCGACAATCCCTATCGCACAAGGGCATACTTGCGCGCGGCAGACAGTCTGACGGGGCTGTCGCAGCCGCTTGATCGGATCATCGCCGCCGGCGCCCTCACCAAGATCCCGGGGATCGGTGAAGCGATCGCAGACATCGTGACCAAGCTTTACCAAACCGGCACGCACCCAAGCCTTGAGAAGCTGCGCGAGGATGTTCCAGCGGGCGTGATGGAGCTGTTTGCCATACCCGGGCTTCGTCCCGATAAGATACTGAAGCTTCATCAGGCGCTCGGCGTGAACTCGCTGGCGGAGCTCGAGGCCGCAGTAAGAGAAGACCGCATACGCCCAGTCAAAGGCCTCGGCGCCGCGCTTCAGACAAAGCTCCTGCAGAACCTGGCCATCGTGCGAAGCGGCGAAACGCAACTTCACCTGCACAAGGCCGCCGCCCTTCTCGAACATGCGGTCATATCGGTGAAGCAAGAGCATCCAGACTTTTCGCGCGTCGAAATTGCAGGCGACTTCCGGCGCGGTTGCGAGCTCGTTTCCGATTTCGCCCTGGTAGCGCAGGCCAGAAAATCGACTGGAATCGAGGATACGACCCTCAGGCTTGTTGTCACGGACAGGAAGCACTTTGGCGCGAGCCTGCTCGAAGCAACCGGTTCGGCAGACCACCTCAAGCAACTGAAGACGTTCGCGGCAGACAAGGGGTTCACCCTAAACGCCGACGGGCTTCATCGCGGGAGAAAGCTGATCGCGTCAGCGACAGAAGAAGAAATCTATCAAGCTCTAGACTTGCAGTTTATCGAGCCTGAATTGCGCGAAGGCAGGGACGAGATTGAGCGAGCGGCAAAGCAGAAGCTACCCGCCCTCATTCGGGATGAAGATCTGCATGGCATCCTGCATTCTCACACGACCGCATCCGATGGCACCGAAACGCTTGAGGCAATGGCGGAAGCCACGCGCAAGCGCGGTTTCGAATACTATGGTGTCGCCGATCATTCGCAGTCCGCTCACTACGCAGGCGGCCTTTCGTTGCAGGAGATTGCTGAACAGCACCGCGAAGCTGACCGGCTGAACAAGGCATACAAGGGAAAATTTCGCATACTGAAGGGCATCGAGGCGGACATCCTGGCGGATGGCTCGCTCGATTACCCGAATCACATCTTGAAGCTGTTCGATTTCGTCGTCGCGAGCGTGCACAGCCGCTTCAAGTTGCCCAAGAAGGAACAGACGGAGCGTATCATCGAGGCGATCGGAAATCCTCGGACGACAATCATCGGGCACATGACCGGTCGCCAGCTGTTGCGCCGACCCGGTTATGATCTCGACGTCGACAAAGTCCTCAAAGCGTGTGCGAAACACGGCGTCGCTGTCGAAATCAACGCACATCCGTGGCGACTCGACCTCGACTGGCGCTGGCATCAAAAGGCACTCGATCAGGGCTGCATCTTCAGCATCAATCCGGACGCTCATTCGATCCGCGAGCTCGATCACATGCATTGGGGTGTCGAGATGGCGCGCAAGGGCGGTGTTCCTGCGAAGCGGGTCCTGAACGCGATGCGTTCGACGGCCCTTCTTGCGCATCTCGCACGGCGCAGGCAAACGTTCTAACCTGCTTGTGCGCCCGGCCTATCAGCGCAGGAGTCCGTCATTCTCAAAATCTTCCCAGCCGCGCAAACTGGAGTGCGCGTTCTCGTCGGGGCCGTAGCCAGTTGAAGCTGCAGTTCCGCGACCGCTTCTTTGAGCACGTTTCATAGCGGCCTTCCCCGCGGCTCGCCGCCTATTCTCTGCAGCTGTCGCTGCGTCCTGTTCGCGCCAGACCGTAACCAGGTCGCGGTCAAGCACATCCTCCACGTGCTGCGGGTTGAACACGTGAAAGGTGATGTTCCTTGCCCGCCCGCGGAGTTTCACCGTTTTCGTCCCGGCGCTCTGCAAGCGACCATCTTTCAGCCAGCGGTGCCGTTCGGCCGTCGAGATCGTCAGAATGTCCTGGATTTCACGGGGGATTACGGGCAGGTCTTCGATATTCTGCAGTGCTTTGGATACGATCCCGAATACCACCTGCACATCATTCTCGGCGCCCTGAGACACGCGCAGGGTAAGCACGCGGGACTCGATATGGAGCAGTTTCCTGAAGTCCGTTGGAAGGCGGGCGCGTATTTCGAGAAAAATACCCCTCGCTCTGACGGACGATCCAAACGTTGCAGCCGGGGTTAAAGGCCACTCTCCAATCAGCTTCGCTGTTGCATTGATTTTACGGCGCGTGGACATGCCCCTTTATATAGGTCCCCGATAGTCGGCAGCGATGAGCCGATCGCAAAGCCAATATGAGTTCTAATCCGCCAGCGGTCTGAACCACGATGCCCAAAGGCGCAACCACGATTGTGAGCGGGGCCGTTTGCAACTTCGGCTAACAGGAAACGGCAGAGTTGATCTCGAAGTGCGATATCAGGCGCGTTGCCGCCTGGCGGCTGTACGTGGGCCACAACCTGACCGTCCGTGATTGGGAGCCACATGGCTAAAGCGGCTGTTCCGCTATTGAGCCTCGACATGCGTCCTAGGGATCCGCGGCGTCGAGTTCAATCGCGAATCCCGCATCGATCGCGCTTCGCGCAATGAGATCGCCAAGTTGCCAGTCCGTGAGTTCGCAAAGGGAAGCATTCTCCTGATAGTGTGGCTAACCTCGGATATCGAAATCCTCGGGCTGCCGATGTTGTCGATCAGGTGGCGGACAATCGCTTGGCGAACGTCCGATAAGGTAGGCGTCTGCGCGAGCGCAGGCATCACCGGCCCTATGAATGGAGCCGTGGTTCTGCGGCCACGGCTGTTTTTAAGTCGAACGCGACTGGCACACCGTGAATAATGGATGCTGCCGCCAAGAGCTCCTCCAGCTCGCGGTCGGTGGCCCTGCATGCGGGCATGAGTGTTCGGATGGCGCGGATTGCCTGTGCTATCGAAAGGAAGTGGGCCTTGCCTCTGGAGAGAACATAGGCTTCGGCGGCTCTTTCAACCGTGACTGTGTCAAAAGTGGTGGTCATCGAGAATTCCTCCCTGAACCCTGACCCACACGATTTAGGGCACGAATTCGGTAGCTTGCAAGGGTTTGTCTGATTTAGGACAGTTAGGCGGAGGCTAGGCCGAAGTGACTTTGCTCCTCCTCCCCGTAAGCACCATGCGTGAGTCGTATCATTCCAACGCGGTCGATAATCGTGATCTCGCCGCGCTTGGCGTGAACCAGCCCCCGATATTCAAGCATTTGGAGGGCCGTGGTAACGCCGGGGCGCTGGGCACCAAGCATTGTCGCCAGGAATTCATGCGTCAGGTAGATCTTATTTCCTTCGACGCGGTCTTGGACCATCAGCAACCAGCGGGCCAAGCGCTCCTCGATTTTGGAGTGGCCGTTGACCAGTGCCGTCCGGGACGACTGGATGAGGAACGCGTGGGCATAGCGAAGCAGTGACTCGCGAAGGGATTGGCTCTCCGCAATCGCAGAGCGAAGAGCTTCAACCGGGAGGATCCAGCCATTACCTGCGACTTGGATATAGGTTTCATTGGGCGACTTGTCCTGGCCGAGAATAACGGCAACTCCTGTCATGCCGTCGTGGCCGACGATGCCGACCTCGCTTTGCCGCCCTCCGGTCATCGTAGCGACCACCGACGCGATGCCCATCTCTGGAAAATACACACGCTGGATCGGCTGATAAGAGACTTCCAGCTGGTCTTTGATGTTGAGTTCGACGTGATGCAGTGACGGCCTCAAAAGCGCGAAATCCTCCGAGGAGAGGGTTTTCAATACATGGTTGCGAAGAAGGGATTGGGGCATGGCTCTCTCTCCATGCGGGCAAGAGCACGTACCTCTTACTGTCGGCTGCGTCCGACGCGCTGGCGGCCGATGTGGGAAGCATAGGCTTCAAATGTGCGGTTGGCAAAGAGTCCGTGCCTGGCGAAAGGCTCGGGGAATGTCGGCTTGAGTCCCGTAGGTGGTGGGCGCTTCTTATGACTTATGAGGCCGGTCACGAATGTCCGGAACCGGCCTAAGCAGATCGGCAGGTTTCGAGCATCGAGTTGGCAAAAGCAGTCGTTCAGCTCACGTGATGAGTTTCGGGCGCCGTCGCCTTGCGCTTACCGACATTGTGCTTCACCCGTTCCGGCCCTCCTTCTTAAGCGCAGTAACTTTGAAACAAATCCTGCCGGCAGGCGTTCCAGCATGGTGGGCGGCGTTGCCGGAGGACCCAATGCCCGACGAATACAATGACATCGTCATCCCCCAAAACCACGATGCATCGCCACTTCGGGAGGAGGAGTATTTCGTCCTCTGGCCGGCGTGCGGCCAAGCGTTCGACATCAGGTGTATGGCAGAGGCGCTTCATCACAACGAGCTAGGCCACGAGCCATACGACCTCGACTCGTAGTCGGCAGTGATCGACGACCGTCGATGATCGTTTGGAGATGTCCCTTCAGGCCTCTATACGAGCCGGGTCGAGACCAGCACCGAGCTCTCGCTCATCTGGCCGGTCGCGTTGCCGACCGATCGGCCTGACGAATCCCTGTCGCGAGGGCGGATCTTCGCCGGCACGCTATGTCTTGACGATACCTTGCGGGCTTTCAGCAACGACTTGATGCCGTTGTGGTCGTCGTCGATGCGGCCGCGGCCGACCGAAAGCTTCGACAACGTATGCACCGCATGCGACAGTTGTTGTTCATCCAGGGCGACGGCGCCTACTCCACCGCAACCATGTCGCCCAGTTCTGTCACGACACTCCGAAGCAGACCTGCTCCCGGCACCGGGTGCCGGGACCAACATGTGATCTCCATAATGCGTAAGAGCCGGAGGTCCATCGCCGGCGACAAGGCGCTCATTGCAGAGAAAGGTTACGATCTATCGGGTGCCCGCGGCCTTCACGCGAAATGTTGCTGGGCGCCTCCTTCGACAGCGCGCACATGCGACACGTCCTGGCCGGGGGCGCCGCCTGTTGCCGAGAGCGACGATCGCGAGTGCGCGAACGGCTGGACGGCAAGCGCAAACGTTCCTGGACTGATGCTCGGCTGGCGGCAACTTGCTCGCCAGCCGAGTTTATCTTAGCCGGTGGTCGGGGGAGACCAGCCAGCCACACGCTGGTGATTCCAACCCGAGCCGATGTGCCAATCAGCAACCTTCGTCGGTCTTTTTCACTTGGCCCGGCGCGGCGGTATTGGCTGTCGTGTCCTGCTGACCTGGCGCAGCCTGCTGAGCGCTGCCAGTCTGCTGGCCGGGCGCGCAGTCTCTGGCCGAGTTCTGATTTGTGGTGCCGCTGGTGGTGGTCGTGTCGGTGCCCTGATCGCCGGACATGTTGGTCCCGCTGCTCGTCGTGCCGGTGCCCTG
>NZ_JAMYVG010000036.1:0-35031 GCF_040323855.1 Mesorhizobium sp. M0028
CCAGAAGTTCCTTCTCAATAGCCATGCGATGATTCTCTCCTTTCCATCATCATGGCCTCGCGCACAGAATTCCCGACAGTCCCCAAGACCGGCGATCGATCCGCGGATGACTGCTTCCGCAGCAAACCATCGGCAGTCATGACGCGGCCGGTCCCGCGCACATCTTCACCAATTTGGGCACCACCCCGTTTTGCGCCGGCATCCGCTTCGGCAGCATTGTGGCGCCGACGGCCTTGCGCAACGACCAGCTTTTCCAACACAATCAAAAAAGACGCAAGAAGGGAACTGACGATAACTTCCACCAGAGCTTGACAGGAGAACAAGCATGTTACTTCGGAGCATGATTTCGAAACTATCAATGGGAGCCTTGGCGCTTGCCGCAGCAAGCGCGCTGACACTACCGGCACAAGCAGCGGCGCCGGAATCCAACGACCCGATCAAGATCGCGCTGTTCGACTGGACCAGCGTCAATCTGAACGCCAAGATCCTCGGCGGCATCCTCGAAAAGCTCGGCTATACCGTCGAGTACCCGACCGCCGACTATCTCTCCAGCCTGACCACCGGCCTGACCAATGGCGACATCGATGTCGGCATGGAGTTCTGGGACACGACGGCCGGCGAAGCGATGAAGGCCTCGGATGCAACCGGCCAGACCGAACGCCTCGGCAAGCTCGGGCCCAAGGCCAAGGAGGAATGGTGGTTTCCCGAATATATGAAAGAGAAATGCCCGGGCCTGCCGAACTGGGAGGCATTGAAGGACCCGAAATGCGCCGAGGCCTTTTCGACGGCGGAAACAACACCGAAGGGGCGCTATCTCGGCGGCCCTGTGACATGGGAAGGTTTTGACGACGAGCGCGTCGAGGCGCTGAAACTGCCCTTCACCGTCATCCATGCTGGCACCGATGCAGCGATGTTCGCCGAACTGGACTCGGCCTATCAGCGCAAGGCGCCGATCATGCTGTGGATCTATTCGCCGCATTGGGCACCGGCCAAATACAAGGGCGAATGGATCGAATTCCCCGACCATACTGTAGAGTGCTACACCGACCCGAAATGGGGCGTGAACCCCGATGCGAAATACGACTGTGGCAAGCCGCATGGCGAGATCTGGAAATATTCCTGGGCCGGCATGAAGGACAAATGGCCGGTCGCCTACAAGGTCGCGAAAAACTACACGGTCGATACCGACGAGCTCAACAAGATGAGCGGCGAGATCGATCTCGAAGGCAAGACGCCGGAAGACGTCGCCGCCGCCTGGATCGCCGCCCACGAAGGCGACTGGAAAGCTTGGGCCGAGTGACCGTCTGACTGGAAATCCGACGGCCCGGCCATTCGTGGCCGGGTCTCGATCCCTATTCCAGAAGGACGATTGCATGACCGATACGATTGAAGGCGCGGCGAAAGCGGGCAACGATGCCCGCCCGATAAAGCTTGCCTGCCGCAATGTCTGGAAGCTGTTCGGGGCGGACGCGGCCAATTTCATCCGCCGGCGCGACGGCAAGGCCAGCCTGGCGGACATCGCCGCTGCCGGACTGGTTGGCGCGGTGCGCGCCGTCGATCTCGAAATCCGGCAAGGCGAGATCTTCATCATCATGGGACTTTCGGGATCCGGCAAGTCGACGCTGGTGCGCTGCATGTCGCGGCTGATCGAGCCGACCCACGGCAAGGTCGAGTTTGAAGGCAAGGACCTGCTCAAGATTTCCGATGCCGCGCTGATCGAGCTGCGACGCCACCGCATGGGCATGGTGTTCCAGAATTTTGCCCTGCTGCCGCATCTCAACGTACTGGAGAACATCGCCTTTCCCTTGGGCATCCAGGGGCAGGACCGGCCGACGCGCGAAAAGCGGGCTCGCGAGGTCATCGAGTTGGTCGGCCTGCGCGGCCGCGAGCATTTCTATCCACGCGAGCTTTCCGGCGGCCAGCAGCAGCGTGTCGGCATCGCCCGCAGCCTCGCCACCAAGCCGGAAATCTGGTTCCTCGACGAGCCATTCTCGGCGCTCGATCCGCTGATCCGCCGTGAGATGCAGGACGAGCTGATGCGGCTGCAGACCATGCTGCACAAGACCATCGTCTTCATCACCCATGATTTCGACGAGGCCATCCGGCTGGCCGACCGGATCGCCATCATGAAGGACGGCGAGGTCATCCAGATCGGCACGCCGGAAGAGCTGGTGGTCAACCCGGCGACGGATTATGTCGCCGAATTCACCCGCGACGTCGACCGCGCCAAGGTGATCTCGGCCAAGAGCCTGATGCGCGCCTGCGACGCCGCTGAACATGGCGGCACGGTCGCGCCGGATGCCAAGATCGCCAGTTTCTCGGCAGATATCGTCTCTGCCGGCAAGCCCTTCGCGGTGGTCAACGGCACCGGCAAGCCGATCGGCGAGGTAACGCCGCAGGCGGTGATCGATCTTCTCGCTGGCATCGAACGTCCCGGAGCCGGCGCATGACGGTCACGGCAAGCGCGAGCGCAGCGAGGCCGCGGCAGGGTCAGACCTGGCTGGTGATCTGGGCCTGCGCGCTCGCCGCCGTGCTTGTTGTCTTCCTGCTGCAGGAAAGCCTGCCCTGGACGGTCAATTACCCAGCCAATGCCGTCATTCCCGTCGCCGACTGGGTCAGCGCGCTGATGAACTGGGTGAAGTCGAACTTCTCCTGGCTGACGCGCTCGCTCACCGCCGTGCTCGGCGTGCCGCTCGATTTCGCGCTCAATCTTCTCGCCAAAAATTTCAAGATCGGCCATGGCGCGGATATGATCGTCTTGCCGCGCCTGTCCTGGGTCGGCGTCTGCGCTGCCGCCTACCTTGCCGGCCGCGCCGCCGGCGGCTGGAAGCTGGGTGCGCTGGTCGGCGGGTGTTTTCTCTACATCGCGCTGTTCGGGCAGTGGACCAGCGCCATGCTGACGCTGGGCCTGATCTCGATCGCTGTGCCGTTTTGCATTGTCACCGGGCTGTTCGCCGGCATCTGGGCATGGCGCAAGCCTTGGGCAGAAAGGCTATTGATCTCCCCTGCCCTCGATCTGATGCAGACGATCCCAACCTTCGCCTATCTCATCCCGATGCTGCTTTTGTTCGGCAACAGCCCGGTCTCGGCAATGATCGCGACGGCAATCTTCGCGACACCGCCAATGGTGCGGGCGACGATGCTGGGCCTGTCGCGGGTGCCGTCGGAGATCGACGATTTCAGCGAGATGGCCGGCTGCACGGCACGGCAGAAGCTGTGGCGGGTGCTGTTGCCGTCGGCGCGGCCGACGCTGATGGTCGGCGTCAACCAGGTTATCATGCTGGCGCTCAATATGGTGATCATCGCCTCGATGATCGGCGCCGGCGGCCTCGGCTATGATGTGCTTTTGGCGCTGCGCGCGCTCAAGGTCGGCGAGGCGATGGAGGCAGGCCTCGCCATCGTCGCACTGGCAATTGCGCTCGACCGGCTGAGCCAGGCGATCGCGCACAATCACGCCAAGGGCAATGTCCGCCATCAGCCCGGCACCAGCTTCTGGCGGCGCTATCCCAACCTGACGCTGGCCGTCGCCATCCTCGCCGTCACCACGCTGCTCAGCCTGTTCGTGCCGGCCTTCGCCGCGGTGCCGAAGGCGATCACCTTCACCACCGCACCTTTGTGGAAGGCGGCGGTGAACTGGATCACGATCAACTTCTTCGACACGATCGAGGCGTTCCGCGTGGCGCTGATCCTCAATGTGCTGAACCCGGTGCGCGCCTTCTGCGAGGGCTTTCCGTGGCTGGGCGCGGTTTGTCTCCTCGGCCTTGCCGGATACCAGCTCGGCGGCTTGCGCCTCGCCGCCCTGGTCGCGGCATTGACAGCGTTCTGCGCCGTCACCGGCCTTTGGGAAAAGACCATGGCGACGGTCTACCTGTGCGGCATCTCGGCCTTTATCGCTTGCCTGATCGGCATCCCTATCGGGCTGATGGCATCGCGCAGCGACCGCTTCGAAAAGATCGTGACGCCGGTCATCGACACGCTGCAGGTGCTGCCGTCGTTCTGCTTCATCATTCCGGTGGTGATGCTGTTCAGAGTCGGCGACGTCACCGCGATGATCGCCACCGTCGCCTTCGCCGTGGTGCCGGCCATCCGCTACACCAATCACGGGATCCGGCAGGTGCCGCCGGCGCTGATCGAGGCGGCGAAGGTTTCCGGCTGCACCAAGCGCCAGACCTTCTTTCGCGTGCAGCTGCCGCTGGCGTTGCCGGAGATCATGCTCGGCGTCAACCAGACTATCCTGATGGCGCTGGCAATGATCATCATCTGCGCCATGGTCGGCACCCGCGATCTCGGCCAGGAAGTGTTCATCGCCCTGTCCAAGGCCGATTCTGGCCGCGGCATCGTCGCCGGCCTGGCCATCGCCTTCATCGGCATCGTCGCCGACCGGCTGTTCAATGCATGGACGGCCAAGGCGAGAGCGAGGCTGGGATAGCCGGGAATAGGACGGCCACAGGAAGCTGCCGCTAATGGCGCCCCGGTGACGAGTTACCGATCCCTACGCCTAACGACATAGCCCTTCGGGATTATTGCTCGCTCTTGGCTCACATCGTACGGCTGTGATGGGACGGGTAGGCTCAACAGGAGAGCGGATAATGTCTAAACGCGTTCCCTTTACTACCGGTGATCTAGCAGATCATCAGTGGGGTATCGATGACGCCCTCACAGGCGATCCAAACACGAATATCTTGACCGGCGACGCCGGCGGCAGCCTGCTCGATTTCTCGAGAGGCGGCAACGATACCTTTACGGAAACCGCACCGTCGACCTACACCTTCTACGGTGACGCGGCTCGGAGCTTGTTCAATTTTGCTCGGGGCGGTGACGACACCTTCACCACGGGGCTTTCGTCCACCACGACGACTGCCTATGGTGACGCGGGCGACGATATGTCGGACCACAGCAAGGGCGGCAACGATACCTTCAACAGTGGATTGGCAAGGCAGGTAGTCGATACCTTCTATGGTGACGCCGGCGGCAACATGCTCGGCCATGCTCATGGGGGTGACGACACTTTCCTGACCCAAACCAAACAAGGAGCCGACCACACCTTCTACGGTGATGCAGGCGGCGAGATGTCCGATCGCAGCAAGGGCGGCAACGACACCTTCGAGGGCTCGAAAGAAGCCAATAACATTTTCTACGGTGACGCCGGCAGCAACATGTCCGGCAATGCGCGGGGCGGCGACGATAGCTTCACGGGCAAGAGCGATTCATTCAACACTTTCTACGGCGATGCCGGCGGCGACATGTCGGACGACAGTAGGGGTGGCAACGATACCTTTACGGGCCGCTCCTTTTCCACCAACACTTTCTTCGGCGACGCCGGCGGCAACATGTCTGGCCATGCTCTGGGCGGCGACGACTATTACACAGACACGTTTGGGGATCTCGGGAGCAAAACTCTCTATGGCGATGCGGGCGGCGATCTTTCCGGTTTTGCCACGGGCGGCAACGACACCTTCACGAGCGTGGGTGGGTCCCGGGTAACGTTCTACGGTGACGCGGGCGGCAGTATGTTCGACCATGCGCTTGGGGGCGATGACGTGGCCGTGCTGCAAGGCACCGCCCATAATGTGGGGTATGGCGACGCCGTGACGATGCTCGGCAACGCTGTGGGCGGCAATGACACCCTGACCGGCGGGGACAAGAGCGCCTTTCCTGACGTTCTAAACGAGTTGTCCGGCGACGCGCGCGCTATGTCCGGCTCCGCCCAGGGCGGCAATGACATTCTTACCGGGGGCCAGAACAGCGAAAGCGGCCAAGTTCGCAACTTCCTGTGCGGCGACGCTCTGCAAATGTCCGGTTCGGCTCAGGGCGGCAACGATGTCCTGTACGCAGGGAGCGCGGCACCTGGCTGCACGGTCATCAATGACATGTGGGGGGATGGACAACTGAGCGAGTTGGCTCAGGGCGGCGCAGACCAATTCATATTCAAGGACGATGGTTCAATGACGGTCGGAACCCAAAACACCATCTACGACTTCAGCCAGACCCAAGGCGACACTATCGTGTTTAGTGGCGTGGAGGGCGTGCAATCGTTCGATGATCTCACAATTGCGCAAAGTGGAACCGACACCATTATTACCGCGGGAGTCGATCAAGTTACTCTCGCAAACTTTGCGAGCCCGCTGACAACGAGTGATTTTTTGTTCGTCTGAAAGTGAAGCTCTTATCGCATTCGAAGAGGGGGAATGCGTGAGAATTCGTTGAGCATCGTCGCGCGGCCGGTCGCCCCAATTCTGCTCGACCGGCCGATCGGCGATCCCAGCCGCAAGTATGGATCAAGCGGCCAGGAATCTCTCGGTCAATCGAGCCCAGAGCGCTGCGCCAACGGTCAAATTGCCGTCGTTGAAATCATATTTCGAGCTGTGAAGGATGGCTGAATCCTCGCCGTTGCCGAGGCGGAGGAAGCAACCGGGTTTGTGCTCGAGGAAATAGGAAAAGTCTTCGCTGCCGGGGATCAACGGGCAGACGGCCACCTTGTCGTGACCAACGAGTTCAACAGCGACGTCTGTCGCAAAGGACGTCTCGCTCTCGGAATTGACCACCACCGGGTAGCCGCGCTCGTAGTCGATCTCGACGGTTGCGCCATGCGCCTGCGCCACAAGTGCTGCGATACTGCGAATACGCTGCTCGAGCCTATCGCGAATCTCGACCGAGAAGGAGCGGACGCTGAGCGTGATCTCGGCCTGTTCGGGGATGACGTTGGAGGCCGTGCCGCCGTGAATGGTGCCGACGGTGACGACAGCCGTCTCGATCGGGTTGACGTTGCGCGACACCACCGTCTGGAGGGTCATGATGATGTTGGCGGCAGCGACGATCGGGTCGACCGTCAGGTGCGGACGCGAGGCGTGGCCGCCACGCCCGGCGATCTTGATGGTGACGGTATCGCTCGCTGCCATCAGCGGCCCCGCGCGCATCAGGAAGGAACCCGCCGGCGCGCCCGGATGGTTGTGCAGCCCGAAAATCGCATCGCAGGGAAAGCGCTCGAACAGGCCGTCGGCGATCATCGCCTGCGCCCCGCTTCCTTTGCCGGCTTCCTCGGCCGGCTGGAAGATGAGGTTCACCGTGCCGTTGAAATGGCGCGTGCGCGCCAGGTATTCGGCCGCGCCGAGCAGCATCGTGGTGTGGCCGTCATGGCCGCAGGCGTGCATCTTGCCGCTGGCTTGGCTGGCATAAGGGAGATTGGTCGCTTCGGTGATCGGCAAGGCGTCCATGTCGGCGCGGATGGCAATGCTGCGGCCGCTGCCTTGGCGCAAGCGGCCGACGACCCCGAGCCCGCCGACATTGCGTGTCACCTCATAGCCCCAGCTTTCGAGCCGTTCGGCAACGTATGCAGCCGTTTCGTGCTCCTGGAAGGAAAGCTCGGGATGCGCGTGCAGGTGCTGGCGAGCCGCAGCAAGCTCGGCGGCCTTGTCGGCGAAGTCGGAAACATCGGCGAACTGGTTGGAGGTCTTTGGCATGAGGGGTCCTTTGCCGAGCACGTAATGGCGCCGGCTTTTCTGTCAGATGAAACGGCTTAAAAAGGCCCGCGTGCGCGGGTGCCTGGGTTTGGCGAGAACCTCGTCCGGAGGCCCGGCCTCGATCACATTGCCGTCGTCCATGAACACCACCCGATCCGCCGCTTCGCGGGCGAAGCCGATCTCATGCGTGACCACGATCATGGTCAAGCCCTGCCTGGCAAGATCGCGCATGGTGGCGAGCACCTCGCCGACCAACTCCGGATCGAGCGCCGACGTCGGCTCGTCGAAGAGCATCAATTTCGGGCGGATGGCGAGCGCACGGGCGATGGCGACGCGCTGCTGCTGGCCGCCTGAAAGCTGGCGCGGATAGGCGTCGATCTTGTCGGCGAGACCGACACGGGTCAGCAGTTCGCGGGCGTAGCCGATCGCTTCCTTGCGGTTCTCCCGGTGAACGCCGACCGGAGCCTCGATGACGTTCTGAAGGGTCGTCATGTGTGGATAGAGATTGAACTGCTGGAACACCATGCCGATCTTGCGCCGCTGCGCCGCGATCGCCCGATCGGAGAGCTTGTCGAGACGGCCGTCGTGCAACCGGTAGCCGATCTGCTCGCCGTCCACCTCGATCGCCCCTTGGTCGATCGCCTCGAGATGATTGATGCATCGCAGGAAGGTCGACTTTCCGGAGCCGGACGGTCCGAGAACGACCACCACCTCGCCAGGCGCGACGTCCAGGTCGATGCCCTTCAGCACCTCGAGCGGGCCGAAGGCCTTGTGAACGTTGCGCGCCCGGACCAAGGGCGTGTCATGCGCGCTCATTGGCGGCCTCCAGGGTGGCGGTCGCCGTCTTCTCGCGGGCGCCGCGGTCGCCGCGGCTGTAATGGCGTTCGATCGCGCCCTGCGCGACATTGAGAACCGAGGTGATCAGCAGGTACCAGAGCACCGCAACCATCAGCAGCGGAATGATTTCGAAGGTGCGGTTGTAGATCGACTGCACGGAGTACAGCAGGTCGGCCATGGCGATGACGCTGACCAGCGACGTCGCCTTGATCATGCTGATCAGCTGATTGCCGGTCGGCGGCACGATCGAGCGCATCGCCTGCGGGATGATGATGCGCCGCAGGGCCCGCGCGCGGGTCATGCCGAAGGCTTCAGCCGTTTCGGCCTGCCCCTTGTCCACCGACAGCAGCCCACCACGAATGATCTCTGCCATATAGGCGGCCTCATTCAGCGCCAGACCGAGGATAGCGGCCGTCAAAGGCGTGATCAGGTCGTTGGTGTTCCAACTGGCGAAACCGATGGAAATGCGCGGAAACAGCGTCGAAAGATTATACCACAGGATGAGCTGCACCAGCAGCGGCGTTCCCCGGAAGAACCAGATGAACAGTCCGGATAGAAAAGATGCCAGCCTGTCTTTCGACATGCGCGCGATGGCGAGCAGCAGGCCGAGCACGATACCCAGGATCATCGCCACGACCGTCAGGCCGAGCGTTACGGAAAGCCCCTGCATGACCGTCGGATCGAAGAAATACTGGGCGACGACTGGCCAACCGAAATTCGGGTTGACCGCGACGATATAGGCGAAGCCGGCCGCCACGGCGACGGTGAACGCCCAGAGCGCCAGCCGGACAAGCGGAAACGGCCGGTGGGCTCGCTTGACATCGCGCAGAGCGTCGTCGGGACGTCGCGGCACCTCGGACGCGTAGGCAGCGGTCGCGTCGGTCATGGCAGCCTCTACTGTCCCTGGTTGATGCCGGGCGCGTCGATCATGTTCTTCTCGAGACCCCACTTCTTCATCACCGCGGCGTAGGTGCCGTTCTTCATCAGGATCTTGAACGCGTCGAGTAGTACACCGCCCAGCGGCGAGCCCTTCTTGACGACGGCGCCTTGATAGATGTCCTTGAAGCCATTGGCCTGGCCGACACCTGAAAGTTCCAGTTGGCCCTTCGCCTGCTCGACGAAATAGGTCAGTGGCGCCTGCGAGGAGAAGAATGCGTCGGAGCGCTTCGACCGGACGGCCAGTATCGAGCTCGGCTGGTCGGTGAAGGATTGCACCTCGACGGCCGGCTTGCCGCCCTCGGTGCATTTCTGCGCCTGCTGCTTGATGACCTTTTCGGCTGAGCCACCCGACATCACGGCGATGCGCTTGCCGCACGCCGTGTCGAGCGAGGTGATGCCTTGCGGATTGCCCTTCTCGACGGCGAAGACGACGTATTCGCGCACCCAATCGATGAAGTCGTTGGATTTCTGGCGGTCGGGATAGTCGCCGACAGGTCCCATCGCGAACTGATAACGGCCGGCATTGATGCCGCTCAGCAAGGCCGGCAAGCCGGCGACCGAGGCGTGATCGACTTCGACACCGAGCAGCTGGCCGATGGCGTCGGAAATGTCCCTGGTTGCCCCGGTCAGTTCGGTGCCGGTGACGATCTCATAGGGCGGGAACGAGCCGTTGTTGACGGCCGTGATCTTTCCCGCCGTGCGGATCTCTTCCGGCAGCCGGGCCCGCAAATCTTCGTTCACCGATTGCTTCTGGATATCCTGGGCGAAGCTGGCCTGCGCCAGAATGGCGACGAGCGAGGCGAATATGAAGCTGATTGTCCTCATGGCATTCTCCTTCGTGTTCTTCGTTGCGCGTTGTCAGGCTGCGGTGGCCCGCGACCTGGCGTCGAAAGGAAACAAGGCTTCGGCGGAAATCGGTTCCGTCAGAATGCCCTGGGCATGTAGCTCGGTGACGAAATCCTCGATCATGCGCCGGTTGGCGGGCAGGCCGCTGGCGTTCCAGGAGGCAGGCAGGTCGCGCCCCGCATGAAGCAGCTCCTCGAGGATCCAAGGCGAGGTATCGGCATATTTTCGGCGCTTGCCCGTCCAGACGCGCTGGCTTTCGTCGATCAGCCTGGCGAGTTCCTGCGGCAGCCAGGGGTGCTCCCTGGCCAGGACGGCCTTGACGGCGACCAGATGCATGCCCGGGACATAACCGACGTCGGCGAAATAGGCGCGTTCGGCCGCGCGAAAATCGCGCAGCACTTGCCGGAAGCCGGAAGCCGGGCCGAAAAAGCCGTCCGGCATGAAGGGTGTGAAAACGGCGTCGAGCTCGCCTTGCGCCAGCAGCTCCATCATCGGGCGCTCGCCTGGCGCTGCTTCGATGCGACCCGGCCTGCCGAATCCGTCGAGGCGGTCGGCGACCGGGTGCTCGGATGTCAGCCTGCCGGCAAACCAGTAGGCGTCCTCGACGCCGACACCTTCGCGGCGAAGTGCCGCCCGCGTCCATGTGTTGCCGGAATCGCGCCAGCCGGTGACGCCGATGCGTTTGCCGGCAAGGTCGGAGAGCCGTACCAGCGGACTGTCACTGACCGTGATGATGCAGCGGTGGCGAAAGCCGCGCATGATGAAACACGGTATTCCAACCACCGTATCCCGGCCCGACGCCATGGCCGACACGTAACGGCTGAACGAGACCTCCGCCGCATCGTAGTTCGGATCGGTACCGAGATCCGCGATCAGCGTGGCGACGCGGTCAACCTTCACCGACAAGCGGCTGGAGGTGACGTCACCGAGGACCAAGGGCGTGAGATAGTCCCAATCACGGGTGGCTATAGTGATGGAAACGGGCATCGGCATGAACTTCAACACTATGTTTGACCGGCGATTGGTAAATGTTTATTTTTGGCCGATCAAATGTTATTATGTTACTGAACATTAACACTGGCAGTCGTTGATTCGATGGATTTCGATGCAGGATGGTTCGCTGAACGCCTCGGTGACCGCACGACGCGCGGCATCGCGCGCGAGACCAGCGCGCTGATCAGAAGCGGCGCGCTGCCTGTCGGCGCAAAGCTTCCGCCGGTGCGCGATCTTGCCTATGTGCTCGGCGTCAGCCCGGCGACGGTCTCGCAGGCGTGGAGCGAGCTGCGGCGCTACAAGATCATCGGCGGCCGCGGGCGCAACGGCACCTGGATCATGGGCAACCGCTTTGCCGCCCGGCCCGAGCGCCACATGAGCGGCGGCAATTACGGTGCGGACATTCTGAACCTGGCGATCGCGGAGCCCGATGTGAAGCTCTTGCCGCCGCTCGACATCGCGCTGGCGCATGGCGCGCGCGCCGAAAAGCTCAACAGCTACGACCGGGTGCGCATCCTGCCCGAGCTGGAGGCCGCGGTGCGCCCGTCATGGCCGTACGATCCCGGCGCGTTCCTGGCCACCAATGGCGGTTACAACGCCATCTACACCTTGCTGCATGCGCTGGTCCCGACGGGGGCGCCTGTGGCCATCGAGAATCCGACGGCGCTTCGCCTGCTCGACATCCTCGAAGATCTCGACGTGCCGATCATCCCGGTCGACTGCGACAGTGACGGCCCCTTGCCCGACGCGCTCGCCAACGCTCTGCGGCAGCGGCCGGTCGCGTTCCTGTTCCAGCCGCGCGTCCATTCGGTGACCGGCGCCTGCATGTCGTCGGCGCGGCTGGAAGTCATCGGCGACCTGCTCGCCGGCACCGACGTGCTGATTGTCGAAGATGACGGCGTTGGCGATATTGCCGATGCGCCGGGCATTTCGCTTGGCCGGCGTTTTCCCGATCGCGTCGTCCACATCCTGTCCTATTCCAAGACCCATGGCCCGGACCTGCGGCTCGCCGTGCTGTCCGGATCGGCGACGATCGTCGAACAGATCCAGTCCTATCGCAGCTTCAGCTCGGGATGGACCAGCCGTATCCTGCAGGCGGCCACCGCCTGGCTGCTGCAAGACCCGGCCACGGCTGTCTTGGTCGAGCAGGCGAAGGAAGTGTACCGCCGCCGTCGCGAACGGCTCGCCGGCGAACTGGCGAAACGCAATGTCGGGATCGACGCCGGACACGGTCTCAGCGTCCTCATTCCGGTTGCTTCGGAACCTTACGCAATGGTCACGCTGGCTGCCCACGGCATCGCGGTCCATGCCGGGGCCAAGTTTTCGACCGGGAAGACCAGTGCCGTGCGCGTCGCGACCAGCATCTTGAGCGAGGAGCACCTCGAGCACGTCGCAAATTCCCTGGCGCTGGCGGCCGACCCGGCGCGGGACGTTGTCTGAGGCAAGGCAATCGTCGTTCGGACTTGCCTACTCCGCCGCCACGCCCTTCACCTCGAGATAGCTCTCCATCGAATCGTCCATCGCCTGCAGCCAGGGCGTATGGTGCAGCGGCGCCATCGTGCCGGTCATCAGCGAGCGATAGGAATGGTCGCGGAAGCCCATGATGTCTTCCGCCTTGTGGTGCTCCCACTCCATGAAGGTCTGATTGACAGCCTCGACATCGAAGCCGGGATAGTCGGTCTGCTCCATCAACTCCCTGGTGTAGTCGCCCTGGAACCAGATCATCTGCTCGGCGTCTTCCAGCGTTTCCTCGCGTGCCCGCCACTTTTTGCCGTGCTCGGCCATCGCATCGGCCGAGGGCAGTTTGATGCGGCCCATGATGACGTCGCGGGCGAACCAGGCCTGCGCGTCGAACATGTTGAAGGTGTAGAACTGGTCCTGCATGCCGATATAGGACAGCTTCGGGTTTTTCTCCCAGACGACGCCCTCGTAGAGCCCGTCCGGCCACATGCGGTTGGCGGTCTTCAGCTTCAGGTCTTCGGTCAGGAACGGGAAGGAGTGGAGATAGCCGGTGCACAGGATGATGGCGTCAACGTCTTTGGTGCTGCCGTCCTTGAAATGCGCGGTCTTGCCGACGACTTTCTGCAGCAGCGGCACTTCCTTCCAGTTCTCCGGCCATCTGAAGCCCATCGGCTTCGAGCGGTAGCTCGAGGTGATCGATCTGGCGCCGTATTTGTAGCATTGCGAGCCGATGTCCTCGGCCGAATAGGAGCGGCCGATGATCAAAATGTCCTTGCCCTTGAATTCCATGGCGTCGCGGAAATCGTGGCTGTGCAGGATACGGCCGTTGAAGGTCGAGAAGCCCTCGAAATAGGGAACGTTGGGCACGGAGAAATGCCCCGAGGCGACGACGACATTGTCGAATTCTTCCGAATAGGTGACGTCGTTGGTGCGGTCATGCGCGGTGACGGTGAACTTCATCGTCGCGTCGGAAAAGGTGACCATGCGCACCGGGCTGTTGAAGCGCACCCATTGGCGCACGCCGGATTTTTCGACGCGGCCCTTGATGTAGTCCCACAGCACGGCACGCGGTGGATAGGAGCCAATCGGCCGGCCGAAATGCTCCTCGAACGTGTAGTCGGCAAATTCGAGGCATTCCTTCGGGCCGTTCGACCAGAGGTAACGGTACATCGAGCCATGCACCGGGTCGCCATGCTCGTCGAGGCCGGTGCGCCAGGTATAGTTCCACAGGCCGCCCCAGTCGGACTGCTTTTCGAAGCAGACGATCTCGGGGATGTCGGCGCCCTTGTCGGCGGCCGACTTGAAGGCCCTGAGCTGGGCCATGCCGGACGGCCCGGCTCCGATAACGGCAACACGATCTTTCATTCCGGGCCTCCCGATCTCATTTCCCTAACGAAACAAATTTCACTGACAGGACAGTAATTGCCCCTTCGATGCTGTCAACTGGCCTTGTCGCGAAACCCTCGTTTCGCCTAGCCGGATTTCCAAGCGACGCAGTGCCTCGGGCGAAATCCAGACATTGCGCAATTCGACACGGGTGGCTTGCCGTGGCAGTTGCGCTTCTGTATCGGCACCGAATATGTTCACCGGGAGTGAAATGAATCGGCAAGGTCCGGGGTGGCGAAATGGCGAAAAAAGCGACCAGTCTGAAGCATGATGTCGGCGCCGCCGCCGGCAAAGCCAAGCCGTCGGCCGGCGCAATCGATCCTCGCAAGATACGCGCGCCGCTCACCCAGAACCCGCACGCCATTCGCGACACTCGCGAAAAAGTGCTGGAGGTCGCGATCGGCCGCGAGGTGCGGGCATTCCGTAAAAAGCTCGGCATCACCGTCGCCGATCTGGCGGTCGCCACCGACATTTCGCTTGGCATGCTGTCGAAGATCGAGAACGGCATCACCTCGCCGTCGCTAACCACGTTGCAGGCGCTGTCACGGGCGCTCGGCGTTCCCGTCACCGCCTTTTTCCGCCGCTTCGAGGAGGAGCGCAGTGCCGTCTTCGTCAAGGCCGGCGAAGGGCTCGACGTCGAGCGCCGCGGCACGCGCGCCGGCCACCAGTACAATCTGCTCGGCCATATCGGTTCCAACACCAGCGGCGTCGTCGTCGAACCCTATCTGATCACGCTGACCGAGGATTCCGACGTGTTTCCGACCTTCCAGCACGAAGGGATGGAATTCCTCTACATGCTGGAAGGCGAAGTCGTTTACCGGCACGGGAGCAATCTCTACCCTATGAAGCCCGGCGACAGCCTGTTCTTCGACGCCGATGCGCCGCACGGGCCGGAAGTGCTGACCGTTCTGCCGATGCGCTATTTGTCGATCATTTGCTACCCGCAGAGCGCGGGGTGAGCGGGAGGCAAGCGCCCCCCTCACCCGGATTGCCAACCGAATTGTGAAGGACAAATTCGGGGCAATCCGACCTCTCCCCGAGGGGAGAGGAGATTGGCAGCGCCGGCGCTAGCCTCTTCTCCCCAGCGGGGAGAAGGTGGCCGCGAAGCGGCCGGATGAGGGGACTTGCTTAATCCGGCCCAAACCCCGGCGACGTCGCACTGCCGTCATCCAACTTCGACAGCCATTCGACCAGCGTCGCGCGGTAGCGCGTCAGGCCCTTGTAGTTGGCGAGCTCGTCGGGCAGGTCGCGGATGACGCGGTGCAGGCGCCTTGCCCATTTCGGCTGCGTCACCAGCTCGTCCATCTTGATCAGATAGCAGCGGATCGGGAAGACGATCGCGTTCGAGCGCGGCAGCCGCCAGAAGCTCTGCAGCTCGACGCGCAGATGGACCTTGTCGCCGACATTTTCCGGCGTCACCGTGGCGCGGTCCGGGCCCCATTTGTGGTAGTTTTCCGGGCTGGTGTCGAGGCGCGGATTGATGGTCATCGTCCAGTTCAGCCGGCGTGCCGGCTTGCCCTGCTGGATGTTGGTGAGGAACTTCAGCGCCCGGACGAAGATGCCCTTCTCATGCGCCAGCGGCACCGGCGCGTGCCATTCGAAGAAGTTCATGCCGATGTCGAAATCGAGCGACCAGTCGGCCTGGGTGGTGACCATGCCGGCATCCATCCACAGATTGCCGTCGCGCTGGTCGAGGATGCAGAAATCGCCCTGGCTCTGACGCGTGATGTACTCCATTGGCCCATAGGGCAGCGTCGAGACGTCGCCGAAGGTGAAGCTGTCGTCGATGCCGAGCGGGCGGTTGATCCAGCGCCAGCGGTCGCCGTCGCGCGTCAGCGTGAAATGCTCGGGATAGCCGGAAGCCTGCTGCTCCATCAGCAGTTCGAGCAGGTCCCAGCCGGCCAGCGTCATGTGCGGCAGCGACTGGCAGCGCAGCGGGTCTTCGGCGAGCACCAAAGCACGGTCCTGCATTTCGGCGACATAGTGCTCGTCGACGTCGATCAAATTCTCCAGCACGCTGCCCTTCGGCCCGACGACATGCGGCTCGATATTGACCGCATACATGTAGCTGTCTTCATGGAACGGGAATGGAAACCGCCTGATGTGCTCCGGGCTGTTCCGGAAGGTGAAGTCGTCGCGAAAGGTTTCCTTGCGAAAGGTAATGCCCAAGCTCGCCTCCTATCTTTCCAGCACCAGCGACCTGCCCTCGAAGCGCGACACGCAGGGCATGATCTTGCAGCCCGAACGGTGGTCTTCCTCGCTCAGCCAGTGGTCGTTGTGGATGAATTTGCCGTCATGCGAGATGACGTTGGTCTCGCACTGGCCGCAGACGCCGCCGCGGCAGAGATAGGGCGGATCGACGCCGGCCGCCTCGATCGCCTCGAGCAGGCTCTGCTGCTCGTCGACGCGGATCGTCTTGCCGCTGACCGCCAGCGTCACGTCGAAGGGCGCACCCGGCTGCGGGGCCGCGAAATGCTCGAAATGCACGGTCTCGGGAGGCCAGCCGAGGGCGGCGGCACGCTCGCGCACCCAGCCGATCATGCCGGACGGGCCGCAGACATAGAGGTGCGTGCCGAGTGGCTGCGACGACAACAGCCGGTCGAGATCGACGCGCTCGTCGCGGTCGTCGTGATAGAGCCTGACCCGGCGATCGTAGCGCTCCTTGAGCAGGTCGGCATAGGTGCCGAGCGAGGCGGTGCGGCAGGTGTAATGCAACTCGAAATTGCCGCCTTCCGCCGCCAGCTGCGCGGTCTGCGCCATGAACGGGGTGATGCCGATGCCGCCGGCCAGCATCAGATGCTTCCTGGCGCGCAGATCGAGCGAGAACAGGTTGACGGGATAGCTGACCACCATCTCGGTGCCGGGCCTGACCTGCCTGTGCATGAACAGCGAGCCGCCGCGGCCGGCGTCGTCGCGGCGAACCGAGATGGTGTATTCGCGGGTATCGAGCGGCGAGCCCATCAGCGAATAGGGATTGAGCCTGGTGCGTTCGCCATCGCGCATCTCGACGACGACATGGGCGCCGCCGGAAAAGGTCGGCAAGAGCTCGCCGTCGCGCCTGCGGAAGTGAAAGCGCGTCACCAACTCGTTGACCGGAACGACATCGCTGACGATGACGTCGAGCTTGGTGGTGCCGGTGCTCATCGAAAGACCTCCTCCGTCGGAGGAATTTCACTGCGGTCCTCGGCGTTGATGCAGACGCCCTGAAAGGCGGCGAGCCGCCGCGAATAGTGATCGCGCACCAGAAGCAGCAGGCCGCAATGCGAACAGGTCGCCGGCTGCGTCGTGACATTCTCGGTGATGCCCTTGCAGTGGACGCACTGCATGCGGCGCGCCAGCGAGCCGCGATGCTCGGTCTGGATCGAGGTGTGGTCGATGCCGGCTTCGAGCGCCGCCTGCATGGCCTGGCCGATCAGCCCTTCGGTGCCGGCAAGGTAGAGCCTGAGTCCCATATGCGCGTTTGCCAGCGTCTGCTTCAGCCGCGGCAAAGCGCTGGCAAAGGAATGGCCGAGGTAGAACTGCGCCGGCTTCAGCGCTTCGAGCACATCGGCATATTTGCTGTCGCGGCCGGGAATGAAAATGATGTGGGCGCCGCCGAAGAAATCCGCCGGTGCCTTGGCGGCCAGATCGGCAATGGCCAGCGCTCCCTCTGCATCCGCTATGAAAAGATGATGCTTGCCGGGCTGCGGAGACAGGGTCCCATAGACCGGCCGGCTGATGATGCTTTTCGCTGCCATACCCGCAGTATGCCTCAGCCTTTCGCCGTGCGCTTGGTCTTCTTCGGATCGTCGAACGGAAGCGGCTCGGCGGTTGCGCTGATGGCGCCGCTCTTGTTGCGGATCTCGAGCCTGGTGCCTTGTACCGCGCAGTCGACGTCGAGCCGGGCGATGCCCATCGATTTTTTGACCAGCGGCGAATACATGGCGCAGGTCACCACGCCGACTTTTTTGCCGTCGCGATAGACTGGCGCGCCCTCGTCGGCCGGCTCCTTGCCTTCGAGCAGCACGCCGAAGATCTTGAAGCGCTCCTTGCCCTTGAGGCGATAATGCTCCTCGGCGCCGCGAAAGCCTGTCTTGCCGGGGCTGACGGTGAAATCGAGGCCGAGCTCCCACAGCGTGTCGCCGGGGCCTTCGTTCTCGAACGGGTATTTCTGCGAATTGTCGTAGGGGTAAAACAGCAGGTAGCTCTCGACGCGCAGCATGTCGAGCGTGGTGAAGCGGCACGGGATGATGCCGGCGCTCTTGCCCTCGTCGAGGATCCTGTCCCAGATCGTGCCGGCGTCCTGGCCACGGCAGAAGATCTCGTAGCCGCGCTCGCCGGTGTAGCCAGTGCGCGAGATCATCACCGGCAAGCCGAACAGCTGCGTCTGCATGTGATGGAAATAGTTGAGGTCGCGAATGCCCGGCACATGCTTTGCCAGATAGTCGACGGCGGTCGGGCCTTGCAGCGAAAGGTCGTGCAGATTGTCATCGAAGCGCAGCGACACGTCACGACCGACCGAAGCGCGCTGCAGCTCTTCATGGCCGGTGCCCGAGCCATGCACCACCATCCAGGAATTCGGGCCGGTGCGGTAGAGGATGCAGTCGTCGGTGAACTTGCCGGCCTCGTTCAGCATGCAGGCATAGGCCGACTTGCCGGGATAGATCTTTTCGACGTCGCGCGTCGTCGCCAGGTCGATCAGGTGCGAGGCGTGCGGCCCGGTGATGTGGACCTTCTTCAAGCCGGACACGTCCATCAGGCCGGCCTTGGTGCGGATGGCGATATACTCTTCGTCGGCGTCCTTGTCGTAGGTCCACGCGGTGCCCATGCCGCTCCAGTCTTCGAGCTTCGAGCCGAGCGCGCGATGGCGGTCCGCAAGGGCCGAAAATCTCCAGGATGCCGTCATCCGCTGGTCCTCCGTTCGAAAAAACTTCTTGCTTTCCCCTGCTCCCTGGCGGGAGCGTTGCCCGAATATTGATCGCAAACGCCGAGAGCCTGCAATACCCGCAAGCAAATAATTTCATTGTCAGGCAAAATCCGGCTGGTCAAACAAACAGTTAACGTTGCGTAAAATCGTCTTGACAATTGCGGAGTTCGGCTTGAAGTTATGAAAAAAATTTCACTCTCTTGAAAGAGAGCGATGGAGGGGAACCGATGTCCGACATGCAGCAGCGCATTGAAGCCCTGTACCGTTCCGACCTTCGTGGATCGGTGCTCCTGATCGTCTGTCTGTGGGCGACGATCCTCTTCGTCCTCTTCATGACATGGCCGTACATCCCCGACGCAGGCATCAAGCTAGTCGTCGCGGTCGCTGCCGCCGCGGTGCTGATCTTCAACACGGCCGCCATCCTGGCGATGGTCAACCACTACAAGGAAGACAAGGACTTCATCTACGGCCTCGACATCAAGAATGCCGACGCTTACCGCAACCGCAAGTCCTGAGGGGGAGACGCATGGCCCGCTACACACCGCCCGAACAGAGCAAGGCCGGACAGGTTTTCGATATCGCCGTCGTCGTGGTCGCGATTTTTGTCGCGCTGTGGCTGCCGCTGAAACTGGGGCTGGCAGGGGCGGCAAAATCCATCGACGCGCTCGACGCCAAGACGTGGGAAGCGCTCGGCCAGAACCCGACCATGGCCTCGATCTGGGAAAAGCTCGGCTACACGCCGGAAACCGCGCACGACATCATCCAGAACCGGTTCCACTACATCATCGACTGGCCGACGCTGATCATCATGGCCGCAGTGCTGATCGGCTATTTCATCTTTCTGTTCCGCGCATCGGACCGCGAATACCGCGACGTCATCAACGAAAAATTCGACGACAAATAAACCGGGGAAGAATCGTCATGTGGGTGGCACTCTCTTACGCATGCTGGGGCATCTCGATCGTGCTCGCGCTGTGGATGCTCTACGACTGGTTCAAGATCGACACGACATTTTCCGAAGACGTGCTAACCTCGTCCAGGGAAGGCGAACTTGAAGCCGTGTCCGAAAAACACCGGATCTGAGTAGGGGATTGAACGATGACGGTCACGCTTGAACCGGCAGTGCAAGTGCAAGGCGACAGGGTTTCGCTGCTCAGGGTGCTCGGCCCCGCCCATGTCTGGGCACTCGGCGTCGGCATTGTTCTGGTCGGAGAATTCACCGGCTGGAATTTCGCGGCGGACAAGGGCGGCGCGCTGGCGGCGCTGATCGTCTGCTGGATCGTCGGCCTGCTCTACACCTCGGTCGCCATGATCGATTCCGAAGTCACCTCAACGGTTGCCGCCGCCGGCGGCCAATATGCGCAGGCAAAGCACATTGTCGGGCCGCTGATGGCCTTCAACGTCGCGCTGTTCCTGGTCTTTGCCTACACCATGCTCGAAGTGTCGGACGCTATCCTGCTCGGCGACACGATCGTCGCCAAGGCCGGCGTCGAAGGCCTCAACCACAATTCCTTCATCGCCGCGACCATCGTCGTGCTGGCATGGCTGAACTATCGCGGCGTGCTGATGACGCTCAACGTAAACTTCGTCATCACCGCCATCGCCTATGTCTCGATCGTCATCCTGTTCTTCTCGGTCAGCCCGTGGACGCAAGGCGCCGTGCTCAAGCTGAACGAGCTGGTCACCCCCGGCAACGCCCTGCCCTATGGCTGGATCGGCGTCATCGCCGCCTTCCAGTTCGGCATCTGGTACTATCTCGGCATCGAGGGCACCACGCAGGCGGCCGAGGAAGTTCGCTCGCCGGCGCGCTCGCTGCCTTACGGCACGATGGCCGGCATGATTACGCTTTTGATCGCCGCCGCCATGACCTGGTATGTCTGCGCCTCGCTGATGCCCTGGGAATATCTCGGCATCACCTATTATCCGCTCTGGGACGCGGGCAAGCTGACCGGCAGCCCGCTGCTGGAGAACCTGTTGTTCATCGCGACGCTGCTTGCTGCACTTGCTTCGGCCAATGGCTGCATCAACGACGCCGCGCGCGCCTGGTTCTCGCTCGGCCGCGACCGCTATCTGCCGACCTGGTTCTCGGCGGTGCATCCGAAATACCGCACGCCCTATCGCTCGATCCTGTTCCTGCTGCCGATCGCGCTGGCCTTTGCCTTCATCGCCGACCTCAACCAGGCGATCACCTTCTCGATCCTGTCGGGCGTGCTGCAATACACCTTCATGAGCATCAACATCATCATGTTCAGGAAGAAGTGGCCGCTCGGCTCGATCCGCCGCGGCTACACCCATCCCTTCCATCCGCTGCCGGCGATCGTGCTGTTCTGCCTTTGCGTGGTCACCTTCTTTGCGATCTTCCTCGGCTTCGGCTCGCAGCTGATCGCCATGGTCGCCTTCTACTTCCTGATCTCGCTCTGGTTCCATTTCTACCGCTACAGATTCGTGCGCCGCGGTGCCCAGTTCACCATGCCGTGGCCGAAACCGCAGGGGTACTGACAGGAGTAGGCTCATCCCAGAACGCAGGGCAATCGCACATGGGCAAGCGCCCCCTCACCCGGACTGCCAACCGAATTGCGAAGGGCAATTCGGGGCAATCCGACCTCTCCCCGGGGGGGAGAGGGGTCGCCAGCGTTGACGCCAGCCTCTTCTCCCCAGCGGGGAGAAGGTGGCCGCGAAGCGGCCGGATGAGGGGGACTCCATACGCAATAGCCCTGCTCCAAAACGGGGCGGGCATTTGCGTGACGAGGTGCGTTAGGTGATCTCAGCATTGCTCGCCGGGGCGGTTGCCCTGGCTCTCGTCCTCCACATGACCTGGCTTGCGCGCGCCAACCGCAACAAGGCTTCGACCGCGCTTGCCGCCGACGAAGCGGGACTTCGCGAAATCATTCCCGACGTGGCCAACGTCTCGGACGGCACCGCCGGCGTCGTCACCTTCGCCGGCTCGTGGAACGGCCGGCGGGTGCAGGTACGGACCATCGTTGACACGCTGGCGATCAGGAAGCTGCCAGCGCGCTGGCTGAGCGTTTCGATCAACGAAAAAGTCGCGGTGCCAGGCACTTTCGACATGATGATGCGGCCAGGATCGCCGACGACTTTTTCCAATTTCGATCATCTCGACCATACACTGCCGAAGGCGGCGGGATTTCCAGCCGAAGCGGTGCTGCGGAGCGACCGCAAGGGCGTGCGCTTCCCTGACGCCATTATCACCGACCACCTCGATGTCTTTGTCGAGGGGCGCGCCAAGGAATTGCTGATCACGCCGAACGGCGTGCGCATCGTCTGGCTGCTGGCCGAGGCCGAGCGGGCGCGCTATGGCGTGTTCCGGCAAGCCGAATTCGGCACGGTCAGGCTCGATCCGGCGCTGGTCGAGAGGCTGCTGTCGTCGGCGTCGGCACTGCGCGATGCCATCAATCAAAGCGAACGGCAAGCGGCATGAGCAGGCAGAGCACCACCTCCCCCGCGCCACCGAACCCGTATCTGGTTCTCGGCGCCGCGATCGTCTTGCCGGCGAGCGGGCATGTCGTGCTAGGCGTGCCGGTGCGCGGCCTGCAGTTCCTGTTTTTCATGGTGATCCTGGCCTGGGTCACCGCCAAGATCGCGCCGCCGGATGCCAGCTTCATCGGCCGGCATGCCGGCGGCTTCCTGATCTATGCCCTGTCGATCCTGGATGCCTACAAGATCGCCCGCGTCCGCCATGCCAAATGGGTTCACAATGGCGGCAAGCGCAGCGATAGTGCGGCCGGCAGCGCCTGAGCCGATATATAACGACAGGAAAATTTTTTTCATACTAATTGAATTCCCGGGACTCATTCGATACATCTCCAAGGGAACAAATCTCGGAGCCTGACATGTGCGGAATCGTCGGACTGTTTTTGAAGGACAAGTCGCTTGAGCCCCAGCTTGGCGCGATGCTGTCGGAGATGCTGATCTCGCTCAGCGATCGCGGTCCCGACAGCGCCGGCATCGCCATCTATGGCGCGTCTTCCAATGAAGCCAAGATCACCATCCAGTCGGCCAAGCCGGAGCGCGATTTCCGCGGCCTCGACGCCGACCTCGCCAAGGCGATCGGCGCGCCGGTGAGCTTGGCTGCGAAGTCGACGCATGCGGTGGTCAGGACGACGCCTGCCAAGATCGACGAAGCGCGCGAGGCGATCCAGGCGCTGCGCCCCGACATCCGCATCATGGGCGCCGGCGACGTCGTCGAGATCTACAAGGAAGTCGGCTTGCCGGAAGCGGTCGTCGATCGGTTCGGCGTCCGCGAGATGACCGGCACGCACGGCATCGGCCATACCCGCATGGCGACCGAATCGGCGGTGACGACGATGGGCGCGCATCCGTTCTCGACCGGCGCCGACCAGTGCCTGGTGCATAATGGCTCGCTGTCCAACCACAACAATGTCCGCCGCGAGCTGATCCGCGAAGGCATGACATTCGAGACCGAGAACGACACCGAAGTCGCGGCCGCCTATCTCTCCTCGCAGATGGCGCATGGCAAGAACCTCGGCGAGGCGCTGGAAGGCACGCTGAGCGACCTCGACGGCTTCTTCACCTTCGTCGTCGGCACCAAGAACGGCTTCGGCGTGGTGCGCGATCCGATCGCCTGCAAGCCCGCCGTGATGGCCGAAACCGACCAGTATGTCGCCTTCGGCTCGGAATATCGTGCGCTGACCAAACTGCCCGGCATAGACAATGCGAAGGTCTGGGAACCCGAGCCCGCAACCGTCTATTTCTGGGAGCATTGATCTTATGCCGGCAATTAACCTCTCCAAGGCCGCGCGCGAGCCGGGCCAGGCATCGAGGGTCTTCGACCTGGCCGAAATGTCGCTGCGCGAGCTCAACCAGGCGCTGCACGATCTGGCTCCCGGTTCGAACGAGACCGCCTGGGAGGTACTGCATCCGCGCGGCAGCCATTCGGTCGCCGTCGGCGTCGACCAGCCGGTCGCCATCGATGTCCGCGGCAGCGTCGGCTATTATTGCGGCGGCATGAACGACGGCGGCACCATCACCGTGCATGGTTCGGCCGGGCCCGGCGTTGGCGAAAACATGATGTCCGGCCAGATCGTCGTCAAAGGCGATGCCAGCCAGTATGCCGGCGCCACCGGCCGGGGCGGGCTGCTGGTCATCGAAGGCAATGCGTCGTCGCGCTGCGGAATTTCGATGAAAGGCATCGACATCGTCGTCCACGGCAATATCGGCCACATGTCGGCCTTCATGGCGCAATCCGGCAACCTCGTGGTGCTGGGCGATGCCGGCGATGCGCTCGGCGATTCCATCTACGAGGCGCGGCTCTTCGTGCGCGGCAAGGTCGAAAGCCTCGGCGCCGACTGCATCGCCAAGGAGATGCGGCCCGAACACCTGGAATTGCTGCAAAACCTGCTCGACCGTGCCGGCGTGACCGGCGTCAAGGCGGCGGAGTTCAAGCGCTACGGTTCGGCGCGCACGCTTTACAATTTCAATATCGACAACGCCGATGCGTATTGAGGCAGCATGACCTATCGCAACCCGCCGACGACGCCGCGCAAATCCGCGACCTTCGACGACTATACGCTTTCCGAGATCCGCCGCGCCGCGGCGACCGGCATCTATGATATCAGGGGCGCCGGCGCCAAGCGCAAGATTCCGCATTTCGACGACCTTCTGTTCCTCGGCGCTTCGATCTCGCGCTATCCGCTCGAAGGCTATCGCGAGCGCTGCGACACCAGCGTCGTGCTCGGTTCGCGCTATGCGAAGAAACCGATCGAGCTGAAGATCCCGATCACCATTGCTGGCATGAGCTTCGGCTCGCTGTCCGGTCCGGCCAAGGAAGCGCTCGGCCGCGGCGCGACGCTGTCCGGCACCTCGACCACCACCGGCGACGGCGGCATGACCGAGGAAGAGCGCGGCCATTCGAAGACGCTGGTTTACCAGTACCTGCCGTCGCGCTACGGCATGAACCCGCGCGATCTGCGCCGCGCCGATGCGATCGAGGTGGTCGTCGGCCAGGGCGCCAAGCCCGGGGGCGGCGGCATGCTGCTCGGCCAGAAGATTTCCGACCGCGTTGCCGAAATGCGCACGCTGCCGAAAGGCATCGACCAGCGCTCGGCCTCGCGCCACCCCGACTGGACCGGGCCGGACGACCTCGAGATCAAGATCCTCGAACTGCGCGAAATCACCGATTGGGCAAAGCCGATCTACGTCAAGGTCGGCGGCGCGCGGCCCTATTATGATACCGCGCTTGCCGTGAAATCGGGCGCCGATGTCGTCGTCGTCGACGGCATGCAGGGCGGCACGGCGGCAACCCAGGAAGTGTTCATCGAAAATGTCGGCCAGCCGACGCTTGCCTGCATCAGGCCGGCTGTGCAGGCGCTGCAGGATCTCGGCATGCACCGCAAGGTGCAGCTGATCGTCTCCGGCGGCATACGCAACGGCGCCGACGTCGCCAAGGCGCTGGCGCTCGGCGTCGACGCGGTGTCGATCGGCACGGCAGCGCTTGTCGCGCTCGGCGACAATGACCCGCGCTGGGAAGCGGAATACAACGAGCTCGGCACCACCGCCGGCGCCTATGACGACTGGCATGAGGGACGCGACCCGGCCGGCATCACCACGCAGGATCCCGAGCTAATGAAACGGGTCGATCCGATTGCGGCCGGACGACGGCTGGCGAACTATCTTAAGGTAATGACACTTGAGGCTCAGACAATCGCCCGCGCCTGCGGCAAGAACAGCCTGCACAATCTCGAGCCCGAGGATCTTGTCGCCTTGACGATCGAAGCCGCCGCCATGGCCGGCGTGCCGCTGACCGGCACCAACTGGATACCGGGCAAGAACGGCTTCTAAGACAAACCAAAATGCCAGTAAGCGAGGAATTATAATGGGGAACGATCTCGCCGCCTTCGCCAAGGAGAAGGGCGTCAAATATTTCATGATATCCTACACCGACCTGTTCGGCGGGCAGCGTGCCAAGCTGGTGCCGTCGCAGGCGATCGCCGACATGCAGCGGGACGGCGCCGGCTTTGCCGGCTTTGCTACCTGGCTCGACCTGACGCCGGCGCATCCCGACATGCTGGCCGTGCCGGATCCGGATTCGGTGATCCAGTTGCCGTGGAAGCCCGAAGTCGCCTGGGTCGCCGCCAACTGCATGATGGACGACAAATCGGTCGAGCAGGCGCCGCGCAACACGCTGAAGCGGCTGATCGCCGAGGCCGCCGGCGACGGCATGCACATCAAGACCGGCGTCGAGGCCGAGTTCTTCCTGATCTCGCCGGACGGCAAGACGATTTCCGACGAATACGACACGGCGTCGAAGCCCTGCTACGACCAGCAGGCGGTGATGCGCCGCTACGACGTCATCGCCGAGATCTGCGACCATATGCTGGCGCTCGGCTGGGGCGCCTACCAGAACGACCATGAGGACGCCAACGGCCAGTTCGAGATGAACTGGGCCTTCGACGATGCTCTGGCGACCGCCGACAAGCATTCCTTCTTCAAATTCATGGTGAAATCCGTTGCCGAAAAGCACGGGCTGCGCGCGACCTTCATGCCGAAGCCGTTCCAGGGCCTGACCGGCAATGGCTGCCATGCCCACATCTCGGTTTGGGACAGGGACGGCAAGACCAATGTCTTTGCCGATAATGCGATGGAACTCGGCCTGTCGGCCAAGGGCAGGAATTTCCTCGGCGGCATCATGAAACATGCTTCCGCGCTTGCCGCCATCACCAACCCGACGGTCAATTCCTACAAGCGCATCAACGCACCGCGCACCATCTCCGGCGCCACCTGGGCGCCGAACACCGTGACCTGGACCGGCAACAACCGCACCCACATGGTGCGCGTGCCCGGCCCCGGCCGCTTCGAGCTGCGCCTGCCCGACGGCGCGGCAAACCCCTATCTGCTGCAGGCCGTGATCATCGCCGCCGGGCTCGACGGTGTCCGCTCGAAGGCCGATCCCGGCCGGCGCTACGACATCGACATGTACCAGTTCGGCCATACGGTCGAAGGGGCGCCGAAGCTGCCGCTCAACCTGCTCGACGCATTGCGCGAGTTCGACAACGACAAATCGCTCAAGGCGGCGCTGGGTGAGGAATTCTCGTCGGCCTATCTAAAGCTCAAGCAACAGGAATGGAATTCCTATGCTTCCCACTTCACCCAGTGGGAGCGCGACCACACGCTCGACATCTGATCCGGAATTGTTGCACGCCCGGCGCGAAACAGGTTCATGAAATACTCGATCTTCTCCCTCGCCCGGGCGGCATTTTCCGGCCACAAGAACTGGCAGCGCACCTGGCGCGACGCCAGCCCGAAGAGCCACTACGACGTGGTGATCATCGGCGGCGGCGGCCATGGACTGGCGACGGCATGGTTCCTCGCCAGCGAGTACGGCATCAGGAATGTCGCGGTGCTGGAAAAAGGCTGGATCGGCTCCGGCAATGCCGGCCGCAACACCACCATCATCCGCTCCAATTACGGGCTGCCCGGCAATACCGGCTTCTACGAGCTTTCGATGAAGCTGTGGGAACGTATGGAGCAGGACCTCAACTACAACACCATGGTCAGCCAGCGCGGCGTCATCAATCTCTACCATTCCGACGCGCAGCGCGACGCCTACGCACGGCGCGGCAACACCATGCGCATCAACGGCATCGATGCCGAACTGCTCGATCTGGCGGCGGTCAGGAAGATGATGCCGTTCCTGAACTTCGACAATGCGCGCTTTCCGGTGCAGGGCGGCCTCTTGCAGCGGCGCGGCGGCACGGCGCGCCATGACGCCGTGGTCTGGGGCTATGCGCATGCGGCGAGCGCGCTCGGCGTCGACATCATCCAGAATTGCGAGGTGACCGGCTTTGTCCGCGACGGCAACGGCAAGGTGACCGGCGTCGAGACGAGCCGCGGCAAGATCGGTGCGGCCAAGGTCGGCATGGCGGTCGCCGGCTCCTCGTCGCGCGTCGCGGCGATGGCCGGCATGCGGCTGCCGATCGAAAGCCATGTGCTGCAGGCCTTCGTCTCGGAGGCGATCAAGCCGCTGATCCCCAATGTCATGACCTTCGGCGCCGGCCATTTCTACGTCAGCCAATCCGACAAGGGCGGCCTGGTCTTCGGCGGCGACATCGACGGCTACAATTCCTACGCCCAGCGCGGCAATCTGCCTGTAATGGAGGACGTCTGCGAGGGCGGCATGGCGCTGATGCCGATGATCGGCCGCGTGCGGCTGCTGCGCCAGTGGGGCGGCATCATGGACATGTCGATGGACGGCTCGCCGATCATCGACAAGACGCCGGTCGACGGGCTCTATCTCAATGCCGGCTGGTGCTATGGCGGCTTCAAGGCGACGCCCGGCTCCGGCTTGGTCTTTGCCCATCTTCTGGCGCGCGACGAGCCGCACAAGGAGGCGGCGCGCTTCCGCCTCGACCGCTTCCGGCGAGGTGCGATGATCGACGAAAAGGGCCAGGGCGCCCAACCGAACCTGCATTGAAGGCTGGCTGAAGAGCATGCGCATTGTCTGTCCCTTCTGCGGCGAACGCGAACTCGGCGAGTTCACCTATCTGGGCGACGCCAGGCCGGTGCGTCCGGCGGCCGGCTCCTCCGAAGACGAGGTCTTCGACTATGTCTATCTGCGCGACAATGTCGCCGGGCCGATGAGCGAATACTGGTATCATGGCGGCGGCTGCCGGGCCTGGCTGAAGGTCGCCCGCAACACGCTGACGCACGAGATTTCGTCGGTCGAGCCGGCTGCGGGCGTTGGCGCCGCCAAGGTGGGCGCCTGATGGTTGGCCCTGCGCAGACACACCGGCTGGAGAGCGGCGGTCTCATCGATCGCGCCGCGCCGCTGAGCTTCCGCTTCGACGGCAAGAGCTTTGCCGGCTTCCAAGGCGACACGCTGGCCTCGGCGCTGATTGCCAATGGCGTCAAGTTGATCGGCCGATCGTTCAAATACCATCGCCCGCGCGGCATCCTGACCGCCGGGTCGGAGGAGCCCAACGCGCTGGTCGAACTGCGCAGCGGAGCGCGGCGCGAGCCGAACACCAAGGCGACCACGGCCGAACTTTACGACGGGCTCGAGGCCGCCAGCCAGAACCGCTGGCCGTCGCTGCGCCACGATCTGATGGCGGTCAACCAGCTGTTTGCGCCGATCTTCGTCGCCGGCTTCTACTACAAGACCTTCATGTGGCCGGCGAAATTCTGGGAAGCGGTCTACGAACCGGCGATCCGCCGAGCCGCCGGTCTCGGCCGCGCCGCCGGCGTCGCCGATCCCGACCATTACGACAAGGCGTGGGCGCATTGCGACGTGCTGATCGCCGGCTCTGGCCCGGCCGGGCTCGCGGCGGCATTGGCGGCCGGGCGCAGCGGCGCCCGTGTCATCCTGTGCGAGGAAGATTTTGCGTTCGGCGGCCGTCTGCTTGCCGACGGCGGCACCATCGACAGCCTGCCGGCGGCCGAATGGATTTCGCGCACGCTGGCCGAACTCGCAGCACTCCCCGATATCCGCATCATGAACCGCACGACATTGTTCGGCGTCTATGATGGCGGCACCTATGGCGCGATCGAGCGGGTCAATGACCACCTGCCCTCCCCGCCAGAGCACCAAGTGCGCCAAAGGCTATGGCGGATCGTGGCTAGGCGCTGCGTCGTTGCCGCCGGCGCCATCGAGCGGCCGATCGTGTTTGCCGGCAACGACACGCCCGGCGTGATGATGGCTTCGGCGATGCGGACCTATGTCGCGCGCTACGCGGCGGCGCCGGCAAAGAGGATCGCGCTGTCCACCAACAATGCGGATGGCTGGCGCACGGTCGAGACCGCGCTCGCCGCCGGATTGCAGATCGCGGCGGTCGTCGATGCGCGCCCGGACGTCTCCGCCGCACATCGCGCGCTCGCCGCCAAGGCCGGCTTTCCGGTGCTCAGCGGCTCGGTCAACGGGGTCGAAGGCGGCAAGGCCGGCGTCCGGAAAATCGCGATCTCGCTGACCGGCGGCGCACGGGCGGAAGTCGAAGCCGACGGGCTTGCCGTCTCCGGCGGCTGGAATCCGGCGGTCGGGCTGACCTCCTACCATCGCGGCCGGCCGAAATGGCAGGACGACATCGCAGCCTTCGTCCCGGACGGTGCGCCTCCGGGCATGATGGCCGCAGGCGCCGCCAACGGCGCCTTCGGGCTGGGCGACTGCCTGCGCCAGGGCTTTGCCGCAGGAGCGGCGGCAGCACAGAGTGCCGGGCGCAGCGGCAATGCCGGCACGCCGCCGGTCGCCGACGATGAGGCGTTTTCGCTGACGTCGCTCTGGCATGTCGCCGGCAAGGGCAAAGCCTTTGTCGACTACCAGCACGATGTCACGGCGTCCGACATCGAACTGGCGCAGCGCGAGGGTTTCGAATCGGTCGAGCATCTGAAGCGCTATACGACGCTCGGCATGGCCACCGACCAGGGCAAGACCTCGAACGTCGCCGGCCTCGCCATCATGGCTACGTTGTCAGGCAAATCCATTCCCGAGACCGGCACGACGATCTACCGCCCGCCCTATGTGCCGGTCGCTATCGGCGCCTTCGCCGGCCATCATCGCGACGAGAACTTCCATGCGACGAGGCTGACGCCGTCGCATCACTGGGCAGCCGAACAGGGCGCGGTGTTCGTCGACACCGGCCTGTGGAAGCGCGCGCAATGGTATCCGCGCGCCGGCGAAAAGGACTGGCTGGAATCGGTGACGCGCGAGGTCAAGGCGGTGCGCTCCGGCGTCGGCTTCTGCGACGTCTCGACGCTCGGCAAGATCGACGTGCACGGCCCGGACGCCGGCGCTTTCCTCGACCGCGTCTACATCAACACCTTCTCCAGTCTTGCCGTGGGAAAAGCCCGCTATGGGCTGATGCTGCGCGAGGACGGCATCGTCTATGACGACGGCACCACCTCGCGGCTGGCCGAGGACCATTATTTCCTGACCACCACCACCGCCAAGGCCGGGCTGGTGATGCAGCATCTCGAATTCTGCCGGCAGGTGCTATTTCCTGAGCTCGACGTCCAGCTCACCTCCGTCTCTGACCAGTGGGCGCAATTCTCGATCGCTGGACCTAGGACCCGGGACCTGCTCCGGGAAATCGTCGATCCGGCCGAGGATCTGTCGAATGAAGGTTTTCCGTTCATGGGGGCGCGCGAGGTATCGCTTCGCGGCGGCACCAGGGCACGGCTGTTCCGCATCTCGTTCTCCGGTGAGATGGCGTTCGAGATTTCGGTTCCCGCCCGTTACGGCGACGCGCTGGTGCGCAATTTGATGCTGGCCGGGAAGCCATTCGGCCTTACGCCCTACGGCACCGAGGCGCTCGGCGTCATGCGCATCGAAAAGGGCCATGTCGCCGGGCCGGAGCTGAACGGCACGACGACGGCCGCCGACCTAGGCCTCGGCAAGATGATGTCGACCAAGAAGGATTTTATCGGCCGCGTCATGGCCGGGCGCGAGGCGCTGGTCGCCCCGGACCGGCAGGTCGTGGTCGGCATCAAGCCGACGGATAAGGCAAGCCGCCTGCGTTCCGGCGCGCATATCATTCCGAAGGACAAGACACCCGGTCCCGACAACGACCAGGGCTACGTCACCTCGGTCTGCTTCTCGCCGACGCTCGACCAGTGGATCGGGCTTGGCCTGGTCGAATGCGGCCGCGAGCGCATCGGCGAGATCGTCCATACGCATGACCCGCTGCGCGGCGAAGACTACGATGTCGAGCTGTGCAGCCCGGTCTTCTACGATCCGGATGGAGGGCGCCAGCGTGGCTGAGTTTTCCTGGATTGCCCGCAGTCCGCTGGAGCACGCGCTCGTCGTCGGCGCCCATGGCGCGCGCGGCACCGAGGCCGGCGTTTGGCTGACGGAAATCCGCAATTTCGACCTGATCCAGGTGATGGCGCGGCGCGGCAAAACGGCGGAGCTGGCAAAAGCTGCCCAGGCCCGTTTCGGCGTTGCCGCACCGGAAACGCCCAAGGCGGTCCGAGTTCCCGACGCTACGCTGATCTGGTCGGGACCGGATCAGTTCCTCGTCCTGTCCAATGCCGGCAAGCACGCGATCGAACCGCTGAGCCAGGCGTTCTCGCAATCCGCCTCGCTATCGGACCAGTCGCATGCGCGCGTCCTGATCAGCGTTTCGGGAGAAAAAGCGCGCTCGATGCTGGCCAAATTGTCTTCACTAGACCTGCACCCGGCGGCATTTCCGGTCGGCACCGCCGCCGCAACATCGGTCGATCACACCAGCATCAATCTCTGGCGCGGCAATGACTGGCCGGATGGACAGGCGGTGTTCAATCTCCTGGTGTTCGCGACGTTTGCCGGGAGCCTGTGGCACACGATGCTCGATGCCGCCGCGGAGTATGGCGTCGATATCCGGCATTCCGAGGAATTGGCATAGCCTTGGCGCGTCTTCCCTTCTCCCCTTGTGGGGTCCGAAGGACGGGACGAGACCCGTGGCTCGCCCACCCAGGGCGGTGGATCGGCGCGCAGCGCCGAGACGGATGAGGGGTGTTCCAGCGGAGTGAGAGGCTGGCGTTCCCTGGAACACCCCTCATCCGTCGCCTTCGGCGACACCTTCTCCCCAAGGGGAGAAGGGGGAGCTTGTGCCACCTTCACCTTGCCAACTCCGGCTCTTCTGCCCTATTCTTCCCGCTAAAATAATTTCACGCACAGGCAAACTTGTTTCTCGAAACCAGGGTTGAGATGAGCCAGTCGCCCTACCCCGTAATCGCCGCCGGACCGCCCCGGCCGAGTCTGATCCTGCGGCCAGGCCAGATCGCGCTGCCGGCCGGGATGGAGCGCTATTCGGTTCAGGGCAATGGCGCGGTGCTGATCGAGGTCGAGGCCGGCGACAGCATCACTGTGCGCAATATCGAGGGCGGGCAGGCCTGCGAGCTGCTGGTATGGGACAGCACCGGCGTAACCGATCCCGGTATTCTCGGCGAAAAATCGAACAGCAATGCCGCCGGCATTAAGGCGCTGCTGGCCGATAGCGACGATAGCCTCGCTTCCTTGCGCCGAGGCCTCGAACGTCGCCAGGTACAGCTAGATCAGGCAAAGGCGGTCCGCGTCTTCGGCGGCTCCACCCCTGCCGGCACCGAACAGAGCTTTGCGATCGCCCGCGACGGCTCGATGCTCGTCGCTGCACCCGACGGTCCGATGCTGGTCGACGGCCACGATACCGCAACGCCGCTCAGCGTCATCCTGCGCCGCGCCACGATCCGTCCAGCTGCGAAGTCGCGGCTTGCCGACCCGCTGGCCGATCCGGTGCTCGATCTGCGCGTCCATTCGGCGACGGCGGAAGCCTATTTCGTCAAAGCCGGCGACTATCTGCAGATCATCGATGTCGACGGGCGCCAATGCACCGACTTCCAGTGCTTTTCGGCGCGCAAGCTGGACAAGGGCCGCGATCATCCGCTCGACGTGACGACGACGCGCACGCTGATGGGTTCGAGCTATCCGATGCCCGGGCTGCACTCGAAATATTATGACCAGGACATGGAGCCGCTGGTCGAGGTTATCCAGGACACTTGCGGCCGCCACGATGCATTCGCGCTCGCCTGCGCTGCCAAATATTACGACGACATCGGCTATCCCGGCCATCCCAACTGCTCGGAGAATTTCAACCGCGCGCTGGCCGACAAGGGCGTGACGCCCCGCGCCGGCTGGATGGCGATCAACTTCTTCTTCAACACGGCCATCGACGCGTATGGCGTCGTGGTTTCCGACGAGCCGTGGTCGCGGCCGGGCGACTATGTGCTGCTGCAGGCGCTGACCGACATCGTCTGCGTCTCGTCCGCCTGCCCCGACGATACGACGCCGGCCAATGGCTGGAACCCGACCGACATCCATGTGCGGACCTATTCCGGCCAGCACAAATTCTCGCGAGCGATCGCCAGACGCATGACGCCCGATTCGGAACCGAAAATGACCCGCGAGACCGCCTTTCATTCGAGCTTTGCCAAGCACACCCGCAACTTCGTCGAGTACAAGGGTTATTGGCTGGCCAATTCCTTCGCCAAGCAAGGCCCGATCGGCGAATACTGGGCCTGCCGGCAGGATGCAGTGATCATGGACCTGTCGCCGCTGCGCAAGTTCGAGATCACCGGCCCGGATTCGGAAGCGCTGCTGCAATACACGCTGACCCGCGACATCAGGAAGCTCGGCGTCGGCCAGGTCGTCTATTCCGCCATGTGCTACGAGCATGGCGGCATGATCGACGACGGCACGCTGCTTCGGCTCGGCAAGGATAATTTCCGCTGGGTTGGCGGCGACGATCTATCCGGCGAATGGCTGCGCGAAACGGCGACGAAACTCGGCCTTACCGTGCTGGTGCGTTCATCGACCGACCAGATGCACAATGTCGCCGTGCAGGGACCGAAAAGCCGCGACATTCTCAGGCAGATCATCTGGACCTCGCCGCTGCAGCCGTCGATCGACGAGCTCGAGTGGTTCCGCTTTGCCGTCGCCCGCATCGGCGGCGGCAACGGCATTCCGGTCGTCGTTTCGCGCACCGGTTACACCGGCGAGCTCGGCTACGAGATCTGGTGCCATCCGCGCGACGCCGAAAAGGTGTTCGACGCCATCTGGGAGGCCGGCCAGCCGCACGGCCTGAAGCCGATGGGGCTGCAAGCGCTCGACATGGTGCGCATCGAGGCCGGGCTGATCTTTGCCGGCTACGAGTTCTCCGACCAGACCGACCCCTTCGAGGCCGGCATCGGCTTCACCGTGCCGCTAAAGACCAAGACCGACGATTTCATCGGCCGCGAGGCGCTGATCCGCCGCAAGGAAAACCCCCAGAAGAAGCTGGTCGGCCTCGACATCGACGCCAATGTCGCGGTCGGCCACGGCGATTGCGTGCATGTCGGCCGCGCCCAGGTCGGCGTCGTCACCTCCGGCATGCGTTCGCCGGTGCTGAACAAGAATATCGCGCTGGCCAGGCTCGACGTCGCGCATTCGGCGATTGGCACCGAGGTCGAGATCGGCAAGCTCGACGGCCACAGCAAGCGGCTGCCGGCGCGCGTCGTCGCCATTGCCCACTACGATCCGCAGAAGACCAGGCCGCGCTCCTGATCGACGCTGCCTGGTTCTTCCCTTCTCCCCTTGTGGACCTGTTGCGCAGTCATGAGCAAAAGCTTGCGGCGGCGGGGTTGCGGCGGTTGTTCGCTTTGCGGGGGATTTGACGTCTTGTTTGGGGTTTCAGGCGGTCGTCCGACCCTGTATGGGCGGAACTCAGGCGCACCTATCCCGCG
>NZ_JAMYVG010000037.1:0-34621 GCF_040323855.1 Mesorhizobium sp. M0028
GCAAGCCTCTTTGCTTTCTGAAGACTACGAAGAGGGCGTTGCCCATTTTATGGAAAAGCGAGCGCCAAAGTTTACGGGGCGGTAGGAGAACGTTGCTAGCCTGAAAAATGCGCGAGGGACTGGCGGATAGGGTGCTGCGTCTGAGTAGTTGTTATCTGCCGGGCGGCAAAGTCCGTCATCCCCCGGTTCGACGGCGGCATGCTGTCATCCAACAGTGGCGTCCTTGCTCTGGACGAGGTAGAAACGCGGCTTCGTGTGGTCGACCGTCTGGCGCTCTGCATCGACGATCCGCGCTGCCCGTACCAGGTCGCCCACAGCCTGGCAGACATGGTCGGCATCCTCATTGAAGACGATTGCCGCCGGTTTATGCCAATCGATTGCGTTCCAATCCGATCTTCAAGATGGCCCGAGGACGGGTTGCCTTCGGGTCGCCTCGTAGCAGTGTGACCGCCATGCAGGCGATCAGCGCGCAGCGGGCTTCAGCGTTGCGGCACATACGCCAGCCTAGTCGGCGAGCGTCGGGAGGCTGAGTGTCGATGCCCTCGCGGTCATCGTGTTCGCGTTGCCGATTCAGAAGGGCGGGTGCCAAAGGGGAGAACCTCTGTCAGCCAGGCCGTGAGGGCATCGCTTCGACGACGCTGTACATAGCGTTCGGATCTTCCGCCTGGATGAGAAGCTCATGTTGAGGGATAATCAGGGCCGCCTTCGTGCATACCCTGTGTTTGCATGGACGAGACCTTTTCCCCTGCCGATGGAAGCCACCTCGTTCGTTGACTTGACCAACGTCATGCAGCAAGAGCATGCTGGCGAACAGAGAGAGCTTGACTGCAGGCTCCATTTCCTTCCGCGCTCAGTACGTTATCGCATCGAATGTGACCGGGGATGATAGCAGTGGCGGTCGACCTCCACGAAGCAACGCCTCTCGTAAAGGTTGCCTCGCGGCCGAAATCCCGCCCCTGGATCATGAAGTGCCCGGCGTTCATGTCCGCCCCGAATGCGCCGCCAGCCATTCGTCAATAGTCGAGATCTGCATGGCGCCGGCCAGGTACAGATCGATCAGCTCGACAAGCCGTTCGCTTCCGAATGAGGCGAAGTGGCCGGCATGCACGGTTTCCACTGGCAACTCGCGCAGCCGATGGAGCGACTCGCGAAAGGCTTCTGGCTCGGAGTGCCAAGCATTGTCGATCAGCTCTCCATCATAGATCGCGTCTCCGCTAAACAGCGTCTTCGTCGCCCTGTCGTAGAGTGCGATCGAGCCTGGCGAATGTCCTGGAAGGTGCAACACCTGGAACACGCGGTCGCCGAGGTCCAGCAAGTCGCCGTCATCGAGATGTCCGGTGAGCGGCGCCGGCGTCAGCCGGTAGCTGTCGACCAGATAGCCTTCATACGGAAGCGCAGTCAGCAGTTCGCCGCCGATCCATGCCCGAGCGCAGGTGTTATCCAGGTCAGGGTCGGCAAAGATTGAGGCTTCCGAGGCATGTCCCAGACGTACTTCGAACTCGTGGGCGCAGCCGATATGGTCAAAATGGCAATGCGTGCAAACGGCGTGCACGGCTTGGTCCCGCAGCGCCGCGAGCTCCCGCTTGATCGGCCTCAGCCCCATGCCGCAATCGACAAGCAGGTCGCGGTCGCGGCCGTGGATTAGCCACATATTGCAGCGCATCCAAGGCAAGACATGCCGTTCCACGATGCGGCTCACGCCCGCACTTGTCTCCGAAATTTCGTACCATTCCGTGGCGACGGACAGAGGCGAAGCTTTTAACATGGGGGTACCTCAGGTGAAAGCCGGGATATTCATTGTTGGCGATGTCGTCTCGCAGATCCGCCTCGAATCCGTCGAGATAGGACATAAAGATTCGCGCCTACCAGCGGGCGCTTTGTCCCCGCCGCTTGATTGACCTCGCATAAGCGCCTCTCTGTCCTCCTATTCCGCCGTAGCAACGAGACTCTCTACGCGGCTATGGAAGGGAACTCCAGACTGAATATTTGATGACCTAATAAATTTAAGTTAACACTATGAATACGTCTCTTTTGTGAATAAATATTAAGTAAGACGAATTTACGTTTACGATCATAACGGACTCGTAAACATGATATAAGATACGGTTAAATCGGTTACTATCAAGTTGATTATATAATTTGACGTGGTATTGTCCAATCTCTTAATGCTGCACAAGGAGAAGTCTTCCTCGAGCAAATTTGAACCGGAATGTAGTTTTGAACTGTGATGGAGTTTATAGATGTTACGGTTAAAGGACGTCGAGAAGGTGAGTAGAATCGGCTCTCCAAGTAGGTGGAGAGTGGAAGATGTTGCTAATGCCCCCTCAGCCAATATCAGCGCCTTCGGTAACACGTAGCCGCCCTGGCAGCTTGGCGGCGCTTACCTCGGAGCTTGAGCTGGCGCGCTATGCCCTCCCCACCATTATGGAGTCATCGTTTTGAATTACGATAGCAAGCGAGAGATTAGGCGGGAGCGCCTCAAGCGTATGTTGGCGCCGCAAAGTGCGGTGTTCATCGGTGGAGCGTCGATGGTCCCCGCCATCGGCTATTGTCGTGCGCGCGGCTTTCGAGGTCCTGTCCATGTGGTCAATCCGCGTCGCAGCGAGCTGGCGGGTATTCGCTGCGTGTCCAACGTCGCCAGCCTCCCGGAGATACCAGGGGTCGCCTTCTTGGCGGTACCTCGCCAGAACGTTGTGAGCGTGGTCAAGGAACTTTCGGGCCTCGGTGTTGCAGGTGCGATTTGCAATAGTGCTGGCTTCTCAGAAATGCATGGCGGAGAAGAGTCGCAGCGCGAATTGGTGGAAGCGGCAGGCGAAATGCCGATTATCGGGCCGAATTGTCCGGGCGTGGCCAACTTTGCCGATCGTTCCGTCTTCATGATGAACCATTTCGGTGATCATGACGAGAATGGCAGCGTCGCCCTCATAAGCAATGGAGGCTCGTATCTCTCCGACCTGGGATGCGCGGACCGGTCGCTACCGGTGGCCTATTCCGTTGGGCTCGGCAATCAGGCGATGATCACTATAGCCGACGTTATGGATGTGGTTCTGGATGATGAGCGCATTCGGGCAGTGAATCTTTATTTGGAGGGCATTAAAGACGCGGCAGTCCTTTCTGCTGCGGGCCTCAAAGCTGCCCGCAGAGGTATTCCAGTGGTCGTTATCAAGGGCGGCCGAACAAGCGCTGGTCGTCGAGCGACCCAGTCACACACTGCTTCCCTTGCGGGCGATGATATCGTGAATTCCGCGCTGTTCAAGCGGCTCGGATTCGTCGAGGTGCGCACTCCGACCGAGGCATTGGAGACGCTGAAGATGCTTGTGTACGCGCCAAGAGTGAAAGGACGTCGCACAGCATTTGCAACGAGTTCGGGCTCCTATGCAGTACTTGGTGGCGACATAACCGAAGTTCATGGACTTGACCTGCAGACGCCCTCGGCGGAAGCAGCAGCAGAGCTTAAGAAATATCTGCCGCCCTTTGTTCATCCCGCCAACCCTCTCGACATCTCTTCTGGGGACGAGGAGGGCATCGATCAAAATCTGAACATCTACCGAGCATACTTGGCGGATGATCGTGACATGGCACTGCAGGTAATGTGCTACCCACCTGAAGGCGGCTGGGATCCAAAAAACTGGAATGACACCACCATGGCATTCGCGCAAGCAGCGCGGGAGCGTCAACTTCCTGCAGCCTTTGTCAACACTATGCCAGAAGCTTTATCAAGGCGCGTCCGAGAAAGGATGATAGCAGACGGATTGGTCCCGCTGCAGGGTATGGAAGACGGCATCCGCGCAGTGTCAAATGCGATGCGCTCGTCGGAACTGGCGGATGTTCTTTCTCAGAGGACCGATGAAGAAATTCTTCTGCCAAGGTACCGGATTGGTCCGACTGACGAGATCGCTTTCGACGAGGCAGCTGCCAAAGCCGAACTGGGTGCATCAGGCATAGCCGTGCCTAGAAGCGTCGTTGTGACGCCAGATCAAACGGGTCGGTTGGACGAACTTAGTTATCCAGTGGCGGTGAAGGCGCTTGGCGCAGGACTAGCACACAAAAGCGAGCTGGGAGCTGTTGTGCTGCGCCTAGGTACGCCCGAAGAGGCGTGGCAAGCCGTGCGCACTACGGCAGAGAAATTAAAGCATTCTGCGCCCGAGCTCTCCATTCGGAACTTCTTAGTGGAAGAGATGGTGACAGATGGAGTCGGCGAGTTGCTCGTAGGCATACGCCGGGTAGATTCGATGGGCCTTGCCCTCACAATTGGGATGGGCGGCACGGAAGCAGAACTACTGCGCGATACTGCCACGATCCTATTGCCCGCTTCGCGTGCTACGATTGCCGAGGCCCTGGGCAGTCTAAAACTGTTCCCATTGCTTGACGGTTGGCGTGGCCGACCGAAGGGCGATGTTGAAGCGGTGGTCGACACTATCGAAAAGTTTGCCCAATTCGCCGTCTCCCACGAGGAGCGCTTCGTCGAAGCCGAATTCAATCCGCTAATCGTGCGCCCCCAGGGGCGGGGGGCGGTCGCCGCTGATGCGCTCATGCGGCTGGTCCGGCATCAACTGGGCCACGCATAACAATCTTAACAAATAGGATACGCGAAATGGGCTTGCCTGCATCCATCACCTCCCGGCTACGCATTCCTCTTATCGCGGCACCGATGCAGCGAGTATCGGGGCCCGAACTCGTTTCCGCAGTCTGCCGGAAGGGCGCCATCGGGGCTTTTCCAACCCTCAATGCACGGACGCCAGAGCAACTGGATGAGTGGCTGGCGATGATAGAGCGAACTTGTGCTGATTCAGATGACATTTGGGCACCATGCTGTCCCAACATCATTATGCGTAGATCACCTGAGGCCCTTCAGGCCGATGTCGATGTTTTGGTAAAGCACCGGGTCAAGATCGTGCTTGCGAGCGTCGGATCTCCGGAGGCAATCATCCCTCAATTGCATGATGTTGGATGCACAGTCCTGACAGATGTCGCCACGATGCGACATGCGGAAAAAGCGATCAAAGTGGGCGCCGATGGTCTGGTCCTTCTGAGCGCAGGCGCAGGAGGACAGACCGGCTGGCTAAACGGATTATCGTTCGTCAGAGCGGTTCGCTCGATCTATGATGGGCCGGTGGGCCTCGCCGGCGGCCTGTCCGACGGCCATGCACTTTGGGCAGCGCGGGTGCTGGGATGTGACTTCGGTATGATGGGTACACGTTTCATTGCAACGCATGAGAGCCTGGCGCCGCAGGGTCACAAGCAAATGGTGGTCAATTCAGGAATCGACGACATCCACCTAACGAAGGCAATTAATGGATTCGATGCCAATTACCTCCGGCCGTCGATCCTGAAAGCCGGGCTCGATCTCGCCGAATTGGAAATACCCATGAGCGTTGAAGAAGCACGGAAGAGGTACAGCGCCGACTTGGCAGGGAAAGGGCCGAAGCGATGGGTCGATATCTGGAGCGCCGGTCATACAGTTTCCGCCGTCTCCGAAATCCAATCGGCGGGGGACGTCGTGGACGAGGTTGCCGATGAATATCACAGGGCCATGGGCGAGACCGCCGCGTTAGTGTGCGCTGCCGAGCCGGCGGCGGTATAGCCGGCACTATCGGCGAGCGGAGCGCGCGATCAACGCAAGATGCCACGGAAGAACGTGCGCGGGTAACCAATCTAGTTCGGAGGGGAAAGTCAAAGCGACCAAGCGCCCAAGATATGCGAAATTTAGGGGCACCCGGCCCGACTGTGAGCTCGGACCCGAAGCGGCCCGTAAGGCGCTTTCCGGCCATCGGGACTCACCTGTTTCGTCAAGATGCCAAGGTCCATGCGTTAAGTCGCACGTCGGCGGAGGCAGTGACGAAATAGGTTCTTAAACACGTCGGTGACGGTAGATGCAGCGTGAGTCTTGGAACATGCAAAGGCGTGCAACAAACGGCCTGAAACGACTAATTAGACCGCTCCTCGGCAGAAGTTTCCAGCAACCATTAGCGCAGCACCGCTATTGTCGCTCCACGTCACAAACCAATCTCCCGGTGCGGGCGTGCGGAGTGGACCGATCTGCTCAAGCGCAGCGACCGTGCTTCGCCCTTCGCCCCTCCTATCACCCGAAGAGGCGGTTGGGCATCCGCACGTTATCGCTCGCGGAATCTACAACACGGTTGACGGTGTTTTGCAGGCTACCCCGCCCCGCGTTCTTCCCGGACGCCGTCGGCAGAACTTGGTTCGGTGGCGCCCCGCGGCGCCCATACAAAGGACATATTGGGCAAACTGGGGTTTGGCGTCGGTCGACTGGAAGATTTGGAAACAGCCGGTGTGTTTGGACCAACCACCTAACGTCCTGCATGTCGGCGACACAAGTGACGCTATAAATTTGGTCAAAGTGCTTCAATGAAAGGAGAGGTGAATGAGTGAATCATCTGAACTGGTTCTTACCGAGCGTCGGGGCAATATTCTGGTCATTACGATCAACCGTCCGAAGGTGAGGAACGCGATTGATGCCAAGACTGCCGAGGCCATGCAAGCAGCGATGGATTTGCTCGAAAACGAAAAAGAGTTGTTCGTTGGAGTGTTGGCAGGTGCCGGCGGAAATTTCTGCTCGGGCATGGATCTGAAAGCGGCTACTACCCAAGGCATGGCGTCTCAGCTTCAGCTCTCTAGGGGTGATTTCGGAATTCTGCGCCGGCCGCCGCATAAGCCATTGATCGCTGCGGTCGAAGGCTACGCAGTAGCTGGAGGCTTCGAGACGTGTCTTGCCTGCGACATGATTGTGGCAGCCCGCGACGCCAAGTTTGGCTTGCCCGAGGTTCGGCACAACCTACTGGCCACGTATGGATTGGTCCGGCTCCCCACCCGTATGCCCTATCATCTGGCAATGGAACTCGTCTTAACGGGTCGGTTCAAGGAGGCGCCTTACTTTGAGCGTTTTGGTGTTGTGAACCACCTTGCCGAGCCTGGCCGGGCGCTCGAGGAGGCATTGAAGCTAGCGGAGTCGCTGCTCCAAAACGGGCCCCTCGCTCTGGTCGCAAGCAAGGAAATTATGTTCCAGTCGTTCGACGGACAGGCCACCGAAGATCGTCTGAAGGAGCTTCCGATCGTCCAGAAAGTTTTTGGGTCGGAGGATGAATCCGAGGGCCTTGCCGCCTTTGCCGAAAAACGCAAGCCTGTCTGGAAAGGGCGGTAGAATCGGCCTGCGGCCATTGGCAGGGTTGTGGCGAAAATCCTCCACTCAACGTCAGCAATCGGCTTTCGCAAATGTACTATATTATAGAGGACGTGGCCACCAACGCAACGACCCGAGCGAGCTATGGCGGGTGGCGCATCCGCTGCCGCAAGTCCTGCTTGTGGTTGTCTGCGGCACAATCTACCATTGCAATGACTTTGATCTGATTGCCGACTGGGGCGCGGCGCATCTCGACTTCCTGCGCCGCAATCTGCCTTGCGGGCCTGGCTGACTATGTTGATGAACCGCATCGATCCCGGCCTGCTTTCGGACGCCTTCACGTCATGGGTGCGCGAGACATGCCGGCAAGCGCTGGACAAGCGAACCTGGAACGGATGCAAGACGCGCCATGACAAAGTGAAGCCCGCTTTCGACAAGGATGGCACGGTCACCGTCCCCAACGCGATGCCGCGCCGGCAGCCTCTGCCTCGGTCATCAGCAGCGCATCGGCGGCGATGCAGCGGGGCTTTGGCGGCGTCATAACGGTCGACTCCTGAAGAAGCCGTTGGTCGCGCGCCCGCCGCCTTCGGGCCATCACTCCTATCATCGCGGATCCAGCGCATAGGCAGCCTCATCGAATGATCCAAGGTCGATTCGCCTGTGCAAAGCCCACGTTAAAGAGGCGCATGAGGCGCCCCCATTTTCAAATCGGCTGTCAGCAAGCCGCTTCGCCTTTCGCATCAGAAGCGGTAGGTGACACCTGCGCCTATCAACCAGGGATCGAGCTCCGCCTTCCCCGTCAGCTTCGCGCCGTCGACTGTGACGTCGAAGTCTGGCTTGAGGAAAAGCTTCTTCACGTCGAAGTTGACGCCCCAGTGCTGATCCACCATGTAGTCGAACCCGACCTGCAGCGCGGTGCCGAACGTGTTCTTAACCTTGAGAGCGTCGGCGCTGCCGACATCCTGGTTATAGAATATCGTGTAGTTCACGCCGGCGCCGACATAGGGCTTGAAAGCGCCGAAGTTGGTAAAATGATACTGCAATGTGAGCGTAGGCGGCAGCAGCCAAACCTTGCCGATATTGCCCAGCCCGCCGATCGTTCCTTGGCCCTCGATGTTCGCATAGGTGGTGCCGAGTATGAGCTCGGCGGCGATGTTGTCCGTGAAGAAATAGGAGATATCGAGTTCCGGCGTCACCGTGTTCGAATAGGAAAGATCGGAGCCCGGCACTGCATTGACGTAGCCCGAATCCTCAGTGACGACCCCCAACGCAAGCAGGCGGATCTGCCAAGGGCTTGGCGCTTCCGTGACCGAGGCTCCTGCCTGCGGGACGCTCGCGGCTTGCGCAAGCTCCGCCGCGACGGCCTGCTGTCCCACCACCATGAGGATGACGGCCGCTGTTAGTCCCCGCGCCACGCCCATTCGCTTTCTCGCCATGATATTCTCTCCTTGCTCTTTAGAAATGATGCACTGAACTACGAAAAGTCTTGCTCGAATTGCATGAGATTGGCGGAGCGCTCATGCGCAGTTTGCGTGGGACCGCGCACACATTATTCGCGCCGTGCTCGCAATCATCGACCTGTACTCACTTAGAAGTAAGCGGGATAACCAAAGGCCTGGAGCTTGGCGGCCGTCTTGCCGCGTGGCCCGGGTGGACGCGGTCGTCCCGCTTCGTGGTGGCGAGCAGGATCGGCGGATATGCGGCAAGGGTGGTCCCGGCGCCACAGTGCGCGCGGGTTTCCGGCATCCTGCCAGAAATTGTAGAGGTACTGACCGCGGCGCGTGATCAGGGGAACCTTGTCAGGACGGTCGAAGATCGCTGTCAGGGTGTCACGGTCGCGATCGGACTGCGTTACACCGAGGTGCCCCAGGGTTCTGGCCGACTGGCTGGCGGCCCAGTCAAGTGCCCGTTCGCCTTCTACATCTTCGAGCCAAAGATAGGGATCATCGTCGGGAGCATTCAGCGTTGGGCGGAAATCGAATGCGGTCATGTCCGGCTAACCCGAAGAGTGATGTCGCCTGGAAAACAGGCGCAAAGTCTTCCGTCGGCCCGGGAAAGCTCAGTTTTCGCGGCTGCAACCGCATGTTCGGCGAGCTTGATCATGGCATGATTTCTCCTCAGTCCTTGCCGCAGCGCGTTTGCGGATAGCCTTGCACGTGTCGTGCCAAACGAGAAAATCATTTCACAACAATGACATGGCTCTGATTGCGGTGTGTCTCATGTCCGACTTTGTCGAAGACCCGACAACGAGTGCAGCCGTGACCGCCTGATAGAACCTCCTGTGCGAGCTCGGTGGGCACGGCGGAATAGCAATGAAGCTCACCGCGAAACTGGCCGAGCTTCGGATCGACATCGGCGACGGGGCGATCGACGACCACTACGTCGCTGGTGTCGTGCGCGGCACAGCCTGAGGACTCCGCGGCGGCGATCATCGAATAACTGCGTTTACGACGGCTCCATCCTGGCCGACCGGTGGGCGCGCAAAAGACTGCTGTGCGGCCTCATCCCTCCGCCTGGATTGAGTCGCAGGGACCGAATGGCGTCGTGCTTTTGGAACCGGCAGAGTGGTCAGAACGCAATTCTCCTTCCCGCTATCTTTACAGAGATTCGACAATCCAGTTGGTGAAGGTCCCAGATCGCGCAATCATTGATGCGCTCAGGTCTGGGCATGCGCCCATCCGCAACCATGTCATCAAGAGCATCGATCCGACACCAACACAGAGAATTGCTTCCTCATGAGAGAGGCGTCGCGGCGGACATGAGATTGCGTCACTCTTCATGATCGCCGCCTCCGAGGATGTCGGGATCGAGCCAGTGCAACGGCACGATAGGGCGAAGGATTTGGCAGCTCTTGCAACTGCCGACCTCGATGGGAGACGGCATATCGCGATCTGTCCGGCAGAGACACCAGGTTATGCACTGTCCGTTCATGAAGGCTTCGTGCTGGTCTCCATGAGAAGTATTCTGGTGCAGAAGGTGCCCGATTAGCTATTCGGAAAAGGCGACATCGACGTGCAAATCGGGCGCCGCCGGTAGGCGTGCCCCCTCAATGTCGGATTTCCGACAGGATCGCAAATCCGCCAACCCACTGTTTAACAAGGTTTCCCTTCTCTGGCACGGCCCATGCACGGGATTCTGCGAACGCATCAGCGAGAGGTCGTCCATGATCATGCGCACCGAAAATGCCGTCGCCGCAGTGAAACCCGCGCTCTTGCCTGCCACCAAGCCGGCGAAAGGCCGGCGCGTCATGGTCGAGGCGGGCGACTCGGCCGGCTTCAAACACCTGAGGGGCCTGGAAAGCGTCTCGCGTAACGGCGACGCGGTCATCGAGGCGGGCGGAAAGGATATACGTTGATGCCCCCAACCCACGTCCCCGGCATGACCCGTCGATTGTCACCGCGCTGGAATGCTCGGGTCTACATTCGACAACCCGCAGGACAATTCTCGCAAATCCGGTCGGCACCGGGGATCGAAACGTCCCCGAGGGGGCCCAATGGCTATGGCCGATATTCGCCGCGAACAAGCGCCTGTGGGAAGACTCTATAGGAGGAAAGCAAGTGGAGTTATCTTGCGTTGGGGTCGGTGCTGGGCCGTCTAATTTGAGCCTTGCGTGTCAGATACACGAGCAAGTTGGGCAAGGGGCACTGTTCCTGGATCGGCAGGTCGACTTCCGCTGGCATCCAGGCATCGCTTTCGATTCCTCAGAGCTCCAGGTGAGCCACTTCAAGGATCTGGTCACGCTGGTGAATCCGCGATCAGCCTACACTTTCGTAAACTACCTGTACGAGAACGGGCGTCTGTACCACTTCCTGAACGCACAGTTCGAGGCTGTGTTCAGAGCTGAGTTTGAGCAGTACCTGAACTGGGCCTTCCACAGGAACCCACTTGTCCGTGGCGGCGAGACCGTGCACGAAATCCGCTTTGACAGCGAGTTTCGGGTGCGGACGGATAAGGCGGTTCTCGGCGCCAGAAACGTCGTGGTCGGCATTGGCAAGCAGGCGCAAATTCCGCCTCAGTTTCAGGGCTGGATTGGACGCAACCTGTTCCACTCATCTGTTTTACTGCACATCCACCCTGAGGTGCGGAGAAAGCATGTCTGCGTAGTCGGCGGAGGCCAGTCGGGAGCCGAGGTGATGTTGCATCTTGTCGGCCTGCCGAAAGAACGGCGGCCTGCCTCGATCACTTGGGTCTCGCAGCGCGAAAACTATCTGCCTCTGGACAACAGCCCGTTCACAAACGAGTTGTTCATGCCCTGCTTTTCGGATCGTTTCGCGGCGATGAGCGAGTCGCAGCGTAAGCTGCTCCTGCGGCGTTTCGTGCTTGCCTCGGACGGCATTTCGGAAAGCACGTTGCGCGCGATCTATCAGGCGCTGTACCGCCACGCATTTTTCGAGCCAAACCGATCCGACATCACACTGCGGCCGGGCTGCACCGTCTCGCACTGCATCAACGCCGGCGCGGGTCACAGGCTGACCCTGCAGCACGGCATGGTCGAGGTCGAAGAAGTCACGGCTGACATCGTCATCCTGGCCACCGGTTACGAGAACGCGGTGCCAGACTTCTTGGAACCCATCGCGCACCGGCTGGAGCAGATCGACAATGAATTAGCTATTCGCGAGGATTTTTCGGTGAGCTGGGACGGACCGGGTGACAGTCGCATCTTCGTACAAAACGCGAGCCTCGGGCAGCGCGGCCTGGCCGATCCGAACCTAAGCCTGCTGGCCTGGCGCGCGCGCCGCATCCTCGATAGCCTTCTTGGGCGCGCGCCATGCGCGAACCCCGAGCATCCTGGCTTCATCAGCCATACCTCGATCGAGAGCTGGCCCGCCCCCGCAGCCGAAGAAATGGGCAGCGGGATATGACTCGTAGACTTTTGATCATCGGCGGTGGCATCCTAGGAATGATGTCCGCCTCCGCTGCGGCGAAGGCCGGAGGCTTCTCCGAAATCATCGTGACCGAACAAGCCCCTGGACCAAGCGGCGCATCGCATTATTGTCGGGGCGTGCATTTCCCCTACGGTTGTCAAGACTGTACCAGGTCGCTCACTCGAAAGAGCGCCGTGGTCTTGGCGGCCATGGCTGGGTCGGCGGTCAGCGGATGGTGCCGGCCTTTAGCGATGCGTGTCGTGGCTGGACCGGGTGAAGCGATTGATCCGGCCCAGTTTACGGAACCCCTGGACCCGGCTGAGCCTGACATAGGCAGTCTCGCGCCGAGCTTCTGCGGAGCATATCCGCCGGAGCGGAACGCACTTAGCATCGCCGTCCCACATGACGTGAGTCCGTCTCCGTGTTGACCAGCGTCCGACTGCCCTAATTGGGATGTCCGACCAACCAGTCTTTCCAACAGGAGGCTTTTCGCATGTTGACTGATGCACAAAGAGAAAAGTGGCAGAAAGACGGATACGTCAGGCTCGAAAGGTTCTTCGCTCCAGCGGTTCAGGAAGATATCTCTACTTTTGTCGAAGATATGTCACGCTGGGATGTCAGCGATGATAAATGGCTCATGTGGTTCGAGAAGACGACGGACAATCGAAAGATCATCTCCAAGATCGAGAATTTTCTCGACTTCCATGATCCATTGTGTCGTTTGCTCTTAGAAGATCAGCGCATAAAGTCAGCGGTCGAGGATTTGCTTGGCGAAGATTCGCGCAGGCTCAAGGAGTTGCTGATTTTCCACTACCCCGACAGCGGCGGCTATCTCCCGCATCAGGACATTTATCACATTCCACACAAACTCCCCCACCGGATGGTCCATGCGGTGGTTGCCATAGGCATCGACGACTCCGACCCGGAAAACGGCGGGCTTTTCTTCAGCCCCGGCAACCACAAGAAGGGGGTGTTTCCCATGGATGCCGGTGGGGTGATCGATCCTCAAGTCGCCGAAATGTTCTCCTGGGAACCCGTAGTATGGAAGGCTGGCGACATCTTCATCTTCGACGATTACGCACCGCACTACTCACGACCGAACAAAAGCAATCGTTCGCGGCGGACACTTTACTTGGTGTTCCAGCGTGCTTCAACCGGTGGACCGACCCGCGCTGAATATAACGTGCTTAAGCGCGCCCTTAACCCACCCGAGGGCAAAGTGGCCGATCTCGACAATCTCAAGCCCCCAAATGGCATTTTCTATCGCGATTGAGCGCACGCAGCAAGGCGGAGGCATGCACACGAAACTGATCGGCCGCTCAAAAATGCGCGGAGAGTATGGCGTTCTGATTTGCGGGCTCGCGGAGCATCGACCGCAGCCCGTACGACGCTTCGGCACGTGGATTGTGGAGGTGGTCGCAGGGCGGTCTTCTATGACGCCTACAGCCCGACTGGCGCCCCCCTCGTCGCCCGCCTGGCGGCCCAGAGCCGCATTATTCTGGCCGGGGCCGCCAACGGGTTGGGCTGCCGCTTCTCTGCGCAACTTGCACAAGAGGCTGTTGCGTTGCAGCCGAAGATCCCACTGCTTCAACTGCTTAGGTTCGTCATGCGCAAATACACGTTTTCTCGAACGGAGCTGTCGCGGGCGTTCGGTATCGACACGGCCACGCTTGGAACGGGCAGCGCTCGCACGGGGTTTTCATTCGGAAAGGTTGGACCGGGCGTTACATCCGAGCCCCATCGGCACGACGAAATCGAGGCCTTCGTGGTCCTGTCTGGCGCGGGCAAGGTCACGACCGACCGTGGGGAAATCTCGGTCGAGGCGGGCGATGTCGTTCTGTTCCACCCTTTTGAAGCGCATGTGCTGCGCAACGACGGAAACGAAGACCTAGATTTCGTCGATGTCTACTGGCGAGACGGCGAGGCCGCCCTTGATGCCGCTGCAAAGACCACGGCTCCACGCGGGCCGATCTTCGTCTTCTCCACGCCGCCGACGCCTAATGGCGATCTGCATCTGGGGCATCTTTCTGGCCCTTATTTTGGCGCTGATGTCTACACGCGTTTCCTGCGCATGAAAGGGGTCGAGGCCTACCACCTGACAGGAAGCGACGATTACCAGAGCTACGTCACGATACGCGCCGATGCCGATCAATCGACGCCTGCAAACGTGGCGCGCTACTACGCCGACGAGATTTGCGCCACGCTTGCACTTCTCGATTGTGACGTCCACAGCTTCCAACCCACAATGGACGATGACGGTTACGGCGAGTTTCAAGCCGCGTGTTTCCGCAGTCTTCTGAGCAGCACGGCGGTAGATCTGCGCCAGAGCCCTGCGCTTTTCGATGCTGTGACAGGCCACTATCTTTACGAACCGGATGTTAGCGGCCTCTGCCCCGATTGTGGCGGCTCCGCCGGTGGCAACATCTGTGAGGAATGCGGCGCCCCAAACCTTTGCCACGACTTGGGTGCAGCCCGGTCACGGCAGTCTGCCGAGGCGCCGCTGGTCGGCTCTGTCCGCCGCCCGGAACTTGCCTTGGACCGATGCTACGACAATATCGACCTGCATCTAAGGGCGTCGGGCGTCCCGCTACGGATCCTGGATCTCTTCGCGCGCCTACGCCGACGCGGCAACTTTTCAGTGCCCATTACCCACCCCTCGGACTGGGGCCTGCCGGCCGAAGGGTTCCCGGGGCAAGTGATCTGGGTCTGGCCGGAAATGGCCTTCGGTTTTCTTTACAACATCCAGGCGCTCGGCCGCTTGCTGGGTCGCGACTGGAAGGCGGAGATGCCCGGCAACGACTGGCAGATTGTCCATTTCTTCGGCTTCGACAATTCGTTCTACCACGCGCTACTCTACCCCGCTCTTTACGCCGAGGTCTTCTCCCACTGGACGCCACGCATCCGCTATCACGTCAACGAGTTCTACCTGCTCGACGGCAAGAAGTTCTCAACCAGCTGCCGCCATGCGGTCTGGGGCAAGGAGGTTCTGAGCCCAAAGACAGTCGACGTCCTGCGCCTCCATTTGGGCCTGACACGCCCCGAAAGTGAGCGGACGGATTTCACGCTGGACGCGCTGCGCCGCACCGAGAACGAGGTGTTCCAAGGGATTTGGCTGAACTGGCTTGATGCGTTGAACCAGGAAATCAAGCAGGATTTTGGCGGCCGTGTACCCGATGCAGGCGACTGGAGCCCGGCCGACCGCGCCTTCTTTGCTCGGATAGAGATCTATCGCGCGGCGATGGAACGCGCCTATTCGGACGAAGGCTTCTCGCTCCGGCGCGCGGCCGCTCAGGTCTGCGATTTCGTGCGCGATTGCGTGATCTACCGTCGGGCGCAAGACTATGCGGCGGCGCGACGTTTCTATCCCGCCCGCAATCGGACTTCGCTAGCCCTTCAGACGACGGCCGCTGCGATCCTGGCACCGACACTCGCTCCGCTGCTGCCCCGATTCGCCAGAACGCTGGCGCGAGGCATCGATGGCGTCTCAACCGAAACATGGCCCCGGTCCGTCCAGCGCCTTGCGCCCGGGACACGCTTTGATCTCGGACCCGTGTTGGTGTTCTACGCCAAATCCGGCAATCCTCATCTCGATGAGGGGGAAGCACTATGAGCCCAAAGGTGCACCAGTGAGCTATCCCAATCTCGACCAGATCTGCGCGGCAATCAAAGCCGATGATGCCAAATATCTTTACTCGCTGTCACTGGCGACCGAAGCCGCTATCAGACGGTAGAGACCAGATTGGCGGACCTGAACCGACGCATCGTCGACACCCTGGCCCGCGCCTTCGAGGACCGCTCGGCCGATCGCTTCCCAGCCCTTGCTGTTTCGTGCCGCAAATGCCGTGTGGGCTCGACTGCGCTGACCAACCTCTTCGGCATCGCGGGATTTCCGTCCTCCAGCCGGTCAAGACTGTCATGCGGTTCGAGGCGCTTGGTCAACCTGGCGCGCCCTGGATCGTGCGCCGATCACCGGAAATGTCGAATGCGAATGCCTGCCTGATGGTATCTTCGATTCTGTCCGAGCCTGTACTGGCGCGGCAGTCGGCCGAAGAACAACTGAGCTACTGACAATCGGAAGGTAGCAGGTTCAAAACTCTGCCCCAGAAACCGGATATTGCGCACAACCAGCGTTCATGATCGCTATGGTGCACAAGCTTCCAACCAGGCCCGCGCAACGACAGCCCGTCGCCTGAAGATACTCGGCGAGGGCCGCCAAATCCCTCGCAAGCGTATCCTCCGTCACATGCACGCCGTCTTCGCCGACAATGCAGACGCTTGTCTCGTCGAGAGATAAGTCCAGCCAGGGTGCTCCTTCAGGATTGCGCGTTTGCTCGGGTACGGAGCCGCCCCTCAGTTCCCAATCGAGGAGCGATCCTACAATTCACATATTTGGAGATCGCTCGCTAGGTTACCCGGTCTGTGAACCCTGCAAGCCGAAAATTCAGATTCCGCCCATGCAGAGATACTTCATTTCTAGGTAGTCCTCGAGGCCATGGCGGGATCCCTCCCGCCCGATGCCGGACTGTTTTATCCCACCGAACGGCGCCGCTTCTGAAGACATCCGGCCGGTATTTACCCCGACCATTCCATATTCCAAGGCCTCGGCCACACGCCAGACACGCTTCAGGTTGGAGGCATAAAAGTAGGCCGCGAGGCCGTAGATCGTGTCGTTGGCCTCACGCACGACCTGATCCGCATCTTTGAAGCGAATAATCGGTGCCAACGGCCCGAATGTCTCTTCTTGCGCGACGGTCATCTCGCTGGAGACACCGGTCAGGACTGTCGGTTGGAAAAACGTGCCATTCGTGCCGATGCGTTTGCCCCCGCAGCGAATTGCGCCGCCTTTGGCGACGGCATCGGCAATATGGGATTCGATCTTGGCCAATGCGTGCTTGTCGATGAGCGGTCCGATGTCCACTCCGGGAGCGAAACCGTCACCAACTTGAAGTTGGCGAGCCCGTTGCACGACTTTCTCGACGAACTCGTCGTGAACGCCCGACTGGACGTAAAGGCGGTTCGCCGAAACGCAGGTCTGGCCGGCATTGCGGAACTTCGCCTGGATCGCACCGTCAACCGCGGCATCGATATCGGCATCATCGAAGACGATGAAAGGTGCATTGCCGCCGAGCTCAAGGCTGACTTTTTTGATCTGGTCCGAGCACTGGCGCATGAGAAGGCGCCCGATCTCAGTCGACCCGGTGAAGCTGATCTTGCGGACCTTGGGATTGGTACAAAGTTCGCGGCCGACCGCGTCACCTTCTGACGCATAGATCAGGTTGACGACGCCTTCGGGAAAGCCAGCCTGATGGGCGAGGGCGAACATTGCTCCCGCCACGAGCGGCGTCTGTTCAGCGGGCTTGAGGACGATCGTGCAGCCCGCCGCCAAGGCTGGCGAGATTTTGCGCGCCACCATCGAGGCCGGGAAATTCCATGGCGTTATCGTGCCAACAACTCCGATGGGCTGCTTGATTACCAGCATTCGGCGGTCCATCGATGGTGCGGAGATCGTCTCGCCATAGACGCGATTGGCCTCCTCGGCGTACCATTGCAGATACGCCGCAGCATGCGATATCTCCGACTTGGCTTCGGCAAGCGGCTTGCCCATCTCCGCGATGAGAATCGCGGCGAGATCGTCGGCGTGGTCGATGATCAACTGATGCCATCGCCATAGAACGTCGCTGCGCTCACGTGCGGTCAGCCCTGCCCATCCAGGCTGCGCGACATAGGCCTTGTCGATCGCAGCGCATGTCTCCTCGACACCCATGTCGGGTAGTTCTGCCAGCACTTCGCCAGTCGACGGGTTGAGGACCTCGAATGTCCGCTCGCTAATCCGCGTGCCAAGTGCCGGCAGGCGATCAATGGGTCCAAACAGGTCGGGGGATCTCAGGTGACGGATCATCGGCAGGCACAGGGGCAATACCGGATTCCTCCTCAACGCAGCAGGTATATATAGCAGGTGCGGTGTGTACTCCGCGACGTCCGGGTTCCTTATAGGGCCTCGGCCAGACAGCTGGTAGACCACGGTACCCGACTGGAAAGGGAGAATACCTGAATACGCTAGAAGATGCCTCGCGGTTCTACTAGTCGAACGATTGAACAACGGACATCGGCTTCGCCAGCCGCGCGGAGTGGATGCTGGTGGCCTGCGCCTACAATCTGCGGACCACGAATCGGCGACTCTATCCACTCGAAGAGAGGCTGGCCTGAGGAGGAGCGCACCCCAATAATGACGCCTATACCGGCAAATGCCTGGGTAGGCCCGCGAAAACCGCTCCTCGCGCCTTTAAACAGATCCCGTTTACCCGGCGAGCGCCCGCAAGATGAGAAAGAGGATGGAGAGGAACAGGGTGGCGAAGGCGCGCCGAAGGAAGACCGGCCGGCGCATTTGCATGGGGATGGAGCTCATGATCAATTCCCCGCCTGTTGCTGCGGCAAAAGATAACCTGTGGTCGAATGGTCGAGCACCAGATAACGCGCGGCGACCGCCTTGACCTCGTCAGTGGTGATCTTGCGGACGCGGTCCGGCCTTTCGAGCACGTCCTTCACATTGCCACCGGTGGTGAGCGTCTTGCCATAAATGTTGGCGATGTGGTCCAGCTCGTCGTGCGCAAAAATCACGGAGCGGATATAGCGGTCTTTGGCCGTGTCCAGCTCGTCGCTGGTGACGCCATCCTTGGCGATCCGGGCGACTTCGGCAACGGCCGCCGCTTCGAGATCGACGAGCTTTGCATCGCCGCGCGGCGAGCCGGAGATGGTGAAATTGGTGTCGTCTAGCATGGTGCCCTGGAAGGAGGCGCCGGCCGCCGAGGCTATGCCTTGCTTGACGACAAGCTCCTGATATAGCCGGCTGCGGTTACCGCCGCCGAGGATCTCGGCCAGCAGGTCGAGCGCCTCGGCCTCGCCGGGCTCTGCCGTATGATAGGACGGCACCACCCATTGAGTGGAAAAGCTCGGCACCGAAACGCGCGCATCGGTCAGCGTCACTGTGCGCCTGGTGTTCTGCTCCGGCTCGACCGGACGGTTGCGCGGGGGCAGGTCCGGCCCGCGCACAACCTTGCCATAGGTCTTCTCGGCCAGCGCCTTCACCGTCTCAGGCTCTACGTCGCCGGCCACCACCAGCACGGCGTTGTTCGGTCGGTAGTATTTGTTGTAGATGGTGAATGCGTCGGTGCCGTTCAGCTTCTCCATGTCCTGCATCCAGCCGATGACCGGAATGCGGTAGGGCTGGTTCTGCCGCAACGTCGCGTTGACCTCCTCGTCCAGCAGAGCTTGCGGGTTCGTCTCTCTGCGCCAACGGCGCTCCTCCAGGATCACGTCGCGCTCGGTCTTGATATCATCGTCGTTGAGGATGAGGTTGAACATGCGATCGGCCTCGAAGCCCATCATCTCACCCAACGCCGAGGGCGCCACCGTCTCGAGGAAGGTGGTGTAGTCATAGGCGGTGAAGGCGTTATTGTAGCCGCCGATGGCTGAGACGGCTCGGTCGAACTCGCCGGCGGCGTGGTTGGTCGTCGCCTTGAACATCAGATGCTTGAGGAAATGGGCAAGGCCGGATTTGCCGGGTGGTTCGTCGGCACTGCCGATCTTGTACCACACCATATGAGTGACGATCGGCGCGCGGTGATCGGGGATGACGACCACTTCCATGCCGTTGTCGAGCAGGAAATCCGTCACTTTGCCGCCATCGGTGGCGGCCAGAGCCGGAGAGGTCGTCACCAGGGCCAGCGCGATGGCAGTGAACGCCTTGGGCAGCCAGGGGGACAATCGATGGCTCCGGTTGTGGTGGCTGGTCGAAAGGCAAGGTTCGAGGCAAAGTGATTTGTTCCTCATTTTGATGAAGGCGCTGCGTCCCAGTCTCCCCCCGTGGGAGGATCGGCGGGCAGCACCGAGCCAGATGAATAAGCTCTTCATGGGGCCAGGCCTTACTCGAGCCTCATCTTTGGATGGACCCAGGAGACCTGCGGCGGTATTTCTTGGTGAGGTGATCATGGGACGGATTCTCCTTGGTCCGCGACGTCTTGCGGATGACCAAGCATGCACCGTGCCAGATCAGAAAACCGTTCGAGGCAGTAGACAAAATCGGGCTCTGCCATGTTGCGCATCCGACATTGTCGGACATCGGACAGGGCCGAACGCGACGCGCGCGCGGCTGAGAATATCTTCTTCGTTCGGAAGACGATTGGGCGCGCTGCCGGGGAGGGGTATAGGATGCGCTTCGAATGGCCGCTGCACTGACGGTGAGAATGGAGATGTTGGTCGCCCCAGCGGAACCCTGTCCTCGACAGCCAGACCGGGTCGATGCTGAAGGGCAGAGGCGTGAGCAGCCCAGCCAACTCGAGCGCGGAGCCTGCTCGCGCGCTAGGACGGATCTGATTCAAAAATCGGCGAGTTGGGCGATATCCGCGAGGCGTTGGAAAACGAAGATCGTAGGACTCGGGCGGGAAAAAACGATGCGGTTGCGCGCTTCTGGCGTAATGCGCCTGCCGCGAGGCCGTTGAGCCTGATGAGTTGCTGCGGGAAAGAGGAGTGTTTGCGCGGGACCTTGGTCAAACGTGAGAAACAACCGTCGAGCTCGCCGTGGATGGGGGGCATGCAGGCAGGTTTGTCGCTGGAGGACAGCAGCACGGAAGCTGTCCGCGCTTGCCGTCGTCGCTGGGTACCAAACAGGACAATTTGGCGGTCGCGATCGAATTCATCTGCGTAAATACCGCCTGGCTGTGCTCGGTTTGCCGGCGAACAGATTTTGCCTTCTTTGCGGCTGCAAACGCATCCCTGGCGGCGTGGTCCCTAAGGTCAAGAGCATCGGGTGAGTAACAGCCTGATCCTGCTCAATCTGATGCGCGCCAACCGCCTCGCCGGATTGTGGAACCGCTCGCGGGTAGCTTCTACCACAAACAGCAAGGTCATGAAATCAAGTAGGAAGTCGTCGATCGCTTGGGCGATTGTTTCTGACTTGCCCTTGAACTGGTCCAGCAAAACGCGCGCGTTATCGATCGCTTCCACGCTGGTGGCATCGATCAACCCCTCGACCCTCTTGAAACAATCCAATTCGAAACTCCTTCAAGCGCTTGCCAAGCCGTTATGCACGAAGGTAGCTCCGTGAACTACCCGGCCTTTGACCTGGCGGCACGAGCAGCGGGCGGCCTTACGTCCCGTGCCTCCAAGCACCGGCCATAGACGTGGCGCTGAGGAGCGTTGGAAGGATCGGGCGCTTCCGGCCATGCTCGAGCGGTAGTGTAGGACACTGCTTGCTGGCGACTACGGCCAAAATGGAGTGCGCCAGCTGATCGGGGCTTAACAATTTTTCGCTTTTTGCTGCGCCCAAGTCTCGGCTATGAGTCGGGCAGGCCTAATGGCCTGCCCACGTTGCAATTGTTAAGGAGGAACACGTATATGCCTACTGGAACGGTAAAGTGGTTCAACAGCACCAAGGGGTTTGGATTTATTCAGCCCGACAATGGCGGTCCGGATGTTTTCGTCCACATTTCCGCTGTCGAACGCGCGGGCCTCTCGACCCTCGCTGACGGCCAGAAGATCAACTATGAGATCGAGCAGGATCGCCGCACCGGCAAGTCCTCCGCTGGCAGCCTCAGCAAAGCTGGTTGAAATTTTCTCCTGCGTTCTGGCAAGAGTGGGCGCGTAGGTCCGGAGGTCCTCACGGCCGCTCGATAGGAGCGAGCAAAAACTGAGGGCAGCAGATTGCTGCAGGCGTCAGGCGTCGCGAATTCCTCATGAAACAAAGTTGTTTGAAAGGAAGGCGGGGTTGGCCCCGCCTTTTTATATGACGCGCAGATTAAGCCGATGGCTGCAACGCTCCAGAACGAATCTCGATTGCCGAAATCAAGCCGCGACCTTCTTGCGGGTTCGCTTCGTCGGCTCCGGTGCTTCCGGCGCTTTCGGTTTGCGGCCGAGCCCCATCGTCTTGGCCAATGACGAGCGCGCCGCGGCGTAGTTCGGCGCGACCATGGGATAATCCGCCGGCAGGCCCCATTTGGCCCGATATCCATCCGGCGTCAGCCCATAGTGGGTCGACAGATGGCGCTTTAGCGATTTGAATTTCTTCCCGTCCTCAAGGGAGATGATGTAGTCCGGTGTCACCGACTTCCTGATCGGGACTGCAGGCGTAAGGGCAACCGGCTCTTCTGCAGAGACACCTCCGGCCGTCCCTTTCAGAGCCGCGTGCACTTGGCCGATGAGGGCAGGGAGATCCCCCACCGGGATCGGATTGTTGGAGACATAGGCTGAGACGACATCGGCCGTGAGCTCGATGAGGGTGTCGATGTTTTTTTCGGCTTCTTCTGTCATGAAACTCTCCAGGCGGCGTGAAACACAGTCGGCGAAGCGTCGCTTCATAGTGGCGGTCGCCGCTGAAAGCAACAAAGGTCTCGACATGATTATTGCGATGCTCGCCTAGCGAGATTCTATGGCGCGGTATCCGCCGTCGTGACCGTTGATCCGCCCGTTGTTGGCGACCTGCCGCGGTCCTTGCACATTTTCAGGCGCGTCTCGGCCGTAAGCTTTGCGCCGAAATGACCAGTGATCTCGAAACGAAGCAGGCTATTTCTGTTTCGCCATCCTCTTTTTGGCTGTGAAATCGGTGGCAGAGCAGTGGCCGCTTCCTGGTGGCGCGGGAGGAACTATCAAGCGTTGGTTCGCAATGGTCGAAACGCTGTAGATTCATCCGGTGAGCCGCTCTCGCAGCAGGATGTTAGGGATTGGCCCGCTGGTAAACCGAGGACATCACGCCGCTGCATTGCCATTGAACCGCTATCGCTGTGACAACACATTCCGCAATGGTGGGCGGGTGTAGAGCAGGCGCCTGTTTACGCAAACTAGCGGTTCAGCAGGTCGGGAGGAACGAATGAGCTCAGGGACTTTCAGCAGTCCAGTTTTCGGAAGGCGTGCACCAGTCCTGCGGATGCTATCGATTTTCTCAACGAATGGCCAGAAGATCGCAGAGACCGGATCTACGAAGCCGCTCTCACGGCGTGCTTTGATGCATACAACGGACGAATACCTGCGAGCGCAGCGCGCAAGACTTTTTTCCGCTTTGGGGAACAGGTCGCCACATTGGAAGATGCAACCTCCGCGATGCAATGGCTCGCTGCCTGCATGTCGGGCAGTGGAAAAGCGCAAGTGTAGGCGTCGCAGTCGTATGTGAGGCTGGGGCGGGTTACGCCGACGAGGTTATTGTATCGAGATTTCGCCGGCATCTGGAGCGTACTATAGCGAACAAACAATATTTTGCGCGCTATGGCGATGTTAATCATCTTGTTGTAAACCAGCTTCTCGCGACAGGACTGCAACGCTTCCGATGTGAAAATCACTGCGTGGGACTTGGTTCTCTCGAATTCATGACGGTAAATTGCCCTGTAATTATAGCAAAGCAGTTAGCCCATTGAAGCTGATAAACGAAGCCAAAATTGTGCTCCGTCGCCTGCCAATATTCGCTGGATGGAGGCTGTAGGCCTCACAAGCCAATCAAAACAGCTACTCGGGCGCCCTTTGAAATTCGTGTAATTTTGCTCACCCGAAACGGCCCTCTACAGTCGAAATAAGATCGTCGCGCAAAGGTGCTACAAGACACTATCGCGGATCGATTTGGGCCCACGTCGATCTGGCGAAGGCAGGCGGAAGTCGAGCAGGACCTGCTGCGGAACAGATAACCGGCCCCAAACCGAATCGGACACGGTGGCCCCGATTTCTTCATAGTTGAAGGCGCAGAGAGAACCGGAGCACGGCTCCGGCGCCGCCGCTTGCCGAGCAGCGATCCTCCGCCTCCCTGAAATCCAATCGAGAAGAGCGTTCAATTCCGGGACGGTCCAAGCTCTGCCGCGAAAACAGGTGTCAGACCACGCGGTCCTCTCCCGCAACTGATCTAGCGCAGGGCGTTCATGAGCCGCATATCCCAGAGTGGCTGCGTGCACGACGCAGCGAGATCATTTATGAAAATCCTATTCAGTACGATGGCTGTCCCCTTGCTGACAGCCATCGCTTTTGCTGCGGATTCGATCCCCGCAGACCTCAGAGAAACGGCACTGGCCACTTTCAAGGCTTTGCCACCCTCCACGCCGGTAGTCGCTAACAACCCGATCACACCGGAGAAGATCGCCCTCGGCAAGGCACTGTTCTTCGATCCACGCGTCTCGGCGTCAGGCGTCTTGTCGTGCAACTCGTGCCACAACTTGGCCACCGGCGGCGACGACAATCATGAAACCTCGATCGGCCATGGTTGGCAGAAGGGACCGCGCAACGCGCCGACTGTACTGAACGCTGTCTTCAACATCGCCCAGTTCTGGGACGGTCGTGCCGAAGACCTGAAGGCTCAGGCGAAGGGACCGGTCCAAGCCGGCGTCGAAATGGCCAATACACCGGGTCAAGTCATCGCGACGCTCAAGTCGATGCCGCAATATGTCGAGTGGTTCGATGCAGCTTTTCCGGCTGAAGCCGATCGGGTCACCTTCGACAACTTCGCCAAGGCAATCGAAGCCTTCGAGGCGACACTGGTCACGCCGGCCCCCTTCGACAGCTTCCTGAATGGTGATGAGCTTGCCATGACTTCCGAACAGAAACAGGGCCTGGCGCTTTTCATGGACAAAGGCTGCTCGTCCTGTCATGCCGGCATCAACGTTGGTGGGGAAGCCTATTACCCATTCGGCCTCGTGGAACAGCCCAGCGCCGAGGTCCTGCCGGAAAAAGACAAGGGCCGATTTGCGGTCACCAATGCAGCCGACGATTCCTATGTTTTCCGCGTGGCGCCGCTGCGCAACGTTGCACTCACCGCGCCATACTTTCATTCGGGCAAGGTTTGGGATCTGAAACAGGCCGTTGCCATCATGGGAACCACCCAGCTTGGCGTGGTACTGGCGGACGAAGAAGTCGACCTGCTTGTTGCCTTCCTCAACTCGCTGACCGGAAAGGCACCCGAGGTCGCCTATCCCATCTTACCCGCCGAAACGGCGACAACACCCCGGCCTACAACGCAGATCTTAGGAAAATAAACGGCCAGCTGACTGCGGAATTCGCAATTGACAATGATTGCGACTTTTACTGGACGAGACGAGTCGCGACGTCCATGAGAACGCAAATGGCTCGTTTCCAAAGTGCAGACACTGCTTCCGTCACCAGCTCGTTGCGATGGAAACATGTTTGGGATCTGGCGTGCGACATGCCAAGGAAGGCGTCTGACGCATGAGGCTCGCGCGCTGTCGATACCGCGCGGCGGCCGGCCATCGCGCTGGCGGCCGAATTGCCGCGCGCCGAAGTGATCGGCCCCCTTAGGGCGAAGGGGCAGCCACTCCGTCCTCCATGTCCAGCGATTCTTCGACTGCTTCCGGATTCCGGGCGATGGTCCAAAGGAGAGTATTCGCCGCTGCATCCGGTTTCGAGCGACCTTGCTCCCAGTTTCGAAGCGTTGCCAGATCGAGGCCATACCTCACGGAGAATGCCTCCTGAGAGAGCTTCGTGCGATCCCGGACTTCGCGAATACTTATCGGCCGCGGCGCATGAACCTTCGCGATCACGCCTGCGGACGACAGTTCATTCTTCAGTGCCAATAGGTCGTCGACGCAAGGAACCGTCACGAACGCCTTGCCGTGATCGACCATCTCCGTGAGTATCGCGTGGGCCGTCCTGAGCGGCAGCTGTCTCTTAAGGAGAATCCGGGCGGCCTCAGGAGTATTCGCGCCGTGAAGAAAACTGAGGCTCAGTCGGACGGGAGAGCCTGACGACACCGGGACGACGTCCCGGGTTCGCACCCGTTGTCCGTACCGCTCCATGAATTTCGATTTAGTCGACATTAAGCTTCTCCGCGATCACTCGACCGAGCTTGCGCAATTTGGACCATCCCCACTGGAGGCATCGCGATAAAAGTACGCCAAACAACGCTAAGGGAGAACAAACGGTGATCTGATTTCGTTCGACGCTCGTTTTCGAGAGCCGTTCTGGGTCGTTCGCAATCAACTGTGTAGGCCAGCGGAGCGAGCAAGGAGCGCCAGATCCGGACAGGGCTGAGTGGGGTGTTTCTCCGAAAGGGGGGCCATGCCCTAAGGGACACGAGATGTAGTGGACTCGTCGATCCGCGCGGTTTCGATTCGCGCACCCCGGGCACAACGCTTGGATAAGTCCCATCAGATGCTCTCCGGTGGCCGTCATCTGTTTAGCTGACATTGGGCCGAGGGCTTCCAGCACGAGCCACATGGCGCGGGTATCGACCGTGACCATGGTGCGCCGCCCCTGCCGCCAGTTCCAGCGGCGGCACGTGACACCGGCATCATCGCACCAGATGACTTCGCCCGGTTCGGGATGCTCGGTTGCCATTTCACCTTGCTCGATCGTGTCGAATGGCTCCGCTCCCCTCGCAATTAAAAGTCTCGGGACCCCCTGGTAGAGATCGAGATCCTCCCCGCCAATCGGAACGCCATACAACACGCTGACGGCATTGTAGGCATCAACCAGTGGGGAAATCCGCGGGAGAGAGCCATCTTTCCGCACCCGCTTGAGAAGCGCGGCGGCCGAGCACGGCGTTCGATTGGCCTTTGTGCCGAAAGCCTCGTAGGCAACGGCCCACGCCGCAGGACGCGCGTCCCTTTGGGCGTCATAGCGAAGCGCCGCCTGTTCCGCCGCCGCAATCGTGTCGTTCAACGCCTGTGCATCCGGCACGGCGATTCCAGCGTTCCGCACCACAATGCTGATCAGATGAAAATCCCGGTAGCGGGCCTTGATCTCGGGGCAATCAATGGCGTGAAAGACATGGGATGCTCTTTTCTCATGGGGAGGCTTTGCGCTGCGGGTGGTTCGGGAAATGTTTCAAGAAAGGTGCTTGTCGAGCGTCCAGATCTTCTGGCATCGGCATGGTGCATGCCGCACCATGCGCTGGATAATTCCATCATTCGGCCGTGGACAAGGCCTGGTAGAGATCGTCGATTATGTCTTGCGGGTGCTCGAGCCCGCTCGGCCGGCAACAAGCTACGCCTCCGCCAGATCCTCCATTTCATAAAAGGCAGCGGGCGCGATATGGATGTGAAGCAGTTTTCCTTGCCGCATGCATCGCTCTCGGAAATTCGTCTCGCACGAAAAATCTGCCGCCAAACTGGCCTGATCAACAGCACCAGTTGCATGGCGTATTCCCAGTCCAGTTGGCTTTGCAACGAAATGCGGTTCAGCCCAAGGGTCGGTTTCCTCGCCAGCACGCCACATCCCGCCGTTTTAGCCACCGTGTCCCGGCAACGCGTCTTGCACCTGCTTGACAACCGCTCGCAGGATCTCAACGCCCTTCTCGATCTGCCGAATGCTCAAGGCGGCATAGCCCATGACAAGCCCCACGCGATCGATGTGGCCTTCGTCCGATTGCCGCTCGTAAAGGGGCGAGATCAGGTGCAGCCCCAGGCCCGCGCCTCGGGCGGCTTCGACCAGGGTCGTTTCCCGCGATCGCGGCAGTTCGTCGAACCAAACGACGACGTGCAGACCGGCCTCTGCTCCCTGGACAGCGATGCGATCGCCGAAGCTGCGCCGCAAGGCGCCCAACAACGTCTCCCGACGCTCGCCGTTCAGCCTGCGCACGCGCCGCACATGGCTTTCGTAGCCGCCACTCTCGATTAAAGAGGCCAGAGCCTCCTGTTCAGCTACCGGCGAATGCCGGTCCGCGAATTGTTTGGCGGTTGCGAAGACCTCCTGCAATTCCGGCGGGACGACGAGGTAGCCGATACGCAGCATCGGCGAGAGCGTTTTGGAGATCGTGCCGAGGTAGATGACAGCCCCGTGGTCCTCGAGACTGTGCAGCGGAGGGACCGGATTGATGTCGTAGCGATATTCGCTGTCGTAGTCGTCCTCGATCACGTAGGCATTGTTGTGCCGCGCCCATTCCAGAAGCTGGTGGCGGCGCGTGATCGGCATGACGCCGCCCAGCGGAAACTGATGCGATGGCGTGACATAGGCCAGTCGTGCACCAATCCCCGCCAGCAACTCCGTCTTCATCCCGTCCTCGTCGACGGTGACGGGGACGGGCGAGGCGCCTGTGCCGGCAAAGACCTGACGCGCCATCCTGTAGCACGGATCCTCTATGACGAAGCTGTCGGCGGGATCGAGAAGCAGGCGCGCGCACAGATCGAGGCCCTGCTGCGAACCGTTGACGATGATGATCTGCTCGAGGTCGCAGCTCAGGGTTCGGGCGCGCCAGAGATAGCCCTGCAACGCTTGGCGCAGCCGGCGCGAGCCGCGAGGATCGTCATAGGCAAGACGCAACGGGCGCTGCGCCATCGCCTCGTTCATCGCGCGTTTCCAGATCAATGCAGGGAAATCCGACGGCGCCAGGTCACCATAGCGGAAATCGACCTTTAGCGCGTTCGGCAGATAATCTGGCCAGGGCGGTGTGGCGCGCAGTCGTCCCCCATAGGCGGACAGAAGAACCTGGCCGACCCGTTTCGCGACAGTGCGGCTCGTCTCAGGACCGATCAGCGAGGATGCAACGCGAGGTCGTGCGCCTTGACGGACTTCGATAAAACCTTCCGCGGTCAGTTGGTCATAGGCGACCGTCACCGTCGTTCGCGAAACCCCAAGGTCATTTGCCAGGCCGCGGGAGGACGGCAGCTGACTACCGGTTTCATAGACGCCGCCGAGGATTTGCTCGCGAAGAGCCTCGTAGATCTGGCGTGCACCCATCGCGTGCGAGCGACCTTCAGAACCGGCACTTGAAGACTGGACCATTTCATTCATTGCTAACTGGATATTTCACATTGGCCAGTTTGCCGTCAATCTTTGGGAAACCCAAGAAAGATCTTAGAGGCCGAATGACCCGCTCCTATCAATCCGAAACCGATGCTCTCACGCGGTCGCTCAACGACACCGGTCCCGGATTCGCCACTCGGGCGATCCATCATGGCTACGATCCGGCCGGCTTTTCCAATGCCGTTCAGCCGCCAGTCTTCTTGACCTCGACCTATGGATTCGAAAGCGTGGCAGCGAACGAGGCCGCCGCCGCGCTTGGCGGAAGGCTCTATGCGCGCGAATACAATCCGACGACGGAGATCCTCGAACAACGGCTCGCCAATCTGGAAGGAGCCGAGGCAGGTCTGGTCGTTGCCTCGGGGATGGCGGCTTTCGGGACGCTGATCCTGTCGCTCCTGTCCCAAGGCGATGAACTCATCGTCCACAGGACGCTTTATGCGAACACGCTTGCCATGGTCGAACAGGCGGTCCCCCGCTTCGGCATCAAGGTCGTCGCGGTCGACCTGTCCGATCCTCAAAATCTCGATGCCGCGATCACCGAGCGGACCCGGCTTGTTTTCTTCGAGACGCCGGTGAATCCGCTGAGCCGCATCCTCGACATCGCTGCCATTGCCGAGCGCGCCCACGCGCGCGGTGTAAAGGTTGCGGTCGACAGCACCTTCGCCTCGCCCGCGCTCCAGCGGCCGCTCGAACATGGGGCTGACCTCGTGCTCCACTCCCTGACCAAATACATCAATGGGCACGGCGATGCCCTTGGCGGGGCCATTCTCGGCGACGCGCAAACGCTCCGCACGCTGCACGAAACCGGCCTGCGCTACATCACCGGCGCAGCGCTCTCGCCCATGTCAGCCTTCCTGATCCTGCGCGGTCTGAAGACGCTCACGCTGCGCATGGAACGGCACAGCGCCACTGCCCTTGCGGTGGCTCAGGCGCTCGAGGCGCACCCGGCGGTGGCATGGGTGAGTTATCCCTTCCTCGACTCGCACCCTGATCAGGTGACGGCGCGAAAGCAGATGTCCCAAGGCTCGGGCATGTTGGCCTTTGGCCTCCACGCTGGGTTCGAGGGCGCGCGCCGGATGATGGACCGGCTCAACTTGATCACCCGGGCTGTCAGCCTCGGCGATGCCGACAGCCTCATCTATCATCCGGCAAGCCTGACCCGTGCTCGTCAGCCGATCCGCAAGGATGCCCATCTGGCCGATGGAGTCGGCGAGGACCTCATGCGTCTCTCGGTGGGTCTTGAAGACGTCGATGACCTAATCGCCGACCTGCGGCGGGCTCTGGACGCCTTGTGATGACCTGTCGTCCGGCCAGTCCTGCGCTCACGCACAAACCTGGAGCCTTGCCATGGCATTCCTGAGCGGTCTTTCCGCGTTTCCCATCACGCCCGCCGATCGTGACGGCCGCGTCGATACCGTTGCTCTGCGCAAGCTGATTGCCAGGCTTTGCGCCGCTCAGGTCGATTCCATCGGTCTTCTCGGCAGCACCGGCACATACATGTATCTGACGCGCGGGGAACGGCGACGGGCGCTCGCCGAGACCTTGGACGAAACCGGGGGACAAATGCCGGTCGTGGTGGGTGTGGGCGCGCTGCGCACCGACGAAGCAGTGAGGCTCGCGCAGGACGCTAAGGCCCTTGGGGCTGCCGCGGGGTTGCTTGCCGCCGCCTCTTACACCCCGCTCACTGATGACGAGGTGTTCGAACATTTCTCCACGGTGGCGCGCGAAAGTGGCCTTCCGATCGTCATCTACGACAATCCAGGAACGACGCATTTCCATTTCACCCCAGCACTCGTCAGCCGCCTGGCAAAGGTGGGTGGGATTGTCGCTATCAAGAATCCGACAGACAAGGGCGATGCGATCAAGAGCCATCTGGCCGACCAGAGGCGCACTGTGCCGGAAGGGTTCTCGATCGGCTACAGCGGCGACTGGAACGCCGCAGAGGCCATGATCGCCGGCGCCGACACATGGTACAGCGTCCTCGCCGGCATCCTGCCCGAGGTCTGCGTGAAGATTGTCACGGCGGCGCAACAGGGCGATGCGGCCGAAGCGCGACGGATCGATGCCACGCTTGCGCCGCTCTGGAGCCTCTTCAAGGAGTTCTCGAGCCTTCGCGTCGTCTATGCACTTGCCGAATTGCTCGACATTTGCCGTGCCGACCCCCCGCGTCCCATCCTGCCTCTGCCCTCAGCAGCGAAGCGCCAGATCGCCGCCGCGTTGGAACGCTTGCCATCGGATGTCAACCGGTGAATAGCGAACCCGGCGGCCAGTGAAGGAACCTGTCATGTATGTACCCGCGCATTTCGATGAACCGAGCCGAGAAGTCCTCTACGAACTGATCGAGAACAGTGCACTTGGCATGATGGCCGGAGCGGTCTCGACGCCAATCACATCCCCTTCGAACTCGACACGTCACAGGGAGAAAACGGTACCCTTTGCTCCTGCGCGATTAATACACGTGCCGAAGGAAAGTGCACATTCTCGCTCGAGTGACTTATTTCAAAGGATGTGATCGCGTTTTGGCACATTCACGGCCGACATGCGGCAGCCAGTCACTCACCACATGGTGAGCAACCAGGAAACCCTCCGGCCTACACTTTCTACCGGAGCGCACGTACTGCATCGACCATGTTCATGAGGGCAGGGCGGACCTCCTCCCATTTGCGTGTTTTGAGGCCACAGTCCGGGTTTACCCACAGTTGGGAATCCGACAGTCGCTCGCGAGCAAGCATGACGAGATCCGAAATCTCCCCGACTTCCGGGACACGTGGTGAGTGAATGTCGTAGACTCCGGGCCCGATTTCGTTCGGATATTTGGAGCTCGTGAAGGCGTCCAGCAGTTCCATTTTCGAGCGCGACGTCTCAATCGAAATTACATCCGCATCCATTTCGGCGATCGCGTCGATGATCTCGTTGAACTCCGAATAGCACATGTGGGTATGGATTTGAGTCGCGTCCTTTACACCCGTTGAGGCGATCCGGAAGCATTCGACAGCCCAGTCGAGATAGTCTTTCCAGTCAGACTGGCGCAGTGGCAATCCTTCGCGAAACGCGGCCTCATCGATCTGGATCATCCTTGCGCCGGACCATTCGAGATCCGTCACTTCGTCGCGGATGGCAAGCGCGATCTGGCGGCATGCCTCGGAGCGGGGTACGTCGTCGCGAACAAAAGACCAATTGAGAATGGTCACTGGTCCCGTGAGCATTCCCTTCACAGGCTTTTCCGTAAGCGACTGGGCGAATTGCCACCAGCGCACCGTCATCGGATTGGGCCTCGATACGTCGCCGAAGATTATGGGGGGACGCACGTAGCGGGACCCATAGCTTTGCACCCAGGCATGCTGGGTGAAGGCGAAGCCGGACAGCTGCTCGCCGAAATGCTGTACCATGTCGTTTCGTTCGAACTCACCGTGCACCAGCACGTCCAGCCCGATCTCTTCCTGCCAGCGAATTGCAGCCTCGATCTCCTTCTTCAGGAAGGTCTCGTAGTCGACATAGCTCAGCTGGCCCTTCGCATGAGCGGCCCGCGCCCTGCGTACCTGCGGCGTCTGCGGGAAGGACCCGATGGTCGTCGTCGGGAACGGCGGCAGCCCGAGCGTGCCGGCCTGGACTCTGGAGCGCTCGGCAAAAGCGCTCTCTCGTCGCTTCATGCTGTCGTCAATGCTGGCGATCCGTCCCTCAACAAGCGGGTCATGGATCTTCGTGGATGTCACGCGAGTGGCGGCAGCCTCGGCAGACGCTTTCAACGCGCCTGCCACCGCATCCCTGCCTTGGGACAGGGCCCGGGCAAGCAACACCAACTCGTCGGTCTTCTGGGCCGCGAAGGCGAGCCACGACCTGATGTCCGCGTCGAGTTCCGTCTCCATGCGCAGGTCGATCGGCACATGCAGCATCGAGCAAGAAGGCGCGATCTCGACGCGGTCCAAGGGCCAGCCGGCGACGATCGGTTTGATGCGGTCGAGAATGGCGGGCAGGTTCGCACGCCAGACGTTGCGGCCATCGATCAAGCCAAGCGAGAGCACCAGATCCTTCGGTGCGAGCCGACCCACCGTTTCCAGCTGCTCGGGAGCGCGCACGAGATCAATATGCAGCCCGGCCAGGGGCAGAGAAACCGCGGTTTCGAGATTGTCTCCCAGCGGCCCGAAATAGGTAGCCAGCATGATCTTCAGCTCGGGCGCGGCTTTCGACAGCTGGCCATAGGCGAATTCGAACGCAGCTCGTTCGTTCAGGTTCAGATCGAGGACAAGCGCTGGCTCATCGATCTGCACCCAGTCGGCTCCAGACAGCTTCAGCCTCTGCAGGAGTTGCTCGTAGACGGGCAGCAGCCGCGGCAGGAGCGCGATGGGATCGAATCCTTCGGCAGGCGATTTCGCCAGCTTGAGGAAGGTGATCGGTCCAAGGATGACTGGGCGTGTGTGAACGCCGAGAGCTTTAGCCTCGATGAAGTAATCGACCGGTTTCGTCGACGAGAGGGCGAACGTCTGATCATCGTTGAGTTCCGGCACAATGTAGTGATAGTTGGTGTCAAACCACTTGGTCATTTCCATCGCGGTTACATCAGGCCGATGAGCCGCCTGCTGGTGACCAGCGTGTCGACAATCCTCCGTCTGACCCTGGTTGCCCCGCGCCATTGCGAAGTAGATGTCAAGTGGAACCTCGCCGCTATTCCAGCCGTAACGGGATGGAACGGCGCCGACCATGGCTGCGGTGTCGAGCACATGGTCGTAGAGCGAGAAGTCGTTCGACGGGATTTTCGACACGCCGCGATCGTGCTGCTCCTCCCAGCTAGCGGCACGGAGCGCCTTCGCGGTCGTGAGAAGGTCGGCAGCGGACGATTTTCCGGACCAGTAGCTTTCAAGCGCGAATTTCAGTTCTCGCCGACGACCGAAGCGGGGCACGCCGAGCGTTGCTACAGGAATTTGCTGAGAGACAGTCATGCCAGACCCCGATGGTTGGGGCGTCGGTGACAAGGAAGGCGCTAGCAGGCCGGCACGAACGCCAGGCTGCAGCGGCCACCGAGACACCCCGCCCGTGGACGTAATTCGCCGTGGCAGGTCTCCTGGCTCGCGGGGTCATAGCCTCTACCCGTCTTCCCAAGGCTATTTGCCTCAGTGACATGAGTGGGGTTGGCTCGCCGCTAACAGTTGCGGGGGCAGCGCCGGCATCGCACCGGCTTCCCTCTTAGCTCCGCTGCGGCAGCGCCGTACGGAGAACCACGACGCGGGAGACAATTACAGCAGTTCGCTTCTTTGTCAACGCCGCATAAAGAAATGTTTATGTCGTTATGTTAAATTTGCGTTGGCATGTTGCCAAAGGTCGCCTTGAAAGCGAAACTATGGAAGCCTTGAGCGGCCGGTAAATCAAAGCAATAACGCACAGCGGTCCAGGAGGATAGGAGTTCGTCGGCTGCTGGCAGCAAACATACCGGCAAGCGCCGTGGTGCTGCTTAGCGCATCATGCGAACCACCTCGGCGTCGAACTTCGGCTCCGAGGTTCCGACCGCTTCGTTGGTGATCTGCTCGCGACCATATTCGGCTCAATGGCGAGGCTGTTGCCCATGTGGAAGCTGTTGGCCGTGATGCCCTCGGTGATATGACACAACGATTTCGGGGGGAGCACACCGAGGCCAGGCGCAGCGGCGTGTTGCGAAGTGATCGAGGCCAATGTCTCGAACTGCTTGTTCGCAGCCCACCCGCTCAAGGTAACCCGGCTCAAACCACGGGGCCAGCTCAAGTCCTGTCCAAATGAGGCTTGAGCGGCAAATCGTCGTGCACGCGCACGGTTTGGCGTTCGATCTTGTGATGCGTGTCGATGCCGGCTCAATACTCCCCAGAAGTGCCGTTTGAATCTTCCCCAGTTTAGCGCTGTCGCCGGTCTTCCGGAGCGCGCT
>NZ_JAMYVG010000038.1:0-32989 GCF_040323855.1 Mesorhizobium sp. M0028
CCCGCCTAACACCAATACCCTGTGGGGCGCCCCGTTCTTTTTTGAAAAACACCCAGTTTGTTTCCCGGCCTAACTTGTCTCCCCCATTTAATTGAAACCGCCCGGGCCCCGCCGGCGCCACCCCGGGCCTGTGGTCGGAGTGGTTCTATGGGGTGAGGCGATCAGGCGGCCGCGCGGCCCTCAATGACGTCGGCGCCGACCTCATCGGCGGAGACCTCTTCGAGATAGGCTCGGCTGTACGAATTGCTGGCGAGCCAGCGTTCGGCCGCCTCGCGATCCTTGGCGGGATAGAGCAGTTCCGGGCTGTCCCCGAGTTCCTGCAGGACGCGGACCATGCCGATCATGGAACGCTCCATGACCTCGAAACGCAGGTCGCTTTCAACGGACCATGTGCGCCTGACCGAGACGACGATGATGCCGCCCTGCCCGAAATCACCCTCATGCAGGGTGAAGTAAGCCGGCGAGCTATAGGTCGCGCGCTCGCGCGGCGGTTCCTTCCTGACCAAACGACCGACGCCGTTGCGGCTCTCCCAGGCGGCGAGCTTTTTGGTGAAGCGAGCCGGCGGTTTCGCGGTGCCGGAGCGGTACCGGATAACGCTCCCCAGAGGAGCGGATTCGTACACGATATGTGCGGACATGCGGGTTTCTCCATGTCGGAAAACGAAAAAGGGCCCGGCGGGAGTGCCGGGCCCGGTGCGAGCGTGAGGCCGATTATTTAGCGGCCTGGAGGTGATCCGCCTCGCCGCCGTCGATGGTCACCGGCTCATCGGAGGACGGATCCGCATCGTCGGCGAGGTAGGCCGGCAGCTCGGTGGCATCGCCGTCGAGAGCCGCCTCGTCCGACATGTCGCCGGCGATCGCATCGCCAGAATCGGTAGCAACTTCATCGACCTCAACGCGCAGCGGCTCGGGCAGCCAGTTCGACCGTTCGAGAAGACGCGCGGCCTCACGCGCCATGATGTCCTTCTGCATGTGGTCGATCAGCTGCGCGGAGTCTGCGCCACGAGCTTCACGGACAGCCTGTAGAATCCGCGCCTTGGTGAGCCGCCCGAGGAACTCGACCGTAGGCGTCCAGCCGGCGTTGACCATGTCGAACTGGAGCGAGCGGCCAAGCATGTCTGCATGCTCGAGCGCCTTCGGTCGCCTGTTCCAGGGTTCGACCACCGCATTGAGGGTCAGCGAGACGCAATGCGCGAACAGCGCCTTGCGGCTTGCTTCGTCGAGGCCGAACAGGAAGTCCCACAGGCCTTCCGCCTCATCGGGCAAATCGCGGTCCCAGGCTTCGTGCCGCTCGGCGATCTCCTTGGCCCAGGATGTCTCGGCAAGACCGTCGACCTGGCTGAAGCTGCCGCTCTTCAGGCTGATCTCCAGGCACGTGTCCGGCGCGAAGCGATAGAAGACCTGCAGGACGAAGGCATGGAGTGCGGCGATGATGGCGATGTCGACGTCACCGGCGAGCGCGTTGCGCAGTGCCAGCGTGCGCTGCGCGGTCAGGTCGAAGACGAGCCGATCGGGCAGTGGCTTGATGTCATCATCCTCGCCGTCGGCGCCAGAGGTGTCGTTCACCGGCTCGCCGTTGACGACAACACCATCGCCATCGTCGTCGCCATTGGATCGCGTTCCGCCGGCGGCGCCCCCTTCCTCGCCCACATCGACGTCGCCGGTTTCGGTCCGCGGCTCGTCCTCGGACCGCACGAAACCGGCGTCGACCTGGAGTTTGCCGTTCGCGGCAAGCGTAACGAACACACCGGCAATGGCCTTCTGGGCGGGATCGTAGGTTTGAGGACGATCATCGATCGCATCGAGCTCGGCACCCAGCTGGTCGAGCTTCGCCTCGATTGCTTCGTCGGCATCCTCGGCCTGGGCATAGTCCACATCCAGCTTGTCGTATTCGGCCTTCAGCGCGTCGTAGCGTTCGATCTCCTCGGCGCTGAGCTCCTGCGCCTCGGCGTAGATGCGCCGCATCCCGGAGGTGTGGCCATAGGGAAAGCTGATCGCCGCATCCACCCATTTCCAGCCTTCGGCGCGGATCGCCTCGGCATCCACCTTCAGCCTGTCGAAGACAAGCTGCTCGAGAAGTGCGGCATCCTGGAACCAGCCGCCGGAATCCTGCTCGAAGAGATCGCGAAGGATGACCCCGCCGGCAGCCTCATAAGCTTCGGCGCCGACATAGACGGCACGGCGATCATCGGCGCGAACGGTGGTCTCCGTCAGCAGACGCCTGATGTAATACGGTTCCTGCGTGTGCGAGCTGGAGATCCGCTCCCAGACCTGCTCCTGGCGCGCATGATCGTCGGAGATCGAAAACGCCATGATCTGTTCGAGCCGGATTTCGTCCTTCTCATAGAGGTCGAGAAGTTTCGGCGACACAGAGGCGAGCCTGAGGCGCTGTTTCACCGTCGCCGGCGACACGAAGAAGCGGGCGCCGATCTCGTCCGGATCGAGACCGTGATCGCTTAGCGTCTTGAAGGCACGAAACTGGTCCAGCGGATGCAGATCGGCGCGCCGCAGGTTTTCAGCAAGCGAGTCCTCTTCGGCCGAGGTCTCCTGCCTGCGGTTAACGATGCAGGGGATCGGCTCGTTCTTTGCCAGGCGCTTTTGCTTGATGAGGATACCGAGCGCGAGATAGCGACGACCGCCGGCCGGCACCTCAAACGTGCCGGTCTCCTCGCCCTCGCCGTCGAGCATCGGACGGACGTTCAGGCTCTGGATGAGCTTTCGCCGCCCGATGTCATCAGCCAGCTGCTCGATAGACACGCCGTCCTTGATGCGCCGGACATTCTTCTGCGACAGCCTGAGCTTGTCATAGGGAATGTTCTCCGCGGCGTTCATCGCGATCTTCTGAATGGCGTTCTTTGCCATGGTCAGGTTCTCCATGACGGGCGGCCGGGGCCTCTCCCCGAACCTCCAAGCCCGTCAGGAAACCTCCCCGCCCCCTCTGCCTCCCGTCGGGCGTCTGGCACGGACGCCGCCGGCTGCCGCAAAGCTTCGCTGGACTGCGGAAGGCAGAATGGCTATATATCTTCCACGAATGTGGAAGGATTATTGTCATGCCGGGGTTTAGCAGCGAAGTGCTCACCGTCAATGAGGCGGCGGCGGTAACGCAGGTGCCGCTCAAGCAGGTGCATCGCATCATCGATGCCGGATTGCTGCGCGGCCGTGTCGAGACACGCCGCGGCAGCCGCGTCATCATCGGAGCGGGTCTCGTCGGCCTACGCCTCGCCTGGCTGACGGCGGAGACGCTGACGCCTGCCGCGCGGCGGCGGATCGTCGAGCACGCCATTGCCGATGATGCTGCGCCCGTAGTCGCGGACGATCCGCTTAAGGTCGACCTGAAGCCGATCACTGCCGGGGTAAGGACCGGCCTCAGCCGGCTGAGGAAAGCCAAGGCCATGGTGGCGCGCGATCCAGCGGTACTTAGCGGTCAGCCGGCCTTTGTGGGAACACGCGTGCTTGTTCATGACGTTGCCGACATGCTCGCCAATGGCGATACTCCCGAGACGATCCGTGCCGCCTATCCGCAACTGACTCTCGACCGGATCAGGCTCGCGGCCGACTATGCGCTCGCCTATCCGCGGCGTGGCCGTCCGCCGGTCAAGCCGGCGTGGCGCAGCACGGCGGCGAAGTCGACACGCACAATCCGTCTCGACGATCTGCCGGCCGTTTCGTGAAATTCCTGATCGACGAATGCCTGAGCCCAGAGCTTGCGAAACTGGCGCGCGAACGGGGTTTTCCAGAGTCGAGCCATGTGCGCTGGCTGGGCCTCGCCGGCGCCAAGGACCATATGGTGACCCGGCGCGCGGTCGCGTCGCGCTCGACATGCTCGACGACATTCCGCCGCTCGCCGCCGCCTCCGCGCCATCACTGGGGTTGGTCGAGACGGTTCGCGTTCCTCCGAACGGCGCGCCGCCTGAACCCTGCAAAAGCCATCACCGCCGGTGCACGCACCGGCCGCAGGGCGGCTATGTGCTCGTCACGCACAACACGACCGACTTTCGCGGCCTCTATCGCCGCGAGGAGCTGCATGTCGGGCTGGTCGCCTTCAACACCGCCCCTGGCCTGATGAGCCTCGATCTCCAGCACAGGCTCTTTCATCTCGCCCTTTCCGAGCTCGGTGGGGAGGAGGCATGGAACGAAGTGCTGGAGATTACCGTGGATGTCGCGCGTACCATCACCATCGAACGGTTCAACCTCCCCGACTGACGGACCTCCGCGTTCGTTTCCTGCAATCGGGCTGCCAGAAGCCGCCGCTCGCAAACGAAAAAGCCCGCCGCGGGAGGAGGTGCGGCGGGCTTGATTTGGACGACAGCATTCGGGAGGAATAAATGCCGTCCCTGGTCGCCAAGGTCGGGAGGAGGTGACCCGGACGAAACTCGATATCGACAGACTACTCCCTTCCGCGCAGCCGAGAAACATTAATTGTGCATAGCAGCATTGCGATTTTGTGCGGCGCACACTTAGACTGAGAGATGTGTTTGCCAGACCGGCAGCGCAGGCCGTGTGCTGCGCCCCGCAGCGATGCACATGTTCGAAACTGGCGGCATCAGCAGCCCGGTGACGTTACCTACTCCCGCCGCGCGCAGCATTGCAGTATCATGCTGCCAGATCGAGAAGCTTCTTGGCCTTGCCCTCCATCTCCAGGCGAACATCCTGATGCGGCTTGTCGCGCGCCACCCGTGTAATGCCCTGCACGAAGTCGAAAATCGAGGCGGGCGGGTGCCCTTCCTCCGAAAGCACGGCATCGATGATCTTCGTCGTCTCCGCCTTGGAGAAGCCGCGCTTGCGCAGGAAGCTCTGGCGATCTTCGTCGTCCCGAGCGACGACACGCTCCCGCGAAGCCTTGATGCCATTGACGAACGGCATGGGCGAAGACTCCGCGAACTGGATCAGCGCTGGCTCGGCTTCCAGGGCAAAACGCGAGGCGGCATATTTGGAATGCCGGATAATGATTTCCTGGAAATCCTGCACGCCCCAGAGGCAACGATTCTGGCACACTGCACGTAGATAGAAGCTGGCGATTCCAAGCGTGCGGGCGCCGACCTCCGAGTTCCAGCAATAAAACCCCCTGAAAAAGACGTCGGGCGAGCCATCGGGCAGCTTGCCGGCTTCGATCGGATTCAGGTCGTCGACGAGGAAGACAAAGACATCACGGTCGGACGCATAGATCGTCGTCGTGGCATTGGAAATGTCGACATTCGGATTGTAGATTCCCGTTGACCAGTCGAGCACGCCAGGAATCTTCCAGCGGGTGTCGCCGGTACCGTTGCCGGCGATTTTTTGGACGGCCGCGATCAGCTCTTCATCGAAAATCCTGCCATAGTCCGGACCTGTAACCGCTCGCAGCTCGAGGCGTCCGTTCTCGATTTCCAGCGTCTTCACCTGCTCGGCGCGGCGGTTGAGGAGACCGTGCTGAAGGTTGATCGCCGCGAGCGGGGCCGGAAGCTGGCGCAGATAGGTGGCCGGTGCACCTACCAGGCTGGCGAGTTGGCCAAAACTCCAATGCGTGGGGGCAACTGGGGCAGGCGCATCGGGCAGCATTAACCTCAGGCGCTCCGGATCGTCGCGGCTCGCCTCGACGCGGATCAGCTCACTCTCGACGATGCGGGTCTTGCTGCGCTCCGACCGGGCCTTCACCGAATTCCGAAGGTCGGTGAGCGACAGGTATCGCTCATCCGCCGGCCGGTTGAACCATTCTGACGACACGCGGCCGATGCGCTGACCGCGGCTGACGTCGACCTTGTAACCGGCACGCTCGTTGCGGGTGGGCGTGTGAATTTCCATCTGTGTCATGGTTGGAGCTCCTCGGCGGGCGCCGGGAGACTCTCTCCCGGACCTTCACCCGCCACCGCAGCCCACCCACGCTCTTCCTCTGTCGGCATCCGCGCGCCACCAGAAGCGTCGGCATTGCCGAAGCGGCCGCGTTAGGGGCCGACACCAAGCACCGCCAGATCCGGCGCCTCGTCAACGTCCGCGAAGGCGGCGAAGCATGGCCTCCCCAGGATTTCGGTCTGACGCGGATCGATGAACTGGATGCGCCCCGAATATCCGGCGCTGACGACGGACTGGGCCAGCCGCAAGCCGAATGAGCCTTCCCTGCCGGACACCCCGGCAACCACCATGGAGCGGGTGTCCAGCATCGGTGCCAGACGGTGCTGTCCAAGTAGACCCGCGCGCGTTGTGGTTACCGCGTCCATGGCTACTTCCCCTTGAACTCGGAATTGCGCTTTTCCGAAAAGGCGACGGCACCTTCGTTGAAGTCATCGGAGCGGAGCATGCGCTCGTAGTGCTGTAAGCCGCTTTTGCCCACCCATGCCTTGTGGCTTGCCTCATGCGCCGCCTCGACCGAGAGGTGTGCGGTGGCCCGAATGAATTGAAGGTCCGGTCATGATCGTTACCATGGACCGTCCACGACGGATGCCATCGATACGGCCGTCAGCACGATGGTGACACGGATGTCCTGAGGCACGGCACTCCCTTTCTCCCGCAGCCGGAGGCTGGCGCTTCATTAAACGAGCTCATTCTGGCGGCTTGACCGCCGCACCGGGTTTTGTTGTGATTACCCCACTGTAAGGGCAACCCAAAGAAAGCATGCCAGGGTTGATGACAAGACGTGGTTCGACTGGAAGCAATGGTTCCAGCACTTCGGGGTAAACGTGTCGGAAGGGGCTGCCGGGTCCTGTGTTCGACAACCACCTCATGATGAGGCAGGCTGCCTTGGCTGGCAGCGGAATAGCGTTGGGTCGGATTGGCACGGCGAGCGAACAGGTACGCCGCGGCCAACCGGTTGAGCTCCTGCCTGGGGAAGATCAACGCCCCGGTAACGTCTATCTTGTTTCGCTCAAAGAAACGCCGTGGAACAAAGCTGCCGCGCTTTTTGCAAACTGGCTCATGTCCATGCCTGGTCCGGCTTTCGATCCAGTTAGACATTCCACGACACGGAACAATGCGACCGTAGGACTTGAGAAGTTCTAGTTATCGCCCAACGGCAAACGCTGAAAAGTCGAAGGTATTCACATAATCGCGGAATGCGGCCTGCGCCTTGGACTGGTTCTTCAGGTTGGGAAAGATCAGCATCATTTCATAGGGTGGAATTTCCCAGCCCGGGAGCAACTCCACAAGGCGGCCGACCGCCACGGACGGCTGGCACACGTAAGCGGGAAGGAGTGCGACCCCGCCGCCCGCGATGCAGGATTGCAGCAGGAACCCCATAGAATCCGAGGTCGCAGCCGGCGGAGGCCGCAGGACGATCGGTGTGTCGTCTGACGAGAACACCCATTCGGGCTGCGCATCATGCACCAGGCAGCGGCGATCTAGAAGATCGGTCGGTTCCTGAAGAGGACTGCCAGCCGCCAGATAGGCTGGAGCGGCGACGAGAACCCGTTTAATCGAGGAGACACGCCGCACGATCAGGTCCTGACCTGTGGTCGTGCCAACGCGAGAAGCGAAATCAACCCGCTCGCGGATGACGTCGAGATGCCGGTTTGTGGCGATCAGTTCGACGGCGATGCGGGGAAACTGCGTGGTAAATCCGTGCAGGAAGGTCGGCATGAAATAGGTGGCAGTTACCTCTGGGCAGGTGATCTTCAGCGTCCCGACAGGCTGTTCCTTGAGATTGGTCAACGCCATGTCCGCGGCCGAGACCTCAGCGCGAACGCGGCGGCAGTATTCGAGATAGACCTGGCCGCTGCCGGTGAGGCTTACGTGCCGGGTGGAGCGATTGAGAAGCCGCAGCCCCAGACGTGCTTCAAGCTGGGCGATGCGCTGGCTGACAGTGGATTTGGGCATCCCGATCCGCCCCCCGGCGCGAGTAAATCTGCCCGTTTCGGCGACTTCGGCCAGAAGGATCATGTCGTCCACGCTGTACAAAGCGACGCATCCTCTCTCGTGTCGTTGCTCATTGTACAATAACACGGACAAAATTTCCGTATGATCGGAATTGTTGGAACGTTCTTGGCTCGGTAGCCTCGGCACCCGAAGCAGGGAACGCGAAAAATGTCGATCAGTCAGACGGCCCCCAAGGCGGACAGGGTGGGCATCGCCATTGCGGCGATGGTTTTCACGGACCTGACGCTTTCCATCGCGGATGCGATCATCAAGGTCACGATCTCGGACATGCCGCTGTCGCAGTTCATTTTCCTGCGGTCCTGCGTCACGCTGCCCTTGTTGATCTCGATCCTGAAATGGCGCTTTCCGCAGGTGTCGTTGCGCCCAGCCTATCCTGGCTGGGCCATCGTGCGAAGCAGCCTGCTTCTGTCGAGCCTGCTGATCTATTACGCTTCGCTACCGCGCCTCGATTTCTCGATGGCGGCGGCGGTCTATTACACGATCCCGCTGTTCATTACCCTTTTTGCGGCCTTCTGGATCAGGGAACCTGTCGGGATGCAAGGTTGGGTCGGAGTCGCCCTCGGCTTCATCGGTGTGCTGCTCATGCAGAAGCCGCAGGCCGGCGACCTTGGCATCCATGCCGTGATGCCGCTGGTTTCTGCAATTCTCTACGCTCTGGCGATGGTGCTGACGCGCACCAAGAGCCGTGGCGAAAACCCCTTCGTTTTGGCGCTGATCTTCAACCTGATAGCGATCGTTCTCGGGGGCAGCGCTAGCTTGGCGACCGTGATGGCAGGGAGCGAGGGTGGACAAAGCCTGTTCATGGGCGCGTGGATTCCAATGTGCTGGACCCAATGCGCGCTGATCGGGCTTTTGAGCATGACGATGCTGATCGGCAGCGTCGGCACGGCCATCGCCTACCAGTTGGGACCATCCTCGATCATCTCGACTTGGGACTTTTCATATCTAGCCTTCGCTGTGCTATGGGGCGTCGTGCTGTTCTCGGAACGTCTGGATGCGGCTTCCATGCTCGGTATCATTCTCATCGCACTGGCCGGGATTATCGTCATCCGGCGTTAGCGGCGATATATTGGAGCACCGAGGCCGGATGATGGCTTCGGGCTCTTTGCTACTGTCGCAAAACTGCTTGACCTTCGCACGCTGCAAAAGTCTGCGATTCAATTTTGCCAAACTTGGGAAAATTGAGACATTCGGCATCAGGAGATGACAACGATCTCCCTTGAGACAGGTTGAGCGTGACGATTTGGAAAGACCCGTGGGGGGAAGACGTTCGGCCCCGCGTACGTTCGACGACTGCGCAGGAAGCGGCCAATGATGATTAGCACCTGGCCGAAACCCTCATCACCATCGCCGGCAGAGTAACATCAGCTGGGTCGAACGGTAGCCCGGATTCCGGTCGGCCACAATGAGGTCCGGCTTCGTGTCGAACAGGCTTCGATACAGCCCCAACGCCTGCCTCCACGCGTTCTGGTTCTTCAGCTCGTCGAGGTCGCCGAGATGCTGCGACAGCAGCGCGTTGCCGTCGCCCGCCAGGCAGAACGCGGCCTTTAGGTCGCCGCCCGCAGCCAGCGCCCTGACCGGGCCATCGAAGCCCGCCGGCAGCGCCAGCGGCTCCGGCGCGAAGCCGCGCGCGCGCCGCAACACCGAAATGCCGTGCCCGTCGAATCGCACCACGCTGTCGTCGAGCCGGTTGACAATCTCGCGGTCGTGCATCAGCCAGAAGTCGGCGATCCCGGCAAGCTCCTGCCGCGCCTCGTCATTGTCCGTGCATTGCGGCTCGCCCGAGCGATTGCCGGAGGTCATCACCACCGGACCGTCCAGCGCCCGCAGCAAGAGATGATGCAACGGCGTGTAGGGCAGCATGAAACCGAGCCGCTCGTGCTGCGGCGCCACGCCCGCCGCAACGCCGCAGCTGTCACGGCGCTTCACCAGCACGATCGGCGCCGCTCGGTTCCGGCACTGGCCGGCTTGTCGTCGTGTCGATCGCTTCTGTCAGCGAGCGGAAACCGGCGCTGGTGGCTTCGATCCGCTCCATGATCGTGAGAACGTCCTTGAGTGAGCGAGACAGACGGTCGAGCTTCCAGACGACGACAGTGTCGCTCTCCCTCAAATGATCAAGCATCCTGTGCAATTCCGGCCGCTCCCAGCGACCGCCGGAGGCCTCCTCCTTGAGGATACGCTTGCACCCGGCATCGGCGAGCGCCCTGGCCTGCGCCGTGTTCGACTGGTCGTCGCCTCTGCTCACGCGGGCGTAGCCGATCAGCACTCTGGTTCCTTTCGCAAACGGTCGTTTATGGAAGGCCGAGGGTGTCCACGAGAATACAGGTGCGGAGCCTTTCATAATCCTCTTTCATTATGGCGCCGTAAGGCAAGCGGTTTGTGAAGGGATGAACGATGCCGGGATATCGATGACGAAGACGCAGCGGGAGAAGCTTCCGGTGCAGCCTGACAAGGCGTGGGCGCGCCTTGTACCGTTCGTGAGGAATCGACCATGCGAAAGCTCTTGGCCGGCCGGGAGCGAAGATTTAGCGCTCCTCGCGCAGCAACTTTGAACAACGCAGACGTTCGTTCGCGTCGCGAGAGGGGAGAGTACCTGCCGGCCCAAATTGACCAAAGTTTTCAAGGGCCGGATTGACGACATTTCCATCGTATCCGAAGCCCCCGATCTCGGAACGCTTTTCCATAAACTTTTGGAAAAGCGACCAATCCCCCTGCTTGAGCGCTTGTCTCGTTCCGGACCATCCCAACGAGCCAGAGAGCCATATATGGTCCACCAGCCCCTGGCGCTTCATGTGGTGTCCGACCGTGCCCGATCCGTAAACGCCAACGAGATAACGGCCAGCCAACGCATTCCGCACACTCCTGAAGTAGGGTGCTACCCCTGCAAGATGCTGTGGTGTGTGGTAGTCCCAATCGACTGCAAAATAGATTCCGGAGCCTTCGGGCTGTCCCAACGCGGCGGCCAGATCAAGCGCACGACCGGAGTCTCGCTCTCCAGCCGCACCATGCAAGTCTCTGATATTGCCGCCCGCGCCACCCCGCTGCTCGAAGGCCACAGCTACCGATATTCCAGCACCATGAAGGGCGGCGAGTTCCTCCCCTGTCAGACATTTTGAGGGAAATGGTGTACTATTCCGATGGTTGTAGTACCGGATTACTGTATTGACGCCAGATTCTGCCAAGCACACAGCAAAATCGCCGACGTTCTGCGGGACGTCGATAATATCGTGCATAGTCCGTCTCCCCGAAGGCCGAAATTATATGGAAAATGCGCAGTTTATACGGTCACCTCGCCCTCCCACGCTATTTCTTCGCGCAGCCTTTTGATGTCATTTCCCGCAGCCACCAACGCGGCGCAGACGCAATCAGCTATTCCTCTGTTTGCCCTTGGGTCTATTGCAGAATGTCGCTACGTCTCTGACTATGGGACCGCCGGCTGGAGAACAAGCGCAGGTAGTACGGTGAGTCGCTCGGCCAGCTGAAACGGCCGAAAACCTGCGCGATAGTGGATTGCGTTTGCTCGTTTGACAGGTTCAGCGATGCGGAGAGCAATATCGAGGTGATGGCGAGACTGTCAGCGCTTCCAACTTCGACCACGGCAAGGCAGGTTAAAGATAGACGGACTTCCGCGGAGTCGGATTGATCTAGGACGAGGCAATTGAACGCCGTCGGTTCGCCGTGTTTGCTCAGATAGCTACGGATTGCCTTTGCCAGACCGACGCCAGCTTCATTGCCGTCGGCGGCATTCGCGCAAATTGACGCAAAGGCACTGGGCAATTCCGCCACGTCCATCGTGCGGTTTAGCGTTCTTGAAGTCGTGGCGGTTTCCACCTGGTTCGGTACCATTTGCGCGGCATTCTGCCATGCTCGAGAATCCAGAGTCCGGGTTTGGTCTTCGAATAGTTTCTGGACCATGGCAGAGCAAATCCTCTCCGCCTCGAGCGGTTGGCTGCTCTGCGGGCCGATCACCAGGAAAAGGCCCGCAGCTGTTTTTGCGAATGGGTTCATGTCTGCTTCCCTATGGAAGCGGGACCGGAGTTCGCCGGCACCGGGGGCGCGACAGAGCATCGGTAGTTCGCAAGGGCTTACCGGACCGCTCTATCGCATCCATGATGCGGGCGACGTTCGTCCAAATCCACGCTATTGGTTGGGTGCGCTGCTTTCGCGATCAAAGGCCTGACGATCAGACCTGCGGCTTGATGTCTTGTTGCGGCGTCGAGCCACCGTTGAAAAAGTTCTTGGCCTTCTTGAACTGGTCGGTGGAGTTCTTATTCACAAGCTCCTGGAAGTTTTCGTGATCGGGGCCGCCTTTGCGGATCCGACGGGTCTGAACAAGATTGGTGACCTCGGCATAGTCCATGTCGACGCGGACGTAGTGGGTCGACGAACAAGAGGATTTCAGCTCGAGGAAGTGCTCTTTGAACTCGATCTGCCGCAGAACGATTGCTCCGTAGTCGTAATATCCGCCTGCCCCATTATCGAGAAGGTAGCTCTGGTAGGTGCATGTCAGCGCCTTGTATCGCTGCGCCTTGCCGTTTGCACTGAAGGTGAGATTCCCCATTTCTGTAAGGAAGGACTGGAAATCCAGCAGCAACGATGCCCCGTCGGTAATGATCGCCTTGGCCATCAGCGAGAGGAAAGTAGCTGAGACCGACGTCCCGGCCACCTTTTTTGAAAAACTCTTCAGTTTTTGCCTGCCCATAGAGAGATCTGGAATGTTGCCAACAACATCGGTCCATGTGTTGATATCAAGCTTCTGTGCATCGATGTTCGCATAATGGGTATGCATGTAGTCGTTAATAATTCCTCCTATTGCCAGTAGATTGTCCTGATTCTCATTGAGGGTGCCGCTGTACGTCGGATCGTCGGTTTTTTGGCCGATGAGGTGAAACTGCACTGTCCCTTGAGCGTTGGCGATCGTGTCGTCACTGGGGGGCGCAGCATCTAACTGGGCCAAAACAAGGGGCTTGGCGTAGAAAAATGCGGACGCCGCCTCATAGTGTTCTTTGGAATAGCGCTGTTCATGCTCTTGAACATTCACTGAAAATGCGTTCGACATGCTTTATCCTCCTGCTGTGAGACATGAGCGTTGGTCGAGAGCTTAAGGTGCCCAAAGCGCGGAAACGCCTCGGAGATGAGATGATCTTTGCGTGCCCGCGTCGCCTTATACCAATTCGCTCCGGCCCCCACCTTTGCGTTAGACAGGCTTTTCTCTGCGCCGTATCATTTTGCGATAGCGCAGTGGCGAGAGGCCATGAAACGCCTTGAAGGCTGTGGAGAAGTTGTTGCTGTTCTCGTAGCTGAAGGATTCGGCGACCTTGGCGATGCTTTCATGCCCGTTACGCAACCGGTCAGCAGCCTCCGTCATCCGGTAGCGCCGTAGCCAAGTCATTGGCCCGCAGCCAAACGATGTCTCGAAACGGGTGGTGAGCGTTGTCCTGTTGGTCCCTACCATTCGCGCCAATTCGACGCGGGTGATCTGCTGATCGACCCGCTGCGCCAGCAGACTGCATGAATTCTGAACGATCGGATCGGCTGAGAAGAAAGGCGGGGTAGAACGCTGCGCGAACTGAACGATGCAGGCGGTAAGTCTGCGCAGAACTTCCTGCTCGGTGAGCGGCCACAACAGGTAATCGGAATACCCGTTGGAGAAGACCGCTTGTCGATCCAGGCTCTCTTCCAGAACCAGAGCCAGTTTGACAGGTTCGGGCGAGAGCTTCGCACGCCCGTGCTTGTCGTGAATCGGTTCGCGACAATCGACGATGACGATCTGCGCGGAGCGCCCTGCCCGCAATAAACGGTGATCAAGGATATCGATCTGCCTCAGAGAACTCGCGATTAGTGCCAAGGACTTGCATGCTTCGGGGTCCGAGCCAAGATATGCTGCCAGCATGCAGGCACCTCACAGACACCATGGGAAGCTGGCCTGTGGAAGGCTTGGCGCGGCCGAATGGCGGTCGAAGAGAGGCGGTTTTTGGCCTGTATATAGATGGCTGGGCGTATGATACCTTCTCGTCTGGCCCTGTTGCCTCGCTTCAAATTGTCGAAACCGGCACGGTTTCAATGCGCTGGCACAGCAGAGCCAGCTTCCCCTCCCAACGGGCGAGCAGGGCAATAAACTTTTTCCGTCATATCCTGACGATAGCCCCGGATTCGGATCACGTTTCTTGCCTAGGCGACTCATCAGTCACTTGCCTTCCCAGTTGGGATATTTTGCTCTCAGTTCCCGCCGCCGCGGCGACGGCGATCTCGTGGCGCAGCCAACGATGCTCCGGGTCGCGATGGGAACGCTCGTGCCAAATCAGCGCGACTTCATAGGGTGTCAATTGCACAGGCGGATCCATAATCGCTAGCGGCAGCAAGGCGGCGATCCTGGTCGCGACGCGGCGTGGTACAATCAACAGCAGATCGGTCGCCGCGATCGCCAACGCGGCCGTCAAGATGTTGGAAACCAACACCGGATCGCGACCCTGGAGATCTAACTTGACCAGTTCGTCATGCACCCGGCCGAAGCCGTCTTTGGAGTCCAAGGCAATGGCTGCGTGGCGCAAGGCCGCGAAGCTCTCGATTGTCCATTCCCGCGCCAGGGCTGGATGGTCGTGGCGCAGCAGGCAGGCAAACCGGTCGGAGTAGAGGCTGCGCCTCAAGTATCCGGGCGGCGAGGCGCTAATCTGCCCTATAGCCAAATCGATCTCGCCTAGCTCAAGCCGCCGCATCGCGCCGGAGAGAAGCGGATCGATGACGACGTCCAGATGAGGCGCGTGCTGGCGCAGCCGGGGCAGGAGCCGCGGCAGCAGGACCAGTCCTTGATGATCGGGCATCGCCATTATCGCCTTCGATCGCCAATTGGCTTGGGCAAGACTGCCGTTCACTATCCCGCGGATCGCATCCAGCACCGGCGGCAGCATTCGGCTCAAGCGTTGGGCCTGCGGGGTCGGAACCAGGCCCATGGAGCCGCGAACCAAAAGATCGTCGTTGAAAATGCCACGCAGCCTCCTCAACGCTCGGCTCATCGAGGGCTGGCTCAAGCCCACGTGTCGAGCCGCATGCGTGACGTTGCGGTGTTCCAGCAGCGCTTCGAGAGCAAACAGCAAGTTCAGGTCAATCGACGCCAGCATTTGCCGCTGCCGTGTGGCGCGAGGTTCCGCGACAAACGGCTGCGCCCGCTTTTTTGAAGTTTCGCGACTGCAAGCGAGCTCATCCACGGCCTTCTCCTCTCGTCTTAGTAAGCGGTGTGCTCGCGCTAAGCGTCAGCACATTCGGCATCGCTCAGCGAGGCCGAAATGCTGCCTGATTCACTTGGTCGCGGTCAGCCTCATGCTGGCGAAGCTAGGCCCAGGAACGCGGCAAAGCTCAGCGCTGATCCAGGCCTAACAGAAAGTCGTCGCACCAGCGATAGACGTTGTATTCGCGGAGCCGGCCGATCATCGCCCGCCAACGATCGATCCGCTCATCTAACTGCATGTCCAGGGCTTCTTCGATGGCCCTCGCCATCGCTTCCGGATCGTAGGGATTGACGAGGATCGCTCCGCCTAGCTCTCTGGCTGCGCCGGCAAAACGCGAAAGCACGAGAACACCTGGATTCTGTGGGTCCTGTGCGGCGACATATTCCTTAGCTACAAGGTTCATGCCGTCGCGGAGCGGCGTGACCAGGCCGACGCGTGCCATGCGGTATAGACCGGCGAGCTCGCTGGGTCCAACGGACCGGTTGATGTAGTGAACGGGCATCCAATCGATCGTTCCGAGTTCGCCATCAACGCGCCCCACCCGCTCGGCGACGTCCTTTTGCATCGCCAGATATGCCGGTATTTCCGTGCGGGATTTCGGTGTGATCTGCAGCAGTTGCGTCTTGCCGATGCGGTGGTCGTTGCTCCGCAGGAAGCGGTCAAACGCGACGATGCGGTTCTCGATGCCCTTCGAATAGTCGAGGCGGTCGACGCCGATCGCGACTTTACAACCGGGAATCCTTTGAGAGGGCTCCTGCAGAGTCTCGCTGCGCGCCGCCTGCTCGGCCAGTCGTTCGAACTCGGCCGTGTCGATGCCGATCGGAAAAACGCCGCAGCGAAACACACGTCCATAGGCTTGGCACACACCGTTTGTGATGGGGTCCGGTAACCCCTGACGGCGCAAGCATTCGGCGAAGTTACTAAGATCGTCATCGGTATGAAAGCCGACGAGGTCATAGCACGAAAGCCCGCGTAGCAAATCATCATAGTGCGGTACGGTGAAGAGGATGTCCGCCGCCGGCCACGGAATGTGCAGGAAGAAGCCGATCTTATTGCCGCAGCCGAGGTTCCGCAGTTCTTTCGCAAGCGGGATCAGGTGATAGTCGTGCACCCATATGACGTCGTCGTCGCTGATGAGCGGCTGCAACAGCTTTGCAAACAGTCGGTTGACGCGCTGATATCCGGACATTCGTGCTTCGGAATACTCGGCGAGGTCGACTCGGCAGTGGAAAACCGGCCAAAGAACCCGGTTGGCAAAGCCGTAGTAATAGTCGTCCAAATCTGTCTGCGAGAGATCGGTAAGCGCATAATTGATCCCGCCGGCCTCCCGGCGTGAGATCGGCCCTGACGGGTCCTCCCCGGCTTTCACCTTCCCCGACCAGCCCATCCATAGGCCGTGCCTTCGCCGGAGCGCAGCGCTCAGCGCAATCGCCATCCCGCCTGGCGGCGGGGAACCATGCTCGTCGGGCAGCGAAACCCTGTTTGAGACTACGACCAGTCTACTCATCTCCACTCTCCTGCTCTCGGACATCCCGCCGTTCATGAAAGCTCCGCCCCCTGAGCGATCTGCACAATAAGACATGCAAGTTCAAAAGAAAGGATAGCATGGGTCTAGAAAGGAGATTGGAATTAGATAAAAGGTTGGGCATCATGAGTTTCCTGTAGACAGTGGAATTAACATCAAGGCGAGTTCTGCGTCTGATCAATAAATCTCGACGAATCCATACGAATGTCAACTTTTCAGCGATTTAAATTGAAACAAAGCTGAACTGAATTGGAGCCGCCGGGAGAGGAAGTTGGGTGCAAAAGCGCTCCAGTGATGGTGCCAGAGGACCGGAGCGATACGAATCTCAGCGGGGATAAACCCGGTCTGCCGAACGAGTGGTCGCAGAGGACGGACAATCCATCAAAAACTAGCAGGCTTTGGGGGCACTGTTGCGCAGCAGGAACTCCGCATAGGACCTATTTGTCTGCGCTATTCCGCAATACGCCTGATGAAGATTGTCCCACCTGCTGAGCGTCACTAATTTGACTACCGTCCCCGGCAGCCCAAGCTGCAGTCAATAGGAAGTGACCATGAAGAACATTCTCATCGTCGGTCAGGACGCGTTGACGAGAGAACCGCTTATGGGCTTCTTGTCTAAGCATGAGTTTAACATCAGAGCGGTCGAAAACCGCCAGCAGGCCGCCAGCAATATGGCTTCTGAAGCGATTGATCTAGCAATTGTCGACCTGAGCTACGGCCGAGAGGACGGTTTGCAGTTCGTTCGAGATTTTGGTGCCAAGAGGGATCTTCCGATCATCATCATCAGCGGTGACTTCGTAGATGAGGCCGACAAGGTGATTGGCCTCGAAACCGGCGCTCGCGACTACATTACTATGCCCTTCGGGCTTACGGAGTTCCGCGCCCGCGTGCGCGCCGCTATGCGCCAGCGGCCGGAGCGTGACCGAAACACCATCTACCGTTTCGATGACTGGCGAGTTAGCACCAAGCGTCGGAGCTTGCGCCGGGGAACGGATCCTGACGTCAAGCTCACCGCCGGCGAGTTCAACCTCCTGATGGCCTTTCTCAAGAACCCAGGTCGGGTCCTTTCACGTGAGCAGCTTCTGATGGCGACCCGTGTCTATGATCAGGAGGTCTACTACCGCAGCATCGATGTTCTTATCGTCCGCCTTCGCCGTAAGTTGGGGCAGGATAAGGCGCCGCGCCCGCAGTATATCCGCACCGAGCGCGGCGCGGGGTATATTTTCGACAGTGTCGTGAATATTGAGGAACTAAGGACGCGCCGTGGTTGATGGACGGCCAAGATCGCGCGGGAAGCGAACGTGACCCAGCACCACTGCAGGCGCTTCAGAATATCACGAATAGGGTCAGGCTTTACCTTCATAGGAATGGCCTCCAGCCACCTGGGCACCTCGTACTATCGGCGTTTCGCGGACCGGTAGGGCCGCGCTGATTTCTGCGTGGACTGATGACGGCGATCGCTTCGGAGTTGGTTGTTGAGATTGCCGATTTTGGCATCGCGGTGGCGGTTTGCGCCGCCTTCGTCGTCATGCGGGCGCAGTTCGCCCCTGGTGCCATACGGGCGGGTGAGATTGTAGGCGAGATTGGCCATGCCGATCTTGGTCTGGCCCGCCCGATGCCGATCGTGCCCACGAACAAGAACTCGCGAGCAGCGGCTGTGGCGGCGACGTAACCTTCGGCCTTGCCGATCGCTTTACCAGTCGCCTTCGTCTGTACCATCAGACCGGCATATTCGCGCGAGGCATCCAGGTCGCAAGCCAAGACGCGATTTCAAATAAGGGGCCTCTCGCGGCGCCGACAAGGTTTCGGGATTTTCCGCTCCTCGCAGGTCGGTAGTGACTGTTGCATACGTGCAACTCAAGCGCGAAGAGTTATCTCAAGGGCAACACTATTCTTGAATTCGGCGGTCAGAATGCGAGTAATCAGCCAAACTCGCCCGATCGAGTCTTCTCGCTACGGGCCACCAATCAACCTGGGACGCCCCTGTGAGTGCCGATACCATTGCTGGCGCAGTGAGCCGGGAGAGCCTCTCTTTCCCATACCTCCGCATTAAACCCGAGACCACTGTGCCAGCCCAGCGCCCTCCGCCGGCTGGCAGCAAGATGACGGCTGCCAAACGATGGGGCTCCGTGCTCTAAAGATAGAAAATGACGTTTGGCCTACTGCACACCGGGATTTTGCCTGTGATCGCTGCCACAAGCCATCGGTGGTCTTGGTGGTAACGAAACCGCATGCGTATGTTTGCCCGCTGTGTCTAGACGGCGATCCTGCCGAGCAAACTGAGCGTTTTGACTAACATTCTCGGCAAGCTTAGAAGGAGTGGTTCGCTCGATAACAACAAACCCCGAAAATACCTCGCTCATTGTCCGGGCCACGCGCTATCTGGATCGTGGAATTTCGTTTCATGAAGAAAACAGCGGCAGTTTTTAATGAGAGATGAAGTAACCGATCTTTTAACTGAGTTGGCCCTTTGGGCGAATGTGGTGATGAAATCGGAAAGGGGCGATAGAATTAAAATTTGCGCCGCCTACGACGCCGGTCTGCAGCTAATCGCTGAGCGTACTACGCCCGGGTCTCCGCCCCGACCGGGCATTGAAGCTTGCATCCTGCAGCATGAGAAACTGAAGGCTGCCGAAGACATCAGCTGCGTAGGTTGGATACTGGCCGCGATCGCCACGCGTGTTGGGGAACGAGATCTTCCGAAATGGGAGGAAGCTCAGAAGGTCATTGGCGCCACGGTTCGGTTGCTTAGTCGCTACCGTCAAACTCGCGTTCATTGAAGCCATGGCCGCGTCGGCGGAATGGCATTACAATGCTGTCGAGCATTCCCTGTAGCGTTGCACGGACGATGACGCCGGTAATTTACGGCTGTATGAACTGAGTGCCTCCGTCTCCGGCTGCGTCAGAAAACAGGTAAGTCAGTCGTTGTCGGGTTGGAAAAGAGGAAGGTCGCTGGAAAAGCGCGGCCAACCCGCCTTCGCTTGCACACAGCCTGCGTTTTGCCAGCTCCTCAACCGCAACGTGCTGTCAATCTTCGTCTTGCCATGTCTTGAACGCCGAACTGTTCACGCCATTGGCGCCGCTTTGTCATCCCGTGCCCCGAAATGAGGCCGTCGTTCGAACGATATGCGCAGTTGCTTATCCGCCAGAAACCGGCGAGCCAGATCGGTGTCGCGCTTACCCACGCGTGACACCCAGTCCGAAAACAGGCGAACCGCGCGCCGGTTCATATGCCGCGAAGGACAGACCAGCCAGTATCCCGGAAACTCGATGACCTCGAACTCTATCGAGACCGGAACCAGAGAACCTGACACCAGGTCCTCGAATGCGATGGATGTGCTTTCCAGGACCACACCTGCACCGTCCTTCGCCAGTTGAACCGACATTGACGAACGGTCGAAACGATAGGGATACGTCATGCGGGCGCCCTGGATACCGTTGCACGGCAGCCAATAATCCCACCGGAAATAAGCCTTCACACTGTCGATCAACCGCGCATGGCGAAGCTGCTCGCGCGGATCCGGTGAGATCGCGCGCAGTTCGGCAAGATAGGAAGGCGAGCACATCGGCAGGATCAGATCGTTGACGACGCAATCCGAATAAAGGCCGGCCCAGCCGCCGTCGCCATAACGAAGATCGAGATCGATGACCTCCGTTTCGAAATCCGAGAAATTGGGCGTGGCGTCGACGCGCAAATTCCAGCTCGGATAGCCCTTGCTGAACTCGGCCAACCGCGGCGCCAGCCATTTCTCGCCGAAGGAAGGACTGACGCGCAGGCTAAGCTGGAAGCTTTCGCGCTGCCGCACGATGGCATTACGCACCTCGCGTATGGATTCGAAAGCCTGGGTGGTGGTCTGGAAGAGCCGCTCACCGTCGATCGTGAGCGAGAGATGGCGCTTTTCGCGCTGAAAAAGCCGGACCCCGAGTTGGTGTTCGAGCAGCCGCAGCTGCTGGCTGACCGCCGAAGGTGTCACCTGCAATTCCTGCGCGGCCTTTGCCACGCCGCCGAGCCGCGCGACCGCCTCGAAATGCGTCATCGAATTGAACTTGATGTCTGACATCGTCCTCGTCAGTTAAGCTCAGCTACACAGAATATTAAGAAACGAGAATTGAGCCTAATGTCAATCGGTCGCATCATCCTGTGGTCCCGGAAGGAGATACAGGATGGAGCCGAGTTCAACCCAAAGCTTGGGTAGTGCCGGCAATGTGCCGGCAGTTGGACAGGCATCGACCAGGAAGCCCCTGATCGAGGCTTCCAATGTCAAGAAGAACTACGGCGCAACACGGGTCCTTCGGGGCGTGAGTTTTCAGGTCCGGCCTGGCGAAATCCACGCGCTCCTGGGCGGCAACGGCGCCGGCAAAAGCACCCTGATCCGCATCATCACCGGGCTGATCTCACGCGATGCCGGCGATATTAGCTTCGCCTCGTCGAAGGCCGGCCACACCAGCCCGATCATGGCGGTGGTGCATCAGGAGCTGGCGCTATTGCCCGAGCTGTCGGTCGCGGAAAACATCGGCATTGTGCATGCGAGGTCGGGCTGGTCGCAGATCAGCCGTCGCCGCATGCGCGAAACCGCGCTCGGAGCGCTGCGGCTGATTGACCCAGCGATCGGCGAAGAGATCATCGATTTGCCGGCGCGCAAATTGTCCCTCCACGAAGGCCAGATCGTCGAGATCGCTCGTGCCCTTTCCACCGGAGCCGAAGTGCTGCTTCTCGACGAGCCCACGGCCAATCTCACTGCCGGCGAGACTGCCAAACTCTTCTCGGTGCTGAAGCGGTTGGTGCACGAGGAAGGCATCGGCATCGTCTTTGTTTCTCACCGTATGCGGGAAATCCGCGCGCTCTGCGATGTCTGCACGATCTTGCGCGATGGCGTCACGATCGCGAATGCCACGCCGCTTGCATCGCTCAGCGACGCCGAAATCGTCCAGCAGATGGGCCAACACGCGCAGCGTCCGGCAAGGCACCGCAACCCGCAAAAACACCTCCGACAGGGCATACCAGTCGAACTCCTCGGCCCCGGCGACGTCAGGATAGCGATTTCGTCCGGCACCATCCTGGGACTGGCCGGCGCGCCCGCAGGCCCGACCGGCCTCATTGCTCCCCTGGTGGGCGCCGGACCCGGGGCTGGCTGGCGCCTTTCCGGCGAGGGTTTTGCGGACCGCTTCTCGTCTCCAGCGGCAGCGGCGCGGGCCGGTATCGGCTTTGTTTCGGGCGACCGCGCAACCAAGGGGATCCTTTCGCAGCTGCCCATCGTCGATAACGTGCTTGCAGCACGCAGGGTTCGCGAAAGACGGCGGATCGTGGCCGCAGCCGAGCGGCAGGAATGTCACGATCTCGTTTCAGCGCTGAAGTTGAAAGCCAGCTCGATCTGGGACCTGCCGGCCTCGTTGTCCGGCGGCAACCAGCAGAAGCTTCTCGTCGCACGCTGGCTTGGGCTGCCGCTCCGGATGGTGGTGCTGGAAGAGCCGACGCGTGGCGTCGACATCGGCACCAAGCATGACATTTACGGTTTGATCCGGGAGATGGCCGACGCTGGCGCGATCATCATCTGGTGGTCGACCGAGAACGTCGAACTGCTCGAGCTTTGCGACGCCATTTTCGCCTTTGACACCGATGGGCAGCCGAAGGGATTCCTGCCTGAAGAGCACTACACCGAAGACGGGCTCGCCGAACTGACGGGGATGGCGGCATGACCGACGCGAGCAACGGCACCACGACCACCGACAAACTCCGGACCACCAACTCGCGCGTCCCAGCAGTTCTTTTGTCCTACCGAACGGAAGGCGCGATTGCCGCCGCAATCGTCGTCCTGCTGCTGGCCGTCGGCATGTTCGTGCCCGCTGCACTCAGCATGGGCAATGTGCAAAACATCATCCAGGCCGCCGCGCCCCTCATCATCATGTCACTCGGTGTTTTGCTGGTCGTGGTCACCGGCGGCATCGATCTTTCGGTCGGTTCAGTCTTTTCCTTGACCGGTATGGTGACCGCGCTGGCGATGGCCAGTGGCGCCGACGGACTGACCGCCAGTGCTGCCGGCCTGGCCGTCGGCCTTGTCTTCGGCTCGATCAATGGTCTTCTGGTCACGGTCGTTGGGCTCGCGCCTTTCGTCGTCACGCTCATCACCTACGCGGTGGCGGGCAGTCTGGCCTTCATCGTCACGAATGGTCGTTCGATGCCGATCGGCGCGCCGGATTTCTGGCTCCTGAATTCGGGCGAGATCATCCCGGGCGTCCCCAACCATCTTCTGTTCTGCATCATATTGATGATCGCGCTGGAATACGTCCTGCGAAAGGTCGTGCTCGGACGCTGGTTCTATGCCGTCGGCTCGTCGGCAATTGCTGCCCGGCTGCTCGGCATCCCGGTTCTGCGCATCAAGTTTGCCGCCTATGTCGCTTCGGGCCTGCTTGCCTCTTTCGCCGGCCTGTTGACGGTAAGCTACATCCTCAACGCCGAAGCCACGGCCGGCGCCAGCCTGATGCTGCAGGCAATCGCCGCCGTCGTCATTGGCGGGGCCAGCCTCTTTGGCGGAACCGGCAGCGCGATCGGTGCCGTGCTGGGCGCTCTGATGATCACCTGCATCCAGAACGGCGTGAACCTCATCGGCGTGAACAGCTTCTGGCAAGGCTCCGTCACCGGCGCCGCGATCCTGCTCGCGGTTCTGATCGACCGCTTCAGCAGCAAGAACCGACTCTAGATCATCAACGGGAGGAACCAAGATGAAGTTGAAGACCATACTACTTGCAGCATTGGCGGCGGCCGCCTTGTCCAGCGCATCATACGCACAGGACAAAAAGACCGTCGCTTACATCGCCCCGTCGCTGGACATCTCCTACTGGCAATGGGTCGGGTACGGCGTGAAGGAGAAGGCCAAGGAACTCGGCATGGATTATGTCGAGTACACTTCGGAAAACTCACCCGCCAAGCAGATGGACAATGCGCGGACCGCCGTGACCAAAGGCGTCGCGGCCATCGTGATCGGCCCCGTCAGCTCGACCTCGACACCGCCGCTGCTCGACTATCTAGCGAAGCAGAAAGTGCCGATCGCCTTTGCCGGCATCGGGCCGCAACCGGGCCTCACCAACTATACGTCCTCGGTCACCGCGAACAACTATGAGACCGGCAAGGCGCAGGGGAAATTCACCTGCGAGCTTGCCAAGGAGCGTGGCGGCAACAAGGTTGGCATGCTGTCGCTGCCGCAGGACCGGGAGAATGCACAGAAATACCTCAAGGGCGCCAAGGAGGCGTTTGCCGCCGACGGCTGCGACCTCGTCCAGATGCTGGAAACGCGGGGTCTGACGATCAACGAGGCCGTCACCCAGGCAAACGACCTCTTGACCGCCAATCCCGACATCAAGGCCATCTACGGCATGTATGACGAAGCCGGCACCGGCGCCGCCAAGGTGGTCGAGACCCGGGGCCTCACCGGCAAGATCGGCATCACCGTGGCCGACGGCTCGCCGACCACGATCGCGCTGCTGAAGAAGGGAGCGATCCAGGGCATCTTCTTCCAGGAGGCGGTGGGACAGGGCATCGACGGAACCCAGCAGGTCTACAACGCACTGACGGGCGCACCGGTGACCCAGGACCTGGCCTTGGTCATGCCTCTTGTGACCGCCGACAAGGTCGAGAGTCCTGAGGCCAAGAGGGTCATTGCCCGCGTCTTTCCGCCGAGCAACTGACCGCCACCCAATGGACCCGCCGGCTTGGCCGGCGGGTCCAGACCTCGAGCAAGGAATCCCGACCGTGGCCGAGCTGCCGTTCATCGATCCGCACCATCATTTGTGGGATCTGGAGACCAATTATTATCCGTGGCTGACCGACGGGGTTAAGCCGTCGGCTTTCGGTGACTACGAGGCGATCCGCAAAAGCTACCTTCTCGACGACTACCTGGAAGACGCCAGGAACCAGACCCTGGTGAAATCGGTGCACTTGGACGTAGGGTTCGATCCCAGCGATCCGGTTGGGGAGACGCGCTGGCTGCAGGAGATCGCCAACAAGCGGGGCTTCCCCCACGGCATCGTCGGCTATGCCGACCTGTCCATACCCGATGTCGGCGACCTCCTCGACCGCCACATGGAATATCCGAACTTCCGCGGTATACGGCAGTCGATGAATTACCATCCTGACCCCGCCAAGACCTATCAGTCGCGTCCGGAGGTCAGCCGGACACCCGAATGGCGACGTGGCTTCCGGGAACTGGCGAAGCGCCGGTTGAGCTTCGACTTGCAGCTCTACTATCCGCAGATGGGCGAGTTTCTCGAGCTCGCGCTGGACTTCCCCGACGTCCAGATCATTCTCAATCACACCGGCATGCAGGTCGATGGCCCTGAGCATTTCGATGCTTGGAGAAAAGGCATGCATCAGTTGGCGCAAGCGCCGAACGTCGCCTGCAAGATCTCGGGTCTCGGCATGGGCGACTGGCGATGGACCGCTGCATCGATCCGTCCCTATGTCGAGGAAGCGTTCGGGGCGTTCGGGGTCGGCCGCTGCATGTTCGCGACGAACTTTCCGGTCGACAAGCTGTTTTCGAGCTTCGATGCGATCGTGAACGCCTTCAAGGAGATCACGCGAGGCTACACCCATGAGGAGCGGCTTGCGTTGTTCCACGACAACGCCGCCCGGTTCTACCGACTTTAGATCACCGGCAAAGAGAAATAGCAGGAGAGTTCGACATGTTGCTGAAGGGCAAGGCCGTGGTGATTTCAGGGGCCGCGAGCCCTCGGGGGATAGGCCGCTCCACGGCAACGCTGATGGCGGAGCAAGGCGCGCGCATTGCTATTCTTGACCTCGATGAGCAACAGGCCCGTGACGCCGCCGAGTCGCTTGGGCCCGAGCACATTGGCCTCGCCTGTAACGTCGCCGACCTCGATGCCTGCAAGAGGGCTGCTGCCGAAGTGGCCGAAGCCTTCGGCAAGGTCGACGTGCTGTGCAACATTGCCGGGATCACGCAGCCCGCAAAGACACTGGATATCGGCCCGGCTGACTGGGACCGCATGCTCGATGTCAACCTACGCGGCGTGCTCTATCTCAGCCAGGCATTCATCCCGAACATGCGCGAAAATGGCGGTGGCTCGATCATCTGCATGTCGTCGGTTTCGGCCCAGCGCGGCGGCGGCATCTTCGGTGGCCCGCACTATTCGGCTGCCAAGGCGGGTGTTCTGGGGCTTGCCAAGGCCATGGCGCGCGAATTCGGTCCCGAAGGCATCCGCGTCAACTGTGTCACACCGGGCCTGATCCAGACCGACATCACCGGCGGCAAACTGACCGAAGCCATGCGCGCCGACATCATCAAGGGAATCCCGCTCAGCCGGCTGGGGGATGCGCGCGACGTCGCTGGCGCCTATCTCTTTTTGGCGTCCGATCTGGCCAGCTACATCACCGGCGCCGTGATCGACGTCAACGGTGGGATGCTGATCCATGGCTGAGAGGATAACGGATCTTGAGATGCCTCGCGCTGGCAGCAATGTCAGCCTGGCCGAACGAGCCTATCGTATCCGCCGACATGCCGTGCGAATGGGCCAAGTCCAGGGCCAAGGTTATGTCGGACAGGCGCTGGGTGTCGCCGACGTGCTTGCCGTCGCCTATTTCCATGCGCTTCGCTACCGGCCGGAGGACACGTTGTGGGAGGGACGCGACCGCTTCCTGCTGTCGATCGGACACTATGCGATCGCGCTCTACGCGGCTCTGATCGAAGCGGGCGTGCTGCCGGAGGAAGAGCTCGAAACCTATGGCAGCGATGAAAGCCGTATGCCGATGTCGGGCATGGCGCCATACACGCCCGGCATGGAGATCACCGGCGGCTCGCTCGGTCACGGCCTTGGCATTGCCGTTGGCATGTGCATGGGGCTGACGCGCAAGCGAAGCGACAGTTTCGTCTACAATCTTTTGTCCGACGGCGAGCTCGGTGAGGGCTCGACCTGGGAAGCCGCGATGTCGGCCGCCCACCACAAGCTCGACAATCTCATTGCCATTGTCGACTTCAACAATCAGCAGGCCGATGGTCCGTCGACGGCCATGCTCTCCTCCGAACCGGTGACCGACAAGTTCGAGGCGTTCGGCTGGCATGCGCAGCGCGTCGACGGCAACGACATCGAGGCGGTCCGCAAGGCCTTCGACCTGGCGCGCGGCCTGAAGGAACCTCGTCCGCGTGTGATCGTTTGCGATACGCGCATGGCCAAGGGTGTGCCATTCCTGGAAACCCGCGACATCACGCATTTCATCCGCGTCGAACCGCATGAATGGGCGCTGGCGCTCGAAGCTTTGGAAAAGGGACGTCCGCGTTGAGGTTGTCAAAATTCGCGCCGCGCCACGCCGCCAATGCCGGTGAGCGCAAGACCACATCGGCGATGATCGCGTCGATCGCGCCCGATGGCGTACCGACACGCAATGCGCCGTTCGGGCACACACTGGCCAGACTGGCGCACCAGCGGCCCGGGATAGTTGGCCTGACGGCGGACCTCGCGAAATACACCGATCTCCATGTCTTCGCACAGGAGCATCCGGACCGCTTCTATCAGATGGGCATGGCGGAGCAGGTGCTGATGAGCGCCGCCGCCGGCCTGGCGCGGGAGGGCTTCACGCCTTTCGCGACGACCTATGCCGTCTTCGCATCGCGACGTGCCTACGATTTCATCTGCATGGCGATCGCCGAGGAGAAACTCAATGTGAAGATCGTCTGCGCCTTACCGGGGCTGACGACCGGCTACGGCCCCAGCCACCAGGCGACGGAGGACATCGCGATCTTCCGCGGGATGCCGAACCTGACGATCATCGACCCTTGCGACGCGCTCGACATCGAACAGGCCACGGAGGCGATCGCGGACTACAACGGGCCGGTCTACATGCGGCTTTTGCGCGGCAAGGTCCCTGTCGTGCTCGACGAGTACGATTACACATTCCAAATCGGCAAGGCACGCCTGTTGCGCGAGGGTGAGGATGTGCTGTTCATTTCAAGCGGCCTGATGACCATGCGCGCGCTGGAGGCGGCGAAGGCGCTTGAAGCCGACAGGATCGGCTGCGCCGTTCTGCACGTTCCGACGATCAAGCCTCTGGACACGAAGACGATACTTGCCGCGGCGCGCCGTCCGGGACGGCTAATGATAGTGACCGAGAACCACACCATCATCGGTGGGCTGGGCGAAGGTGTCGCCGCGCTGCTGATGCGGGAGGGAGTGGGCCCAGTCTTTCGGCAGATCGCCCTGCCGGACGAGTTCCTCGACGCTGGCGCGCTGCCGACGCTTCACGATCGCTACGGGATCTCAACTTCCGAGCTCGTGCGCCGCGTCCGCACTTGGAGCGAGAAGTAAGAGCTCTCCCCATGCAACAGTTGAGCCATCGACTTGAACTGTGAGCTGGCTAACCCCGCCGCGGTTGTCGCGCTCGTCACAGCGTTGTGGACTAAGGACCTGGGCTTCCCTGATGCCTGTCAATCGGGCACATCCTGCGCGGCACTGATTGAGCACCGGCCTCCTGTTCAGATGCGGCTGGACGAGCTGTCTTCCAGTGGTAAGGAGAGAACTTCCTAGGATCTTGAACACACATCGAGGGCATTCGAGGACTTGGTGTCAGGCCCCCTGGTGCCGGTCTCCCGCGAGTTCGACGTAAGCAAGTTTCGGGATGTTGGCTCGTCTGTCCTTCGCGGCATATAGACCGGCGCGCGGCTCGCCTGTTCTCGGAACGGGTGTCACGGCACCGGTTTGGTCGAAGGGTTGGTGGCGCGAAGCGAAAGAAGCTGGCCGCAACTACCTCGCCCGCCAGCAGGGCGACGCCGTCCTGGCCGCCGCCGGCTACAACTTCTCGCTCCTGCTCCGGTGGCGGAAGGCTCTTTTGGGGCTACTCATCGCCGCCCTCAAAAGTCAGCCGAAGGAGCTCGAAGCCTGACGGCCGATTACGGACATCTGCTGTTCGAGCAGGCAATCCCGAGCGACAACGGTGTCGTTGACGAACTGCGGCCTCATTTCGAGTCCGCCCATCTCGACGCACGGGAAGTGTATCATCGTACATCAGGATCGACTTCCATCCTGCGCCAACGGGCCCAGACTCCGGTACCATGCAGGGGTGGAAAGCTCATCTTCGATCTGGCTCGCGATCCGGCTCGCGTTCGTGAGGTTTCTCTGCGCCACCGGTCGCCGGGCTGAAGCGTCAGGATATCGGCGAAGACGCGGCATCCTTGAGCGTCCAGCTTGGGCGCGAGCCAAAGAGTAAATTCGGACTCGCATCAATGTTACGATCGCAAGCGGTGACACTCGGTCCGCAGGCCCAACTTTGATCAATCGCGGCCGGGCGCCAATTCTTTCACCACAGGTCCGCGCGAGCGCGCGCATGCAGTGCCTCCCAGCATTTGTCGGCCGGCGAGCAACGAATTTGCCCTGCAGTGGATGACATTTAGCTGGCCAATCTGCTTGCGGTGATCGATGCGGGGGCAGCATTGTCGGGGTTTGCACGAAATCCGCGTCGCACTGAGCCGGCATCAGCCGCCCCGATCTCGCCAAGCAACAAGGACAGGCCCCACCTAACCCAAGGCCACCGAAGCGGCACGGACGTTCAGTCGATGTTTACCATTCGCTATTATCTTTCGCGAAGCGGCAAAGTTCTGAGTACCGCGCAAGTCAAAGGGCCTGCTCCACACAATGGGGCGGGCCTTTTTGCGTCACTTAGGAGAACGGACTCCAACGAATTGCCGGTTACCTGAAAAATAGGCCCCAGGCTGTGAAACGTCGTACGTGGCCGGGTTGTTGGTGCATCCGCAATCGGTTGGAAGGCAGGCCCCATTCTCGCGATACTCTGCCAGCGTCAGGGCTGGGCCAGCGGTAGGTTAGGGCGTCACGACCCGCAACATGGCGGCTTCATAGACGAACGAAACACGATTTCGTCCATGTTGTTTCGCTTCAAAAAGGCACCGTCCGGCAGTGCGAAGGACGTCCTGAGCATCTGCATTGGGAGAAATTTCCGCGCCTCCAATGCTGACAGTCACTTTCACGCCATGAGAGCGCGTTTAATTAAGTTGGGGTCAATTCGTGGCAGCAGGGTTCGTGCTATGAAGAAGGGACCGGTTCCCAACCGCGGCGAGGCACTTGCCTTCATCAGTGCCAGTCTCAAAGAACTGCAGGCACTGCGCGGCGGGTCTCGTGTATTGTCGCGTCGACTGACCAGTGCGCTTGATGCGCATGGTGGATGCGGTGGGTTCACCTGGGTGACCGCGAGCCCCATCGATGTTTCCTGGTCCAGGGAACCAAAACCTTTAACCGGTGCGAAGAAAAGGCATGACGTCGGCGCGAAAAAACAGCCGGACGGTTACTCCCTCCGCCAGATGCCGTTGATTTCATTAAACCTTTTGTCGGTATCTTCTTGCGGCCCCAATTTCGGCCCTAACGGACAGACTCGTCAGTGAGTCGTGGGGCTCGGGAACAGGAACTTGTACCCTTCCTTGAGAATCCACCGGGCGCGGGCGAGATGAGTTTCCCAGGCTCGGTGCGCCCGCTTCGGTTCCTTCTCGGGATCGATATGCAGCACAGTCCTGGCAACCACGCGCCAATCCTCGTCGTCATAGGCGGCGTCCAGCAGCCACATATACATGGCGACGCGTTTATTGTCGTATGGGGTGAGGTAGGGCTCGCTTGGCGCTTCGTCCGCGACCTCGGGATCCGGAAGCGGGCTGACCACTACGCCGCCTTCTTCGGGTCGCCGATGACGCGCGCCGGCAGATACGCTGGAGCCGGGGGCGGCAGCAAAAAATTGTTGTCAGCTGCAGTGCTCATGCGCGCAATATACATTGCGAATAGTGCCCATTCAACGCTGCGATCAAGATGGACGCGGCACGAGTCTTGCACGGCGCTCAACACGGCGAAGACCAAAGAAAACCGCGTGCGCTCCCTCGGCCATATCAATCGATTTTATCCGACGTGTCACATCCGCGTGATCTAGCGACACCTAATGAAAGCGGCTAAGGGGGACCGTGGTTTGGGGAAAAATTCTTATGAACAGCCAAAAAGACGCAGAGCGTATCCGTGCCGAAATGTCGATCGCACAGGCGATTTACGACGCCATTTGCGAGATGAACGGATCTTCGTACAGGCAAGACAAAGTACCTTTGCGGTGGGATACTTCGTCAGGCACACCGTTGAGCCTGATGAGTATTGACGGCTTTTTCGAATTGCGGGAACTGGCCCGGCGGATAGCGTCGAAGATCGACACGCCTGCGCTCATCAGTCTCAAAAGCCACACCGCGCAGCCGTCGAAAAAGATTGACTTCCACTAGGGTAGATTTGCCATCGCCGTGAAAAGGTTGCTCGAGATCACGTCGAGGATGGCATCCACCTGGCCCGTGGCGCGGTTGTCGCGCTGGTCGACGCCATCCGCGCCTGCGAGGTCGGTGACGCTTGCGCCGACCCAAGCACGCGCGCATTCTGCCCCGAACCAAAAACTGGGGAGGGCCGAATGTTCGAAATCGGAAGAGATTACCGCATCACCATGATTGTAGCGGTTCCGGGCGACTGGAGCGACGAAACTGGCGTCTGGACGGTCGCGGAAGTTGATGGGACGCTAGTGAAACTCACCAATCCCTACACCCCGGACACGATCATTAACACGGCGTCATGGCATTTCGTCCGCGCCGAGATTGTCTAGGCGCAACTTAGAAGTTGTCGAACAGCCCCGCCGCCATCATGCCGCCGATCAGGTCCTGTCCAAGATTGTTAGGGTGAGTTCCGTCTCCAGGACCCATCCAATGAACGTAGTTGAACTGGTTGATGATGAAGCGGCGGTACAGATCGACCACTGGCACCCTGTTTAGGGCGCAGACCTCAAGCATGGCGTTGGCGTAGTCGATCAGCTGGCTTCCGGCTCCTCCCGCAGTGCCGTCCAGCGTCCGCCATATCGGCGTCGTGAAGATGAGCTTCAGGTTCGGCCGGGCGGTCATGATCGTCTGGATGCCGTAGTTGATGGCTCCCTTGAAGGTCGCCCCGGTTATGTCCGCATTGGTGCCGATGGGGCACGTCGGGCCGGCGCCGGTGAAGTCGTTGGTGCCGAACGAGGGGATCAGGTAATCCAGCAGGCTGTAATCCACCGATGCCATGCGCGCTGCAATCGCTGGAAAGGTGCCTCCGATGAGCGTTGCTGCGGCTATCTGTTGGGAAAAATCACCGGAGGCAATGGCATCGGCCAGCCGGTAAAACGAGAACTTGTCATAGTTCGCAGCATGGTTGGCCATGCGGGTACCGCCGCCGCCGCAGTTGGTGATCGTCATGCCGGTGCGCTGGGCAATCTTGGCGGTCGGCGTGATGCCCGGCCAGATGACACTTTCGATGATGCTATCGCCGAAGTGCGCACCGATCTTGCCGGCGAACTGCGAGGCCGGCACGGAGGCAACGTCCTTGGCCAGTTTGTCAAACCGGCCATGGTTATCGATCAGCCGGCCCGGTGCCTTCTGGATGGCCCAGCCGAGAAGGTAGGCATCCGCGGCCAAGGCCCCTGTCGGAAGGATGCGGAGCTGGTGATTAAGGCCGTAGGTAACGTCGTTCTGGGTGACCACGATGGGCAGCGAAATATACGTCAGGCCATTGACCGTTTTGGTTATCTGAGCGGTCTGGGTCACCCCGGACGACACCGGAATGTATTGGATGAACTGGATGGACTGGGCACTCCCCGCCATGAAGGCGAAGATACACCAGACAGTTTCTCCCACCGTCAACCCTGCTTCGGCTACGGGCGTCTTGATGTCGTGCAGCGTGGCCGGCCGGCAGCTTGATGGCCTGGTGCCGAAGGGCGAGCCTGCCGGCGCGTTGACCAGAACAGGAGGAAACCCGCCAGCCGATGCTCCGATCAGGGGGTTGCCAGCATAGTCGTTGGTGACGCCGCTGGCCGCAATGCGGAAGAACGGGTCGATGTTAAGCTTCGGGTGCGCATCCTCCGCCACCATGGCCGCAGATTGGAGAGCCCCGCCGATGTAGGTCAGGCGTGACTTGGCCTTCTGGACAGCCCAGCCGAGCACGAACAGGCCATTCGCACCGACGCCGGCAGCGATGTTGAGCCGAACCAGCAGGCTCGTGCCAAACGTGACATCGTTCTGGGTCGGCGTGACGGTCAGCCCAACGCTCATGTAGCCCAGCCCGCCCGCCACTGCCGGGTTGACCGTGTTGCTCTCGTTGTGCGCCACCGCGATGCTGCCGATGATCTGAAGGCTTTGTGCGGCGATCAGATCAACGATGATTTCAACGGGTTCACCAACCCGCAGGCCGAGGTCGGCAGCGGACACTTTGAGGTCCAAAAGCGTCGCCCCGACCGACAGAGACAAGGCGCCACGCCTGTCGTTCAATTTTGGCGAGGTGATATTCGGAAACGGCTTCGTGTCGGCGAGGGTGCGGCATCCCGCAAAATAGGAATATATTCCGC
>NZ_JAMYVG010000039.1:0-5000 GCF_040323855.1 Mesorhizobium sp. M0028
CCCGCGGCCCCTCGAGCCTCGCGTTTGTGCGTGGGGCCCCCCCCCCATCTTGCTGCCCCACCCCACCCCCCCTGTGCCGCCCCTCTATGGCCCGCAGCCACTGAGGGGGGTGCGACGGGACGTCAGCCTGCAAGTCTTCGCGACCATGCTTCAATCGGCGGCCGTGACATCGGCTTCATCTTCCAGGATCCATCGGCGAGCCTTGACCCGGTGATGCCAATTGGCAAGCAGATCGCCGAGGTCGCCTACACCCACCTCGGCCTCAATTGGCCGCAAGCCTACGCGAAGGCCCAAAACTTGCTTGAACGGGTCCGTCTGCCCGACTCCAATGCGGCTATGCATGCCTTTCCACACCAGCTTTCCGGCGGCCAGAAGCAGCGCGTCGCCATCGCCGCGGCAATCGCGTCCGGCCCGAAACTGCTGATCGCCGATGAGGCGACCAGCGCGCTGGACACCATCGTGCAGGCCGAGATCGTCGCGCTAATTCGGCAATTGGTGGCCGAGGACGGCATGACGCTGTTGTTCGTCAGCCACGACATCGCGCTGGCCGCTGAGCTGGCGGGGCGCATCGCCGTGTTCCGGAATGGCGAATTGATCGAACTCGGTGCGACGGCGCAGGTCGTCGGTGCGCCGCGGCACACTTACACTCGGGCGCTGCTTGACGCTCATCTCGGCCTCGACGCCGAGCCGCTGTTGCAGCGAACATGACCAGTCCTCTGCTCGCCGTTTCCGGCCTGACCAAACGATACCCTCGCGGCGGCAAGATCATTGCCGCGGCAGATAACGTTTCCTTCCACATCGAAGCTGGCGAGACGCTGGCGCTGGCCGGACCTTCAGGCAGCGGCAAGTCGACGATAGCCCGGCTGATGCTGCGGCTCATCGAACCCGACGCCGGCCATATCGAATTTGAAGGCAGCGACTTCCTGTCAATGAACGGCGCTGCCTTGCGCCACCGGCGCGCTCGTCTGCAGATGGTGTTTCAGGATCCGCTCGCCGCCTTGAACCCGCGCACCACGGTGGCGCGTGTGCTCGACGACCCCTTGCGCATCCATCACATTGCCTCTCGTGCCGAGCGCCCGCGCCGTATTGCCACTCTGCTGGAGCGCGTCGGCCTCAGCCCCGGTCTCGCCGGCCGCGCCATTCACGAAATCTCCGGCGGCCAACGCCAACGAGTCGCCATCGCCCGCGCCATCGCCACAAAACCGTCGCTGGTCGTGCTCGACGAGGCCGTGTCGGCGCTCGACGTTTCGGTGCGCGCGCAGATCCTGCGGCTGCTGCTTGACCTTCAGCGCGAAGAGCGCATCGCCTATCTATTCATTTCGCACGATCTCGGTGTCGTCCGTGCCATCGCTCACCGGGTCGCCATTTTGGACGCCGGGCGCATTGCCGAGAGCGGCGATGCCCGTACCGTCATCGACGCGCCGCAATCCGCGATCGGCAAGGCGCTGGTGGCGGCAGCGCCAAGACTGTCAAGGATCGAACAGGACGCATCATGACCGACGTCGAAGGCCGAGCCGAAAAACTGTCGCGCGAACTCGATTCCGCCTTCCGTAACCGCGCCGATCTCTATCGTCTGTTGCTCGACGAGCTAACCGCGGAAGTTGGCGCGGAAAAGGCTGAGGCTATCATGATCCGCACCATCGAACGGCGCGGCAAGGAGGTTGCGGCGTCGGCCTTCGCCGATTTCGGCCCGAACGACGCAACGGCGATCGGCGAGGCGTTCCTCGCCGTCAGCCCGGATGGCGGCCGCATGTATCCGACCGACGTCGAACGCGGCCAAGGCCGCATCGCCTTCAAGGTCAAGCGCTGTCCGCTGAAGGACGCTTGGGTCGAAGCTGGCGTTGGCGACAAGAAGCTCGCCACGCTCTGCCGCATCGCCGGCGCCTTCGACCGCGGCCTGTTCGAGGCCACCGGAGTGCGCTTCGACAACGTCACCTGGACGCCGGGCCACGGTTCCGGCTGCTGCCACATCGCCTTGACCAACCGGGATGCCGGCTAGAGCTGCAGTTCGAGCCATGTCGGCGAAGACGTAAAGCTCCGTCCCGTTGGGCAGCGCAGAGCCAAACAAAAACCCCCGGCGCCGCAAGGCAACCGGGGGTTTTGATGTTTGCATTGCGAGGAATTTGGTGCGGACAGGATCTGCCTCGGTGTCCCGCTGTGTCGGCTTCGTTGGTAAGTGTCCGGCCGGAGGCGTCTTTGTGGGTTCATGGCTGTGGCCTCAAACCGTAGGTTCGAGCCACGGCCCAATCAAATCACTCCGAGATTTGTCGGATTGCGGCATTCTTATTCGTCTTCAGTAGGGGAGTTCCTGGAGGTGAATTATGAGCGAATTGCCGGTGGTCAAAACGCGACTCAAAGGCAAAAACCTTACGCAGAGCATGCTGATCCCAACGGAGAACATGGTCGCAGACGAGCTCCGGGCTGCGCGACCTGGCCACTTGTCGGACCTTGCAGAGTTACGACGTAAGCTCGCGGCAAAATACGGAGCAGACGCCTGCTGCCCAGTGACTGTGCGGCGGCACTTGGTGCATATCAGTCAAGACGGCAGCGCGCCCTTTTGGCGCGTCGTAAATCCCGATCGGCCATTCGCCCGACGTATGAGAGGTGGATCGGAACACATACGCGAAAAATTGGCTGCGGAACGCTGAGTATCCTGTCGCTGCACTTCAGAGCAAACGAAAACGGCCCGCACAAGGCGGGCCGTTTTCGTACTTTGGTTGCGGGGACAGGATTTGAACCTGTGACCTTCAGGTTATGAGCCTGACGAGCTACCGGGCTGCTCCACCCCGCGTCAACTTCACGGCGACCGCCGGCCGGGCAGCCCGGGCTTTTTTGTTTGTCCGTCCTCAAGGCCTTTGGCCTTTGTGGGCGGATGGGGCGCTGCTCCACCCCGCGTCAACCCTAGAAGTAAGCCTTGGCTCACTGAATTCAAGCTTCCGCCAAATGAAAGGGCCGCTTGCGCGGCCCGGAGCCCCGTTGGCGGGCCTATTCGTAAGGAGAAGATTAAACAACGTGCGCTTGGCAGACCTGGCAGCGACCTACTCTCCCGCGTCTTGAGACGAAGTACCATCAGCGCTGGAGCGTTTCACGGCCGAGTTCGGAATGGGATCGGGTGCAGCCGCTCCGCCATAACCACCAGGTCGGCAAAACGCACGTTGCTCGAGAAGCTGTTTTCTGTGCCATCCATCTCGGCGCAATCCAAGGATTGCCGCCAGAAATGGGCATTAGGAATGAGAACGATCAAGCCGATCGAACTATTAGTACCGGTAAGCTTCAAGCGTTGCCGCTCTTCCACACCCGGCCTATCAACGTGGTCGTCTTCCACGGTTCTCAGGGAATACTCGTTTTAAGGTGGGTTTCCCGCTTAGATGCCTTCAGCGGTTATCCCGTCCGGATATAGCTACCCTGCTATGCGGCTGGCGCCACAACAGGTCCACCAGAGATCCGTCCATCCCGGTCCTCTCGTACTAGGGACAGATCCTTTCAATATTCCTACACCCACGGCAGATAGGGACCGAACTGTCTCACGACGTTCTGAACCCAACTCACGTACCGCTTTAAATGGCGAACAGCCATACCCTTGGGACCTGCTCCAGCCCCAGGATGCGATGAGTCGACATCGAGGTGCCAAACAACCCCGTCGATATGGACTCTTGGGGGTCATCAGCCTGTTATCCCCGGCGTACCTTTTATCCGTTGAGCGATGGCCCTTCCACGCGGGACCACCGGATCACTATGACCGACTTTCGTCTCTGCTCGACTTGTCAGTCTCGCAGTCAGGCAGGCTTATGCCATTGCACTCAGCGAACGATTTCCGACCGTTCTGAGCCCACCATCGCGCGCCTCCGTTACTCTTTAGGAGGCGACCGCCCCAGTCAAACTACCCACCATACATTGTCCCGGACCCGGATAACGGGCCGCGGTTAGACATCCATAGTGATAAGGGTGGTATTTCAAGGGTGGCTCCACCTGAGCTGGCGCCCAGGTTTCAAAGCCTACCACCTATCCTACACATGCCACTACGAATGCCAATGTAAAGCTATAGTAAAGGTGCACGGGGTCTTTCCGTCTAACCGCAGGAACCCCGCATCTTCACGGGGAATTCAATTTCACTGAGTCTATGCTGGAGACAGCGGGGAAGTCGTTACGCCATTCGTGCAGGTCGGAACTTACCCGACAAGGAATTTCGCTACCTTAGGACCGTTATAGTTACGGCCGCCGTTTACTGGGGCTTCGATTCAGAGCTTGCACCCCTCCTCTTAACCTTCCAGCACCGGGCAGGCGTCAGACCCTATACGTCGTCTTGCGACTTCGCAGAGCCCTGTGTTTTTGATAAACAGTCGCTACCCCCTGGTCTGTGCCACCCTCCCATGCTTGCGCATGAAAGGGTCACGCTTCTTCCGAAGTTACGCGTGCAATTTGCCGAGTTCCTTCAGCATAGTTCTCTCAAGCGCCTTGGTATACTCTACCAGTCCACCAGTGTCGGTTTCGGGTACGGTCTATAAGGAGGAGCTATTTCCTGGAACCACGCAGCAGCCCTTTCAATCCGATAAGATTGGACTACCTCAATGATCCGTCACTTCCTCCAGGCCCACGAATATTAACGTGGTTCCCATCGTCTACGCATTTCTGCCTCGACTTAGGGGCCGGCTAACCCTGCTCAGATTAGCTTTAAGCAGGAACCCTTGGACTTTCGGCGGGGGAGTCTCTCACTCCCCTTACGTTACTCATGTCAGCATTCGCACTTCTGATACCTCCACCATCCCTCACGGGTATGGCTTCATCAGCTTACAGAACGCTCCGCTACCGCTTGCATTGCTGCAAACCCTAAGCTTCGGTGTATGGCTTTAGCCCCGTTACATTTTCGGCGCAAAGACCCTTATTTAGACCAGTGAGCTGTTACGCTTTCTTTAAATGATGGCTGCTTCTAAGCCAACATCCTGGTTGTTTTGGGATCCTCACATCCTTTCCCACTTAGCCATAACTTGGGGACCTTAGCT
>NZ_JAMYVG010000039.1:10000-30028 GCF_040323855.1 Mesorhizobium sp. M0028
GCGACGCCGCCAAGATCGTTCGCACCAGCGTTTACGACAGGACCCAGCACATCGTCACCATCGCGCTCGACGACCGCGACCAATACGTGCCGGCGCAGGAGCCGGAGCCAAATCCCGAATTGCTGACGGCGTTCGACGATTCGCCTGCGCCCGTGGTGCGCGGCAATCTACCGAACGTCTATGACGGCATCTATCGCACCGCCTATTCCTACGGCATGTCCAAGGCGATGACGCAGCGGCTGATCAAGTTGCTGGCATCCGGTGTCGATTTCCAGTCGCGCCTCAGTCCCACAGATCGCATCGAGGTGCTGTTCTCGCAGCCCGATGGCGACGACCAGGCGTCCGACGAATCCGAGCTGCTTTACGTCTCCGCGACTTTCGGCGGCACGACGCGAAATTTCTACCGTTTCCAGATGCAGGACGGCAGCACCGACTATTTCGAGGAAAACGGCAGCAGCGCCCAGCAGTTTCTGCTTCGCAATCCCTTGCCCAATGGCAGGTTTACGTCGGGGTTCGGTGCCAGGCGCCACCCCATTTTGGGGTATGTGAAAATGCATACCGGCACCGACTGGGCAGCTCCGGTGGGCTCGCCGATTATTGCCGCGGGCAACGGCGTCGTCGAAAAGGCCGGCTGGGCTGGCGGCTATGGCAAGCAGATCATCCTGCGGCACGCCAATGGTTACGAGACGTCCTACAATCACCAGAGCGCCTTTGCCAAGGGCATCGAGCCGGGTGTTCGCGTTCGCCAAGGTCAGGTTATCGGCTATCTCGGCTCAACCGGCCTCTCCACCGGTCCGCATCTTCATTACGAACTGATCGTCAACGGCACCAAGGTCGATTCGATGCGCGTCCGCCTGCCGGTCGGCAAAACGCTGAAAGGCGACGACCTCGTCGCCTTCAAGCGCGAGCGCGAACGCATCGACGACCTGCTCAAGCAGGAAGACAGCAATCAGCTGAAGGTAGCGAGCGCCAAGATCGAAGGCTGAGCCGACGTTTTCGTCGTCAGCCCTGCTGATTCGCCGTGTCGCGCGCCCATGGCAGCCGCTCGCCGGAAACCGTCATCCAGGCGGTGATTGCCGAAAGCAGGCAAAGCAGCGCGGTCACTGCGGCAACGGCCGCGAATGCCGCGTCGCTGGCGGCAAGCCGTGCCGCATCGAGACCGGGCGCCAGGCCGGCGGGCGCCGGTTCGCCGAAACCCGGAATGCCGGCACCGGTGCCGAGCACGGCAGCGTAGACCCAGGCCGCCAGCGATCCCATCGCCGCCACGGCAATCAGGCCGCCGATGCGCGAGACGGCGTTGTTGATGCCCGAGGCCGCACCCGTATCCTTGTCCTCGACCGCCGTCATGATGGCGGTCGAGAGCGGCGACACCACCAGCGCCATGCCGAACCCCATCAGCGCCATCAGCGGGAACACCCCCAACCAGAAATTGTGGATGCCCCAATAGGCCAGCAAGGCAAGCCCGGCAAAGGCAACAGCCACCACCAGACTGCCGCTGGCGATCGGAAAGCGAGGCCCGATGCGGTCGGACCACTGGCCGACCGGCCCGGACAGCAGCGCGATCAATGCCGACAGCGGCAGGAAGATGAAGCCGACCTCGGCCGTGCTCAGCCCCCATCCGGCGATCATGAGCATCGGCAGATAGAACAGATTGGCCGACAGCGCGAAATAAAGGAAGAAGGTCGCCACATTGGCGCCCGCAAACGCCCCAATCCGAAACAGCGATAGGTCGATCATCGGCTCGCGCCGCCGGCGTTCGAAGACTATGAACACGACGAGCAAAACTGCGCCGGCGGCAATACTCGGGCCGGACATCAGCCCCTCCCCGTCACCGCTCATCGAGGTCAGGCCGTAAGCGAGCGCTCCGAACGCCAATATGGCGAGTGCTGCGCCGCCGAGATCGAGGCTGCGCTTTTCCGCCGGCGCGTCGGCGGGAACCTTGGCCAGCAGAAGATAGATCGAGATAAGACCGAGCGGCAGGTTGATGGCGAAGATCGCCCGCCAGATGCCGTCGCCGAAGGCCGACAGCACGAAGCCGCCCAGCACCGGACCGAGCGCCATCGTCAGCGCTGATGCCGCCGCCCAGATGCCGATCGCCCGGCCGCGTTCCTTTTTCGGATAGGCTTTGGCGATAATGGCCAGGCTGCCCGGCACCATGACGGCCGCTCCAACACCCTGGATAGCCCGAAACGCAATAAGCACCGCCGGGTTAGGCGCCAACGCGCAGGCAAGCGAGGCGGCGATGAACAGGACGATGCCGGCGACGAAGGAGTGGCGCAGGCCGAAGCGATCGCCAGCGGCGCCGCCGACGAGAATGAGGGCTGAAAGCGTCAATGCATAGGCATTGGAAATCCATTGCGCCTCGGCGAGGCTGGCGCCGAGGTCGACGCGGATCGCCGGCGTCGCAATAGCCAGGACCGATCCGTCGATAAAGCCGAGTGCGGAAGCCAGGATCGCCGCGATCAGCACGAACCGCCGCTGCGCCTGCGGGCAAAACGTATCGGACGGAAGTGAGCCGGTCAGGGGAACGGCGCCGGTACCGACTTTGGTTGGCGTGTGCATGCTGCCTTACCTAGACCGCCGGGGGGCCAGCGACAACCGGCCAGCAGGCTGTTCTCGTTGAAACCAGCCCGAACCTGGCCATGCAGGCAGGACCACGCCAGTGCGGGTGCAAACGGCCGATGCCGTGCTAAGCTTCTTGCAGCGCGACTGGCAAGGGGGAAAATACCCGCATGAAACGACCGCTCGAACCCTCGGCGGAAGGACGTGGGCGCGTCGTCGGCATCACCGACGGCGTGTTCGCCATCGCGCTCACCCTGATCGTTCTCGAGATCAGGGTGCCAGCGCATGAAACGGTGCATTCCGAAAACGAGTTGATCGCCGCGGTCGCAGCACTGGCGCCGCGTTTCTGACCTATGCGCTCAGCTTCCTGACGCTGACCATCTTCTGGTTCGGCCAGCAGGCGCAGCACGGGCTGATCGCGAAGTCCGACAGGCGGCTTGCGACGCTGAACCTTTGTTTTCTCGGTTTCATCGCCTTGCTGCCGTTCTCGACCGATCTTTTGGCCGACTTCCTCGAATTCAGAACCGCCGTGCTCGTCTACTGGCTCAATCTTTTGATGCTCGAGCTGACGCTGCTCGCCAGTTGGCGCTATGCGGACAAAAACGGCCTCCTGGCGGAAGGCGTCGATGCGGAGACCACCCGAACGGTCTATCTGCGCATCGTCAAGGCGCAGATCCTGTGGGCGATCGGCGCTGCACTCTGCCTCGTCAGCCCGCTGCTCAGCGTCGGCTTCATGTTGGTGGTGCAGCTGATCTATGCGGCGGCGCCACGCGCGCGACTGCTGCGCAAGATCATCGGGTGAGTGGAGCGAAAACGCTCAACTCAGTCGACGAACTCCACCGTCACGCCGGGCGACACGATTTTGGCCAGCTCGCGCGCGTCCCAATTGGTCAGCCGCACGCAGCCATGGCTTTCGGTCTTGCCGATCTTGGATGGATCCGGGGTGCCGTGAATGCCATAGGTCGGCTTGTCCAGCGCAATCCAGACCGAGCCGACCGGACCGTTCGGCCCCGGCGGGATGGTCAGGATCCTGTCGTTTTCGCCCTGCTTGAAATTGATGTTCGGGTTGTAGGTGTAATTCGGATCCAACGCGACACGCGACACCGCATGGGTGCCGGACGGCGACGGCGTGTCCGACGAGCCGATGGTCGCCGGATAGGCTGCGACCAGCTTGCCCGCCGCATCATAGGCGCGGACCTGCTTGTTGGCCTTGTCGGCGATGATGCGCGCCACCGGCGTCGCCACCAGCCTGCCGAAATTGGCGACCTTGATGATGGTGCCGGGGCGGCTGAAATTGGCGTCCGGATTGAGCGATTTCAGATAGGCCTCGTCCATGTGGAAGCGCTCGGCCAGCGCCTCGGGCACCGACGTGTAGCCCATGCGGTCGAGCTGGGCCTTTTGGCTGTAGTCCTCCGGTATCGAGGCGACATAGGGGCCGGCCGCATCCTCGGGCGTGATCGTATAGGAGGCGAAGGCATCGCCACCGGATTGCGCCAGGGCGGCCTGGATGCCGATCGCATCGGTCGATTTCAGATTGCTGCCGGTGATCTCATTATAGGCGGCAAGCGCCTTGTCGACATTCGAGCCGAAGCGTCCGTCGATGACGCCGGGCGAAGAACCGGCACGGTCGAGCAGCACCTGCAGCGCCGCCACGTCCTGGCGGGCGCCGAGCGATAACGACGGGTCGACCGCCGTTTTGCCGCCAGTGCTTGGCGGCAAGGCCGCCTGCTCGCCCGGCACTGTCGGTTCGACCGGCTCGATCGAAGCCTCATTGAGCGGCTGGCGCTCAATGGTGCGCGGCTTCACCGGCTGCGCTTCCTCCGGAAAATTGTTGCCATAGCCGCCGTCATCCCGCGGCGCTTCGGGGAAGACTTCTGCCGAATTGTCGCCATAGGGGTCGTACTCGTCAGCCGGCGGCACGATGACCCTGCCTTCGTCTTCCAACCGCCTGCGACGGAACCGCGCCGTGTCCTCCGGATCGTCAAGATAATAGCGGTCGTCTTCGACCGGTCCGAGATTGCGCAGGCGCTCGCGGCGCAAGGCACGGCGATCGAGCCTGGTCTGCGGCGGCTGGATGGCGATAACCTTGCCGGTCTCCGCATCGACGATGACGCGGTTTCCCCTGGCGTCGTAATAGATGTCGAGATTGCCGTTCTGGGCGACAAGAATGCCGCCGTCATCGGCAGCACGACCCACCCGTGGCGCAGTATCCACTATCGGCGATGCCATCGTATTCGAAGCCAGCAGCCCGGCAGCAAGCGCTGAAAGGGTAAAGATGGTGCGCAACATGATGGCCAAAATTCTCCGGTCCGTAATTGCCGCCGCCGGCATTGTCTCTCAAGAGCGCCGCGCGTCCTTTTGGGCTTAAGGACACTCTAACGCTTTAAATCTCCGCATCGTGCTTTGCGAAAATCAAAACTCGATTTCGGGCCGATGTGGTCGCGAACCCCTTCGCCAGCAAATCACTTGCGTACGATAAGGTTCCAATATGAACCGGGCATGAAGATGGCGGATTTCTGGCAGATCAACCGGCAATGAGTCCCAATTCCTTGCGCGCCTGCTTCGTCAGCTTCAGCGCGACGAGACGGTGGCTTTCGCGCAGATAATCCTTCAGCGCCTCGTCATCCATGCTTTCGCCTGTCTGGCGCTGGATCCATTTCATGCCGCGCGAGGCGAGATAGGGCGCCGGCCGAAGGCCCGGCTGTTCCCTCAGCACGTCATAGGCGATATCGGAGCATTTGAAGGTGACGAACGGCTCTTTGCCTTCACTCCAGCCGCCGATTGCAAACACCTTGCCGCCGACTTTCCAGACATGGGCGCCGCCCCACTGCACGACATGGGTCGTCGAAGGCAGCGAGGCGCAGAAGCTGTTATAATCGTCCAGCGTCATCTGCGCCCCGCCAATGATGGTAGACCATGAGATCATGGTCAAAAAAGAAGAGAGGAGCCCATCCCGATTCCATCGGGATGGAACAGGCTTTGGCTTGAAGTCAGGCGGCCGCCTCGGTTGCCACGACCGCCGGCTTCGAGCGGAAGTTCAGCCGGTCGGACCCGGCGGTGACCTTGACGGTCGAGCCGTCGAGGATCTCGCCGAGCAGGATCTTTTCCGCCAGCGGATCCTGCAATTCCTTCTGCATCACCCGCTTCAGCGGCCGCGCGCCGTAGGCCGGATCATAGCCCTTGGCCGCCAGCCAGTCGATCGCCTCCTGATCGAGCGAAAGCGCGATCTTGCGGTCGACAAGCAGGTTTTCCAGCCGCTTGAGCTGGATTTCGACGATGCGGCCCATATCCTGCCGGCGCAACCGGTGGAACAGGATCACCTCGTCGATGCGGTTGAGGAATTCCGGCCGGAACGAAGCCCTGACCACATTCATCACCTCGTCGCGCACCACGTCGACATCCTGGTCCTCGCCGAGATTGACCAGATATTCGGCGCCGAGGTTGGACGTCATGATGATCAGCGTGTTGCGGAAGTCGACCGTACGGCCCTGCCCGTCGGTCAGCCGGCCGTCGTCGAGCACCTGCAGCAGCACGTTGAACACGTCCGGATGCGCCTTCTCGATCTCGTCGAACAGCACGACCTGATAGGGCCGCCGCCGGATCGCTTCGGTCAGCGCGCCGCCTTCCTCATAGCCGACATAGCCTGGGGGCGCGCCGATCAGCCGGGCGACCGAGTGCTTCTCCATGAACTCCGACATGTCGATGCGCACCATGGCGCTCTCGTCGTCGAACAGGAAGCTGGCCAGTGCCTTGGTCAATTCGGTCTTGCCGACGCCCGTCGGTCCGAGGAACATGAACGAGCCGAGCGGCCGGTTCGGGTCCTGCAGGCCGGCGCGCGCACGGCGCACCGCTTTCGACACCGCCTGCACCGCCTCACCCTGGCCGACGACGCGCTTGCCGACCTCGTCTTCCATGCGCAACAGCTTGTCGCGTTCGCCTTCCAGCATCTTGTCGACCGGGATCCCCGTCCAGCGCGACACGATATGAGCGACGTGATCGGGGCCGACCACTTCCTCGACCATGCCGACCTTGCCATCCCTGGCTTCGGCCTGCTTCAGCTGCTTTTCGAGTTCCGGGATCTTGCCATAGGCAAGTTCGCCGGCGCGCTGGAATTCGCCCTTGCGCTGGGCAATGGCAAGTTCGTTGCGCGCCTCGTCGAGCTGCTTCTTGAGGTCGGCGGCAAGCCCGAGCTTCTGCTTCTCGGCCTGCCACTTCGAGGTCAGCTCGGTCGATTCCTCCTCGAGGTTCGAGAGTTCCTTCTCGAGCCGGGCGAGCCGGTCCTTCGAGGCATCGTCCTTCTCGACCTTGAGCGCCTCGCGCTCGATCTTGAGCTGCATGATGCGGCGATCGATCTCGTCCAGCGCCTCGGGCTTCGAATCGACCTGCATCCTGAGCCGCGAGGCGGCCTCGTCGACGAGATCGATCGCCTTGTCCGGCAAGAAGCGGTCGGCGATGTAGCGGTTTGACAGCGTAGCGGCCGCGACCAGCGCCGAATCCGAGATGCGCACCTTGTGGTGCTGCTCGTATTTCTCTTTCAGGCCGCGCAGGATCGAGACGGTGTCTTCGACCGTCGGCTCATTGACGAAGACCGGCTGGAAGCGGCGGGCAAGGGCCGCATCCTTCTCGACATGCTTGCGGTATTCGTCGAGCGTGGTGGCGCCGACGCAGTGCAGTTCGCCGCGGGCCAGCGCCGGCTTCAGCAGGTTCGACGCATCCATGGCGCCATCCGCCTTGCCGGCGCCGACCAGGGTGTGCATCTCGTCGATGAACAGGATGATGCCGCCGGCGGCAGACGTGACTTCGGAAAGCACCGCCTTCAGCCGCTCCTCGAACTCGCCGCGGTATTTGGCGCCGGCGATCAGCGACCCCATGTCGAGCGCCATCAGCTGCTTGTCCTTGAGCGATTCCGGCACATCGCCATTGACGATGCGCAGCGCCAGCCCTTCGGCGATCGCCGTTTTGCCGACGCCGGGTTCGCCGATCAGCACCGGGTTGTTCTTGGTGCGGCGCGACAGCACCTGGATGGTGCGGCGAATTTCGTCATCACGACCGATGACCGGATCGAGCTTGCCCGCGCGGGCGTCCGCCGTCAGGTCGCGCGCGTATTTCTTCAGCGCGTCGTAGCCCTGCTCGGCGCTCGCCGAATCGGCGGTGCGACCTTTGCGTACGTCGTTGATGACCTGGTTCAGCGCCTGCGGCGTGACACCGGCCTTGGACAGGATGTCGGCGGTCTTGGCCGACTTTTCCATGGCAAGCGCCTGCAGAAGCCGTTCGACGGTAACGAAGCTGTCACCGGCCTTCTTGGCCAGTTCCTCGGCGGTCGAGAACACCTTTGCCAGCGGCTGCGCCAAGTAGAGCTGGCCATTGCCGCCCTCGACCTTGGGCATTGCCTCCAGTGCCGTTTCGACGCCGAGCTTGACGTCACGGACATTGCCGCCGGCGCGCTCGATCAGCGACGCAGCCAGGCCCTCGTCGTCATCGACAAGGACCTTGAGGATATGCTCGGGGGTGAATTGCTGGTGGCTGCGGGAAAGCGCCATGGTTTGCGCGGACTGGATAAAGCCACGCACGCGCTCGGAATATTTTTCAAGATTCATGCCTGTCTCCTTCCGTCACCGGCCCGCTTCGCGGCACCGGATCAGATTGCGGTGACGGACCCGCCCGTTCGAGCCGGATCCTGTTCACGCAAGATATGGGACGCAAACCACGGACCCTCAAGACGCCTCGACACTGGCGAACGCATAATATTCCGAGCGCGCAAAAGGAAAACGGCGGAGATTTCTCTCCGCCGTCCAGGGTAAAGGATGCGCTAAGATCGCCTGAACGTTTCTTCGATCAATTCTCGACGTCGGCAATAATAGGTTGACCGCCGGCATCTTCAGCCGGCGCCGCATCGACATTGCCAGTTTCGGCACGGTCAGGGCCGGAACTGTCAGGGCCGGCATTGTCGTTGCCGCCATTTGCCTGTTCGACATCGAGGCGCGGACGACGCGGACGCCTGGGGCGGCGGGCCGGGCTGTTTTCGGCAGCAGCTTCGTTGAGCTCGGCCTGGGCGGCGAGACCCGCCGGCGAAAGGTTTTCGAATTGCGGTGCGGGCTCGCTCACAAAGACCGGCTCAGCGGCCGGCACGGGCTCCGCCTGCGCCGGCATCTCGTCGCGCTGTGGCTGTTGTTCGACGCGCTGGCCACCCTGCTGCTCGCCGCGCGCGCCATATTCGCCGCGCTGGCCGTTCTGACCGTAACCGCCATTGGGGCGACGGTCGCGGTGGCGTCCGCCATTGTTGTCGCGGCCGTCACGGTTATCGCGGCCGCCCCGATTGTCGCGGCTGTTTTCCTGGTTCAGAGCCAGTTCGGCCGGCGTGCCATCGATGACCGGCTGCGGGCCGGCACCGTGATTGGCCGACGCCGAGGCCTCGTTGGCATTGTTGTTGCCGGCATTGTCGAACTCGTCGCGATCCTCGTCGCCGTCATCGTCGAAATCGTCTCGATTCTGCTGCGCGTTCTGGATCGGCATCTGTGCCTGAGCGGCTGCGATGATGCGGTTATAGTGCTCGGCATGCTGGAGATAGTTTTCCGCCATCACCCGGTCGCCGGAGCTTTGCGCGTCACGGGCAAGGGTTGCGTACTTCTCGGCAATCTGCTGAGCCGATCCGCGGATCTTCACGTCCGGACCGTTGCTCTCATAGTTGCGCGTCAGGGGATTCGGCCCCTTTCGGTTGTTGTTGTTATTGTTGTTGCCGCCGCCGCCATTGTTGTTGCGACCGCGCATGCGCCTGTTTTGCTGTTGTGGCCTCATTAGACTCTCTTCACTTTGAAATTTTCGAAAAACTCTTCACGAACGGAGGCGCTCATGCGGCCAGCCGTTTCGTTCCTTCACCGGCGTTCGCCCGCATCAATTGCGTTGGCGCCACGTGCCATCCTGTTCCGGTTACTTCACTTGCCGGACGATTCCCGCACGAAGCTTGGGCGTCGTTTGCGCAAGAAGGCAGCTATTTCCAAGGAAAACCGAATCGCTAAGAGCACTGCCTGCTTCGTCTCATCCGGTTAAGGCGACCCTAGCCGCATTCCCCGGTATTGCCAAGCGCTTTTTTCGCACTGCATCACGGCTTCCACCGTTCGAACACAAGAACTCTGTCGTTTCCGCCGAGATCACGAAACACCCCGACCGGACAGTACCCGGCCGCGGAGAATATCCCCGTAACCTGTTGGTGCTGCGTATGGCCGATCTCGACCGCAATCCTGCCTTGGAGTTCCAAATAGGCTGCCGCTCCTGCGGCGATCTTCCTGTAGGGGCTCAGACCGTCCACGCCGCCATCCAGGGCCTGGCGTGGATCGAAACCGCGGACCTCGTCCTGCAGATTTCCAATGTCGTCTGAGGGTATATAGGGAGGGTTTGCGACAATTACATGGTACCGGCCAGAAACTTTTTCAAACCAGTCGGATTTGAGCGCCGTGAACCGACCGGCGAGCCCCAATTCCCCGGCATTACGCATGGCCGTGACCAGCGCCTCTCGCGAAATGTCGACGCCGGTGGCGGTCGCGGCCGGGACAGCGCTGAGCAGCGCCAGCGCGATGGCACCGGTGCCGGTCCCCAGATCGAGGACGCGGCAGCCGCCTTCGCGTGCCGCCACTGCCTTGACGAAGGGCAGTATAGCCTCGACCAGCGTTTCGGTATCCGGCCGCGGCTCCAGCGTTTGCGGCGAAAGCGACAGGCGCAAGCCGTAGAATTCGCGATAGCCGAGGATGCGGTGCACCGGCTCGCCGGCGATACGCCGCCGCAGTGCGGCATCGATCGCTGCTCTCACGCCCGCATCGACCGTTTGCTCGGGATCGGCGATGGCCTGCGTGCGGGTCGTGCCGGAAAAATGCTCGGCGATCAGCCTGGCATCGAGCGCCGGATCCGCGATCCCGGCCGCGGTAAGCCGGTTTCGCGCCTCCCGCAACAGTGAGGCGAGCGTGCCGGGCAGGCCGTCAGCCATCGAGGCCGATATCGGCGAGCAGCTTCGACTGGTGATCGGCGATCAGCGCGTCGATGATCTCGTCAAGCTCACCCATCATCACCCGGTCGAGCTTGTAGAGCGTCAGGTTGATGCGATGATCGGTGACGCGCCCTTGCGGAAAATTATAGGTGCGGATGCGTTCCGAGCGGTCGCCCGAGCCGACCTGCGACTTGCGCGATTCGGAGCGTTCCTCGTCCGCCTTGCTGCGCTCGAGGTCGTAGAGCCTGGCGCGCAGGATCTGCATGGCCTTCGCCCGGTTCTGGTGCTGCGACTTTTCCGCCTGCACCACCATGATGCCGGTCGGCAGATGGGAGATGCGCACGGCCGAATCGGTGGTGTTGACGTGCTGGCCGCCGGAACCCGAGGCGCGCATCGTGTCGATGCGGATGTCTTCGGCCCTGATGTCGATATCGACCTCTTCCGCTTCCGGCAACACCGCGACCGTCGCCGCCGAGGTATGGATGCGCCCGCCCGCCTCCGTCGTCGGCACACGCTGCACGCGGTGCACGCCGGATTCGAATTTCAGATGCGCAAAGACGCCCTTGCCCGAAACGGTGGCTATGATTTCCTTGTAGCCGCCGACCTCGCCCTCGCTGGCCGACACCGTCTCGAAACGCCAGCCATGCGCCGCGGCATAGCGCTCGTACATGCGAAACAGGTCGCCGGCGAAAAGTGCCGCCTCGTCACCGCCGGTGCCGGCGCGGATTTCGAGGATGGCGTTCTTTTCGTCGGCGGCATCCCTTGGCAACAGCAGGATTTGGATGTCCTGCTGCAGCGCCTCGATGCGATGCTCGACCCCTGGCAGATCGGCCTCGGCCAAGGCCCGCATCTCGGCGTCGGTGCCCTTGTCGGCGAGCATCGCCTCCAGATCGGCCTGTTCGCGCTCCGCGGCGCGCAGCGCCCTGATCTTTGCCACCATCTCCTGGATGTCGGCATATTCGGAGGCCATCCTGACATAGGCGTCCGCCGCCGGCCCGGCCGACATCTGCGCTTCGAGCATGTCGAAACGCTTGACGACTTGGTCCATACGGTCGCGGGGCAGGTTGATCATGGCGAAGTCTATAGCGGTATGGAGCGGTCGTCGGCAAAGGCTTGCAGCAGCGCCCGCATCGGCAGGCCTTGCGCCGGCGCCATCAGATTGTCGTCGAAGAACGCTTCCAGTTCGCTGAGCGGCAGTTCCGTCAGCATCGCCTTGACCGGGCCGATCGAAGCCGGCGACATCGAGATCGAGCGATAGCCAAGGCCGATCAGCGCCATCGCCGAAATCGGCTTGCCGGCAAGTTCGCCGCACAGGGTCACCGGCGTATGGTTGCGCGCTCCGGCGTCGGCAATTTTCTTCAAAACACGCAGGAACGGCGTCGAGAGCGGGTCGAAGCGGTCGGACAATTGGGTGTTGCCGCGATCCACCGCCATGACGAACTGGAACAGATCGTTCGAGCCGACCGAGACGAAATCGACCGCCTTCATCAACTCGTCGAGCTGGAACAGCAGCGACGGCACCTCCAGCATCGCGCCCACCTTGAGGCTGGTCGGCAAATGATGGGCAAAGCGCGACAAATGCCGCACCTCGCGATCAATGATCTCGCGCGCCTGCACGATCTCGCCGAGTTCCGTCACCATTGGCAGCATCAGCTTCAGTTCGCGCCCGCCGCACGCCTTGAGCAGTGCGCGGATCTGGGTGCGCAGCAGGCCGGGCCGGTCGAGCGTCAGGCGGATGGCGCGCCAGCCGAGCGCCGGGTTCTCCTCCTGGATCGACCCCTTGAAATAGGGCAGCACCTTGTCGCCGCCGATATCGATGGTGCGGAACGTCACCGGCTTGCCGCGCGCCGCCTCGAGCACGTCGCGATAGAGCCGCTCCTGCGCTTCGGCGCGCGGAAAAGTCGAGGCGACCATGAATTGCAGCTCGGTGCGGAACAGGCCGATGCCGGCCGCGCCAGCTTCGGCCAGTTGCGGCAGGTCGACCGCCAGCCCGGCATTCATCAGAAGATCGACCTGGACACCGTCCTTGGTCACCGACGGCTTCTTGCGCAGCTCGCGGTAGACCTCCTGCCGCCGCGCCCTGAAGCGCACTTTCTCGGCATAGGCCGCCTCGAGGTCGGGCTGCGGGCGCAGATGGATCGCGCCTTCCTCGCCGTCGACGATGATGGCATCGCCGTTTTCCGCCATGGAAACGGCGCCCTTCATCTGGCCGGCGACCGGTATGCCCATCGCACGGGCCACGATGACGACATGGCTGGTCGCCGCGCCGTCCTCCAGCACCAGTCCGCGCAGCTTGTCTCTGGGATAGTCAAGCAGCTCGGCAGCACCCATCGAGCGGGCGACGATAATGGCGTCCTTGGGCAGCGAGGCCGCGACGTCCTCCGGTCCGCGCCCCATAAGCTGCCGCAGCAACCGGTTGGCGAGATCGTCGAAATCGCTCATCCGTTCGCGCAGATACGGATCGGTCATGTGCAGCATGCGGGCACGCATGTCGCTCTGCACCTTTTCGACCGCCGCTTCGGCCGTCAGGCCGTTGCGGATCGCCTCCTCCAGCCGGCGTACCCAGCCACGGTCGTTGGCGAACATGCGATAGGCTTCGAGCACCTGGCGATGCTCGCCCTCGAAGGCGACGTCGCGGCGCTCCAGCATGTCGTCGATGGAGAGCCTGAGCGAGCCGAGGGACGCGTCGAGCCGCCTGACCTCCTCCTCGCTGTCCTCGTTGAACAGGTTGGTGACGACAATGCGCGGCTCGTGCAGCACCACATGGCCGAGCCCGACGCCTTCATTGAAGGACAGGCCGGTAAAGCTTACCGGGCGACGCAGATCGAGCTCGAGGCCGGGGCGCGTCAGCCGCTCCAGATCGCCGGTGGCGATCATCTCGGCGATCACCATCGCCGTCGTTTCCAGCGCCTCGACCTCGTCGTCTCGATAATGGCGCATGGTCTTGTTCTGCACGACCAGGACGCCGAGCGTCCGCCCTGCCCTCAGCACCGGCACGCCGAGGAAGGAATTGTAGATTTCTTCCCCGGTCTCCGGCAGGTAGGCGAAGGCAGGATGCTCCTGTGCATTGGAAAGGTTGAGCGGCCGCGCCGAGGCCGCGATCGTGCCGACCAGGCCTTGACCCAGCCTGAGCTGCGCCAGGTGGACGGCGTTCGGGTTCAGGCCTTCGGTGGCGTAGAGCTCGAGCACCGAATCGGCGCGCAGCACATAGAGCGAGCAGACCTCGGCAACCATGTTGGAGGCGATGTCGCGCACGATCCGGTCAAGCCGCTCCTGCGGCTCCAGCGGCTCTTGCATGAGCTCGCGGAGCCGTTTCAGCAAAACGCGCGGGCCACTGGCCGAATCACGCATCGCGGCTTCTTCTCCAATAGCATTTCAGCCGGTGCAGGTTGCCCTGCACAGCGGCACAAACGCAACAACTCAATTAGAGCGCCGTGCGTCCAATTGAACGCATAAAGGCCGCTCCAAGACTTTCGATCTGCTACTGCTTATCCAGACCGTAGACGGAATGCAAAGTGCGAACTGCTAGTTCCGTATAGGGACCGTCGATCAGGATCGAAATCTTGATTTCGGACGTTGTAATGGCGCGGATGTTGATCGACCTGTCGGCCAGCGCCTTGAAGGCGGTGGCGGCGACGCCGGCATGGCTGCGCATGCCGATGCCGATGACCGAGACCTTTGACATGCCGGCTTCCGACTGCACCACATCGTAGCCGATCGTCGCCTTCAGCCGTTCGAGCACGGCAAGCGCCTTGTCGACGTCGCCGGATGGCACGGTGAAGGTCATATCGGTGAACTTGCCGTCCTCGGAAATGTTCTGGACGATCATGTCGACGTTGATGTTGGCCTCGGCGAGCGGCCCGAAAATGCCGGCGGCGACGCCCGGCCGGTCGCCGACGCGGCGCAGCGATATCTGCGCCTCGTCCTTGGCATAGGCAATTCCGGTGACGACCTGCTGTTCCACGATCTCTTCCTCGTCGCAAATAAGCGTTCCCGGCGGATTGAGCAAATCCCCCATTCCGGGTGCATCGGGATCGTCGAAGGACGACCGCACAAAGGTACGCACCCTGTGCACCATGGCAAGCTCGACCGAGCGCACCTGCAGGACCTTGGCGCCCAGCGAGGCCATTTCGAGCATTTCCTCGAAGGAAATCTTGGCCAGCCGCCGCGCCTTCGGCTCGATGCGCGGATCGGTCGTGTAGACCCCGTCGACATCGGTGTAGATGTCGCAGCGGTCGGCCTTGACCGCCGCCGCGATGGCGACAGCGCTGGTATCGGAACCGCCGCGGCCGAGCGTTGCGATCCGGTTGTCCGGCCCGATGCCCTGGAAACCGGCCACCACCGCCACCTGGCCTTCGCCGAAGCGCTTGATCAGGAACGCGCCGTCAATATCGAGAATGCGCGCCGCGCCATGCGCGTTGTCGGTCTTGATCGGGATCTGCCAGCCTTGCCAGGAGCGGGCATGCACGCCGATATTCTGCAGCGCGATCGCCAGCAAGCCGGCGGTGACCTGCTCGCCGGCCGCGACGACGGCGTCATATTCGCGCGCATCGTGCATCGGCGAGGCCTCGCGCGTCCAATGCACGAGCTCGTTGGTCTTGCCGGCCATCGCCGAGACCACGACGGCGACCTCATGGCCGGCATCGACCTCGCGTTTGACGTGACGCGCCACATTGCGGATGCGGGCGATGTCGGCGACGGACGTTCCGCCGAATTTCATCACGATGCGCGCCATGGAAGCGAAATGCCTTTGACTGAATGCCGGACCGAGGGCCGAAAAGCGGAAATGCGTCCGACCGGGCCGGACGCTCAATGCGCGGCCTCCTTAGCCAAATGATCGCGGTTTCGCAAGGCATGCCGCCGCTGCCGGCCAGGCGACACACGAGCGCAGTGTCACGCCTGCACTGCTTGTTGGCAAATGCCGCTCGCTTCAGCCCTGCAGTGCCGTGGCTCTCCACAGGCGCGGATAATCGAGGACGAAACCGAGCGGCGAGACCTCCAGCATCTCGTTGTAGCCGAACAGCGGCGCGGCATAGGCGTAGTGTGCTGCATCGACGCGCTGATAGGTCTGTTCCAGGTGCGTCAGCCTCAGGTCGGGAAATGTCAGATAGGCCGCCGGGGCGGGCGTCGCCGTGCCGACATCGAGGGCAAAACGGCGGAGCGCCAAAAGGTTTTTGGCAGGCGTGAAGCCGAGATCGACATCGATGAGACCGTCGGCTTCCGCTTGATGCTCGCCGTTCAGCGTCCATTGGCGCTCGGTAAGCCGGTCGATGCCATAATGCAGCTCTTGCGTGCCGAGGAAGCCGTCGGCACGCGCCGAGCGCGTATGCCAGCCGGTATCGCAGTCCACCTCGTAGGCGATGCTGCACGGCTTGCCGTCCTGGACGAAAAGCGCGTGTCCCCTGAGGTTCCACCCGGAACTCGCTTCCGACAGCAGGCAAGCGTCGTGGCCTTCCTGGTCAAGCCGGCGCCAAAGAATGGAAGCAACCGTTCGCATCGTTGTGCACTCCTTCGATCACCATGTCTCTGCTTCGTCCGCCAGGGCATTGGTGTTTCCTTCCGGGACACCATCAACTGACATGTGCTGACACAATTGCCTCCGGCAAAAGGCGGTGCTGTCAGGCATCACGCGCATCGCGCTGCCGGCGGTGAATTTCGCGCCTTGACATTCGCAGCCTTGCGCCCGACTTCCTAGCGTCCGAGGAGACCACGCCATGCCAGAGCCCCGACGATCGACGATCGATGCCGGAGAGGTGGAACGATTTTCCGCCCTTGCCGCCGAATGGTGGAACCCGAACGGCAAGTTCCGCCCGCTGCATAAGTTCAACCCGATCCGGCTTGCCTATATCCGTGACCAGGTGGCGGCCCGCTTCGGCCGTGATCCGCGTGCGGCACGGCCGTTCGAAGGCCTGCGCTTCCTCGACATAGGCTGCGGCGGCGGGCTTTTGTGCGAGCCGATGGCGCGGCTTGGCGCCGAAGTGGTCGGCGCCGATGCCTCCGCCACCAACATCGAAGTGGCCAAGCTGCATGCGGCGGAAGTCGGCGTGAGCGTTGACTACCGCGCCATGACCGCGGAAGACCTGGCCGATGCCGGCGAAAAATTCGACGTCATCCTCAACATGGAAGTGGTCGAGCATGTCGCCGATGTCGATCTGTTCCTGGCCAAATGCGGCGAGATGGTCAAGCCCGGCGGCATCATGTTCGTCGCCACCATCAACCGCACGCTGAAGGCCCTGGGCCTGGCCATCATCGGCGCCGAATATGTGCTGCGCTGGCTGCCCCGCGGCACCCACCAGTTCGGCAAGCTGGTGCGCCCCGAGGAACTCGAAAAGGCGCTTGCCGGCGCCGGCCTGACCGTCATCGACCGCACCGGGGTCACCTACAGCCCGCTCGCCGACCGCTGGCAGCGGTCGAAGGACATGGATGTCAACTACATGGTGCTGGCGGAGAAGGTATCCGTCTGAAGCTTACGCCTTCTGGCCATATGTCTTCTGGCTTTGCGCCTTGGTGGTGATGAACACGCCGGCGGTGATGATGACCGCACCGGCCCAGGTCAGCAACTGATAGCGCTCGCCGAGGAAGAGCGTCCCGGCAAACAGCCCGACCGCCGCCGCCACATAGCCGATCTGGCTGAGATAGACCGGGCCGCCGACCGCTTGCAGGCGGAAGAAGAAGGCGAACATCGCCGAGGCTGATGCCGCCTGTGCCGCAGCGACCAGCGGCACGCCGCCGAGCGACCCGAATGCATTGCCGCCCAGCAGGATCAGAATGCCGGCAAGCAGCATCAAGGCTGCTGCCAGATGGCTGCCGACGGCAAGCTCGATCGGGCCGGTGTCTTCAGGCCAGTCGACGGTGCGGTAGATGTTGCCGGCGGCGAGGCTGACCGGGATGAGCAGGCCCATCGCCACCCAGAAAAATTCGGCCGGATGGCCCGCTTCCCCGCGCGTCACGGCCACCATGACTGCGCCCACGAAACCGACGACTATGCCGACGATGCCCAGCATGGTCGGGCGCCTGACCCCGAGCAGCATCGAGAACACCAGCGTGACGACCGGCGACAGCGTGAACATGATGCCGCTGTAGCCGGCGCCCAGATGCGGAATGGCTGAAAACATCAGCAGATTGGGGATTGCGTAGGAGACGGCCGCGGTGACAAAGAAATAGCGCAGCCTGTGCGGCGAAAGCCGCATGCGCTGCCCGTTGAGCAGCAATGCGCACAAAAGCACGCCGCCGGCGCCAAGCGAGATGACGAAGGCCCAGACCATGGCGGGGACGCCGGCCGCCGTCGCGATCTTGCCGAACGGCAGCGTCAGGCCGAGCAGTCCACCGGTGACGACCAGAAGGCCAAGCGCCGAGTCCCAGAGAAATTTCATCGCCGTCCCATCGCCTGTTCGCACTTGGCCGATACCACAAGCTGAGGTACGATACGGTAAAGATTCTTCACGTCAAGATACATAACGGTGAGAGACATGGATCGCGCAGCAAAAGCGATCGAGCAGTGGAAAAAGGAACGGCCGGATCTCGATGTCTCGCCGATGGCCGTGCTCGGACGGTTGAACGAGGCTGCCTCGTTGATCGCGCGGGAGCGGCTGGCGCCGCTGTTTGCAAGTTACGGACTGCAATCCGGAGAATTCGATGTGCTGGCGACGCTGCGTCGTTCCGGGCCGCCATACGCGCTGACGCCGACCGCTCTGTACGAGGCGACGATGGTGACGTCGGGCGCGATGACCAACCGCCTCGATCGGCTTGAGAAATCCGGCCTGATCAAGCGCGGGCCGCATCCCGACGATCGCCGCGGCATCGTCGTACAACTGACCCGGAAGGGCCTCGCTTTGATCGACGAGGCGGTTGCCGCGCACGTTGCCAACGAGCACGAGATACTTTCCGGCCTGATACGCCCGGAGCAGGTCATGCTGGCACGCCTGCTCGAAAAATTGATCGCGAGCCTAGGCTAACCAAACCGGCCAAAAGGGCCGGCCGAGAAGGTGGAAAACTCAAATCCTGGCCGCGGAGCCTCGTTTGGGCCGGCGGACAGCTCTGATCTTGCCGCTGTTTCCGCCGCCACAGAAAAACTGGTCACCGCCATCGGATTCGAGCCCCGACACGCCTGTTCCTGGCGGCATATCGAGCTTCTCCAGGACCTTTCCCGTTTCAGGATCGATCCGCCGGACATCGCTCTCCTCACCCTCCCAGGTGCCATGCCACAGCTCGCCATCGACCCAGCTGACCCCGGTGACGACGCGGTTGGAAACGATGGTGCGAAGGATTGCCCCTGTCTCGGGATCGACCTGATGGATCTTTCGGCCCCGGTGCTGCCCGACCCAGAGTGTTCCTTCGGCCCAGGCGAGCCCGGAATCACCGCCATTGCCGGGCGCCGGGATCGACGCCAGCACCTGGCCATTCTTCGGATCGATCTTGTGGATGCGATCCTCGGCGATCTGATAGAGGTGCTGGCCGTCGAAGGCCGTGCCGGCGTGTGCCGCGACATCGATCGAGCGCACCACTTTGCCGCTCGCCGGATCGAAGGCGTTCAACCTGTCACCTGACGCAAACCAGACATGCTCACCGTCGAAGGTAACGCCGTCGACGTGGTCGACACCCGGAAAGGGTCCATATTCACGGAGGATTTCGGCTGAGGATCGTTTCATAATACCACGCTAGTAGCCCGGCAGCGGGCCGGGGAGTAACAAGATTGTCGGGAAACCCGGCACCGGCGGGGTCATCCAGCGACGCGCCCGCCCGCGGCCGAACGACTGCACCTTGCCTGACTGGGCGAGTTGCTCGAGCGCCCGCTGCACGGTACGCGAACTGGCTCCAAGCGCAATCGCCAAGGCCGAGCTCGACCACGACTCGCCGTCGGCGAGGAAGGCGAGCACCGCGGCATGATCGTCCTCGACGGGCGGCGCCAGCACGACGACCTCGCCGGCGCGGCGTGGCGCCAGGGCAAAGCCCCGCTTCGTCGCGCTCACATCGGCCAAGCTCCGAAGCTCCGCGCGAAGTCGCCCGATTTCGACCCGTAACCGCGCGCGATGTGATTCGTCCGCGTCCTTTCCGCGGAAAGCGCGCGCAATAAGCGTCGATCTTGCCACGTCCCTCGGCCAGGCTTCGGCCAGCGCGCGGGCAACAGCGAACAGCACCGGGCGGGTCGCCAGCGAGATGACGGTGTCTGCGACCCGCACGACATTGCGGCATGCATCCACCACCAGCGCCCCCGACGCCAGGAGCGCTTCGACTTCGTCGAGCAGAAGGGGCCGTTCCTCGCCACGGGCGACAAGGCGTGCCGCCGGCGTCTCCAGCACCAGCGATGCGCTCTCCACCTCTGCGGTCAGCGCGGGGATGCCGGCCGCGGGGGGCCCCCCCCCCCCCCCGGGGCGGGGGGGGGGGGCGCCGCCCGCCCCCCCCCCCGGGTGAGGGGGTAGAAATCTTTCCGTCGAGGCAAGCCAATATCGTATCAAGGACCGCTCGACGTTCGGCCAGAACTTCATGGT
>NZ_JAMYVG010000040.1:0-20362 GCF_040323855.1 Mesorhizobium sp. M0028
CAGCGCAAGATCGTTCATGGTGGGTGTGGTCTCCGGGAAATGGTTCGGATCGGCTTAAGCAACCAAATCCTACGTCATTTCAACGGCTTGCGCCACATCCACCAACCCCCATGAATTTTTCAGGCTAGGATCCGGACCCATAAAGGGATTCCACTGACGGTGGTTTTATGAGTCACGGTCTCCAAAGGGAGGCCACAAATGAATCGCGATTATTTCTGGCTGACGGAGGAGCAGGTTTCGCGGCCGCAGGCGCTGCTGCCAACCGACACGCGCGGCAAGCCAAGAGTCGATGACCGCCGAGCGATTAGCGGCATCGTCCATGTCCTCAAGTCCGGCGGCCGCTGGGTCGATGCCCCGCAAGTCTACGGGCCGAGAAAGACGCTCTACAATAGCTTTGTCCGATGGGCTGCCAAAGGCGTTTGGGTCGACATCTTCCACGCCCTGGCCTCGGCTGGCGGTCCTCCGGCTGAGGTCCTGATCGACTCTTCGGCCGTGAAGGCGCATCGCTGCGCTTCTGGCGGCAAAGGGGGGAGCAAAATCAGGCGATCGGCCGGTCGCGCGGTGGGCGAACCACGAAGATCCACGCCCTGACCGATGGCCTGTGCCGCCCGATCGCTTTCCTCTTGACCGGTGGCCAGGTCGCCGATTGCAGCGCCGGAGATTTGCTTCTGGAGCAGATGCCCAAGAGCCCGATCCTGCACGCCGACAAGGGCTATGATACCAATGCCATTCGCCACAGGTCTAGGCTAAAGGGGCGATGCCGAACATTCCGCCGAAGCCAACCGGCGCTGGAAGAACTGCTTCTCCCCGTTCCTCTACCGTGATCGCAACGCCATCGAGCGCATGTTCGGACGGCTCAAGGATTTCCGCCGCATCGCCACCAGATACGATCGATCGGCCACGAACTTCCTCGCTGCCGTCTGCCTAGCCGCTACGGTCAGTTACTGGCTGTGACAGTTGTCCTCGACAAACAGAAGCGAACTTGCGCCCTGAAGCAGGGTGATCGCTTCAGAAACGGTGCGAAGGAGTATGTCACTCGCCGGCTCGATGTCGTGGATGAGGCCGGCGGCCTCACCAATCATGATCGCGGCTATTGTGGGATCGCCGCTTGCCCACGCTTCCCGGTAGGCAGCGGACTGCGCGTCAATGTCGGCGAGGAGATGGGCCTCATTGCCGTGCCAGGCTTCCGTAAAAGCATTCTTCCGAACGCGCAGTGAAAACCGCGATGGCCAATCCAGGCGGCGCGCTAGGTCCATCACCGAGGTTCGAACCGTGTCGTCTCCGGTCGCGGCAAGGGCAGCCTGGTGCAGATTTGGATGAACGAGAGCCTCCAACGAGGCCCAGAAACGTGATCCCATCACGACGCCATCAGCGCCAAGCATCAGCGCCGCTGCAAGCCCACGACCATCGGCGATGCCACCGGCCGCGCAGATGAGCGTGTCCGGCGCCCGTCGCCGTACCAAGTTCGCGACCTCCGGAACAAATGTGAATGTCGCTCGCTTCTCACCGTGACCGCCGGCTTCCGCGCCTTGGGCGACGACAATGTCGGCTCCGGCATCAAGAGCGCGGCGCGCGTCGTCGAGGCTCTGGACCTGGCAGATCAAGGGGACCCCGGCGGCCCGTATCGCCGGCGAAAAAGGCGCCGGGTCGCCAAAGGATAGGAAAATCGCACTTGGTCGCCGCTCCAAGGCCTTATCGAGCAGGCGCGGGTTCCTGGCGAGTGACCAAGTTATGAAGCCGCAGCCGACAGGTCGGTTGCCAGATCGCTCGAACTCTCGCGTCAGCCAATCAGCGTCGCCATAGCCGCCGCCGATAAGACCAAGCCCTCCGGCTGAACTGACCGCACCTGCGAGTTCCCCGCCCGATGCGAATGCCATCGGCGCGCTGATGATCGGATGCTGCAGTTTAAGCCGATCAGTGAGACGGGTTACGATGCGCATCATCACTCCAACAGATTGCCTTGAGTATCGCAGGTTCGGTTGATCCTATCGAGCCCCGCTCAGCGCCCCGCGATTAACGGCAACCAGAGCCGCCAGCGCAGTCGACCGACGGTTATGAGTCCGGACCCTAACCCATCAGCAAACTTACGACCGGGCTTCGAGCCCGTCACCGATCGATCCAATGGCGCTGCGGTTACCTGGACGGACCTGAAAACCAGCCTGTCACAGCCTTAGCTTCGGTCCATCCTGCAATGCGGCACAAAGCAGATTTCAAGATCATGCGCGGCGTGAGATCTGCGTGGCCATCATCCTGAATCTCGTAGGCGCCAAATGGGCCTCGCACATGAGGTCACTAACACTCTCGGTCTCTTTAGCCGCAGGCGGCAGTGAGCTCGGCTCAGCGCTCGTAATCGTTATCATTTGAGCGCTGGGTCTTGCGGTCCTGCTCTTCCGACTGCCGTGCCTTCTGTTTGTTGGCGTCCTTCTGCTTGGCTGCCACCTTCTCCTGCTCGGTGCCGGTGCGCGGCTGCTCCGGCTCGCGGGGATCGTCTCGAGTTGGAAGGTCTCGCCCTCGCGGCTCGCGCTCGGGGATCGGCTCGCCACCGCCACCACCACGACGCTGCTGCTGCCGCTCGAATTGTAGCCGCGCGAGACGGTCGTGCATCTTGTCGTTCACCTCTTCACGATACTGTTCGAACTGTCCTTGATGGGCCGGCGGCAGCGTCTCGCGCATGTTGTCCAGAGCCTGATTGACGCGGGCCATCTGACGCCGCATTTCCAAGGGGGTTTGCGCCATGTTCAAATCTCCTAGCAGTGCATTCAATTCTCTCATACCGGGATGGGACAGGAAAGACTTTTGCCCCGATTGATCAGCTCCGCGACCCGCGGCAGGACCTGGCTGCCCCTCCCCTGTCCGGTCGCGACGGAACTGCAGAAAATTGTTGCCGATCGACTCCGCTGCCGTGAGAGCCTGACCGACTACGCCCGCGGCCCGCATCGTCGTCACAGTCTTTTGCCATGCGGCAGCGATAGCATCGCCGTTCACGACAAGGGATTGCCCATCCAAACGGCGTTGCCGCTTGGCCTCCACCCGCTCGATCGTCCTGGCGCTGACCTGGTAGCGCGGATCGCTCTGGGCGCGGCTGTAGGCTCCGGCATGCTCCTTCGTGAACGGACGCGTCATCGCATGGTCCATGCGCCGCGTCGCCACCATCGCAATGCCGTTCTCGCGTGCCTTTTCAGCAAAGGCCTCGCGCCAGGCCACCAGATCTGGCTTGTTGAATTTGAGGCGCTCGCCGTCGGCAGAGCGTGCCTGCACCATCGCATGGATATGGACGTGCTTGGTGTCCTTGTGATGCGCCAGGACGAACTTGTATCCTGGCGCTCGCTCCTCGAGCACGGCGCGCGCCGCAGCCATGACGGCGTTGGCATCGGTGCCGGCTCTTGCCGAGAAAAGCAGGTGATAGGCATTGCGCCGCTCACGCCCCGAAAACTGCGGGCGCCATTGTTCATAGATCGAAGCCGCCGCCTTGGTGGAGCTTTTCACAGCAGGCACAGGCTCGCCATTTGCGTGGCGGATGTGGCTGTGGGTGCGGATGAACTTCTGCAGGAAATATTTCGCTTTGGGTTCACGGCTCACGGCCGCCGTTACCTCTGCCTTGGCGACCACCCCCGCCTCGCCCATGGCTTCAGACAGGCGCGCTTCGATCTTGTCGAGCGCCTTGCTGCGCGAATTTTTTTCCCGACCGCCGGCGAGCACCTTGGCAAGCGGTCCGGCCCGCTCATCGGTATGCGCGTAAACCTCCACCGTCTGTCCATCCTGCGCATAGATGAACGGTTTTGCCCCGAAGGCCTTGCTCAGCGCCTCGCTCAAGGCGGCATCGGTGACCTCGCTAGCGAGATCGAAGCGAACCTCGATAAAATTGGTGTTTTCCAAGGGCGGTTCGAACGTCTCGCAAAACGATTCCAGGAACGCCTTTCTTGCGGCACCTGTCGCAAGCACCTGCCCGTCCTCGTCGAAAATCTCGATGTCGTGTTTCTCGCCTTTTTCGTCCTCGCGCTTCCCGATGTAATTGAGCAGCCGGGCGGCAGCTTCCTTGGTCGATGGCGGATTGGGCATGACCTTGAACACGGCAGGCTGCGCGCCCGCCGCATAGCCTGCCCGTGCCGCCACGGCCCGCGCCTGATAGCCCGTCCGCGCCGCTCGTGCCGTACCGCTCGGACGAACAGCACCACGACCACCGCCGCCGCGCCGCTTCCAGTCTTCCTCCTCCTCTTCCGGCCGGAAACCGGCGAGCGTGACGCCATAGATCATGATCGGCGCGCTAGCGGCCTTGGGCGAACTCGCAGCAGCAGTGGACTTCGGTGCCCTGCTGGACATGGAGCTCCCCGCCGCCCCCAATCCTCCCGGCGACGAACAATGGGCGCTCCTGCCGCCACCTGCCGTCGAGCCGCCTCCTTGCCCGAGGCGTCCGCCGCCACCGGTCCGCTCATAACTCTTCATCACCTGGAATTCACCGGCCGCGCGTCGGATGCCCGTCACGGACTTGTCGTCGTCGAGCTCCTCACGCTTCACGCCGGACTCGCCCCGCAGATAGCGTTCGATTTCGGCCGCGTAGCCAGCAAGACGACCGCTCATGGCCTGGCCTCCCTCGCCTTGCGTGACCCGCCAGTCATCGCCTTCAGTTCCTCGCGAAACTGCCGCACCAGGTTGCCCACGGCGACCAGCGCCTGTTCAAGATCCTCATCGTGGGCAACACGGCCGTCGTTCATGGCGCGCACGGCCTGATTGAAATTGATGCCAACGCGCCGCAGCTGATCGGTCATGTCCACGATCGCCGGCCGCAACGCCTCTGATGCGATAGGCAGATGCCCGACCTCTGCCCGCACCAGACGCCGGACGACCTCGCTGACGGTAACGCCGTCTCGCTCCGCAATGGCTTTAAGGTTGGCCAGCTCGTCAGCCGAAAACCGGATGTGCGTCACCTCGCCGTAGCGTCGTGACGCGTTCTGTACCGCTGCTTTCTGGGCGCCTGCATCCATCTCTCAAGCCCGCTTGCGGGCGCTAAGGCCCGACAGGGCCGCGCCGCCTATTTTGTGTGTATCACAAAATAGGCTATCCTGCCAGAGGAGATGGAAAAGGACAAAGCCGACGTTCCTTTCTCACCAGCCCAGTTGTCAACCGCAGCGGGCCGGTCGCGATGTGTTTCCATCGTGACTTGATGTAGTGTGTCTATGATGCGTTGAGGACTTGTTTCCATGTTAACATGGAAACATCCGCCCTCTGATGCGTAGTCGGAAATGCGCAGTCGATGGGCCACCGGACCTATTCCTTCGCTGCAGATAGCAGCTGCGCAAAAACCGCACCGTGAACGAGCCCTTATTGGTGCGCGCCTGGGTTGCCAAACCAGTCTTCCCCGTTGACTATGTCACCATGTCTCGACCGTGATATTGTTCCATGTTGACTTGTTTCCATGTTAACATGGAAACAAGGAGACAACGCCGGAAGGAGGCCCCCATGATCATATCCGCTGCGATCCCCAAGGGCGGCACTGGCAAATCGACGATGCTGCGCGCCCTCGCATCCGTCGCGCTGCATCGGGGCTATTCGGTCACCCTTATCGACGGCGATCGGCGGCAGAACATGAATCGCTGGTTCCAGATGCTGGGCGACGCTGGCAATTGTCCTGACACGCTCCAGATAGTGAGCGCGATGACCCCGCAGGAAATCCTCCGCGCGGCAGCCACTCACAACGGTGAACGCTCGGTCGTCTTGATCGATACGGAAGGCACCACAAACGATAACCTCATGGCCGGGCTCTTCGCCGCCGATATTGTCGTCGTGCCGGTCTATTTTGCCCTCGACGATGTGACCGCCGCCATCCAGATCACCGACCACTACATCCCACTGGCGGTCGAGAGCCGGGGGAGACCGTTGCCAGCGATATTCGTGCTGACCAAGCAGACCATCATCGATGGCAGGGCGCGAGCTCTGACCGAACTGCGCGCCATCATCCAGGCCAACGGCACGCCCATTGCAGAACACGTCCTGCACAATCGCGTTGCCTACCGCGACCTTCAGACCGGGCAGACCCTTTACAGCCCCGAGCTGCCTGACGCGAAGGCGGTTGCCGAGAGCGAAGGGGTCTTTGACGACCTTCTGCAAACCTTCATCGAAGCCACAAGGAACGCGGCATGAGTGAAGAAACCGCGCCGAAACCCGGTGACGACAAGAAAGCCCGCATGATGAAGGCCATCTCCACGCAGCCGCCAGCGCTGCCGAGCCTGTTCATCCCACCAAAGGTCGAGACGTCAGGGACCAGGCAGCAAGCTACGCCACAGATGCAGGAACCGACAAAGCCGTCCCCGGCAGCCGGGCCCGATTTTCGCAAGCTGCTGCGGCAGGGTCAGAAAAAGGACCCCATCGCCGGAAAGAAGATTCGCGAGGAGGAGATGATCCGCTGCGGTTACTACCTGACGGCTGCGGAGCAGCGGCAGTTCAAGTTGCTGGCGATCAGCAACGGGCACAGCATGACCGAACTGCTGCGAAAGGCTGTGCAGGATTATATCCGCATTCATAAGCACAAACTGCCGAAGGAATAATCAGCGGTCGGGAGTCGCTATCGCATGCCGCGACGGGTGATGTTCGTGGCTCTTTTGCGACGCGCAAAAAAAGGGCCCGCGACGGAGCACTCCGTCGGGGGCCCTTGAGACGTGTTTGCCTACTTGGGTTGGTTGAGGTGTTTCAGCACCTCGCCGAGGATTGCGTCTCGCACCGGACGCCCGCTGGCTGCCGCTTTGTCGTCGACCAGCTTTGCGGTCAGTTTGGGCGACAGCGGCATGAAGTCGTAGCCGTGTGAGATGGCTGCATGGCGAAGATCCTCAAGCGCTTCGGACGCGTGATCGCGGGTGCCAAGCCAGAGCGCGGACTCGTCGGTCACTTCGTGGGGGAACGCTTGCAGGAAGTAGGTGCGAAGCGGTGGGTCGTAACCGATGACAGCGTCTGGATCCGAGCGGACTTTTCCGGTGACGGTGCCAGTGACAGTGATGGTGTAGCGGCTCATTGCAACCTCCTTTTGCCGGTGGGGAAGCCGGCCCCTCGAGGGGCCGGCCACCAATGCCTCACTGGGGGTTGTTCCAGAGGATGACCTTCTTGTTTTCCTCGCCACCCGGGGCGGGAGCGAGATTGCCGAAGATGACGCCGATCTCGGGGGCCTCCAGCTTGACCGAGAGGTATTCCTCGCCCGAACGCTGGGAGATGCGGTGCCAGCCGGCTCCGATCTCGAAGCCCGTGCGCTTGTTGACGATCCGGTAGTCGGGGGCGTCCTCGCGCGACTTGTTGGTGTTCGGGATGAGGGTGATCGGGGCATTGACCCGGAGCGTGGCGAAGACGCCTTCCATCGAGCCGTCGGCCTTGGTGGTGAGGTTTGCGATCGTGGTGGCCATGGTAGTTCTCCTTCGGTTGCATCGGGACCATTCCCGATGGCGCCAAAGGAGAGGGCCGTCCTGCTGCGGTCATCTCGGCGAAAATTCTGGAAAATTCTATTTGCCCAAAAATAGCGGGCAGGCCCTTCGCCTGCCCGCAGACAAAAAACAGAAATCGAATTTTCCTGAATATTCGCCGAGTGTACCCCCAACGGGGGTTGACCGCACAAAGCAGGCGGTCGTCTACAAAGGCGACATGAAACGGGAATGGCCCCGGATGCGGCAGATGGACAAGACCTCAGGCCGCCATCGCTTGACCGCCGACGCAATGCTGCCGGATCGCAGGAACAGGCTGCAGCCTCTCGGGTCATGTCGCCTGCGTCGTCAATGCCTCAAACAGCAGCATGGCGCGTGAACCGCCTAGCGCGTTCGGTATGGCGTCACAGCGGTTTCGAGATCGGAGCCGACTGGCAGCGAACTTCACGCCCTCTGGGCGATGCCTCGCAGCCAGGTTGGATGACCAAGCAAGCCAGGATGTTCGGCACACTTTCACCCGCTTCAGATGCGAGACGGGTCAAGATGAACCATCCGTACAACGCCCCGCGGCTCTGCGCGTGGACCGGTTTCGAAAGGGGCCGGCTCCGTCCGCTCATACAAGTGGTTAGGCGGCGAGGAGCCGGATCACATATCGGATTGAACCCGCAGGGCCTGTCGGCAGGACCGCATCCATCATCCTGGCAACGTTAGACGCTCATCCGGCGTCATGCGGGCTTCGGCTTGGCGGCGAATGTCCGGATCAGCATGGCGGAGCATCGCGCACCAGTCTTCCACATTGTACGTGGTCGCCATCCGGCCCCTGGCCAGATCGTAAATGACGCACGGCTTGTTCGCGATGGCGAGCCGAAGCACGTTGACGGCCGTGCCCGGTGATGCGCCGTCCCAGACCATCATCCCAAAGTCGGCGCGCCGCACCATCTCCCGGTCCTTGGCGGCGTGGAACCAGTGCTCGTGAGCTCCTTCAGGAGAAGGAACATGGTAGGCGGCCCAGTCGCCCAGATTGTTGCGGGGTTCCTTGCCGGCATGGAAGACCCCGACGTGCTCGTACTTGTAGCCGGCGAGCAGGCCCTGCGCCTCGGCATCGGCTCCAGGCGCGTCGCCAACCAGCACGCCGTGCTCGGCAGCAACGATTGCGCCGATGCGAGCGATGGCAGGTTCCGGCAGCTCGAATATGTCGCGTGATCCACCTATGAATATCATCGACATGGTGACTTTCCCTTCTCTCCCGCGTCCCCCGCCCCGCGCCGGCCGCCCTCTCCCCTGGCCCTGCGCGAGGGATCGTCACCCGAAGGCCGAGACGGCAAAGCTGGCTCGGGAAGCGGCGGGACGCCGCGACGAGAGCCCGGCCGGCCGCAGGCCGGCGCGCCCGGATCCTGCAGCTGCCGGAGGCGCTACGCGCATCTGGCTAGTTGCGCTTCGCGCTTGGAGCTAGTGGTCTTTGTCGGCCAGCCAGAGGCTCACGTCCTGGATCGAGCGCATGGCCGCGAAAGAGAACGTCAATCCAGACGGCTGACGCGGCGGCCCTCGCTGCGCCCTTCGATAAAGGCGCCTGCGATTTTCATCATGAATGCCTTGCTGAAACGACCGAGGGGCTTACCGTCGGCTTCGATGTACCAGGAGCGTTCGGCAATATCGTAGTTGTATTCGTCAACCACGATCCAGCAGCGTTTGAGATCGGTCAGACCGGCGCGGCGGCACTCGATAGTGGAGATTTCCAAACCGACCCGATCGCTGGTTGGTGGCTGGGTGGTTATCGCCAGGAGCGCGAGATGGGTCAGGCCATCTCTTGCGCCGCGGACAGCGATGACCACGCAGGTGGGCCGGCTCTTGCGGTCTTCCGTTTCGCCGCGCTCGTGTTGCCATGCCCAAAGATACGGGTAGGAGATCACCTGACCAGGCAGGAATCTACCGCTCCTCATCGTATCCTTCCCCGCGCGCCAATCGGTCGATCTCGGCGGCGAAGAGTTCCGTGTGTTCCTCCGGCATCTCGGAGACACGGTATGCGCGGCGGGGATCGCCGCCGATGCGCATCCGTTCGTAGTGCTCGTAACTCATCAGCACGAACCGGGGTTTCCGGTGCTTGGTAAGAATAACGGGTTCGCGGCTGGCAACGTCGGTGACGTCGCCAACCTGCTTGTTGAGATCCCCCGTCGTGAACTGGCGCATGGCTGGACTCCTTATCGATCTCCATATTATCTGGATTTTCTAGATTTGCAAGAAAACGGCGCTCACGCGCCGTCCTCCGCGAACCGCCACACGGGGATGCCGAGCCGACGCGCCTTGTCGGCAAGGTTCTCGGTGATGCCGGAGCCGGGAAAGACGATCAGGCCGTAGGGCACCACCGAGAGAAGCTGGTCGTTGCGGCGGAACGGAGCCGCCTTGGCGTGCCGGGTCCAGTCCGGCTTGAAGGCGATCTGGGTGACCTTGCGGTTCTCGGCCCAGCAGGCGGCGATGCGTTCGGCGCCACGCGGGCTGCCGCCGTGGAGCAGGACCATGTCGGGATGCTTCTCGCGGGCCTTGTCGAGCGCGTTCCAGATCCGGTCGTGATCGTTGCAGTCGAGACCACCGGCGAAGGCAATCTTGGTGCCGGCAGGAACGAGCACCTCGGTTTCGGCGTGGCGGCGGGCGGCGAGGAAGTCTCTGGAGTCGATCACCGAAGCGGTCATCGCCTGGTGGGAGACCTTGGAGCCGGTGCGCGGCCGCCATGCCGATCCGGTTTGTGCCTCGTAGAGGTCGGCAGCCTCATCGCGCATGATTTCCAGCACGTTGCGGCGCTCGATGTAGGTGATGCCCTCGGCGGTGAGCCGTTCCAGCTCGACCGACTTCACCTCGGAACCGTCCTGTTCCTGCTGGCTCAAGCGCTGGGCCTCCTCGTTGCGGTCGAGGCTGCGGGCGACGCGCTCGGCGGCACGGTGGAAGACGTTTGCGAACGACCAGAGCAGGTCGTCGAGATCGGGTTCGAGCCTGGTGTCGCCGAGCATGCCGGCCAAGGTCTCGACGATCCCGGCGAGGCCAGTCCGGATCACCTCGTCGTCGGGAAGTGGCCGAGGATCAGGTTCGTCCTGATGCGGACGGTGGCCGTACATCTGCAGTTCGAGGATGACGCGGTCGGTCGGCGAGGAGGCGTGGTAGGGCTCGTAGGCGTCGTCGAGAGGAAGCTCGTAGGTCACGGCGTGTCTCCGTCGGTTGTGGCCGCGCCCATCGCGGCCTGACAGCGCATCCCGGCCCCCGCCCCCCCCCCCCCGCCCCCCCAGCCCGGCCCCCGAGCCCCCCCCCCCACCACCCCCCCCCCCGCGCCCCCCCCCCCCCCCCCCCCCCCCCCCCCCCCCCACCCCGGCGGCGCCCCCCCCGCCGGCGGGCGCCCACGGGGCGCACGGCGCCGCCGTTGCGGCCGTGACCGGGGCGTGGCAGGGGTCGCCTCTCGGGCAGGCCGCGGGCGCGGCCTCTCTGGTGGAGCGCCGCCATGTCTGCAGGCTGTCCGGCGACGCCGCGCCGGCCCGCGTGCCGGCCCGACCCATTCATCCGGGCGGCAGGAAGAGACGGGCATCCTCCGGGACGAGCTGGTCACTGAGCCATGCCGCGAGATGGGCCGGGCCGAGATGACGCAGGTCGTCGTTGAAATCGCCGAGCTGCGGCCGCAACACCAGGGCGAGGATCCCGGCTTCGCCGGCTCGCTGGCTGAGACGCTCGATGCCGTGCCGGCCGGCGGCATCGGCATCGGCCGCGATGTAGAGGCGACGGCAGCCAGGCGGCAAGGTCAGGCCGGCGAGGTGATTGGCCGAAGTGGCGGCGGCAACCGGCAGCGCCGGCATCACCGTCCGGAGCGACGCCATCGTCTCGAACCCCTCGCCGGCGGCCATGACGGGCGCACCGGGCTGGTGGCCGAGCCATATGGCGTTGCCAAGAAGATGCCCGAGCGAGCGGCGGGGATCGGCGAGCTGCGCCTTGCCGTTGCCCGAAGCATCGAGCCAGGTGCGTTGCAGGCCTGTGGTCTGCCCGTTGAGGTTGGTGACAGCGGCAATCAGCGCAGGAAGCGTCCGCGTCTCGCCCGTTACGAGATCTCTGTAGTAACAGCCGGGATGGAAGCGCAGGGCACGCTCACGTGGGGAGAGCAGAATGCCGCGGCCGGCAAGATAGCGTTCGGCCAACGTGCCGGCGATCGGCTGGGACATGCCGAACAGGCGACGCGCGGCGTCGGGAGAGCCGCGTTTCGCGGCTAGCTGGCGCCGCGCGTCAGGAGCTTGGGGCGGTGGCAGCGGCATGGAGAGGAAGCGACGTGCTTCATCCGCGACCTCGCGGAAGTCGACCAGACCACAGCTCTGCTCGATGACGTCAAGCAGGTCGCCATATTCTCCCGATGACTCGTCGACCCATTTTCCGGCTGCCTTGCCGCCAACCGCCTTGAGCCGCACATGCATGGAACGGCCGCGTGTGTTGCGGACATCGCCGACCATCCAGTAATTGCCCGAGCGATGGCCCTTGGAGAGATATTCGCGGCACACCGCCTCGGCATGATCGCCAAGGCGGCGTGCCAGCTCGGAGGCCGAGGCGGTCATGATCGCCTCCCCTCAAGCCGCCGAGGTACGGTCGGTGACGCCAACCAGCGTGTGGCGATCGAAGAGGGAGGCGAGGATGGAGGACCCTTCCTCGGTCGTCGGGATGAACAGCCGGAGCTTCCAGGAGATGATCTCGGCGATCAGTCCCAGCGCCTTCAGCCGGGGAACCATGGCATCGATGAAGCCGATCAATTCGACACGGTAGTCGTTCATGACGCGGCTGCGGCGCAGAATCAGGCCATCGGCGAGTTGCAGTCCGATCCGTCCGTCGACAAGCCCGGTCCAGGCATCTTCCGGCGCGAGCTTGGGTACATCGTCGAACCCCAGATTGCGCAACATGGTCGCGAAAAGAGTCGGCGCGATGTGACGACCGATGATGCGTTCGCCGGCATCGGTCTGGATCCGGTAGACCTGACAATCATGATCCGGCAGCCGACGCCAGATCGGCAACAGCAGACCCGTCACGATGTGAAAGGTGCTGGTGGTGAACTCCGGGACGGCGGTGACTTCTGCCTGCCACAGCTCGCAGAACAGTTTTCGGTCGGCGGGCTGCCAGTGGGTCTCGGCAAGGGCGTCGAGACCGAAGCGCAGTTCGTCCGTCGGCCGCAGCAGGCGCACTCGGTGTTCGACGGTTCCGTCGTCGAGCATCAGGCTCGCCGTGGGAACCCGGATCGCCGTGCGGTTCGATCGCGTGTTCACCAACAGAACCGCTTGCGGTTCCGCCCGGACGATGGCCAGCGCGTCGACGAGGCTGAGCGGCCGTGTACGGTCCTTGCGCGCGACGGTCAGCACATGCGACTGCGCGCCCGAGACCGGGTGCGAGTAGACGGTGCGGCGATCGGTGACGACGATGCTCTCCGCCGTGATCGTCTCCAGACCTTTGTCATAGGAGCCGGCAGCGATCGCGCCCTCGACCTTCGCCGCCATCAACTGCTCGAACACCTCGAACAGCAGGTTCTGGGTTTCGATGCGCAGCGCCAGCAGGCGATTGAGCCAGGTCGTGATCGGCGGCAGTTCGTCGCGCAGCCCGCCCTCGTCAGTCGTCAGCGACAGGCCGGTCACGGTCTCGAAGGTCGTGAGCGAGCAGCCCTCGATCCTGCCCTGATGCAGCAGCATGTAGAATTGGCGAAGTGCGGCCCGCGCGTAGGGGCTTTCGAGATTGTCCTCGGCACGGAACAGCCCTGCCCCGCCGGTCTGGCGCTGGCCGCGCGTGATCGCGCCCAGCGTGTCAAGCCGCCTGGCGATCGTCGACAGGAAGCGTTTGCCGGCCTTCACATTGGCGGCCATGGGCCGGAACAGCGGCGGTTGCTTCTGATTTGTGCGGTGGGTCCGCCCGAGACCCTGGATGGCGTTGTCCGCGCGCCAGCCGGCCTCGAGCAGATAGTGCTTGCGCAGCCTCTGGTTCCTGACCCCGAGATCGGCGTGATACGAACGGCCGGTACCGCCGGCGTCCGAAAAGATCAGCACGCGCTTCTCGTCATCCATAAAGCTCTGGGTCTCGGCGAGATTGGCCGAGCCAGGGCGATTCTCGACGGCAAGCCGGTCGATGCCGTCGCGGCCGGTCTTCTTCACGATGCGGCGGGACCGGCCGGTCACCTCGGCGACGGTGTCGGCGCCAAAGTGATGGATGATCTGATCGAGCGCGCTACCGACCGGCGGCAGCGATGCGAGTTTTTCGATCATCTCGTCGCGCCGGCGAACAGCCTCCCGGCATTGAACCGGGTTGCCATCTTCGTCGTGGACAGGCCGCGAACAGACATAGCCTTCGGCGTCCGAATATTCCTCGAACAACTGGGTGGGGAAGGAGTGCATCAAGTACCCGCCGACATACTCGCGCGGCGTGACGTCGACATGCAGGTCCGACCATTCCTCGGTCGGGATCTCGGCAAGGCGTCGTTCCATCAGCGCTTCGCCCGTCGAGACAATCTGCACGACTGCCGAATGGCCATCGGCAAGATCCTGTCCGATCGCGCCGATCAGGGTCGGCGTCATCGTCGAGGTAATCAAATGCGAGAAAAAACGTTGCTTGGTGCTCTCGAACGCCGAGCGCGCCGCCGCCTTGGCGTTGCGGTTCAGCGTGCCGGACTCACTGGTGATGTTGGTCGCCTCGAGTGCGGCGGTCAGGTTGTTGTGGATGACCTGGAAGGCGTCCGCATAGCCGTTGTAGATGCGAATCTGCTCGTCGGTCAGCTCATGCTCGAGCAAGTCGTATTCGACACCGTCATAGGAGAGCGAACGCGCCGTATAGAGGCCAAGCGACTTGAGATCGCGGGCGAGCACTTCCATCGCCGCGACACCGCCGTCCTCGATTGCTGCCACGAACTCGGCTCGGTTGGCGAATGGAAAATCCTCGCTGCCCCAGATGCCGAGACGCTGCGCATAGGCGAGGTTCTCGACGGCGGTCGCACCGGTCGCGGAAACGTAGACGACGCGCGCGTCGGGAAGGGCGTGCTGCAGCCGCAGCCCCGCCCTGCCCTGCTGCGAGGGCGCGACGTCGCCACGCTCGCTTTTGCCGCCAGCGGCATTGGCCATGGCGTGCGCCTCGTCAAAGATGATGACGCCATCGAAAGATTTTTTGGCCCCCGACTGGTTTTCTCCAATCCCTGTCTGGCTTTCTTTAATCCCCGTCGGGCCTTCGTTCCTTCCCGCCGAGTTTTCTCTGTTCCCCGTCGGGCATTCGTCCCTCCTCGCCGGCTTCTCTCCAGTCCCCGCCGGGCCTTCGGCCCTCGCCTCTTGTCCAACCCAGTCGAGGATCTGGGCTATCCGGGATTTCTTGCCTCCCCGTTCCTGCGAGCGGAGCGTGGCGTAGGTCGTGAACAGGATGCCCTCGGCAAGGCGGATCGGCGTGCCCTGCCGATAGCGCGACAGTGGCTGGACGAGGAGTTTTTCCTGGCCAAGTGCCGCCCAATCGCGCTGAGCGTCCTCAAGCAATTTGTCCGACTTGGAAATCCAGATTGCACGGCGGCGGCCCTGCAGCCAATTGTCGAGGATGATGCCGGCGACTTGCCGTCCCTTGCCGCAGCCGGTTCCATCGCCCAAAAACCATCCACGGCGAAAGCGGACAGCGTTCGCAGCACCTTCTGGCGCGGCCGAGACGACATCGCAGGTTTCGTCGACCGTCCAGGTCCCGGCGAGATAGCCGCAATGGGCTTCGCCGGCGTAGATGACGCTTTCGAGCTGGGCGTCCGACAGCAGGCCCTCGTCGATGATCTCATCAGGAAGAAGCGGGCGATAGGAAGGTTTTGGCGGCGCCACGGCGGCCATTGCGGCCGACTGCACGAGCGGCGTCGGATGCGGTTTTGCGCGGGGAATGTCGATCGACTGGAGCGCGTAGGGTTCGTAGATCGTGTCGGTGAGCCGGCCGCCCTCCTCCGGCATCCAGTCGCGTAGCTCATAGGCGAGGGGGACCGCCGGCGTGCTGTTTGCCTTGACCTGGCGGGCGGGTTTCGCCTGCGCAATCGGGCGGAACGGTTGGATGGCCTTCGGAGCAGCCGTTGAGACAGCGAGGGGTGCGGCTCTCGCCCCCGATCGGGCACCCATGTGCGCTGCTGCCTTCCTCAGGATCCCGTGCGACAGAGCGCCGATCGAATCCGGAAAGCCGCCCGGTGTCCGGGGCGGCAGATCCGTGATCCAGGAGAGCAACGTTTCGACATCTGCGGCCTTGCCGGGCGACCGGATGAAGCCGGTCGGGTCGGTGGCCGGTACCTTGTCGATAATTGTCAGGCGGGTCTCAGTGGTGGTGCCATGGCGGGCATAGACACGGCCGTCGATCGCTGCGGTGAAGACAATGGTGCCCTGCTGCTGCAACCGTTCGAAGGCCGGCCGCCATTTGGGGCTTTCCGAAGACAGCCCGGTGCCGGTGATGGCGACCAGGCGCCCGCCCGGACGCAGGCGTGCGAATGCGGAGGAGAGGTGCCGCCATGCCGCATCGGCGACATGGCCGTCGACATAGGCGCCGACGGTGAAGGGCGGATTCATCAAGACGACGGACGGCTTGATCGCAGGTTCGAGATGATCGTCGATATGGGCAGCGTCGTGCCGAGAGACGGGCATGCGCGCAAACAGCAGGCCGAGGAGATCGGCCCGCGTCGCGGCAAGCTCGTTGAGGGCGATCGAGGCGCGCGCCATCTCGGCATGGACGGCGAGCAGACCGGTGCCGGCCGAGGGTTCGAGAACGAGGTCGCAAGATGCGATCGCCGCGGCGTGCGCTGTCACGAAGGCAAGCGGCAAGGGCGTCGACAGCTGCTGCATGGCCTGGCTCTCGTCGGACCGTCGCGTATGGGTGGGAAGAAGGTCGGCGATGCGCTTGATCATCGCCAGCGTTGCCTGGGGCGTGGTGGACCGGGACAGGATCGCAGGGCCGAACCGGCGCAAGAACAGCACCTGGGCGACTTCGAGCGCCTCATAGGCGTCCTTCCAGACCCAGAACCCTTGCGCATCGCTGCCGCCAAAACCTGTCGTCATGGCGGTGCGCAGTGCGGCGGTGGTGACAGGCTTGCCCTGCTCGAGGAAAGGCAGAAGCCGCATTGCCGCTTGATAGATTGCCTGGGCGTTGTTGATGGAGGCCGGCGTCGGCGCGTCGAGGGGAGCGGCAGTCCGCGCAACGGCAGGTGTGGTCGAAACGATGTTCATGGAGATGTCCTTCGCGAGAGGGGAGGCGCCCGCGCCGGCACTCTCTCCGCGCCAGCCGGGCCGCGCTTCTCCCCGCTCCCCTCTGCCTCTGGCGCCGATCCAACAAACGGGTTGCGCTCTGCGCAAACCCATGACTTGATGCGCGCACAGGGATGCGGCGGCGACCTGGAGCTGCGGAGGTGATGCGACGGTTCAGAATTGGCAGTGAGGTCTACGAGGAGGCAGCGCCTGACCTGCAGGCGGCGCTGGCGAACGCCTATGCCCGCACCGAGCGTCCGCTATGCCTGTGCCGCGAGCCGGGCTGCCCGATGTACATCGCCCGCATCGGCGACCTTCACCTGATCAAGCGCATGCCGCTGAGCGGCGGCGGGCATGATCCATCCTGTGATTCATATGAATCGCCTTACGAGCTGTCCGGCCTGGGCGCCTTGATGGGCAGCGCGATACAGCTCGATCCGCAAAGCGGCTTGGCGGCTTTGAAACTCGATTTCAGCCTGTCGAAGACGGGGAGCCGGGCAGCGTCCGCGCCTGCTGGCCAGAGCTCCGCCAGTGTAGCCGCCGACCCCAGGAGGATGTCGCTGCGTGGCCTCCTCCATTATCTGTGGCACGAGGCCGAATTGACGGTCTGGACATCCCGATGGGCTGGCAAGCGACATTGGTGGAATGTCCGCTGGCATCTGCTCGAGGCTGCCGGGCAAATGACGGTGAGGGGCGGGCCGCTCGCGGATATCCTGTTCGTGCCCGAGCCATTTCGCGCCGAGAACAAGGAAGCGATCGAGCAGCGTCGCAATGCGGTTCTTGCACCTGCGCTCCCGCCGAAATCCGGCCCACGAAAGCTGCTGGTCCTGGTCGGCGAGGTGAAAGAGATTGTTCCTGCCCGCTCCGGTCAGAAACTCGTCATCAGGCACCTGCCCGGTTTTCCCTTCATCATCGACGATGCATTACATCGGCGTTTGCCGGTACGTTTCGAGAAAGAATTGTCGCTGTGGGGAGCAGATTCCAGCTCACATCTGATAGTGATCGCGACCTTCGGATTGAACCCGGCCGGTCTCGCCATTGTCGAGGAGGTCGCGTTGATGGTGGTGTCCGAGAACTGGATTCCTTACGAGACGGTTCCGGAGAAGCGGCTGGTCGACGCGCTCGCCCGCCTTCGCGAGAAGAGCGTGAAGGGATTGCGCTACGACCTGCAAACCGACCAGCCGATCGCCAACGCTTTGCTCCAGAACAGGCAGCAGCCGATCGCGCTCTTTGTCGTCCCCGCCGGTGCGGACGAAACATTCGAGGCTTCGTTGCAGGATATGGTCGCGAACCGGCCGGAGATGGGTGCGTGGACCTGGCGGGTCGGTGACGGGGAGATGCCGGCCCTTCCATAGGCTGGGAACGACATCTCAGATTTCCATCAATGCCGTGAATCGATTGGCGGCCATCGATTCAGACATGCGTTGGACAAGGATCCCCGTTGTCTTGGACCATGACGGTATGGTGAGGGGTGACCAGCGATCGTCTTTTTCGGTGACCATGCTGTGGGTTTGCGAAGATCCGCGGCGTAAGCACAGTGGGCGCCTGATCGTTGTCAGCGTTGAACTCGGCATGCCATTCGAGCTGTCCGAACCCCGCGTTGCATCGGCGAGCGAGACGCTGGAGAGTTGGCTTTCGCATCGGCGTCCGTCCAGGGCGGCACCGCGGTCGATGGTTGCGTTGGGTGGACGATAGGCCTTGGCCAGCGTAGATGTGACCCGATCCCGCAACGGACCGATTCCCATCCGAAGGTGGTGCAATAAATGAAGCGGCAGAGCCGACCCTTCATCGTCGAGGTGAAGAAGAAGCGTGGCGAATCCGCGCGGCAGCGTTCGATCTAGGGAAATCTCGATCTCGCTGCGATCGACGCGGAAACGGCGCGGGAGCTGACGAAGATCAAGTCGGATGTTAGCTGTTATGGCGAGTCATCCGGCGGGTCGCGGCGTTCTTCGATAATCGCCCTGGCCTTCTCGACTGCCGCGATCGCCTTCGGCAGCCAGCGCTCGAACTCTACTTTGGAAAGGCCCATCGGCTGGGATGGTTCTGGATCGCGGAGGTTGGGACGGTCGGGCACGGCTGAGGACGAAGACCTCGTCCGTGTTGGCCTCGAACAGCATTAGGATGCGGTCGCCGATGGCGACACATTCGTTGATCCAGCGACGATCGGAATCGCGGTACCTTGTAGTTCGATCGGGCGGCACATAGACAATCGTGAAGTGTGACAGCGTCTCGCCCGTCGGCGCCGCATAGAAGTGCTCTTCCACCTCGATGACGACCCCGCCGGTGCTGTAGGAGGTGGCGACCGTGTCGCCGGGACGTACGAGATCGGCGACCGTTAGCGCTCCTGGGGGCGTGCGCCGGTATTGGCGGCGATCTGGGGCACCGGGGCTTGCGGTGTAGGTCGAGTACGCCATAGGTGTCCTTGCCGGCCCCTGGCGGGTGTTTACGGGGGGTCCGCATCGTTGTCTCCTCCCCTCCTGGCGCCTCGTGCGCGAGTTGCCGGCAAGCGGCTGTCGATCTCGTCGTCCGACAGGTCTTCGAGCAGTTTCAGGATCGTTCGTGGCCACCGTTGTTGACGAGAACGACGCGTTTGCCACGGTGGTCCGCGGGCCAGGTGTGGGGATTGATCTCGCCGGCGATCCCCCTGAAGTCGGGATGCGTCGCGTTCCAGATCGCCTCGAGCTTTTCCGCGCGGGTCATGCTGTCGCTCGCGCCGGTCTCGTGGGCGATGATTGCGGCGCGCATCTTGTATCCGGGGATTGCCGATCCGTGAGGTCGCAAAAGCCATGAAAACAGCGTTCGCGGCCCCGGATCCGGATCGCGAAGAATACGCTGGTCACGTTGCCGGCCTTGAACTCCGACATGCCGAACATGCCGGTGCGCTTGAAGAGCGGCGGCAGCAAATCGAGCATGAAATGGTATTCTGACGCGGTGATCTGGAACCACTCGCCTGAATAGGGAGTGCCGGAAAGCAGATCGATGCCGGGAGTATCTTTGTGTCGGCTGAACAGTTGGAACATCTGCTCGCGGGTGGCGACGCCGTCGAGCACCTTCCTGAAGGGTGGATGTGCGGTCATGGGGTTCTCCTGAACGCGGGTCGGCCGCGCGCGGCATGAACCGCGTCGTCGCAAGTGCTTGGTGATGTTGTGGCTGTCGACTGGCCGAGCCTGCGGCCAGCGTGTGCACCGGCGATGATGGGGTTTGCAGGGTTCAGGCGGCGCGTCGTTCGGAGGAAGGCGAAGCGTCTCGACCAACCCCGGTGATGGCACGGACGGCGGCGGCGAGCGCCGGGATATCGTCGAGCATGCCGAGCGCGACGAAGTGGTTGGCCCCGCCGGTATAGTCCTTGCGGTCCTTGCAGGTGCGGATCAGGATGCCGGACCTGAGGACAAACCGAACTGGCCGACCTGGATGTAGGCGCGGTGATGGTGCAGGGTAATTTCACCGGAAACGGCTATGCCCGCCTTGTTCGAGCGCAGGTCGAAGCTTCCTGCGGCAGGGCAAGTTCGTTAGCGAGTTTCTTCAGCCGTGAACGGGCTGTCGTGTGAAAACGTCTCTTCTGCTGCTCGTCATAGGAGCAGCTTCTGTTCCAGTCGAACATGTCGATCTCCATGAAATGGAACAGGCCCGGGGGGGGGGGGGGGGGGGGCGGGGGGGGGGGGGGGGGGGGGGGGGTGGGGGGGGGGGGGGGGGGGGGGGGGGGGGGGGGGGGGGGGGGGGGGGGGGGGGGGGGGG
>NZ_JAMYVG010000041.1:0-17193 GCF_040323855.1 Mesorhizobium sp. M0028
GTTCCCATCAGCCATCGCATCAAGAAATGCGCCTGGAACGACGACTATCTCATCAATGCCATCACTCATATGCGATAGCCCTGCCTTGAGGGGGGAGATGTCGGCGAAGGCGACAGAGGGGGTCGCCTCGCGTAGAGCGCTAACCTCCGACTGTCGTAAGGGAGGTCGAATCCAGTCGAACCGACCCCCTCTGGCCTGCCGGCTATCTCGCCCTCAAGAGGGGAGATCACCCTGCCCTCAAATATGCACCGCCCGCCCGAGCGCCTTCAGCGCCGCTTCCTGAAAACCCTCCCCTTGCGTCGGGTGGGCGTGGATGGTGCCGGCAATGTCCTCCAGACGCGCGCCCATTTCCAGGGCCAGGCCGAAGGCCGTCGACAGTTCCGACACGCCTTGGCCGACCGCCTGGATGCCGAGCACCAGATGGTTGTCGGCGCGGGCAACGACCCGGACAAAGCCCTCCTCACCCATCTTCGTCATCGCCCGGCCATTGGCGGCGAAGGGGAACAATCCGACCTTGATTTCGCCGCCGAGCCCCTTTGCCTCCTCCGGCGACAGGCCTGCGGTGATCAGCTCCGGATCGGTGAAGCAGATAGCGGGAATGCAGCGTTTGTCCCAGCTGCACTTGTGGCCGGCGACGATCTCGGCGACCATTTCGCCTTGCGCCATCGCCCGGTGCGCCAGCATCGGCTCGCCGGTGACGTCGCCAACGGCAAAGATGCCGCGCATCGAGGTGCGGCACTGGTCGTCGATGCGGATGAATTTTCCCGCCATGTCGAGATCGATCTGCTCCAGCCCCCAGTCTTCGACCACCGGCTTGCGCCCGACGGTGACCAGAATCCTGTCGGCAACGATCTTGGCATTCTTGCCGTCCTTCGTCTCGACCAGCAGCGCATCGCCCTTGGTCGACAACCCCTTGGCCTTGGCGCCCACAAGCACCTCGATACCGAGCTCGGCGAGCCGCTTCACGACCGGCCGGGTCAGTTCGGCATCATATTGCGCCAGTACGCGCGGCAAAGCCTCGACCACGGTCACCCTGGCGCCCATCTTCGCGAAGGCGATGCCGAGCTCCAGCCCGATGTAGCCGCCACCGACGACGGCAAGCCTTTCCGGCACTTCGCTCAGCGCCAGCGCTTCGGTGGACGAGATCACCAGGCCACCGAAGGGCAGCGACGGCAATTCGACCGACGCCGAGCCCGTGGCGATCACCACCGTCTCGGCGCGGACCACCTGCATCCCGGTTTCGGTCTGGACCTCGACGGTCTTGCCGTCACGGAATTTCGCCCAGCCGTGCACGGTCTTGACCCCGGCCTTCTTCAACAGGCCGGCAACACCGCTGTTAAGCCGGCTAACGATGCCGTCCTTCCAGGCGATGGTCGTTTCGAGATCAATCGATGGTGTTGCGATTGAAATGCCGAGCGGGCTCTTGCCGCCGGCCAAGTGCGACGCCTTTTCGAACTCTTCGGCCGCATGGATCAGCGCCTTGGACGGGATGCAGCCGACATTGAGACAGGTGCCGCCCGGTTTACCGAACTCGACGATAACCGTGTCGATGCCAAGCTGCCCGGCGCGGATGGCGCAGACATAGCCGCCGGGACCGGCGCCGATGACGAGCAGCTTGCAGGAGATTTCCTTCATCATGGCACCTTAGTTCGACGAGCCGGCGGGACAGCACCCCCCTCTGTCCTACTGGACATCTCCCCCTCAAGGGGGGAGATTGGCAGCTTTCGCGCTCGGCTTAGTCCTGCAAAGCTGGAGATTGGCGAAAGGCGGGATGACGGCCAATCTCCCCCCTTGAGGGGGAGATGCCCGGTAGGGCAGAGGGGGGCGCGAAGGATCGCTACTGCTCTCATCCCGCGCCCCTGCGATCCTCTATTCATCTCCTCAATCCACAAAAATCAGCGCTGGCGTTTCCAGCAGCGCCTTTATCCGCTGGATGAACACCGCAGCGTCCCAGCCGTCGATGACGCGGTGGTCGAAGCTGGAGGACAGGTTCATCATCTTGCGCGGGATGAACTGGGTGCCGTCCCACACCGGCCGCATCATCATCTTGTTGACGCCGAGGATCGCCACTTCCGGATGATTGATCACAGGCGTCGTCGCCACACCGCCCATGGCCCCGAGCGAAGTGATGGTGATGGTCGATCCAGAGAGCTCGTCGCGCGTCGCCGTGCCGGATTTTGCCGCCTCAGCCAGCCTGACAACCTCGGCTGCGCAATCCCAGATGTCGCGCGCCTCGGCGTGCTTGACCACCGGCACCACCAGCCCCGACGGGGTCTGCGCGGCGATGCCGATATGGACCCCGCCATGCTGGTGGATTATGCCCGCCTCGTCGTCGAACAGCGCGTTGAGGTTTGGCTGGTCGGCGATCGCCTTGACCATCGCCCGCATCAGAAACGGCAGCAGCGTCAGCTTCGGCCTGTCCGCGCCCGGCCGCTTCTCCTTGTTGAGCGCGGCGCGCAAATCCTCGAGCGCGGTGACGTCGATCTCTTCGACATAGGTGATGTGCGGGATGCGCGATTTGGCCAGCGTCATCTTCTCGGCGATCTTTCGCCTGAGCCCGACTATTTTGATATCCTCGACCGCCTCGTTGCGGACAAGCCCGGAGATCTTGGCGGGCCCGGGTCCGCGCGCCAGGAAAGCTTCGATGTCCTCATGCTGGATACGGCCGGCCGGGCCGCTCCCCACAATTTGCCGCAGGTCGATGCCGGCCTCTTTCGCCCTGAGGCGGACGGCCGGCGAGGCCAGCGGCTTTTCGCCCTCCGGACGCCGCGCGCCGGAGATCGGCGCAGTACCCCCGCCGGAGGGGAATTCCGTTGCCGGCTCACTTTCGCGCACAGAAGCGCTTCCTGACGGAGGTGGGACTGGTTTGGCGTCGGCCTTGGGAGCCGAAGCTCGTCCCCCTCCCCCTTGTGGGGGTCCGAAGGACGGGCGAGACCCGTGGCTCGCCCCGGCAAGGTTAGGGGTGGGGGTACGCTTGGCGCCCGCCTCAACGTCCCGTGGCGGCTTGACGTTACCCTCGCCGGCCACCTTCAGGCGCACGATGGGCGAGCCGATCGCCACCGTGTCGCCGATCTCCGCACCCAGCCAGAGGATCTCACCATCGACGGGCGAGGGAATCTCGACCGTTGCCTTGTCGGTCATCACAGCGGCCAGCACGGCGTCCTCGCGCACGAGATCGCCGACCTTGACCTGCCATTCGACCAGCTCGGCCTCGGCGACGCCTTCACCGACATCGGGTAGCTTGATGACATATTCGCCCATCGTCTTCCCCCTCAGGCTTCCATCGTTTCGACGAGCGCGCGGCCTAGCCGCGCAGGACCGGGAAAATAGTCCCACTCCTGCGCATGCGGATAGGGCGTGTCCCAGCCGGTGACCCGCGCCACCGGCGCCTCCAGATGGTGGAAGCAGTTCTCCTGAACCAGCGCCGAAAGTTCGGCGCCGAACCCCGATGTCAGCGTCGCCTCGTGCACGACCACGCAGCGCCCGGTCTTGCTGACCGAGGCGACGATCGTCTCGAGGTCGAGCGGCAGCAGCGTTCTCAGATCGATGATCTCGGCATCGATGCCGGTCTCCTCGGCCGCCGCCTGGGCGACATAGACCATCGTGCCGTAGGCAAGTACGGTGACCGCAGCGCCCTGTCTGCGGATCACCGCCTTGCCGAGCGGCACCGTGTAATGGCCGTCGGCGACTTCGCCAAGCTCGTGTTTCGACCATGGTGTTACCGGCCGCTCGTGATGACCGTCGAAGGGTCCGTTATAAAGCCGCTTCGGTTCCAGGAAGATCACTGGGTCGGGATCCTCTATCGCGGCGATCAGCAAGCCCTTGGCGTCATGCGGGTTCGAGGGCACCACGACTTTCAGCCCGGAGACGTGGGTGAACAGCGCCTCCGGGCTCTGGCTGTGGGTCTGGCCACCAAAAATGCCGCCGCCGGTGGGCATCCTGACCACGATCGGGCAGGTGAAGTCGCCGTTCGATCGATAGCGCAGCCGCGCCGCTTCCGAGACGATCTGGTCATAGGCCGGATAAACATAGTCGGCAAACTGCACCTCGACGCAAGGCTTCAGCCCGTAGGCGGCCATGCCGATGGCCGCGCCGACAATGCCGGATTCGCTGATCGGCGCATCGAAGCAGCGGCTCTTGCCGTATTTCGCCTGCAGGCCTTGCGTACAGCGGAAGACGCCGCCGAAGAAGCCGACATCTTCGCCGAAGACGATGACACGCCCGTCGCGCGCCATCGACACGTCCATGGCGTCGCGGATTGCCTCGATCATGGTCCGTCGCGGCATGGTCAGACTCCCGCCTGCTGGCGCTGGCGCCTGAGGTGCGGCGGCATCTCGGCATAGACGCCCTCGAACATATCGCGCGCCGAGGGCTTGCCGCCGGCATGCAGCGTGCCGTGGCGCTCGGCCTCCCGCTGCGCCGAAATCACCGTGTCGAGGATTTCCGCCTCGGCCTGGGCGTGGCGTTCGTCCGACCAGACGCCGCGCTGGATGAGGTGGTTCTTCAGCCTGACGATCGGGTCGCCGAGCGGCCAGGCGTCGGACTCGGCCTTCGGCCGGTAGGCCGACGGGTCATCGGAGCTGGAATGGGCGCCGACGCGGTAAGTGACATATTCGACCAGCGTCGGCCCGAGATTGTTGCGCGCCCGCTCCGCCGCCCATTTGGCCACCGCATGGACGGCGAGATAGTCATTGCCGTCGACGCGCAGCGACGGGATGCCGAAGCCCAGTCCGCGGGCAGCAAAAGTGCCGGAGCCGCCCCGGGCGATGCCCTGGAAGGTCGAAATCGCCCACTGGTTGTTGACGACGTTGAGCACGACCGGCGCCTTGTAGGTCGAGGCGAACACCAGCGCCGAATGGAAGTCGGACTCGGCGGTCGAGCCGTCGCCGATCCAGGCGGCGGCGATCTTCTGGTCATTGCTGATCGCCGAAGCCATCGCCCAGCCGACTGCCTGGATGTACTGCGTTGCCAGGTTGCCGGAGATCGAGAAAAAGCCGTGCTCCTTCGACGAGTACATGATCGGCAGCTGTCGGCCTTTCAGCGGATCGGCCTCGTTCGAATAGATCTGGTTCATCATCGTGACCATCGGATAGCCGTCGGCGATGAGCAGCCCAGCCTGCCGATAGGTCGGAAAATTCATGTCGCCCGGCGCCAGCGCCTTGCGGAAGGCGCAGCTCACCGCCTCTTCGCCGAGATGCTGCATGTAGAAGGAAGTCTTGCCCTGGCGCTGCGCCATCTGCATGCGCGCATCGAAGCTGCGCAGCGTCACCATATGGCGCAGCCCCTCCAGCAGTTCCTCGTCGGAAAGCAGGCCGGCCCACGGCCCGACCGCCTCGCCGGCGCGGTTGAGCACACGAATGATCGAGAACGCCAGATCGCGGATGGTGCGTGGATCGACGTCGATCTCGGGGCGCGGCACCGAGCCGGCCTTGGGGATGGTCACGTCTGAAAAATCCGGCGTGCCGCCCGGCCGCACCTCCGGCTCCGGAACATGGAAGCGCAACATTCCGGCATCGGCCATGATCTCGGTCCTCCACTGTTGCCCGGCGCGATATTTGCACACCGCCGGACCAGTGCCAATTCGTTGGCCGAGGCTTCCCTGCCGCCGACGTTGGCTACCCCGACAGACAAGATGCAGATATGTCGGCGAAATTTCTTGTCGATCTTCCCGATCGGCGCGCAATTTGGCGAATGATTGCGCCGGGTTTCCCGCCAGATAAGACAATGCGTCGGATTGGGGCCTCGCGCGGCGCCCCTTTCCTTCTCCCCTTGTGGGCCTGTTGCGTAATTCGCTGATTGTGATTCTCTGAGGTGGACGGTCTGAGGGAATCGCGATGGCAGTGAAGCAGACGGGCCAGTTGAGCTTGGCGGAGGCTTTTCTAGGCACCAAGCTTGTGGGCGGCACTTCGCCGCTCGACCGATTGTCGGGTCTTGTGAAGTGGTATCGGTTTGAGAAACTGCTCAACCCTCTGCGTGATGGCGGTCCGGGTCGATCCGCTATGTCGGGCTGGCCAAGGCGACCGCCCAGGTGACGATGGCGGCGATCGCCTTCAACATGCGCCGATGGGCCGCTATCGCGGGATAGGTGCGCCTGAGTTCCGCCCATACAGGGTCGGACGACCGCCTGAAACCCCAAACAAGACGTCAAATCCCCCGCAAACAAGCGAACAACCGCCGCAACCCCGCCGCCGCAAGCTTTTGCTCATGACTGCCCAACAGGTCCCTTGTGGGAGAAGGTGTCGCCGAAGGCGACGGATGAGGGGTGTTCCAGCTTGGCAAGGACGGCACTCCGTCCAACACCCCTCTTCCGTCTTGGCGCTGCGCGCCAATCCACCTTCTCCCACAAGGGGAGAAGGAAAGGAGGAGCGACTCCGTTCACCCCGCGCCCGCGTCATGCTAATCAGCGCCCATGGCACAGAAGAAAGCATACGAGGTCGATTCATGGCTCGCGAAGCCGGATCCGCGCGTCTCGATCGTGCTGCTTTACGGTCCCGATCGTGGGCTGGTCGCCGAGCGGGCAAAGGCCTTTGCCGCCAGGACCGGCCTGCCGCTCGACGATCCGTTCTCGGTGGTCAGGCTGGACGGATCGGAGGTCGATCGCGACGAGGGCCGCCTGCTCGACGAGGCGCGCACCGTGCCGATGTTTTCGGAGCGGCGCCTGCTATGGGTGCGCAACGCCGGCGCTCAGAAGGCGCTTGCCGACGACGTCAAGGCGCTGACCGCCGAGCCGCCGCGCGATGCCATTATCCTGATTGAGGCCGGCGACCTGAAGAAGGGCGTCGGCCTGCGCGCCGTGGTGGAGGCGGCGGACAATGCCATGGCTCTGCCTTGCTATGCCGATGAGGCCAGGGACATTGACACGGTCATCGACGACGAACTGCGCAAGGCTGGCATGTCGATGACGCTGGAGGCGCGGCAGGCGCTGCGCCGCAACCTCGGCGGCGACCGGCTGGCCTCGCGCGGCGAGATCGAAAAGCTGGTGCTTTATGCGCATGGCCAGGCCGAAATCGGCCTCGACGACGTCAAGGCGACATCCGGCGATGTCTCCGGCCTCTCCTTCGATGCGGCCGTCGACGCCCTGCTCGAAGGCAGGATCGCCGACTTCGACACCGCCTTCACCCGCCATTGCCAGTCTGGCGGCCAGCCCTTCCTGGTGCTTTCATCGGCGATGCGGCAGTTGCAGACGATCCAGGCGATGCGCGGCCTGATCGACGCCGGCGGCCGCAATGCCGCTTCGGTCGTAGCCGCGGCGCGCCCGCCGGTGTTTTTCTCCAGGCGCAAGCTGGTCGAGAAAGCCCTCGAACGCTGGAGCAGCGAGGCGCTCGGCCGCGCCCTGACCCGCTTGCAGACGGCGGTGCTGCAAACGCGCCGGCGGCCCGATCTGTCGATCGCGCTGGCACGCCAGGCGCTGCTCGGCATTGCCGTGGAAAGCGCAAGGCTGGCGCAGAGGTAAGCTCGCTTCGAGCAGATGGCAGCTTCAACTCAGTCGGAGACGACAATCATTGAGGCTGGCGCCGCCCCTCATGCCCTACCGGGCATTTCTCCCCGTAAACGGGGAGAAAGAAGCCGGCCGCAACGCCGGCACCTTCTTGCAATGCTGGAGATCGGCAAAACCGTCGAAGACAGCGCCCTTCTCCCCGTCACTATACGGGGAGAAGATGCCGGCAGGCAGATGAGGGGCGGCGCCAACACCCCGAACAGGAGCGAATTCTTGTCAGAACGGCAGTCGATTCACGAGTAGTTTGCCGGCTAAGGTACCGGGCCATACCTACTCCCGCTTCAGCCTGCGGCAAAGCTCATCGAGTTGCTCCAGCGTCCGGTAGGCGACGCTGATCACGCCGCCGCGCTGGTTGTGCTCGATCGTGACGATCATGCCGATCGTGCTGGTCATCTGCCGCTCCAGCGCCAGTGTATCGGCATCCTTTTGCGGCGGTGCGGCGGGTTGGCGTTTTGCCGCCGGCGCGCCGACCGGCATCTGCGCCAGCGCCTCGGCCTGGCGCACCGAAAGCCCCTCATCGATGATTCGCTTGGCGAGCCCGGCCGGGTCGTCGGCCGTCACCAAGGTACGGGCGTGGCCGGCCGACAGCGCCCCATCGACCAGCATGTCGCGAATGACGTCGGGCAGCTTGAGCAGCCTCAGCGTGTTGGCGACATGGCTGCGGCTCTTGCCGATCACCTGGCCGAGATCGGCCTGGGTATAGCCGTGGTCGTCGATCAGCTGCTGGTAGCCCAGCGCTTCCTCGACCGGGTTGAGGTCGGTGCGCTGGACGTTTTCGATGATCGCCAGTTCGAGCGCCGTGCGATCGTTGACATCGCGCACAATGATCGGGATTTCGGTCAGCCCGGCGCGTTGCGCCGCACGCCAACGACGCTCGCCGGCGATAATCTCGTAGCGGCCCGTTTGGGTTTTCGACGGCCGCGCCACCACCGGCTGCACCACGCCGTGTTCGCGGATCGACTGGGCGAGGTCGGTCAGGTCGGCGTCGCCAAAATGCCGCCGCGGGTTTTTCGGGTTAGGGCTGAGGAACTCGATCGGCACCTTGCCGTCGGCCGCCAGCCCCGGCTTTTCCGGTGCCGCCGGGCGATCGATTTCGCCGATCAGGGCCGCCAATCCCCGGCCCAGTCTCTTTCTCGAAGGGTCTTCGTTCATCGTCCGTCCAGATCGTTTCGGTATCGAATCGCTTGTTGGCTACTGTTAGGCGGCACGCAATTTGCGCTCGCGGCGGATCACTTCGGAAGCAAGCTGCAGATAGGCCTGGCTGCCCGAGCATTTGAGGTCGTAGAGAATCGCCGGCTTGCCATAGGACGGCGCCTCGGAAACGCGGACATTGCGCGGGATGACGGTTTCATAGACCTTGTCGCCCATATGCGCCCGTACATCCTGCACCACCTGGTTGGCGAGATTGTTGCGCCCGTCGAACATCGTCAGCACTATGCCCTGGATCGTCAGATCGGGGTTGATTGAACGGCGCACCTGCTCGACCGTCTCCAACAGCTGGCTCAGGCCCTCCAGCGCGAAGAATTCACACTGCAGCGGTACCAGCACCGAATCGGCCGCAGCCATCGAATTCAGCGTCAGCAGATTGAGCGAAGGCGGGCAATCGATCAGCACATAGCCGAAATTGGCCGAGCGCTCGGCCGAAGCCCGCAGCGCGTTGCGCAGCCGCAGCACCCGGTCCGGCGCCGAGGCGATTTCCATCTCGATGCCGAGCAGATCGAGCGTCGACGGCACGATCGACAGGCCGGGCACCGCCGTCGGGATCGCCGCCGCTTCCAGGTCGAGTTCGCCGGTCAGCACATCATAGGACGAGACGGTGCGGTCGCGCCGGTCGATGCCAAGCCCGGTGCTGGCGTTGCCCTGCGGGTCGAGATCGACGATCAGCACCTGTTCGCCTATAGCGGCCAGCGCGGTGGCCAGATTGATGGCCGTCGTCGTCTTGCCGACGCCGCCCTTCTGGTTGGCGACGGTGATGATTCGGGGGCCGTTCTTCATCATGGGTCTATGCCAGAAATTCATTCGGGGTCGCCGGTCACTAGCCAGGGTGCTGTCGCAAGTCGGATATTTCGAGAACGACGCCCTGCGCGTCGGTTACACTGGCATGTTCTACCAGATCGAAAGACCATCGTTGAGCGCTTTCTGCCACTTCGGCGCGGTAATCCCGGCCTTTGTGAAACAGGCCGCGCGCGCCCTTCGTAAGCCACGGCGCCGCCAGGTGGAGCAGGGCCGGCAGCGAGGCGAGCGCCCTGGCCGTGACGATTTGCGGTGCAGGAACAAGAGGATAGCTGTCGTCTATGCGTCGCGCGATGACCTTGGCAGGCAGGCTGAACTGTCCGACGACCGCTTGCAGGAACGATGCTTTTTTCCGATTGCTTTCAACCAGGTCGATGCTGGCCCCTTCACGCTCGACCACTAGAAAGGCCAGCACAAGCCCGGGAAAACCGCCGCCGGAGCCGAGATCGACCCAGCGCTTCGCGTCTGGTTTGATTCGCGCCAGTTGCGCGCTGTCGAGGATGTGGCGGCGCCAGACATCGTCCTGCGTCGATTGCGCGGCCAGATTGATCCGGCGATTCCATTTCTGGAAGACGGCCTCGAACTCGACCAGACGATCGAATGTTTCACGTGAAACCGGGCCTGCTGCCTGTTGCAGGTTCGCCCAGGACGCAGCGCTCACGCGACCTGCTTTCGCGCGGCCGCCTCGGCGTTGCGGACATGCGCGACGATAATCGCCAGCGCCGCCGGCGTCATGCCTTCCATACGCTGCGCGTCAGCGATGGAACGCGGCTGGCGTGCCAGCATCTTTTGCTTCAGCTCATTGGACAGGCCGGGAACAGAAGCAAAGTCGAGCGACTCGGGAATAAGCCGGCTCTCCTCAAGCCTGATCTGCGAGACGTCCGCCTGCTGGCGGTCGAGATAGACGGAATATTTGGCTTCCGTTTCAAGACGTTCGGCCGTTTTGGCGTCGATTGCTCCAAAAGCAGGTTCGATGCGCCCCAGCCAGGCGATGTCGACACCGGGATAGGCCAGCAACTCATAGGCCGAGCGGCGTACGCCGTCCCGGTTGATCTCGAGCCCATGGCGCGCCGCCTCATTCGGGGTCATCGTGGTGCCGAGGGCGAGCTGCCGCGCCTTATCAAGGCCTTGCACGACAGTGTTGAACCGTTGCGTTCGCTCCGGCGAGGCGATCCCCAGTCTCATCGCCAGCGGCGTCAGCCGCTCATCGGCATTGTCCGCACGCAGCGACAGCCGGAACTCGGCCCGCGAGGTGAACATGCGGTAGGGCTCGGCGATGCCGCGGCTGGTCAAGTCGTCGACCATCACGCCGATATAGGCATCGGTGCGGCTTAGCAGGATTTCATCGCTCGCCGACGCCTTGCGCGCTGCATTCAAGCCGGCAAGCAGCCCTTGCGCGCCAGCCTCCTCGTAGCCGGTGGTTCCGTTGATCTGGCCGGCGAGGTAAAGCCCGGCGATCCGCTTGGTTTCCAGCGTCGGCTTGAGTTCGCGTGGGTCGACATGGTCATATTCGATGGCATAGCCGGGCTGCAGCATCGTTGCCCGCTCCAGCCCCGGAATGGTTTTCAGGATGTCGAGCTGTACGTCCTCGGGCAGCGAGGTCGAGATGCCGTTCGGGTACACCGTGTCGTCGTCGAGCCCTTCTGGCTCCAGAAAAATCTGGTGGCCTTCGCGGTCACCGAACTTGACGATCTTGTCTTCGATGGACGGGCAATAACGCGGCCCGACGCCTTCGATTGACCCCGAATACATCGCCGAGCGGCCAAGATTGGCGCGAATCAGCTCATGCGTGGCATTGGTCGTGCGCGTAATCCCGCAATGGATCTGCGGGTTTTCGATGCGGTCGGTGAGCAGCGAGAACGGCACGGGATCTTCATCCGCCGCCTGGCTCTCAAGCGACGCCCAATCGATCGTCCTGCCGTCCAGCCGCGGCGGCGTGCCGGTCTTCAGCCGCCCGAGCCTGAAGCCGGCGCGGCTCATCGTCGCCGACAGGCCGATGCTCGCTTGCTCGTTCATGCGGCCGGCGACGATTTTCTTCTCGCCAATATGAATCAGCCCGCGCAGAAAGGTGCCGGTCGTCAGCACCACGGCGCCACAGGCGAGCCTGCTTCCATCCGCCAGCAGCACCGCCGTGATGCGCCCATCGTCGATTTCCCCGTCATTGATGTCGAAGTCCAGCACCTCGCCTTCAATGACATCGAGGCCGGCCTGCTGCCGGATTGCCGCCTGCATGGCGAGCCGATAGAGCTTCCTGTCGGCTTGCGTCCGCGGACCGCGGACCGCTGGCCCCTTACGACGGTTGAGCAGACGGAACTGGATGCCGGCCGCATCGGCGACGCGCCCCATCAGCCCGTCCATGGCATCGATCTCGCGAACCAGATGGCCTTTGCCGAGGCCGCCAATCGCCGGGTTGCAGGACATCACACCGATCGTGTCGAAGCGCAGCGTCACCAGCGCGGTTCTGGCGCCGGCACGCGCGGCAGCACTGGCCGCCTCGCACCCAGCATGGCCGCCACCCACCACAACCACATCATAGCGATTGGTCATCTGTATCTTCCGGTTCGAATCTGCCGACACATGTGCCCGCCGGGACGAGCTGTCAAGAACAGAGAGGCTTCAGGCGCATAACTGCGCTGACCATTGCAGATAGAGAACGCCCGGCGCTGCCCTGTCTGCCTTCTCCCTTTGTGGGAGAAGGTGGATTGGCGCGCAGCGCCAAGACGGTTGAGGGGTGCTGGACGGAGCACTGTTGGTGCCAAGCTGGAACACCCCTCATCCAACCGAGCTTCGCTCGGCCACCTTCTCCCACAGGGAGGCCTTTGCAGAGAAGGCGCATAGATATGCGATTTGAGGCATATATGCTTTTTTGAGCGTCGGAGAGCGCTGCTTGGCCGTTCAGCGCGGCATTTTTCAGGATAATCGGCTCATCCGCCCGATTACGGACGGACTCCTGCTTATGCCGGCTTCTCGCCAGGCGGATGGAGGGTGCCGACCATGCGGCGCAGGTTGTAGGCGCAGGCCGCCAGCATGCACTGCGTTCGGTTGGCGGCGAGGTTGAAGAAGCGCAGGCGCCGCATGGCATAGCTCTCCTTGAACACGGCGAAGGGTCGCTCGACCGCCGCCCGCACCTTGGCGATCAGCTGGTTGCGCCGCTTCTGGCGCGGCGGCAACTCGGGATGATGTTTGTTGGGCCGCCGCATCAGGCGGTCCTTGATGCCTGCCTCGACCAGCCGGGCATGTCTGGCGTGGGTATAATAAGCCTGATCGCCATAGACCGCCCTTTCATCGCCGCTGATCAGTGCGTCGGCCGGCTCGGTGTCGGTGACCGAAGCGTCGCTCACCTCGACGCGCCGGATCAGCGTATGATCCTGGTCGACGCCGATGTGCATCTTGTAGCCGAAGGTGCTCTTCTTGCCCTTCTTGCCCCAGCGCGCATCCTTGTCCGCCGATGGCTTGACCGGGCCCTGGTGGCCCTTCTTGGGCTGTTTCGGCGGGCGGCCGCGAGCTTGCAGGAACGAGGCATCGACCAGCGTGCCGCGCTTGACGATCAGGCCCTTGTCCTCAAGCTGGCGGTTGATCTCCTCGAACACCTTGTCGATCAGCCGCTCGCGCGTCAGCTCCTCGCGGAAGCGCCACAGCGTCGAATGGTCGGGCGTGCGGTCCGAAAGGCTGAAGCCGGCAAAGCGGCGGAACGACAGCCGGTCGCGGATCTGTGCCTCAAGCGCTGGATCGCTCAGCCCATGCCATGCGCCCAACAAAAGGCAGCGCATCAGCACTGGCGCCGGATAGCTGGCCGTGCCCGGCCCGGCTCCGCTGCGTGCGCCCAAAAGCCCGTCGATCGGACCCCAGTCGATCTCCTTCGCAACAAGATCGAAGATCGTCTCATCCGACACCGCAAGGCCGTCCGCCAAGCTCAATTGACCAAGCACACGATCAACCATCCGCGAATCTCCCGTAGCGACCATGCCACAGAATCACCAATCCGATTCTGTGCAAAGGCCTCACAGGGGGAGAAGGCGAGGGCCGCACCTAACCCCCTCAACCTGCAGCACCTGCGACATTTGCACAGCGAATCGTTTCACGTGAAACAATGCCCCCACTGACCGCCCAGCGTTTCACGTGAATCACTGGGGCGTATTCTTCCCAATGTTTCACGTGAGTCACTTGCCGATACAGAATTGCGAAAAGATCACGTCGAGCATATCCTCGACATCGACCGCGCCGACGATCCGTCCGAGCCGATCCGCCGCCAGGCGCAGTTCCTCGGCGCGCAATTCCTGTCCGCGGTCACTACTTGCCGCTGCCGCAAGCAGGAAGCGTTTCGTCTCATTGAGCAGCTCGACGTGCCGCAGCCGCGACGGCAGGATATCGCCGGCCTGGCCGATCTGCGCTGCGGCGTGCCGCCCGATCTCGTCCAGCAATTCGGCCAATCCCGTGCCGTCCTGCGTCGAGATAGCGATATCGTAGTGCGCCGCAGGCGAGGGTGATTTGCCCCTCAGAAGATCAACCTTCGTTCCGACCCTCAGCGCCGGAATGGCGCCCGGCAGCACACCGATCGCCATTGGCTCAGCCATCTCCTCAAGCAGCAGCAGCAGGTCCGCACTGTGCGCCTTGGCCCTGGCCTTCTCGATGCCGATCGCCTCGATCTTGCCGGGCGCCTCGCGCAGACCGGCGGTGTCGGTTACCCGGACCCGCACCCCTTCGAGGTCCAGCACCACCTCGAGCAGGTCGCGGGTCGTGCCCGGCTCATCGGTGACGATCGCCGCCTCGCGCCGCGCCAGAGCGTTGAACAGGCTGGATTTGCCGGCATTCGGCGCACCGAGGATGACGACTTCGAACCCGTCGCGAATGATTTCGGCAGCGCGGAAGCCGGCGACATGGCGCTCGATCTCGGCGATCATGGCCCGCACGTCGGACCAGACTGTGTCGGCGACCGAACCCGGCACGTCGTCCTCGTCGGCAAAATCGATCTCGGCCTCGATCATCGCGCGGGCGTGGATCAGCCGTCGGCGCCAGCCCAGATAGAGTTCGCTCTGCACGCCTTCGGCATTGTGCACGGCAAAGCGCCGCTGCGCCTCGGTGTCGGCATTGATGAGATCGGCCAGCGCCTCGGTTTCGACCAGATCGAGCTTGCCGTTGACAAAGGCGCGGCGGGTGAATTCACCCGGCTCGGCATGCCTAACGCCGTCGAAGGAGGTGATCGTTTCCAGCATCTTCGCCACGACGGCGCGTCCGCCATGCACATGGAACTCGGCAACGTCCTCGCCGGTAAAACTGTCGGGACCGGCAAAGAAGACGACCGGGCCGCTGTCCAGCACCGATCCGTCCGGCGCCCGTAACTTGCGATAGCTAGCAACGCGGTTCGGCACGGCCGATCCGGCAATCGTTTCGACTACGAATCGACTCTGCGGCCCCGAAATTCGGATCACCGCAATGCCGGCCGGCAGGCGCCCGCTCGACAGTGCCACGATGGAGTCTTTTGAAATCATTTGCCCGCTCTGCCGAAGCGCCCTAGCTATGCCTGTTCAATCCACCATCGAGTTGCGCCGTGACATTGCCTGCACAAAACCTGCTTGCCGAAGAGGCCAGTCCCTATCTGCAGCAGCACAGCGGCAATCCGGTGCACTGGCGGCCATGGTCGCCTGCCGCTCTGGCCGAAGCACAGGCGCTGCAGCGTCCGATCCTGCTGTCAGTCGGCTACGCTGCCTGCCACTGGTGCCACGTCATGGCGCATGAGAGCTTCGAGAACGACGGCGTCGCCGCCGTCATGAACCGTCTCTTCGTCAATATCAAGGTCGACCGCGAGGAGCGCCCCGACATCGACCAGATCTACATGGCGGCGCTGTCCTCGATGGGCGAGCAGGGCGGATGGCCGCTGACCATGTTCCTGACGCCGGACGGCAAGCCGTTCTGGGGCGGCACATACTTCCCTCGCGAAGCCCGCTACGGGCGCCCGGGCTTCGTCCAGGTGCTGGAGGCGGTCGACAAGGCTTGGCGGGAGAAGAAAGAAAGCGTTAACCAAAGCGCCGACGGTTTGACTACGCATGTCGAGGCGCGGCTGGCGGGCAGCCATGCCAAGGCCGTACTCGACAGCGACACGCTAGCGAAGCTCGCCAACGGCATTGACGGCATGATCGACCGCGAGCTGGGCGGCCTGCGCGGCGCACCCAAATTCCCCAACGCGCCGTTCATGCAGAGCCTCTGGCTGTCCTGGCTGCGCGACAGCACCGCAGCCCATCGTGACGCCGTTCTCCTCAGCCTCGAAAAGATGCTGGCCGGCGGCATCTACGACCATGTCGGCGGTGGCCTCAGTCGCTACTCGACCGACGCCGAATGGCTGGTGCCGCATTTCGAAAAGATGCTCTACGACAATGCCCAACTCGTCCGGCTGTGCAATTGGGCCTACGCGTCAACTGGCAAGGAATTGTTCCGGTTGCGAATCGAAGAAACGATTGCCTGGCTGTTGCGCGAAATGCGGGTCGAGGGCGGTGCCTTCGCTGCCAGTCTCGATGCCGACAGCGAAGGGGAAGAAGGGCTGTTCTATACCTGGAGCAAGGATGAGGTCGAGCTTGCCCTTGATGACGAATCAGCATTGTTTTTCAACTACTTCACACTTGCCGACCCGCATGGCTGGGAGGGCAAGCCGATCATCCGCCAGACAGAAGCCCAGCAGACGCAAAGTGTGATCGACCGCCAACAGCTCGTCCCTCTGAAAGAAAAATTGCTCGCGGCGAGGTCACAGCGCATCCGGCCAGGGCGTGACGGCAAGGCCCTGACCGACTGGAACGGCTTGATGATCGCAGCCCTTGCCGAGGCCGGGCGATCGCTTGGCCGATCCGACTGGATCGAAGCGGCGGCAGCGGGCTTTGCCGCCATTGCGGGCGCCGGACGTGACGGCCGCCTGCCGCATTCGATGCTCGGCGCAAAGAGGCTGTTCCCGGCCCTGTCGAGCGACTATGCCGCCATGACCAATGCGGCGGTCTCGCTGTTCGAGGCGACCGGCAATCCCGACTATATCGATCGCGCCAAGAACTTCATTGAGCAACTCGATCTCTGGCACCGGGACAGCGACAAGACCGGCTACTATCTGACCGCATCGGACAGCACGGATGTGCCGATCCGCATCCGCGGCGATGTCGACGAGGCCATTCCTTCCGCCACCGGGCAGATCATCGAAGCCATGGTCCGATTGTCGTCGCTGACCGGCGATCTCGATCTCTGGGAAAAAGCCTGGACAGTCGCCGAGCACGCGGCCGGGCGGGCGGAGCACCAGGGCTATGGCCAGGCGGGAATCGTCAATGCCTGTGCCCTGGCGCTCGAACCGCTGAAACTGGTGATCGTGGATGATTTGGCGAACCCGCAGCTCGTTCCGGTAGCGAATCGATCACCGGATCCACGAAGGGTTGACATTGTCGTGGCAACCCGCTCGGCAATAAACCTGCCGGCCCTACCAGGCGGCATTCTGCCGCCAACAGATAGGCCAGGCGCCTGGCTGTGCACCGGGCAGGTTTGCCTGCCGGTGGTAACGGAAGCCGAGGAACTTGAGCGGCATTTGCGGCGGTGATGGACCTGGCGCGACCCCTCCTTCTCCCCTTGTGGGCCTGTTGCGTAATTCGCTGATTGTGATTCTCTGAGGTGGACGGTCTGAGGGAATCGCGATGGCAGTGAAGCAGACGGGCCAG
>NZ_JAMYVG010000042.1:0-13999 GCF_040323855.1 Mesorhizobium sp. M0028
CCATCACGCCGCCGACATTAAATCCACCATCGCGGCCGCGCGGCCGGCCACCGAAAAATGGACACCCCTCCGCGACAGTCTGAGCGGCGAAACTGGGGAATTTTACTTCGGCACTTTTGGGGAAAATTCGAGCGGCATTGACACCAGGCTGTCAGCGAGCACGCTTCCAGGCCGATCCGCTCCAGTGGAAGCCCGATTTTGCACAGCGCTTTGCTCAACGCCTCCGGTTCACTCGCCGCACGCGTTTCCTTGACGATCCGGCCAGTTTCGTCGACCACGCAGATCGAGGTCTCTTCCAAAGACACGTCAAGTCCGGCAAAATACTTCATGGCTGCTCCTTCCCGATGTTTGTGGCGCTCCAAAGCGACCACGTTCTAACATCCCGACAGGAGCAGCCGCCCTCTTTCGGCTCGGCAGAGACCCCAATCACCCTCATCTGAAAGGGTGAAAAGGTGCCATCGTCGGTCAGTTTGGTGATTGTCTCTTAGCCGCGTGTGCGGCGCTGCCGATACTTCGATAGAGCTGCGCCAGTGAAGCATGCGCGCTTCGGGTGAGGCTTGCCGCTTTTCCTTCGTAGCAAAGCAAGGGCCCTTGGAATTCAGAATTTAATGCCCGCTGTTGACTCTTATTATCTCATGTGCATTATATCATCGCGGATCGAAAAAGAACGGTCGGCAGAAGCAAAGGATGCTTGTCTAGGGCTTTCTACGGAATCCTGGCGGCGTGCGTGGTCGGCCGGCCATCTGAACTTCTAAGGCGGGCAGCAGCAGCGCGTGGCGATTTCCACAAAACTTGCGATGGAGCCGAAAATCTTCTTTTTGAAACTCGGCGCTCGACCGAACTGGTCGGGGACGTCCTTCGCGTTATGAAAGTCTCGCTCGAGGGTAGGACAATGGTGATTGTAATGCACGAGATGCGATCGAATTCGAGATGTCATCTGAAAATGTCTATCTTTTAGGAGGAAAAATCGAGGAAAAAACCCAGACGACGTGCTCCGACATCCGAAGTCAGCGGCCCTCGTCTCCTTCCTGCAACGATATCGACCTTAGTGATCCATGAAGAAAAGGGAACTTACCATGATCAGCAGAGCCCCGGCGATTCTATTGGCAACCGCATTAAGTGCAATGGGAATGTCACCTTCGTATGCGCAAGATGTTATCAAGATCGGTGTCGACGCGTCCTACAAGCCAAATGCTTTCGTTGCGCCCGACGGGGAGCTCACAGGTTTTGAAGTTGATCTCAACAAGGCAGTATGTGCGGAGATCAAGGCGAATTGCGAGATTTCCAATGTGCCTTGGGATGGCATTTGGACCGCGCTGGATACAGGCACGATCGACATGGTTGGCACTCTTGCGGCGGTAACTAAAGAGCGTGCCGAAAAGTATGACACGACGAGGGTTATCGACAAAAGCGGCTACGCATTCCTGGTACCCGCGGACAGGGATGTATCCGGCGGTATCGCAGCTTTAAAAGGCAAACCGATTGGCTCTATAGTCGGCACTCCAACGTACTACCAATACATCAGAGCGATGCTTGGCGAAGATGCCGACATTCGAGGCTATGACAGTCCTGACGCTGCGATACTGGACCTAGATGCTGGGCGCATTGCAGCATTTCAGAGCGATAACATCCAGCTTGAATATCAGTTTATCAGCACTGGCAAGTATAAGATGGTAGATAAGCCGAATTTTAATTATAGCGGCGCTGGTCGTGCCTTGTTCTTGCGCAAGGGTTCAAAAGAACTCCTTGATAAGATCAATAAGGGTCTTGATGCCGTGATTGCATCAGGCAAGCTGGACGAAATTGGCAAAAAATACCACATAACGTTCACGACACCGTAATGGTTTGTGCAGTGTGACGATCAAGATTATTACGCCTATCTAAGCTGATGGCTTGAAGGATGCAGCCGCTAACCCGAGGGTCGCGGCTGCGTCGCCCGTTGCTCGCTGCCCTTACCTCCACTTGCTTGCCCAGGTCGGACGTTTGACCCAAACCCGCCTCCGACACAGTGATCGAGCCATTCACTAGCACCGACCATGCCGTGCTTTCTTAATACCGAGGGAAGTTGCCGACATCAGGCTCTGGGATTCGACCTAAACTGTTGTTCTAGAGTAAAGTGCTGTTAGGTTGGGTTAGCACTGCGGGGGCTACGCCTCTGCGTTCTGCCGCCTACCACATCTGACCTTAGTTGACGCTTCGTCTCACCCTTGCCGCAGCGCACGCCTCATCCCGAGCTTGAGTATACAGGCCACTGCTGGATGGAAGTTACCTTGCCGATGAGCCGCCGCCGTTGGTTGTGATTTGGGCATATGAGAAATTGCCGTTGCGACGCAGATTACCAAGCTTAGCTATGCGAACCAAGCCTGGGGAGCGGTTAGCACGGCCCGGACTCTAATCGCCGCTGGATGAATGTTCAGTAGCAGGTCAGTAGCGACCCCCACCCACTATCATCCACTTTCGATTTTCTGCCGCGCTTTCCGCGCCTCGCCGCCGCCGCCTTTCTGGCCGGCGCGTCAGGGGGTCAATCATGGCAGGCTCGCGTTGGAAAAATATCGCGGGCCTATTCTCACATAAAGTGACGAAAGCCAACGCGCATTATTAGCTGCTCAGTCCAAATTAAATGCGTGGGCGACACACTGAAACATTGAGGTCGGATTCGCAGGCTTAAATGGAAAACGACGAGTGCCATATCGGGAGTGGTCTTGGGAACTCCTCGAACCGAATGATCTACTTGACGGCGCGGCCCCCGGATATATAACGTCCATTCTAAATAAAATCTGGTGTGCGTCGAATAACTCGTTCTCGGACTGTTTCGCGGGCCGACGCAGTGACAGCGGTCTGTGAAGCGAAATGGCGATCAACGCCACTCATCTGTCAAAAACACGATGCAAACAGAAGGCAACCAAATGATCAACTTTGATCTGCGCAATAAAAAGGCCCTTGTCACAGGAGCTGCTTCAGGCATCGGTCTTGCGACTGCGACGAGGCTAGCTAGGTGCGGAGCTGTCGTCGCTATGAACGATCTTGACACTAACGACAAGCTAACAGCAGAGGTGGCGAGATTGAGAGGCGAAGGCCTTAAGGTTTATAGTGCACCAGGTGATGTCAGCCAGTCAGATTCTACAGCGCATGTCGTCTCCCATGCCGTCAATCTACTCAGTGGCCTTGATTATCTAATCAACAACGCGGGAACGCCAGGTACTAAATCTCCGATACCTTTGGACGACTTTGATGCTCTGACCCCCGCATTCTGGCAAAAGATGCTGGATGTCAATTTATTGAGTGCGTTTTGGATGACCAAGGCTGCTCGCGGAGCGTTGATGGAAAGCCGCGGCTCAGTGGTCAATACCGTTTCCATAAGCGCATATACATGCGATGGAAGTAGTACGGCATATGCTTGCGCCAAGGCAGGACTAGTTCATCTGACAAGACATTTAGCGAAGGCTATGGCGCCTTTGGTGAGAGTCAACGGTATAGCGCCTGGGATGGTAAATTCTCCTTGGGAATGCTCATTCGGAGATCAGGAGGAGTACGCACGAACGGCCGTTCCACTTCGGCGCATTGGTCAGCCTGAAGAGTACGCCGATCTCATTGTTTTCCTTGCTACAGCTGCGCCTTACGTAACCGGTGAGATTGTAGTGGCTGATGGTGGCGTGCAGCTTTAAGAGTGCTGGACAACACGAGACCCAATGATGATGAAGGCGAGCCGGACGACGTCAGCCTGCCAGCACGCAAACACCAGCCCATCCGAGCACCAGCGCAGGTTCAAGCGCATCATGACCTTGCCGTGGTGAACACGGCACAAAAACACGGCCCTTCCTACTGCCGTGTGCTTCTTCAGCGTCTACGCGAACCAAGCCTGGGGGGCATTGGCACGGCTGTGTCGAAGTCAAGTCCGTGCGTGGCGACAAGTCTTGCGCCTTCCGTCTGCGCGGTTGTCTCCACGCTGTCCCATGTTGACATGAATGCATCTGGGCTCCAGGCCACTGCCGGCACGGAGCGTGTCCTCATTCTGGAGAGATATGGAAGGAGTCATCAAAGATGAAAACCATGCTGAAGGAGCAATTCTCATCGTCTTTGATTGACCACATACGATCCATGTTGTTGCAATTTGCGCCGTGGAAATCCTCACATTCAGAGAATTTGAAACAAGCAGCAGTTGGGATCATTTTGGTTTCGGCCGACGATGGTTCAAACGAGATCTGTTTTTTGCTCACTTTGCGCTGTGGTAAATTACGATCACACGCCGGCCAATACGCATTGCCGGGAGGACGGGGCGATCAGGGAGAAAATTCAGTCGACACGGTTATCCGGGAATGCATGGAGGAAATCGGGCTGCAGCTTTCGGCTGATCAGGTATTGGGGACGCTAGATCTCTACGCAACCCAATCTGGTTATGCGATCACACCGGTCGTTTTTGCAGTTGCAGGCGAGCCTGAATTCTCTCTCAATCCCAGCGAAGTTGAGCAGCTTTTCCGGATCAAGCTCTCTGATTTCACTGGTGAGCGATCAGCGCAGTTTTTTAGCCAAGAAGAAGGTGGACCACTGCTCATACGCTTTCCCATCTTTGATCACCACATACACGCACCGACGGCCGCCATCCTCTATCAATTCGTCGAGGTGGTAGCTGGCCGATATAAGCAGGTTGACAATCTCGCAGCCCCGGATTTTGCGACGCGATAATATCGCGACTGCTCCGAGCGGGTTCCTTGTCCGATAATCTATTACCGTTGGGATGGATTGTTTGGGGTGCGCCGCAAATCTCGACAATGCTAAACTCGCTGTCTCGCTGTTCGACTGGAACAATGAGATGTCGCTCCAGACGTGACGTGGTCTTCAAGTAGAGGCCAGCGTCGGCCAGGCGCTAAAGCAAGCAAGAAGCCTCATCTTGTGCAACAACGGCTGTCAACCGCGCCGTCGGGCAGGAGCAAGGACAGCGCCCGTCATAAGGTAGGCCAGATCAGAACACCACAACTGGGCTCACGTCCCCGATCTTGCGTGTCGCCCAACGACCGCGACACTTCGTCTGAAGGCAGATAGCGGCACGTGCAACGACCAGAGCAGCTAGAATGGTTCAGCGGCTTGGCAGTTGGATTTATCCCAATGCCGTGCACTATGTCGTCGGCTTGATGTTCTGGTTGAGGCGAAAGAAATTGGTCGGATCGTATTTTTCCTTGAGCGCGACAAGGCGTGCGTAGTTTTCACCATAGGCGTCACGTACCCGGTCTTCGCCCTCATCGCCGAGATTGTTTGCGTAGACGCCGCCGGTCGAATACGGTCTGATGGCGGTCCACAACTCGCGCGCCCAACGCATATTCCTGTCGTCATCGGCAGGGTCGTCCCAGATTGCGATCGGGAAGCAGTCGAACGCCGCATCGCGATTGGCGTAGGCAGAGGCCGATACCGGAACCCGTGCGATAGCGCCGCCGAGATGTTGAAAAACTAGCAACGATGAGGTGCTGGGAGCTTTCGCGTACGCGTGGAGCAACGCATCAATCGCGCCAATGCTGATCTGATGCTGGAACTGCGCCTTCCAATAATAGCGGCGGCCGCGTGGAAACAGGCCATCGCCGCCGGATTGAATCTTGAGATAAGGGACAGGAGCGAGACGTGTCTCAACGGGCGAGCCGAATTCGACCAGGGGTGCAAGGGCATGCTCGCCGTCATCATGCGAACCGACATAGCTGCCAGAGATGCTGAAGAACCGATCGCCCGAGGGCAACGTTAGGAGCGCTGCATCGACGTTAACCTCATCGGCAGCGTCCCGGGCGAAATGATCATAGAAGCGCATGGCCTCGCGTGCCTGGTCGTATGGATGAAGCGCTGACGCGACGAGCAGGGACGTGCCGATCGCATGCAACTGGTATTCGAACGCAGTCACGATACCGAAATTCCCACCGCCGCCTCGTAACCCCCAAAATAGATCGGGGTGTTCAGTCGGACTGGCCCTTAATAGCTTTCCCTCGGCTGTCACAAGCTCAGCCGCAATTAGGTTATCGCAGGTCAGACCGAGTTTGCGCCCGAGCTTGCCAAAGCCGCCGCCAAGCGTGAGTCCGGCGATACCTGTATCGCCGTTGACGCCCATGGTGGTCGCCAAGCCGAGAGCCTGCGTGGCACGATCAAATTCGCCTAAACTGAGGCCCGCCTCCGCGCGCGCGGTACGACGGAGGGGATTGACATCGATGCGTTTCATGCGCGAGAGGTCGATGACGATACCGCCGTCGCATACCGAGAGGCCTGCTACATTATGGCCTCCACTGCGAACGGCCACCGGGAACGTGCGGGATCTCGCAAACCTCACTGCCTCAACCACATCCTGGGCATCCGCGCAGTAGGCGATCATGGCCGGCCTTCTATCGATAGCGCCGTTCCAAACCTTACGCGCCTCGTCGTAGCCGGCGTCTCCCTCACGGACAAGATCTCCCTTGAGGCGCAGCGGGGGAGCGGCTTGGCGCCGGGAGTGCGATTTGTCCATCAGTTCCTCGTGGTCGGGCTGCGAAATCGGCAGAAAGTTAAAGATGACATTTCGGCCGCGCTGTCGCCAGTCCGATGGTGATGCCGCCCTCAAGCTGTACGAGGTTAACTTACGACCATATAAATGCAAGATTTTTTGCAACCTTTTAATAATGCACATTACGCAAAAGCTCTCTTATAGAGACGTCACAGTTGGTCTTTCGGTGATATGAGCAAGGACCATATTATGGAAATCTTCTCACCAGAACCCGCTGTGCCAGCAACGTCTTTAATACGAAAAGTGTATGTATTTCAACGACATATTGTGCGGCCGTTGAGAGAAATTCGTTTGGGATGACGTGGTCTTTTACCCTGCTTGGCAGGCTGAAGAATTTTCGTTGAGTCAATGACCGCCATTGACGTATCGCGGTTTTTAATATAATGGTCGTTTTATTACAACTAATAAGTGAATGTCCTCAATTGCAATGCAACGAGCCTGAGCGGACCACCTCGGCGGCAAAGGTGCGGATGGGTCAAAAGCGATCGGCCGCCAGGCAATCTGGCTTGATGGTGGCACGGGAATCACGATGGATTACAGAATTCGGTCCCTATTCAGGCATGTCATTATAGTCAATACGCTCGTAGGCAACGCGGACTAGGGCCTGACACAGCTTACCCATCTCGGATGAATCAGTAGTGACTAAGCGAATTTAAACCAGAGGCTCGCGAAGAAATTGATATGCGTGATAGCCAATTGAATTCCTGATGTCATGGCCATCGCCGTAGTTGCGCGGTCCTTCCCGCGTAAATATCCACTAGCACACTGTCTGGAGTTAGTGCATGAATAGGCTCGAACGCCTCCTGCGCCCGAAATCCATTGCCGTGTTCGGCGGCCAGCAAGCAGCAGTAGTTGTCGCTCAGACGATCCAGATGGGCTATGCCGGCGAGATCTGGCCGGTGCATCCCACGAAGGAGGAAGTTGCTGGTCTCAAGACGTACCGTAAAGTTGCTGATCTCCCAGACGCACCAGACGCAGCGTGGGTCGGCGTCAACCGGCTGGCTACTATAGAGGTGATTAAGGAACTGGTTGCGCGCGGTTCCGGCGGCGCAGTTTGCTATGCCTCCGGCTTCCAAGAAACCGCAGCTTATGACGCAGACGGCGCAAGGCTGGAGGCCGAGCTCGTTGCCGCCGCCGGCGAGATGCCGATTATCGGCCCAAACTGCTACGGTCTGATCAACTATGCTGACGGGGCGCTTCTGTGGCCTGATCATCATGGCGGCATAAGGCTAGCTACCGGTGACTGCGGTGTCGCCATCATAACCCAGTCGTCCAGCATCGCCATCAACATATCGATGCAGAAGCGTGGTCTGCCAATTGCTTTCCTGATGACTGCCGGCAATCAGGCGCAGACAGGTCTTTCCGAAATGGCGCTCGGACTGCTCGAGGACCATCGCGTTACCGCGCTCGGTCTGCACATCGAGGGCTTTGATTCCGTGGCCGGATTCGAGCGGCTTGCAGGGCGGGCGAGGGAGCTGAAGAAGCCGATCATCGCCATGAAGGTTGGCCGCTCCGAGCAAGCGCGGCAGGCGACGCTATCGCACACTGCCTCGCTCGCGGGCTCGGACGCAGCTTCCGGTGCCTTCCTAAGGCGCCTGGGCATCGCACGCATTGATTCTATACCGGCCTTCATCGAGGCGCTGAAGCTTTTGCATGTCATCGGTCCTTTGCCCAGCAACCGGCTTTCGTCGATGAGCTGTTCGGGTGGCGAGGCATCGTTGATGGCCGACTGCGCCGAAGGGCGCTGGGTCAATTTCCCCGATCTCAGCGACGAGCACTACGCGCATGTCAAATCGACGCTCGGGCCGATGGTCGCGGTGGCTAACCCGCTCGACTACAACACCTATATCTGGAACAACGAGCCGGCGATGACTGCAACTTTCACCGCCATGGTGTCAGGCGGCTTCGACCTCAACATGCTTGTGCTGGACTTTCCGCGCCCTGACCGCTGCCCCGATGTAAGCCAGTGGGGCAGCCAGGTCTTAAGTGCTTTTGAAGCGGCGCTGAAGGCCAACAAAGCGCATGGCGCCCTGGTTTCCACGATGCCTGAGAATATGCCCGAGGAATATGCAGCAGGGCTGATGGCTCGCGAAATAGTACCGCTGTTTGGCATTCCGGAAGCCTTAGATGCAGCTCAGGCAGCCGCATTCATCGGCCATGCTTTGCGCGACTCCCAAGTTCAGCCCGTAGACACCTCGGCTGCCTACGCGTCCAAAAACCAACATGTGACGCTCGACGAAGCCAAGGCGAAGGAATGGTTGATCGGGGCCGGCCTTCCGGTGCCGGCAGGCGAGCGTGTCAGTAGTGCTGTCGAGGCCGTGGCCTCGTCCACAAGACTCGGGTTCCCCGTAGCGCTGAAAGCGCTGGGTGTTGCTCACAAGTCAGAAGTTGGCGGCGTACGGCTCAATCTGAGTGATGCCGACGCCGTCAGCAGTGCAGCCAGAGATTTGTTGCCTCTCGGCCGCGGACTCTACGTTGAACGCATGGTCAGCGACGGCGTCGCCGAATTGATCGTCGGGTTTACCCGCGACCCGATGTTTGGCGCGGTCATGACGCTTGGCACAGGTGGTGTGACGGTCGAACTTCTTCGCGATACCATCAGCTTGCTTTTGCCGGCAACTCGCGACGACATAGAAGCGGCGCTGCATAGCTTGAAACTTTTTCCATTGCTTGACGGCTATCGAGGCAAACCTAAGGCCGACGTCAAGTCTGCTGTCGACGCTATTGCCGGCATTGTCGACTTTGTTCTGATGAATGCCAGCCAGATCGAAGAACTCGATATCAACCCGCTGATCGTCTGCGCACAAGACAGGGGTGCTTGGATCGCCGACGCGCTCCTAGTGGTTGAAAGAAAGGAGTGAATAGTGCAGTTCGAGATGACGTTCAATCTATTCGAAATCGGGATTCCCCTGAACACGGCGGCTTTTCTCAAGAGCAGATCATAGCCGTGCTGTCCGCGCTCGAGCATCAGCCAGTATGCGTCAGGACGAGGCGGACCTGGTTGGCGATCGGCGAACGGCAGCTGGTGCGGTCGGAGGGCAAATCGGTTTCTCGGCCTGGCACGCGCCGTTTGGCCCCTGGCGCGGGTCACTCGTGGGTCCAGATTCCTCTGCGGGCTGATTTATGATTCCTTTGGTGCGAAGGAGATTCGCCCATGGGATCAGCAGTTGAATTGCGGACGGACTATTCGGCCTCGGAGCTTCGCCGGTTGGCTCGCGCTTCACAGGACGCGCGACAGAGCAGTCGGTTGCTTTCGCTGGCGGCGGTGCTTGACGGTATGAGCCGAGCGGACGCCGCCAGGATCGGTGGGATGGATCGCCAGACTTTGCGCGACTGGGTGCATCGCTTCAACGAAGCCGGGCCGGAGGGGCTCAAGGACGCGTGGTGTGGTGGTCCCGAGCCGCGGCTTTTACCAAAGCAACTGGCAGAGCTGGCCGAGATTGTCGAAACCGGTCCCGACCCGGCCGTCGACGGGGTGGTGCGCAGGCGGCGCGTCGATCTCCAGAAGGTCATCAAGGCGCGCTTCGGAGTGGAGTATCACGAGCGCCATGTGTCGACCCTTCTGAAGAAGCTGGGCTTCTCCCACATGAGCGCCCGGCCGCGTCACCCCGCGCAGGATGCCGAGATCGTCGAGGCATTTAAAAAAACTTCCCGCGCACGCTGAAGGCACATCTGGCCGGGCTGCCAGACAACACGCCGGTGGAGATGTGGTGGCAGGACGAACCCCGTATCGGCCAGACGAACGGCATCGTGAGGTAATGGGCAAGGCGGGGCACAAGGCCGCGCCAGCCAGCCGACCAGCGCTACAAGAACGCTTATCTCTTCGGCGCTATCTGTCCGGCGCGCGGCAAGGGGGCCGCGCTGGCCCTGCCGCATGCCGATACCGAAGCCATGCAGATGCACATTGACGAGATCAGCCGCCATGTCGCCAAGCGCGCGCATGCCGTTCTTCTCCTCGATCGCGCCGGATCGCACACCACCGCAAATCTCGACGTGCCCGATAACATCACGTTAATCTTCCTGCCCTCGCGAGCGCCCGAGCTGAACCCGGTCGACGAAACCTATGACGCGATCATCGACGCCGCTTGCGAGGCCTGGCAGAGGCTCCTCGCGCAACCACAAACAATCACCTCGCATCGGAATGAGGCGCTGGGCACATGTCGGTCAATCATCATGACCACTGGTATTATTGCCGGCACTGGCAAATTGCGGCGTTATCTAAAGAAGAGAACGATCGAATCGTCGTTCGGGAAGATGCCGGACCGACGCTCGATCTGATTGATCTCCGCATGGGAACCTCGTCGGGATCAGCGGGCGTAAATGGCTGACGAGGCGAATATTGCCTGCGGATGAGCGCGCCGTTCCATGATGGTGGCGAGCTTCGGCACGCATCTGGTCGGCAACGCCACGCCACTGTACGCTTGCGGTTTCCGCCGTCTCCTGGACGAGGTGGTGGCGACGGAGGCCGAAACGATGCGGCGGCCGATCTTGCCGGCATGCGCCAGCACGCCGCTCATGAAATGACTTTCGATTACCGCGAAGACACCTACCGCTAGGCGCGGTATCCCGCCGGTGATCGTCCCTGATATACCGCAAGGCTTGTTCAAACCCATATAAGCAAAGGACCGCGCCCCACACCAAATCCGCGAGATCCATGTTGACGAGCATCGAGAGCAGTGCCTCGAGAGAGGCGCCATACCGGTCTTGATACAAATGCCGAACACGGGATGAATATAATTGTTGCGTATTTCAGCAAGTCCCGGACACCTTTTCCGGTAAGTCCCGGACAGCGTTTTCACTAACTCCCGGACAGTGATTCCGCTAAGTCCCGGACAGTTTCCGGGGTGGATTTGACGGTCGGTTCTCAGCTGCGCCGTTCCGGCATTTTGGCTCTCTCATCAGAACCGAGAGAGCCCATGCCAAAACGGAAGCAAGCGAGACGAATGAGCGTGAGGGATATCCGGACGATCCTGCGCCTGACCCATGAACAGGGTCTTTCGGTGCGCGAGGTGGCAGAGCGACTGAAGATCGGCAAGACCTCGGTTTCGACCTATTTACTGCGGGCGCGGGAGGGGGGCTGTCGTGCTGGCCCCTGCCTGCGGGCTTTGACGACGATGCGGCGCTGGAACAGCGTCTGTTTCACCGAATGGGCCATCCGCCGCAGGATCTGAGCGAGCCGGATTGGGCGCGGGTCGCCCGGGAGCTGAAGCGCGAAGGGGTGACGCTGACGCTTCTGTGGCAGGATATCGCGCCGCTCATCCCGACGGCTACGGCTTCACCTGGTTCTGCGACCGGTTCGACGCCTCCCGGCAGCGGACGAGCGCCGTGTTCCGCAACCGGCATGCGGCTGGCGCGGTGATGCAGACCGACTATGCCGGCAAACGGTGCCGGTGATCGATCCGGCGACCGGCGTCATTCACGCCGCCCAGATCTTCGTCGCGGTGCTGGGCGCCTCCAACCTGACCTTCGCCTTTGCCAGCTTCAGCCAGAGGCTGCCGGACTGGATTGACGGCCAGGTGCGGGCGCTCAGCTTCTTCGGCGGGATCACCAAGGCGATCGTCTGCGACAATTTGAAGGCCGGGGTCGCCAAGGCGCTGTGGTTCGAGCCGACGCTGAACGCGACCTTTGCCGCCATGGCCGAGCATTACGACACCACCATCCTGCCGACCCGCAGCGCTTCCACCTGTTCGAAATCATCGAGGAACGCTATCGGCGAAAATCCACCCTGATCACCGCCCAAGTCCCGGTGGCCAGATGGCATGACCTGATTGCAGACCCCACGGTCGCCGACGCCATTCTCGACAGGATCGTTCACAACGCTCACCGCATCAGCCTTGAGGGGCGACAGCATGCGCAAGCAACAAGCAGCGCCCCTCTTGACCGGCGCCAAAAACCGCGAAATCAATCACCCATGAGCGCAACAAGGCACCCGAGGACCAACGTCGTCAAACCGTCCGGCACTTAGTGAAGCAACTGTCCGCGACTTAGCCGGAATCGTTGTCCGGTTTTTGCGAAATGCGCATAATTGTTGCAGAAACATTTAACAATGGTATAAAAATATTCACAAAATGTTCCTTTCAATACTTATTGCCGTATGCAAATGTCGAACACCGTTAGGCAAAAAGGCCCTGGAAAGAACAGCGCATAAAGGTATTGCCTATTGTTGGATTTTCGGCCGATATGACAAACGAAATGTGGCTGACATACAGGGCAACTTTGAAGTTGTTCTGTTGGAAAAACAGACTGATTCCCGAACTTGGATGCGGTTATGGGCGGATTTCCAGCCGGTTGGCGGAAAAGGAGCGCGGGCAGCCGGGAAATTGTATATCGCCGTTGCTGCAAAGAGCCAGAGCGAGGTTCCATGACCTTCTGCCCCTCAAGTGAACCCCTGCGTGTGCTGGCGTCACCGCTAGATTATACAGTGGGAGACCGTTAGATTATACAGAGAGAGCTTGCCAGATGTATTGAAGACCACAGAAAAGGCGAATGGATGTCACGTCGACGAAGAAAGAAGAGCTGCCAATCTGCGAAGAATTGAGATGGTTTTATGAGTTGCAGAACATCAGAAAAGCTGCGCAAGCCTGCAGAAGATCGACGAGTGTCAACGAATGAATTGCTGTGGGTGCGTGTGACCCTCAAACGAAGGGCATCTCGCACTGACCGAAAGGAATATAGATGAACGGGATGGTCTTCTATTCGGCAGTACATTTTCGAAGAGGAGGTTCAGGAATGTTATGCTCGAATGACGTTGGGCGACGACGGCGTTTCGTTGGTCGGGCCAGTCATCTACACTTTTTAGGATTGATGCGCGTAAAAAGTACTTTCTCCTGCGTATCATCCACTCCGTGAATTCGTGCCGAGGCTTTTTAGAGCTTCGAGCAGGTTCCGACCTTCACTTAAAATACGCGAGGTGCGTGACGGCGATCGCTACGTTGCTAATGGTCATAAGATCTGGACAACGGGCGCCCAACCTTTTTGCCTGATCAGAACCAATCGCGACATGAATACGCCCGGCGTCACCGGTTCCTATCAAAATGATCGCTGTCAGTTATGAGGTCAACGAGGTCTTCTTTCGTGTCTCCGCCGAGAACCGGAGAGAGAACAAGGGCGGGGACGTATGCCAAGTTTCTCCTTGGCAATGAACATTTCTTTGAGGCCGGGGGGCGTATCACCGGGCAACGCCCACGGTCTTGCAAAGCGATGTTACGAGGGCGACTCGCGGTGGATTGACCAACCGGCCCTCCGCAAAAAGCTCGCTGCGCTCAAAGATGGGCTAAAGGCTTTGGATGTCACGCTGTTAAGAATGGTCTCCAATGCAACAGATGGGAGAGCAAGACCCGGCTAGTCGTCAAGCTGGGGGCTCCCTGATGAGGCCGGCTGTGTTCCGACAGCCAGCCAGCATCGAAAGGAAGAGTAATGTACAAGGAAATCCTATACTCGGTCACTGACTATGTGGCGACCATTACGCTCAACCGTCCAGATCAACTG
>NZ_JAMYVG010000043.1:0-11032 GCF_040323855.1 Mesorhizobium sp. M0028
CACCAACGGCGCATGAAGGCGTTCGCATCAGCCGGCTTTCCCCGGCCGAAGGCGGGGCGCTTCACGCGCAATATCGGGATGATGGCGTCATGCGCCGGATGATTTGCCGCTCGATCAGCGTCTCGTCTGCCGGCGTGCCTCCTCCATGCGGGCGGGCTCAGCAAGAGCGGATCGGACCGGCATCATGATGACGCCCTCCCCTGCCACCCGACGAAGTCAGACGGACCGTCACAGAGACGGTGACGGGCTTCATCGATGACGAAGCCGAACCCGCCGACTTTATACTCGTCGGATGGGACGAGATAGCGGCGCTGCTTTGCCGCGCCGCGCTTGCCGCCGATCGTCGCAACAACTTTGACGAAGCCCGCCGATGATCGGAAGTGATAGCGGAGATGACGATTTAAAATAGTCGCCGGGGTGATCGCATTCGAAGGCACGCCGATCCTTCTCATGCGATTCTCCGGGCGCAAGGAGGCGCCCCGAGATCGCCTCCCAAGCGTCCGGCCAGGAATCGCGCACCGTCCGATCGGCACATCTGCGCTCGAACGCGGTGAAGAGATGCGGGAACGTCAGAGCGACGACCGCCCATGCCGATCTTCCTCGTACCAGCCGCCTTCGGAACGCAGCATGGGGTGAACCCGGTTGTTCCGATCGTCGAGAGATGGAAGCCGCCACGGACAGTGTTCCCAAGATCGCTCGATCGGCTGGCATTCATGTGAGCCAGCTTTTCCGGTGGCCACAAGGAACTCTGCCAGATCGCCGCGCCGTCCGTGCCACAACTCGTTCCCGTGGAAGTCGTCGAGCCGCCGCAATCGCCAGCGCAGCCACCGCCGATCTCGCGACCGCACACGAGAGCAGCATGGTGACGATCTAGTTTGGCGGCGCCCGCCGCCTGCGGGTCGAGATTGATATCGATAGCGAGGCGTTCGGCCGGGCCCAGGATGTGCTGGAGCAGCGATGATCCCGATTGCGAGCGGCGTGAAGGTGTGGCTCGCCACTGGCGCATCAAGTCGAACTCGCGTGGAATCTGGCCACTGGAGCTGCCGTAATCAGTGCCTCCTGTGGGGTTGGGTACGCTGGCCAAGAGTGCTTCGCGCGGGCCACAAGGCCACATCAGAGAACATCTGAGCTTTTTCACCGGCCCGCAGGGTCGCCGAAAGCCCACTTAATAATAGGTCAAAATTTCAGAAACGTCAATGTTATGAGTTGTTCGTTTCACGGGTTTGATAGGATTTGGAATGAATAGCGCATCCTCGTATGCCACTTTGTGGCGGTTGCCAAACACGAGCACTCTAAAGAAACCCGCGCAGCCTACAAAGGGTAAGTACATATGGGCGTTCCAAAAGAGGTCTTAGTAGCTGGAGCTGGCATCGTTGGCATTAACTGCGCCATCGAACTGCAGCGCTATGGCTGCAGCGTGACAATTGTCGATCCCCGGGGACCCGGCAACGGTTGCTCTTTCGGCAACGCGGGAAACGTAGTAGCAGGAGCGGTGGTGCCCTTTTCAATGCCGGGAAATCTCCTAAAGATCCCCTCTTGGGTGCTTTCTCCTTACGGGCCGCTGTCGATAAGTTTGCGCCACCTTCCACGTCTTGCGCCTTGGCTTCTGCGGTGGCTGAAGGCAAGCCATCCCGCAAACGTGAGGCGTATCTCGAAGGCGATGCATGCATTGCATGGAGAGACCTTCGATCTTTACCTCCCGCTTTTGCGGGAGCTTGGAGAGACAGACCTGATTAAAAAGTCTGGTCAACTTTATGTTTCACGTCATCCCCACGGCGCGGATGGAGATGCGCTAAGTGGTGTATTGCGCGCAGAAGCCGGCGTTCTTGTTGAAGCTCTTTCGGGCGGTCAGATTCAAGACCTTGTGCCAGCTTTATCCAACGCGTATCGCAGCGGAATTTTTTTTCCTAACAATGGCTTTTGCGCCAATCCCCACCGGCTGGTTCAGGTGCTTGCTGGTGCCTTTGTGGCGCGTGGGGGAACGATTCACCATAACGCGTTGATGGCTGTTGAGCGTGGTCCCCAAGGCGGCGGAACCGCAATCTTGGAAAGCGGAGCGCGACAGCGGTATGATGGTTTAGTGATTGCAGCTGGTGTGTGGTCGAGCCAGCTTGCCGCGATGTTCGGGGCTCGCGTCCCGCTAGAAGCAGAACGTGGTTATCATGTGACACTGCCGCAGTCGGGCATCCGGCTGAACTTGCCTGTCACGAACTATGACTTGAATATATCTGTGACACCAATGGAGATGGGGTTAAGAATCACCGGGGGAGCCGAATTCGCAGGACTGGAGGCAAAACCCAGCTGGCATCTCGCTGACCGCATTCTTGATCTAGGAGCTATAACGTTTCCTGGCTTGGAGCGCTCTGGAGCAAAAAAATGGGTCGGCGTGAGGCCGTCAATCCCCGACGGATTGCCTGTTCTGGATTGCGCGGCCGGTGACCGCAAAGTCATCTTCGCTTTCGGAAATGGGCATTACGGCCTAACGCAAGCGCCAATGATGGCGCGTCTCGTGAAGGCCTTAATGATGGACGAACAGCCTTCAATTGATATATCGCCTTATTCGGTCTCAAGATTCCGCGCTGTGCCGCCTGTGTCTTAATCGACATACAAGGCATTATCTACCCCACCTGATTCGAGTAGCAGGTTGCTGCCTCACAATCGTCGGTCTAGTTGGTAGCCCTTCCAGCAATCCAGCTTGGAAAGAAAGCAAACAATGAAGTATTTCATCAATGATGATTTTGGTTGTCGCCGCCGCCAGAGGGCCCGGTGACGAGTTATATTATTCCATTTGCCGAATGGCTCGTTGATCGAGGCTATGGCCTTGTTTCTACGAGGAACGATTGCAGAAAGTAAATCGACGGCAGCGATATTGCCAGCGCCCATGCGTGATAAGATTGAACTCCTCGCCTTCATTCCTCCTGGTGCTGAGCCAGAACGGGCTGGACCTCTTTTGCAACCAAGATTTGAAAGCTCGTCGCGATCAAATTGTGACTGAGGCCTCTGTCCACAGGAGACGCGAGGCCGGATGGCCGGATCGAGCGAAAGACTAAGCGTAATCCGACCGATCTCGCGAATGAGGAATTGGAGCGGATTGAATAGCTGCCGAAACCAGCCGAGCGAGGCCATAGACAGAGCGTTGACCTACGCGAGGTTCTCAACGCGATCGCGCACGGGCGGCGGCTGGCGGGTGCTCCCGAAGGACTTTCCGCCCTGGCAGACGGTCTACTGGTGATTCCGGCGCTTGTACGGCTGTTTCGCACGATCCACAACATCGCCCTGATGGACGACCGCGAGCGGGCCGGGCGCCCGACCCGGGCTCCTGCGTGATCGACTGCAAGACCGTCAAGGATCGTGAATCTCACGCCGGGCCACATCTCCCACGCCGCCGGCTCAAAAGATGATTCTCAAGGCTATCCGCAAACGCGGGCCAATGGATCAAGCATCTTTTCGCCGCGGCGCCTACGAACGTAGGCAATTGCTGGATAAGGGCTGTTTTCCTCATTTCGTGATCGAAGTGGTGCGCCGGAGCGATACCGAGGTCGGCTTCAAGGTGCTGCTCAGGTTGTGGCCACAGCTTGGAAGAATGATGACACGCCCCACAGGGCTCAATCCGGTAACACTTTAGCCAGTCAAAGCCGTCTCGATCAGCTTCACCCAATAGCCGATGCCGTAAAGCAATGCTTCATCATTGAAATCAAATGCCGGGCTATGACACTCAGCGGTCGGTCCATTACCAAGCAGAATGTAGGCTCCCGGTCGCGCTTCAAGCATATAACCGAAGTCCTCAGCGCCCATACATACTTGGACCGCATCGTTCACCGAGGCGGGTCCCGCGAGATTTCGAGCCGCCGTCACCGCCAGTTTGGTCTCCTCAGAGTGATTGAAGGTACCCGGGACGGACCGGAGGTACCTAAACTCGACATCCGCACCGAATCCGCGCGCAATGCCCTCGGCGGCAGAGAAAATTTCTCGTTCGGCAAAGTCTTGCAGACCCGATGAAAGGGTCCTTACGGTTCCGGAGATTTCAACGTGATCGGGAATGATGTTGTAGGCCTGCGCGGCGTTCAACTTAGTGACGGAAATCACCAGTGACTGCAAGGGGTCCGTCTTACGCGACACCAAGGTTTGCAGACCAAGGATGATCTGTGCTGCAATAACAACGGGATCGATGGTCCGATGCGGATCTGCCGCATGGCCGCCCTTGCCCTTGACCACGATATCGAAGTCGTCCTGCGAGCCCATGATGGGACCAGGGCAGATGCCAAATTTGCCAACTTCAATGCCCGGCTGGATGTGCATTCCAAAAACCTGGGAGATGCCGAAACGATCCATGATCCCCTCCTGGACCATCCTGAGCGCGCCCGACGGCAGTTCGACCTCTTCCGCCGGTTGAAAGATCAAGGCGACAGTGCCTTTGAAGTTTCGGGTAGCCGCCAAGTGTTTCGCCGCACCCAACAACATGGCCGTGTGACCGTCGTGGCCGCACGCATGCATGTTGCCCGGTATTTTCGACGACCAGGGTTTGTTTGACGCTTCAACAATTGGCAGGGCATCCATATCCGCCCTCAATCCGATCGTAGGCCCGTCTCCACCTTCGCCTTGAATTAGTGCGACGATGCCGGTTTCAGCAATCCCCGTTTCAATGTGATTGATGCCGAACGAAGCGAGTTTCTCGGTCACGAACCTGGCTGTGTTGTGCAATCGATAATCCAGCTCTGGATTTTCATGCAGGTAGCGGCGCCACCTGGTTGCCTCCCGCTGCAGATCCCGGAAAGCCTCAACGTTGTGCATATCGAGTGCCAATTTGTGGTTCATTCGCATGAGAATGTCGTTGGTGCATGGCTCAGCTTTTTCGCGCCGTATTTTGGCTTCGTGAGCACCGGAGATCGCCGCGGCGGTAACAGCAGTTCCTCCAGGTACATGCGCCCTATCGCCTCACGCAACTTTTGCAATCCCCAACTGTTGCGCTGATCTGAGAATCGAACACAGATACCGAGAACATTGAAAATTTGGCGCCATATGTCACCCATCTTGGACTGATAAGGTTATTCGTTGATTATTCGTCCCCTGACAATATGAGATACCGGTGATGAGGATGTGCGCCAAAATGCATCGGCTTTTGGGACGTGGACCGCAAGAAGTCGTGTGATTTGAAATGTCGCATCGCCCATGCGGATGTTTGCCGCACCTACCTGCTGCATCTGAAAGGCCGACCCAATGTTCAGTTTCCTGCAGAACCAGATATGCGCCTTCCGTTGCACCAATCAGTATAAAGTGAGATGTTAATTTCACAAACTTCGCCGATCATCAGGGTCGCATTTCTAATATGGCGGGTATCGCGCGATGGACGACCTCGATCGAAGAATTCTTAACGCTTTGCAACAAAACAACCGCCTCTCATTCGCAGAACTGGCGGAATTGGTCGGCTCCTCCGCAGCGTCGTGCATGCGTCGAGTGAACAAGCTGCGTTCTGATGGAGTGATCGTTGCAGACATCTCGCTGGTGGATCCCAAAGCTGTCGGCAAATCGCTTACTGTTGTTGTCACTGTTGAGTTGGACCGTGAGCGTCTTGACCTCGTCGACGATTTCAAGCGCGCGATGCGGGCGGCCAAAGAGGTTACCCAGTGCTATATGGTTACGGGCGACGCCGATTTTGTGCTGATAGTGGCCGTTGATGACGTCGAGGGCTTTGACGTCTTCGTTAAGACAAAGCTCTATACAAACCCCAACGTTCGAAAATTCCGGAGCATGATTGCACTCGATCGTGTCAAGTTCGAGCCCCGGGTTACGGTGTAGAATTGGGCGGGTTGCGTTGAAGCCGTCACTTCAGGCCGCGTTTTGAAACCGCCATTGCGCGTAACGCATCAGATCGAGGCTTTTTGCCTAAGCAACTGTGCGATGTAGAGGGCACAGTTGATCCTGCGTGAGGACGGTGTGAATTGCCCGACCGTCCTGCGCAGGCGAAGTAAACCGTCCCGGCGTAAGGAAAAAAATGGCGACCTCGATGACACAGATCTTCACTGTTCTTCCAGCTGTGGACGAGCATTATGTCGATGAACGGCATTATCCGGCTGGGGTCGCTTTTATGGATGGACAATACCTTTCGATGTCCGAGGCGAAGATCTCGGTGCTCGATTGGGGTTTTCTACACTCGGACGCCACTTACGACACGGTGCACGTCTGGGATGGCAGATTCTTCCGGCTGGATTTGCATCTTGACCGCTTCTTCGGCGGTATCGAACGGCTGCGAATGAAGCTACCCTATGATCGGGAGAAAATAGAGTCGATCCTGAGCAATTGCGTTGCTCTGTCGGGTCATAGAGCGGCGTACGTGGAGATGATCTGCACGCGCGGTTCGTCGCCGACATTCAGCCGCGATCCCCGCCAAGCGGAAAACCGCTTCATCGCGTTTGCGGTCCCCTTTGGGTCGGTCGCTAACAAGGAACAGTTGGAAAGAGGCTTGCACGTCGCGATCAGCGAGACCGTTCGTATCCCGCCCAAGTCCATCGATCCCGCGATCAAGAACTATCATTGGCTCGATCTCGTGAAGGGCCTTTTCGACGCCTACGACAGGGGGGCGGAGACAGCGCTGATCCTGGATTCGAATGGCCACATTGCGGAAGGGCCCGGTTTCAACGTGTTCGTTGTCAAGGACGGATCTATAAAGACGCCCGCTTTTGGGGTGCTGCCGGGCATCACGCGCCGGACGGTCTTCGATCTTTGCGCCGAGATCGGACTGTCGGCCACGGCCGTTGATGTTAGTCGTGCTGAGATCAAAGCGGCTGACGAGGTGTTCATCACCTCGACTGCCGGTGGCATTATGCCGGTGACGCGCATCGACGATACCGCGATCGCTGATGGGCAAGTTGGATCCGTCACCCGCCGGCTCATGGATCTCTACTGGCAAAAGCACGATGATCCGGAATGGTCGTCTGCTGTCATCTATCCATGAGCGGAGATGAGCTAGGCGACAGTAACTTGGGGAGCGGGATCGTGACGATAAACTTTCGTCACGCAAACCCTGAACGTCGAGCAGTGCGCCTCGGCGCAGCGCACCCTGATTGAGAGGAGTGCCCCAATGTATGCCTCCCTGCTGCTGGGGACCAACAGTCGTCAAGACGAGCGCGATCCGAGCGGGTGCGGCCTTGCTGCGACGCCCAGCTCGCGTCCGCACCGACAACGCTCACCTCGTGTGACGGGCACGGCGGATTTGCTTGGGCATGGCGGCCGACCGCGCGTTGCCCCGCGGAGGCGCTCATGAGCGTACATCTCTCGCTCGCACCGCTGCTGGAGTCGTTCTTCCGAAACCGAAGGACCAAACAAAGGAACGCAAGCCCCTCAATCATCGCCAGCTACGGCGACGCCTTGCGTATGTTGGTGCTCTTCGGCGCCGAACCCACCGGCGCAAGCCGTACGCATTGGCTGTCGAGGATTTCGATCGGGACTTATGCTCGCTTTTCTGGATGAGCTTGAAGAGAAGCGGAGGAACACGGCAATGCGCGCCTGACAGCCATCCGGTCGTTCTTCCATCATGTGGCGGCGAACGCCCCCGCATCATTGGGCATCCCAACGCAACCTCGCTATCCCGGTTAAGAGATCGCACATTGAGGTGATGCATCACCTCTCGCGACGAGAAGTCGATGCTCTTATCGATGCGCCGGATCAGCAAACGCCGCGCGGTCGGCGCTACCGGGCACTGTTGCTTTTTCCTGGCGCCCACCGGCGCTCGCGTTTCGGAGGCACTCGGCGCCAATGCCTGCGATCTTCAACTGGATCGCCCGCGACCACAGGTGCTCCTGCGCGGCAAGCGCCGCAAGGAACGGGTCGTGCCGATCCCGGACGACCTCGTCAAAGCATTGAGGGTGTTGATGACCGAGCGTGGAGCCAATCGCCAGGAAGCGCGTCCGCTCTTCGTCGGTATCCATGAGACGCGTCTCACGCGACGTCGTGCGGCGGGCCGTCGCCACAGCCACGTTGACGCGGCCGGAACTGGCGCGCAAATCCATCTCGCCTCATGTCCTTCGGCACTCGCTCGCGATGACGCTACCGCAGTCCGGGTGACCTTCTGACCATTCAAGCTTGGCTGGGCATTCGCAAGTTGCCACCACATCGCTACTTCGCTGCGGCATGCGGCGCCCGCTTCAAACCCAAATGCGGTGTTGCAATTGCTGGAGCGCATCTGAGTATTATGTGGCGGCAAAGCTCGCGATCACCGCGGAATTACCCGCTTCGGGACCGCGCACATTTCCACGACCGACAAATAAGAACGGATCCGAACCGGCATCGCGCACCAGTGCCAGAAGGCCGTCGGGACCTTTTCTAAAAATCGACGGGATGACTGGCGATCAACACCTTTAGCCGGCCGGGATCATGCCTGGCGAACCGCCCGGATAACCCTGGCCAAATGATCCTGGCCGACATCGGCGCCGGCCCGAATGACCACATCGCCCAAACAGATCTCTACTGTCGAAGACGCCGCTTGGGTGACCTCGACAAAGCCAAGCCGATCCGCATCTCGCTGCGGCGTAACCGCACCGCTCTTGATCGCCTTGCTCCGCCAGCCGAACAGCTGGGCTGGCGCCATCCCAACTTGTGTGGCGATGGCCGACACATTCGCGGCTGGCTCAGTGTCGCCTCCCACCGGGCCGCCGCCCTAACCGCTGCGTTGAGGCCGCTACCCTAATGCCGAGCGGGTCTCCCCCGTTACCCGCATCACCCTTCCGACGTGCCGTGCCCATTACTCCGGCGGATCGAACGGGCGCACATGTCAATTGCTTCCCCGTTCACGCGGCCTTCGCCGAAATTCAGGCGGGTCGGCATCCACATCATCACTTTCGAGGCCTGCTCAGGCTCACTCACCTTCCGGCCCATCGGATTGGTCAACCGCCGCTTTGTCAGGAGGCTTCGACCCGGCCAGTTACCTGACCAAGCCGCTCGTCAGCCACCAGACCAATCGACTACTATCTGGGTGGAACCTTCCTCTACTGGTGATACGCGCCATCGGGGCGCACTGAATTCTTCAGGCTAGCTTATTTGCTGTAGCTGCTTAGGCGCGCGCGGGGTGAGAAGCTGCGATCCGTCGCCTGTGATGACGACCGTTTCTTCGTGAATTATAAGTTTGCCACGTTCATATTCTAACGCGGGTTCAATGCAAAGAACCATACCAGGCTTTAGCAGTGTATTGTCCCCGACCTTAATGGACGGGGGCTCCAACCGAAGCCCGAGGCCATGCCCCATCCGCCCGTTTCTATTGAGCTCGCCGCGGCGGCCGGAGGAGAGTACCTTAGCCATTTCTTCAAAGACATACCCCGCCGTTACCCCGGGGACAGCCGCTCGCAGCCCAACTTCGTTTGCCTCCCATACTCGCTCATGCGCGAACAGCAGCGCGTCACTAGCCCTACCAACTTGGTAGTTTCGATTATAGTCGCAGACGTAGTCTCCGCAGGTTGCATATGCGTCGATAAAGAGGAGATCCCAGTCTGCGATCTGCCGATCGCGAGCGCCTTCTGTGATGTGAGATGGTCCGCCCTGTCCTGCCCTGCAGGTCAAGCTCGCCTCGCCAGCGCCTTCCTCCAAGAGTCCAATTCGGAAGCGATGGTGAATAGCCCTCTCGCTGTCGCCGATGTGTACGAAATTAGGCACTTGCGCAAATACTGCGCCCGCAATGTCTGTTGCGCGCTGAATTTTTGCCACCTCAGCATCGCTTTTTATCATTCTGAGCGCCCAAAGCAAGGCAGCTCCGTCCACTAGTTCGACGCCTGAAAGGCCTTTAATTATCTGATTAAGTTGAAGGACAGGCAGTCCGATGCGCAGCTCTAATCCGAACTCAGCTGCGACGCGACCGAAGCGTCTGGGCAAACCCGTAAGCGCTTCAACAACGAGCGTTGTCCCGTCATCTTCTGGGCGAGGCGAAGGCCAGGATCGTATGTCCTGTATCCAAGTGTCGCGCATTGCTGCTTCCCTGAGCGCCGGCACTATCGCAATAGGCGCCCCCGCCGCTGGAATCAGCAGGAAACAGGGACGCGTATCACATCCTCCGAACCTGCCACAAAAGTATCGAATGTTGTCACCTGCCGTCAGAAAGAGTCCGTCGAGCTTCGCTTCGATCATCAGGGACTGAGCGCGTTCCACCCTCGCCTCGAACTCCGAGGGTGGAAAATTCCGGTCAATAGTTGAAAGCATCTTCTGCCTCTAGCGTTGTTAGAATCTAGTCTGATACTCCTTGGAAGTTTGCCATATCGATAAGACTGAAAAAAGCGCGCCCGGGAATTGGGCGCCCTTTTTGTCACCGCCAGAGTGGATGCGGCAACATAGCATTGATTATCATTTCGCAGCGGAAATGACGACTTCAATGAATACATCCTCACCGAGGTCCGCGACCCCAATAGTCGCGCGCGTTGGCAGATGCTCTGAAGGTAGCCATTCCAGCCAAGCTTCGTTCATGCCATCTTTCTGCGAAAAGTCGGAGATGTAGATCATTGCAGTGATAAGTTTGTCCTTCGAAGAGCCGAACTGTGAGAGTAGATCATCGATCTTCTCCAAGATCTGCCCGGTCTGCCCCTTCATATCCTGCGAGCAGTCGTCTGCAGTAAGACCTCCAAAATAAAGAATCCCGTTGTATTCTACCACCCGGTGCATGATTTTCGTTCGGATATGACGCGTGATCATTTATTCCCCTAAGATGTCGCGTTAAAACCTTCAGATCAGTACATTGCTGGCTGGTGATGAGTTAGCGGCGACGAACCGTTCCGATCACCTCGCTTTTGTATGGGGGTTGTTAGCGCATCGGGGATAGAGTCCGGCGCCAAAATGCGGCTGCTACTGAAATGCGGATGACACAAATAGATCCGGTTTGAAATGCCTGCTCCGTGACACATGACTGGTTTGGCGCACCGAGGCTCGGCTGGCTCTTGCATGGACGCACGCTGAAAATCCTACTCGACCGCCACCACGTGGGCCGAGATGCCTAAAGCCGGAGCGCGCACATGACAGCCCACCACGCGCCTGTCTGCGATCGGCACCAAACGTGGCA
>NZ_JAMYVG010000044.1:0-10909 GCF_040323855.1 Mesorhizobium sp. M0028
CTGAGGGCGATCGTGACGAATTGGTGGCGAGGAAAAAGTCCCTGTGGGTAACAGATCGGCGATCTGCAAAATTGGCTGCAAACCCGTCCGAAAGCTCGCCAGAACCCAAGGCAAGAGCGCGCGGTAAGTGAAGCGTGCCAGCCTCTTGCCGCGCGTACTTCGTTCGCATGGTTCGATTACATTAGCTTGATCTAATATACTAACCAGCCAGTCGAGCATTCCCGAACGCTCGCTGGTCAGGCCCAGCGGCCGCCCCCCTAACCCAAGCTGCTGGGCCGCCCGCTAAGGAAGTGCGTTGTATCACTGATACGGTCGTCGGTGACCGCCTCCGTACCGCGGCCGTGATCGCAACCACGTCACCGATGCCAACGCCCCGCATCGTACCACTCAAACGAATGGCCTGGATGCGTTTAGTATCCATTCTCGGGAGACCCACGCCTGGGTGTCGCTTGGGAGACAAGTGACTCCCCTTTAAAGGCATCGAGATGCTACGAGCGCCGAAAAGTCAGTTCCTTAACCTAAAGATCGGGCGATTTGCCAGCGGGTTGTCGACCAGATAACCGCCGACGCTAAATGGTACAGCACTTCGATAGACGGTCAGATTCTGGCCTCGACCACGCTGAATCTCTTTCAATCAGGGGTCGTAAACGAAACGAATTTGCTGGCACATGTTGGCGCGCGGCGCCACGACTTCACTAAACTGACAGGCTAGCTCCACCCGGGCGGAAACAGCGCGTTTCAGCAAATCGTGAATTGACCTGCATCCATGGAAGCCGGTTGGCGGCACGGCAGTTGGCTGAAGATCAAGAGCTACATGGTGGAAGAATATGACTTGCTCGGCGGGTGGACCGGCCGCTGCGATATTTGCTGTCGCGGCGGCCAACACACCCAAGTGGCCGGCTGCTGTCATGCGACCACAGAGCCGCCACGTCAGGATTGTGGAGCAATGAGTTGTCGAAAGATCCGCGCGCAAACTGTTCAACGAAGAGACCCGCGATAGTCGCGGGTTGGCTCCATTGGATGGCGTAGCCCGATACTCAGCCATTCGTCAGCCTCTGCAGGCGCTTCTCCGCTTTGTCTAGCGCAATGCGGCGCGCGATGACCTTTGCGCTGTCACCACGCTTGGTGTGCTGTTTATCGCCCGGCAGTCTCACCAGACGTTGACCAGGGCGCCCCTTATCCGTGGCGGTTTCGTATTCTCGCCGTTCCATACTCACACTCCCTTGCGCACAGCCGCGCAGAACGCGCTGGAAAAATGCGAAAGATTCCCGTGCGGCCATTGAAAATGACCTGATGCATCGTGAGCTTCCAAATCTATGCGCAACTGTTCCAACTCGCGAAGCGGCACCATCGCGGCCTCCAATGCGGCGGCGCGCGACAGCAGCACGGCTGCCGTATGTCGCGACGCTCCCGCAGACGTTTAGAAATGATGTCAATGGCAACCATAAGATCGCCGACCAACTTGCTCAGTTCGGCGGCACGCTGCCGTTTTCCCGTCGCCGAGTCGGGTTCATCACCAAGCAGGGCTGCAACGCTGGACGGAATGGACGGACCGCGCGCTTCGGCCAGTTCTTCACGCGGGCTCGCAAGCTCGCGATCGGCCAAACATTTTTGGGAGTTTAGGTCCTGAAGTTGCCGTTCGAGTTTTGCGAATTCCGGGTCGACATCGGTCAATTCGGGCATTACGAAAGGTCAGCTTTTGACATTTTACTGGTCTCCAAAAAGTTCATTGATGACGTCGACAAGCGCGGCGGCATTGATTTCGACAGATTTGCGATGGCGAGAGGCCTGCCAGTGACTTGGCGCGCCCGCGTTGAAGCGTCGGGTGTCGATCTGGTCGATCGGCACGACTTCCGGCCAACTATTGACTACGGTGATGATGGTCTTTGCTGCCCGTGCTTTCGCCTCTGGCGAGCCAGTTGCAGCGATCTCGGCCAGGACGTCTAGCTCTTCACCAGTTGTGGCAACACTGATAGCAAATGGCGCGCCATCAGGAACGCCTTCACGGCGCAGGGCGCGGTAATCGCGCACCGCGTCAACAACAGCACGCAAAGGCACGTCCAGCGCCGCGCCAAGCATGAGTGACGCCACGTCTTGCGGGCTGAGATCTGGAGATGTCCAAGGCGCACCGGGCGGCAGAACAGCGGCGTCCGTGAGTATGCGGGCTACCGCGCCCACGCGCCCTTCATCGAAGCCGATACGCCGCACAATGGCGGCTACGGCTTGTAGGCATATTTGATCCTTGAGTTTGGAAATTCGTGATTGCGATGGTTTAAAAAAAACACCGTCGCAGCCCTGAAGGCTGGACGGTGAGCGCACGCAGCCTGGCCGGAACGCGCGCAATAATTCCCGCCTCTGGTGCCAGATTGACGGGTTGCGCCTGACGATGACGAGGCGTAGGGCCCAAAGCGGGTGGGACGCCGAAGCGCCCCATTCGTTGCTGTTGCCCCTTTAGGTTTTTGGGGCCACGATTTGGCACACGTCCCTAAGCGGCCCTGATTCTCGGGTTGTCATTCGCCACCGCCAACTTCGCCCACTTGCCAGCCGCCAATAGCTCAGCGCCTCCGCGACGGTCTGCATATCCGCCTTTAGCGCCGAAAGCCTTGCCGACCTCAGCAATTGCCGCCTGCTAAGATGACCTCGATGACAGTATCGATATTGGCCGGTGGGGTGATCGGATCGGCAGTTCCAGCCAGCCGTACGTCTCCACGACTCCTGCCCAACTTAAGCTGGCCTAGTCCGCCTATTGCACCCAGAAAGAATGCGCCAGGTGCGATCTCTGGAGGATGGAAGCTGAAGCAAGTTGCCGACGTGAATACTGCGTCGGGATGTATCCACTCCTGCGATTTTATAGAGACACCTCGCGACACCGTATCCCAGTTGCCTGCTCGTGCCGGTTCCGGTTCGGCATCGCCGAGCCGCGGTTGGGCAGACGGCAGCGCTATGCAGGCATCCAACGAACGTGGATCTGGATTCTTCCCTCTTGGCCTGCCGTCCTTTCGGCTCCGGTCGACATGCAGTCCCGCGTCAGTGGGCAGGTTGTCGTTGGCGGCCTGCGGAAGGCGCTCTCGAACGATGAGCCACAATGCGGCGGCCCCCTTCCCGTCGTGCTTTTTCAGCCAATTCCAAGCTGGCCGACCGCCACGAAAACGAATCCGTACAGCGGTGCGCTTCTCCGCCGGGTTGGCCTTCAGGAAGGCGTCTGTTGCTTCTAGTATTTCCTTGCGGGTGGTCTTTGTCATGGGTGGTCATCCCAATTCGAGAAACCGGCCAGGCCGGGTAGTCCGTTTCCGCAATGCGCGGGACGGGTAGTCAGTCGTCATCCTTTAAATCTTCGGCTTCGTCCTTGAGCTTCTGCCAGTCAGCGCCGTGCTTCCGCAATAATGTGCGCGCCTGTTTGGCCGATAGGTCCGTGACTTCGGTAAGGTGCTCTACCTCAAGTTCTGCGCCCTTCTTAACGCGGCTATCGTCGCTCTTTTTCTTCACGGCCATATCTCCGCGCTCCTCGCCCATCGATCAGAGGCAACGAGCGCTAGTGAGCATTGTTCCGGACCTGTGGAACTATCTGCCCGCCGCATTGGTTTCTCCATTGAAAGGAGGACGATCATGCTAAAATTTTTACTTGGTCTTGGCGCGCTCATGCGGTGTTCCAAATCGGCCGAGACTTACAACGACAATCCTCCTAAGTCCCGCTTCAAGATGACCTGGTTTGACGACATTGCTGATAGCCGCCCTAAGAACTTTCTCATCAAGGGCGTCTCTCTCTCGATGTAAATAATCCCGGCCGTGTCGGCGTCACATTCTGGAATGTTGTCGACCACAACGCACCAGCGGAGGGCCTCACTGATATCTGCAGGTTCGTTGTCGGATCGCGGCTGTAACAGTTCGCGCTTGAACGTGTAGTGGTTCCCAGGCCACGTCTTCCGGCGCAACCATGATCGATCCGCCTGTCCTGGCCATATTGCCGTAGTGAAAACTGGCCAGCCTCTCTGCGTCGCCATTGTTGATAAGGTCGAGGAACCTTTCTGCTTCAGTGTGGGTGCGGTCATTCGGCGTCGGCTCCATGAGCGCGGCAACAGCGGCGCTGGCAATTTCGGCAACAAGAGAACGAGAAAACGTGACGACGCGCCCACCATGAGCGTTCGGCGCGAAAACGGCGAAGCCGCCATCGGGTCGCTTGGACACCTTCAGATTATAGATTTTCACGGCATCATTCAGTGCTACGTCGACGCGCGCAATGACGTTGCCGCAGCCTGGCGGCTCCGGTCGGGCATCAAGGATTTTCAAGGGGAGCGGTCCAGTCTTGGAGTGCCGCCGTTGGTCGGCGGTGTTTTTTGAAGAAACGCCGCGGCCCGTCAGTGTGCTCACTCTCGAGCGATGCGCATTGCTGTCATTTCAATCAATTCGCCAAGGAAGCGGATGCTGACTAAGCCCTGCGCTTCTCGATCTTTGTCTGTTCGGTCGATGGGCCACTCCTCTTGCAGTAGGTGCAAGCCGGTTGCGAACTTTTCCCTATTGAAGTCCGGAACATCCTCTATCAAGCGGATCAGAAGATGCTGCAGGAACGCCTTCTCGGTAGCCTTCCAAAGCATAAACATTTCGCAACAGTTTCGGCATTGTGGCTCATGCTGCCGCGCTCGCGGCGATATGCTTATCAATCCACTCTTCGACCTCGGCACGCATATATGCACTACGTCGTTCGGATAGCGAAACGGGCTTCGGGAACCCCCCGGCTTCGGCCATCAAAATCAATAGTGTACGAGAAAGAGACGTGGCTGCCGCCGCGTCTTTTGGTGCGATCAGGCGCGGTCGGTTGTCGTTTGCTGTCATCGGAATCCCCAGTGCAACCCGGCGCAAAAAGAGCGTGCGGAAAATCCAACGTGCGAAGGGGCACGTTCAAACTCTGAATCTTTAGAGAGGGATTCGGGTCGCCGTTAACTTAGGCGAGGTAAGCCAAGGTGAAGAACAATATGCGTTTTCGCCTGTAATGTCGATATGGTCAACGGGCTTTATTTTCACAATACTGTGCCAGTCTACCATCAAGCCGCGTCTTTTTTGCGACGCGGTGCCACGTCTGTATGCGGCTTCGGTCTTGTCCTTGAGCACATGAGCCAAGGCCGCCGCGGCTACATCGCGCGGGTAATCGGTCTATCGCCAGCCCAATCACGGAACGATGAGCGCAGACCATGCAAGGTCGCATCGCCCGCACCAGCGGCCCTAAGCGCCTTCGTCATCGCTGTGTCGCTGATTGGCCTTCCGTCGCGTCCACCTTCGAACACCAGATCGCTGGTCGACTGCTGCTGTGTAGCGCGGAGGATTGTCACGGCGCGCTCGGAAAGCGGAACCTCATGGTCGCGCGCAGCCTTCATCTTTGCGGCGGGTACCGTCCACAAGGCCGCATCAAGGTCGATCTCCGGCCACACTGCGCCGCGAACCTCACTGGAACGCGCTGCGGTCAATGCGGCGAACTCCACAGCCCTAGCTGACACGCCAGCGGCGGCTCGTAGGCGCTTGATGATGGCAGGCAGTTCCTTGTAGCCGACTGTTGCGTGATGGCCGCGCGTGAGCTTCTGTCGAGCCGGAAGCATATCCTTCAGGCCTCTCCGCCAGTCGGCAGGGTTGTCGCCGACATAAAAGCCGCCTCGCCTTCGCGTGATCCATTACTGCTGCAATGCACATGCGGAGGCGGTCAGCAGTCTCTGGTATCTTCTCCCAGATCGGCTTCAGCGTCTCGACCACGTCGTCGCGCGCGATCTCGGCGATCGGCCTCTTGTGCAGCGGCTTGGCATATTCACGCAACGTCATCGACCACTGCGCCTTGTGCTTCCCATTGCGGAAAGACTTCTCCTTCACCGCTATCTTCATCGGAAAGCGAGCCGGGAAAGTGTCTCGCTTGACGATTCGAAAGACCCGCTGTTTATAGCTTTTTCATCGGCTTCTTTCGTTATCGTTGGCGTCGGAATTGTCCTGCCTGCATGGTTGGCTTTTCATGTTGGCGGTTCGGGTTTGGTTGGCCTCGTGTTGCTGTCGTCCAGCGTGGCGGGTCTGGTGCTCGCACCGGTCGCCGCCATCTGGTCGATCGTCATGATGGAGCAAAGAACTGAGGTCTTTCAATTTGAACCTAATTCCCGCAGCCCCGACCGTGAGACCGCTCTTTTCGCGGACGCCGTAACCACATCTGAACAGGCGGAGCGTGTCGCCGCCTGTTCGCCCTCATCCGGCGAACAATTCCTTGTAACCGGTCGTCACCATCCAGTTCGCCCGATCGAGATGGCTTCGCACAGTTTTCCGGGCCCGCTCCGGCTCTTGCACCGGATCGATGCCGAGGATGACCTGCGCCATCTCCTCATAGCTTGCCTCGTCGGCACCTGCATCCAGGAGCCTCAGGTAGGTCGTGAAGTGCTGACGGTCGTAGCTGGTCAGGCTGTCAGACCAGGGCACTTCTTCTTTAAGACCTGGTTTAACGTCTGGATATTTCATCATGACATCGGGCTCCGGAAGTAAGTGATCGAAGAGCGATTGTTCTTTTCGACAGCCTAACCAAGGATGGGAAACATCGTAGCTAAGACACCATCGCGATCATGACCCGCAAGCGCCCGCTCGAGGCGATATGCGCATCTTCTGACCGGTTCGACCCAGGTGAGGGATGAATTGCAAAAAGCTCAAGACCGTGCGGCGCGCACATCGGGTTTCGCATTGTTGGCCATCAAGGTCGTTTGTGACCACAGGATTAACAGGCAAAGCTTGTGCTTGAATTACCGTGATGCTCAGCATCGGTTCAACCACCTTATTCGAGTTCGTAGCGCCTGCCGAGGGCGCGCTGGCCGGGGCGCAGGTCAAATCGAAAGTCAAGAACCGAAGACTAGCTACCGCGTCCGTGAGGGCTTCGTGAGCTGCGCAAGGACGACCTTGGGGCTTCATGGGTGGCGCAAAGCATCTTTGGCCCTTCGTTTTGCCCGGCCGACAGCGCGCAGATCAACACGCCCACGACGGCGGATGCAGCGCTATGGTCCTCGGTGCCGACGAGCATCGCGATAGTCCTGCCGGGCTGTATTTGCTTTCAGCGGCGACCGCCACTATGAAGCGACGCTTCGCCGACTGTGTTTCACGCCGCCTGGAGAGTTTCATGACAGAAGAAGCCGCAAAAAACATTGACACCCTCATCGAGCTCACCGCCGATGTCGTCTCAGCCTATGTCTCCAACAATCCGGTCCCGGTGGGGGATCTCCCTGCCCTGATCGGCCAAGTGCACGCGGCGCTGAAAGGCACGGCCGCAGGCGTCACCGCACAAAAGCCGGTTGCGCTTACGCCTGCTGTCCCAATCAGGAAGTCGGTGACACCGGACTACATCATCTCCCTTGAAGACGGCAAGAAATTCAAATCACTAAAGCGCCATCTGTCGACCCACCATGGGCTGACGCCAGATGAATATCGCGCCAAATGGGGCCTGCCGGCGGATTATCCCATGGTCGCGCCGAACTACGCCGCGGCGCGCTCGACTTTGGCCAAGACGATGGGGCTCGGCCGCAAACCGAAAGCGCCGGAAGCGCCGGAGCCGGCAGTGGCGAAGCGGACCCGCAAGAAGGTCGCAGGTTAGAATTTCGGCAATCGAGGTTCGTTCTGGAGCGCGCAACTGCCGTCGGCATTTGCGCAGAATACGAGAAGGCGGGGACAGCCCGCCTTCAACTGCAAACATTCTCGTTTCACAAGAAGCGCGTCCGCTTGCAGCAATCTGCTGCGCCGAGCCCTATTCTCGCCCGCTCTTGTCGAGCGGCCGTCAGTACATCCGGACTTGCCGCGTCCTCCCGGCTCTTGCCGGGGGGCAGGAGAAAAATCAGCCAGCTTTGCTGAGGCTGCCAGCGGAGGATTTGCCAGTGCGGCGATCCTGTTCGATCTCATAGTTGATCTGAGGGTCGAGAGGCCCGCGCGTTCGACAGCGGAAATGTGGACGAAAACATCCTGACCGCCATTGTCGGGCTGGATAAATCCAAATCCCTTGGTGCTGTTGAACCACTTCACGGTTCCAGTTGCCATGTGCGTATTCCTTGTAAAGTTTGCAACACGTTCTGGTTCGGCGATCATGCCGGGCCGTTCATAGTATAACGCAGCAAATGCGAAAGACCGGAAGGCCCGGAGCGACACGCCGTGGTAAGCGCATCGTGCAGCCAGTGGACTGGCCGCGACCAAGCGGCAGTCGCAAAGGCAGACGAAACTAACGCATCACGTGGTGAACCTTGCAATGAGGAGTCGGGGGCCGGCACCTCGTACGATCGCCATCGTCAAGAGGAGTCGGAGCGTTAATCACTGCGGCCAGCGCGGATGCGATCGATCGGGCGTGCGTTTTGCTGGGATCAGTCCAAAGGTGAGTCAGGAACAACCGCCCAAGCGATCGACGACTTCCTGCTTGATTTGATGACCCTGGTGGTTGTTGTAGAAAACACCCGCAAGAGGCTCTACAATCCGGCGAGGCAGTTGGCGCGCGTGAGATTGACCAGGATCAGGCCGTTCTAGGCTGATTAGAGCGCCCACTCTCGCGAAGAAGGGGGCCGATCTGATCATCGACAAAATCGAGCGCAGCAAAGCTGACCTGTATCCTGTGGGTGATCGCTGCTGCGATTCCTCATTCACCACCCAGCGTCTGGATCAACGACAACGAGGGCTGCGGAACAAGCCTGGTCAGCGCCACCTCTTGCGACTTCTCAACCCACACTAAGGGTTGATCGGTGGAGGAAAGCCGATGCGATGTGCACCAAGTGTAGCTTTGGGATTGCCGACCGCTTGCGGAGCGCAATCCGTGCCCGGCCACCCATGACATCCGGCATGCGGACCATCAGCAGCATAATCAGTCGCAGGTGACCGATTCAAAAAATGCATTGGACGGGTCCGATTTACACGGGAACATGCGAGCATGGACAAGGGTGGCGGCCATCTTCATTGCATTTTGAATATTTTGCGGCTTCGCGATGGGCCTAATAAAGGCGACTGCGTGGGCGATATTGTCGTTATGGCGGTCATGCTGACAGCAGGACAAGAGATCGGGAGCGTGGGCCCCGGCCTCAGCGGTTAGCCGCTTCAGTCGTGGCTTGGACGACAGCAACGTCTTGGAAAACCGTTGGAGAATGCGTGGGGGCGGGTGGACGAAAGCGTGCGATCGGCCTAGACGACATTCGCAACTCTCCTGAGTCTGCCGAGAGCCTATGAGGCAGCAGCGACCCTTTGTCGTCGAGATCAAACAGAAGCGTTGGCTCGTGAAGCGGCCACACTCAATCTGGGCCGGCATCGACTTGGCCGCCATCACGAACGATATCGCGGAAGCGAGACTGAAGGTCCGATCGCTGAAGCGCCGATTGTTCCTTGCGAAGATATCCGTTCTCGGCCCATGGCCGCCGTTGGTGAAGCAGTACCCGACGCCAAGGACGTGATCATGCCCGACGTATCGCTTCCTAAGCCGCCGACGGTTGAGGAAGCGCCGGTTCCGAAGGCATCGAACGCACCGACTGGAGGCAGACGGACCCGCAAGAAGAAGCGGTGGCAGAAAGATGTTGCTTTGCCGCGAGATGAACGATGGAAGCGGCGCCTGCCATGGGTGCTCCGCCAGCGCCGGGCTGTGCCGTAGGTCAACTGCGCCAGGATTGAAGCTGCCCTTGTCGAACTGTCCATGACAGGTCGGCAGTGCACCCAAATAACTAAGAGGCTTGAACCGTACTGTAGGGGTTGCCTATCAGACGCCCTCGGATTTAGGGGCGAGAATGAAATCGAAAACGGGCTCAGGCTGGCCAGGCATCGGCTCTCGCAAAACAGCCGGGAAAGTTGTGGCCGCTTCGGCGTGTACCGCGAGCGCGGCAGGTGTCATTCCGAGTGCGGCCTCAAAGGGCCGGCTCGGCAGAGGCGCCACCCGACGAAAAAGCGCTGCAGCTCTCGCCGCATGGCGCGCGGCAGCGACCGGCTTTCCCTCGCGGATCTTCACCCCGGCCGCCGCCAACAGGATCAATCCCTTGAACAAAAGGCGATGCTGAGTGCTTTGTTTCGCAGCGTGCCAAAGAGGCTCCCAAGCCTCATGGGCTTCCCAGTAATAACCGTGATTGAACAGGTCGATACCCCATCGGAACCCGTTTGAGCTGAGTGATTCCTCGACGGCAACAACGGTCATCGGGTCGCTTTGGTAACTGTGACCCAGCGGGTCGCGAACCGGATGCGGATGTTTGCCAGGCAGGTATGCGTAGCCCGGGAAATTCTTTTCGGGTAGCAAGCGACGACGTGACATAGACCCCAGCAATCATGAAAGCACGTCGATGACAATCATGTCATATGGAATCTGATGGACACCGCTGCATTGGCTGCTGGGTCCTTCCATCCCTGAGATTTCAGCCTCCGCCGTACACGCACGACGCCGGACGTCTTCGGTGGCAGACGCCGATAGCGCTTGACCGTCTTGAAGCCCGACTACTCGCGCACCGAAGACTGACGCTGCTTCTGCGAGCAGCAAGCCCGGTCGCAAGGCCGAAGGCGACGCCAGGGTAGTTCGGATCGATCTCTGCCCGGAGCCAGTCGCGCCGGCGTTCAACGTGAGCAGTTTGATGACGGGAACGAAGCTGGGTCTCACTGCGGAGCGGCTGCTGCTGGCGGGGATTCGCGCGCTGGTGCCTCATCGCCGCCGCGCCATCTGCTTAGCCCGCAAGCTAGGAAGCGGCGCTCAGCCGGCTAGAACGGGCGAAGTGACCAGAGCTCCGAAGCTGACGCAAGCGTACGGTCGGCAGCAAGTGGCATATGGACGAGACGTACATCAAGTCCGCGGCCAATGGATGTATCGGCTTCATCAAGCTCTACACGCTGCGACTGCTCCCGGGCGCCCCGGCCCATCGCAAGTAGCGGAAACGGAAAGCGCCCGCCCAGGGGGGCGGGGCGCTGT
>NZ_JAMYVG010000045.1:0-10178 GCF_040323855.1 Mesorhizobium sp. M0028
CCAAGACCGTTTCAACCATCGAGCGCCGGCTTTCGTCGCTCTCCTGGAATTTTGCCCAGCGCGGCCAGCCGCTGGACCGCAAGGATCGGCATATCGCCACGGTGATGGCTGGCGTTCGCAACACCCACGCCTCCCCTCCCCGGCAGAAGGAAGCGATCCTGCCTGAGGATCTGATCGCCATGCTGGAAACCCTCGACCGCGGCACGCTGCGCGGGCTGCGCGACCGCGCCATGCTGCTTCTGGGTTTTGCCGGTGGGCTGCGGCGCTCGGAAATCGTCGGGCTCGACGTTGGTCGCGACCAGACCGAGGATTCTTCTGGCTGGATTGAGTTTTTTCCTGACAAGGGCGTGCTGGTGACCCTGCGCGGCAAAACCGGTTGGCGCGAGGTCGAGGTCGGCCGCGGCTCCTCCGACGCCACCTGCCCGGTGGTCGCGCTGCAGACCTGGCTGAAGCTGGCGCGGATCGGCCATGGCCCTTTGTTCCGAAGGGTAATAGGGCAAGGCAAAAGAGTCGGCGCCGATCGGCTTAACGACCAGGAAGTTGCGCGGCTGGTCAAGCGCACGGCGCTCGCAGCCGGCGTGCGTGGCGATCTGTCGGAGGGCGAACGCGGTCAAAAGTTTGCTGGCCATTCGCTGCGCGCCGGCCTCGCGTCCTCGGCCGAGGTCGACGAGCGCTATGTGCAAAAGCAGCTCGGTCACGCCTCGGCCGAGATGACGCGAAAGTATCAGCGCCGGCGCGATCGTTTCCGCGTCAATCTCACCAAGGCGTCCGGGCTCTGAAAAGCCCCCTCCCTGCCCCGTTTTGTCCGCTGGGATGAGGCGGTCAGATCTCAGGCGATAACATACCTCATCCAGCACAGCGAGCGCTGTATCCAGACTATCGGCGGCCGACGCTTCGTAGTCAGGCATGATCATCAACTGCGTTATGGCACGGCCCACAAGAGGGCATCGCGATAAAAGTACGCCAAACAACGCTAAGGGAGAACAAGCAGTGATCTGATTTCGTTCGACGCTCGTTTTCGAGAGCCGTTCTGGGTCGTTCGCAATCAACTGTGTAGGCCAGCGGAGCGAGCAAGGAGCGCCAGATCCGGACAGGGCTGAGTGGGGTGTTTCTCCGAAAGATGGGGTCATGCCCTAAGGGACACGAGATGTAGTGGACTCGTCGATCCGCGCGGTTTCGATTCGCGCACCCGGGCACAACGCTTGGATAAGTCCCATCAGATGCTCTCCGGTGGCCGTCATCTGTTTAGCTGACATTGGGCCGAGGGCTTCCAGCACGAGCCACATGGCGCGGGTATCGACCGTGACCATGGTGCGCCGCCCCTGCCGCCAGTTCCAGCGGCGGCACGTGACACCGGCATCATCGCACCAGATGACTTCGCCCGGTTCAGGATGCTCGGTTACCATTTCACCTTGCTGGATCGTGTCGAATGGCTCCGCTCCCTTCGCAATTAAAAGTCTCGGGACCCCCTGGTAGAGATCGAGATCCTCCCCGCCAATCGGAACGCCATACAACACGCTGACGGCATTGTAGGCATCAACCAGTGGGGATATCCGCGGGAGAGAGCCATCTTTCCGCACCCGCTTGAGCAGGCGAGATCGCCAACGACATGATCTTCGCCCGATGCCCTACAAACACAATGCCAGCCGCCGCCACCGAGTCGCGAAGATGAAATTCAAGGTGACAAACTGGCCGGAATACGAGGCGGGCCTTCGGCGGCGCGGCAGTCTGACGCTGTGGTTGACAGAAGAAGCCTTGGCCAGGTGGCATGCGCCGCGAAGAACGACCCGCGGCGGCCAGCCCCGCTATTCCGAGCCGGTGGACGCCTGCCAATTCAGCCTTCCATCATTGGCGATCGGCCGTTGAACGTGGCGGGATGACTATCCTTGCGGTGCTATGGCAAGCGCGCCCTGATCGAGACCGCCGTCGGGCGCTACAAGAGGCTGATCGGACGGCGCCTGCGAGCCCGCTCCTTTTCGGCTCAGCAGACCGAGGTCGCCATCGGCTGCGCCGTTCTCAACCGCATGACGGCGTGCGCACGCCCGGAGTCCGTTCGCTGCCCGGCAAGGCCGACATAGCAGGCGGCATCAAAGAGCTGATTGTGCCTAATGCCACATTTGTGCACCAACGCCTTGTGGCGCGGGCAGCCACAGGCACAGGCTACGCGGAAAATGAAAAGCGGGGCCAACCTTTCGCTTGCACACAGCCTGGGTTTTGCCAGCTCCTCAACCGCAACGTGCTGTCAATCTTCGTCTTGCCATGTCTTGAACGCCGAACTGTTCACGCCATTGGCGCCGCTTTGTCATCCCGTGCCCCGAAATGAGGCCGTCGTTCGAACGATATGCGCAGTTGCTTATCCGCCAGAAACCGGCGAGCCAGATCGGTGTCGCGCTTACCCACGCGTGACACCCAGTCCGAAAACAGGCGAACCGCGCGCCGGTTCATATGCCGCGAAGGACAGACCAGCCAGTATCCCGGAAACTCGATGACCTCGAACTCTATCGAGACCGGAACCAGAGAACCCGACACCAGGTCCTCGAATGCGATGGATGTGCTTTCCAGGACCACACCTGCACCGTCCTTCGCCAGTTGAACCGACATTGACGAACGGTCGAAACGATAAGGATACGTCGTGCGGGCGCCCTGGATACCGTTGCACGGCAGCCAATAATCCCACCGGAAATAGGCCTTCACACTGTCGATCAACCGCGCATGGCGAAGCTGCTCGCGCGGATCCGGTGAGATCGCGCGCAGTTCGGCAAGATAGGAAGGCGAGCACATCGGCAGGATCAGATCGTTGACGACGCAATCCGAATAAAGGCCGGCCCAGCCGCCGTCGCCATAACGAAGATCGAGATCGATGACCTCCGTTTCGAAATCCGAGAAATTGGGCGTGGCGTCGACGCGCAAATTCCAGCTCGGATAGCCCTTGCTGAACTCGGCCAACCGCGGCGCCAGCCATTTCTCGCCGAAGGAAGGACTGACGCGCAGGCTAAGCTGGAAGCTTTCGCGCTGCCGCACAATGGCATTACGCACCTCGCGTATGGATTCGAAAGCCTGGGTCGTGGTCTGGAAGAGCCGCTCACCGTCGATCGTGAGCGAGAGATGGCGCTTTTCGCGCTGAAAAAGCCGCACCCCGAGTTGGTGTTCGAGCAGCCGCAGCTGCTGGCTAACCGCCGAAGGTGTCACCTGCAATTCCTGAGCGGCCTTTGCCACGCCGCCGAGCCGCGCGACTGCCTCGAAATGCGTCATCGCATTGAACTTGATGTCTGACCTCGTCCTCGTCAGTTAAGCTCAGCTACACAGAATGTTAAGAAACGAAAATTGAGCCGAATGTCAATCGGTCGCACAGTGGTCCCGGAAGGAGATACAGGATGGAGCCGAGTTCAACCCAAAGCTTGGGTAGCGCCGGCAACGTGCCGGGAGTTGGACAGGTATGGACCAGGAAGCCCCTGATCGAAGCTGCCAATATCGAGAAGAGTTATGACGCAACCCGTGTCCTGCGGGGTGTGAGTTTTCAGGTCCGGGCCGACGAAATCCACGCGCTCCTGGGCGGCAACGGCGCCGGCAAAAGCACTCTCATCCGCATCGTCACAGGGCTGACCTCACGCGAAGCCGGCGAGATTGGCTTCGCCTCGTCGAAGGCCGACCACAACAGCCCGATCATCGCGGTGGTGCATCAGGAGCTGGCGCTGTTGCCCGAGCTGTCCGGTCGCGGAAAACATCGGCATTGTGCATGCGAGGTCGGGCTGGTCGCAGATCAGCCGTCGCCGCACGCGCGAAACTGCGCTCGGAGCGCTCCAGCTGATCGACCCAGCGATCGGCGAAGCGATCATCGATAATGCCGGCACGCAAATTGTCCCTCCACGAAGGCCAGATCGTCCGGATCGCTCGTGCCCTTTCCACCGGAGCCGAAGTGCTGCTTCTCGATCCCGGCGATCCGGTTGGGGAAACGCGCTGGCTGCAGGAGATCGCCAACAAGCGAGGCTTTCCGCATGGCATCGTCGGCTATGCCGACCTGTCCCAACCCGACGTCGGCGACCTCCTCGACCGCCACATGGAATATCCGAACTTCCGCGGCGTGCGGCAGCCGATGAATTATCATCCCGACCCCGCCAAGACCTATCTGGCGCGGCCGGAGGTCAGTCGTACGCCCGAATGGCGGCGCGGCTTCCGGGAGCTGGCGAAGCGCGGGCTGAGCTTCGACCCGCAGCTCTACCATCCGCAGATGAGCGAGTTCCTCGAACTGGCGCGCGACTTTCCCGACGTGCAGATCATTCTCAATCACACCGGCATGCAGGTCGACGGCGCCGAGCATCGAGGAGGCGATCGCAGCCTTCGGCGTCGGCCGCTCGATGTTCGCGACGAACTTCCCCGTCGACAAGCTGTTCTCGAGCTTCGACGCCATTTTGAACGCCTTCAAGGAAATTACGATCGCCCACACGAGGAGCGGCTCGCGCTGTTCCATGACAACGCCGCCCGGTTCTACCGACTTTAGATCACCGGCAAACAGAAATAGCAGGAGAGTTCGACTTGTTGCTGAAGGGCAAGGCCGTGGTGATTTCGGGGGCCGCGGGCCCCCGGGGAATTGGCCGCTCCACGGCAGCGCTGATGGTACAGCACGGGGCTCGCGTTGCAATACTCGACCTCGATGACGGGCAAGCGCGTGACGCCGCTGCGTCGCTTGGACCCGACCATATCGGCCTTGCGTGCAACGTCGCGGACCTCGACGCCTGCAAGAGGGCGGCGGCGCAAGTGACAGAAACCTTGGGCAGGATCGATGTGCTCTGCAACAATGCGGGCGTCACGCAGCCGGTCAAGACGCTGGAGATCAGCGCGGCTGACTGGGACCGCATCCTCGATGTCAACCTACGCGGCGTGCTCCATCTCAGCCAGGCATTCATCCCGAACATGCGCGAAAATGGCGGCGGCTCGATCATCTGCATGTCGTCAGTTTCGGCCCAGCGCGGCGGCGGCATCTTCGGTGGCCCGCACTATTCGGCTGCCAAGGCGGGTGTTCTGGGGCTTGCCAAGGCCATGGCGCGCGAATTCGGTCCCGAAGGCATCCGCGTCAACTGCATCACACCGGGCCTGATCCAGACCGACATCACCGGCGGCAAACTGACCAACGCCATGCGCGCCGACATCATCAAGGGAATCCCGCTCAGCCGGCTGGGCGAGGCGCGCGACGTAGCCGGCGCCTATCTCTTCCTGGCTTCCGATCTGGCCAGCTACATCACCGGCGCCGTGATCGATGTCAACGGTGGGATGCTAATCCATGGCTGAGTGGACAACGGAGCTTGAGATGCCTCGCGCTGGCAGCAATGTCAGCCTGGCCGAACGAGCCTATCGTATCCGCCGACACGCCGTGCGGATGGGTCAAGTCCAGGGCCAAGGTTATGTCGGACAGGCGCTGGGTGTCGCCGACGTGCTTGCCGTCGCCTATTTCCATGCGCTTCGTTACCGGCCGGAGGACACGTTGTGGGAGGGACGCGACCGCTTCCTGCTGTCGATCGGACACTATGCGATCGCGCTCTACGCGGCTCTGATCGAAGCGGGCGTGCTGCCGGAGGAAGAGCTCGAAACCTATGGCAGCGATGAAAGCCGTATGCCGATGTCCGGCATGGCGCCATACACGCCCGGCATGGAGATCACCGGCGGCTCGCTCGGTCACGGCCTTGGCATTGCCGTTGGCATGTGCATGGGGCTGACGCGCAAGCGAAGCGACAGTTTCGTCTACAATCTTTTGTCCGACGGCGAGCTCGGTGAGGGCTCGACCTGGGAAGCCGCGATGTCGGCCGCCCACCACAAGCTCGACAATCTCATTGCCATTGTCGACTTCAACAATCAGCAGGCCGATGGTCCGTCGACGGCCATGCTCTCCTCCGAACCGGTGACCGACAAGTTCGAGGCGTTCGGCTGGCATGCGCAGCGCGTCGACGGCAACGACATCGAGGCGGTCCGCAAGGCCTTCGACATGGCGCGCGGCCTGAAGGAACCTCGTCCGCGTGTGATCGTTTGCGATACGCGCATGGCCAAGGGTGTGCCATTCCTGGAAACCCGCGACATCACGCATTTCATCCGCGTCGAACCGCACGAATGGACGTTAGCGCTCGAAGCTTTGGAAAAGGGACGTCCGCGTTGAGGTTGTCAAAGTTCGCGCCGCGCCACGCCGCCAATGCCGGTGAGCGCAAGACCACATCGGCGATGATCGCGTCGATCGCGCCCGATGGCGTACCGACACGCAATGCGCCGTTCGGGCACACACTGGCCAGACTGGCGCACCAGCGGCCCGGGATAGTTGGCCTGACGGCGGACCTCGCGAAATACACCGATCTCCATGTCTTCGCACAGGAGCATCCGGACCGCTTCTATCAGATGGGCATGGCGGAGCAGGTGCTGATGAGCGCCGCCGCCGGCTTGGCGCGGGAGGGTTTTACGCCCTTCGCCACCACCTACGCCGTCTTCGCATCGCGACGTGCCTACGATTTCATCTGCATGGCGATCGCCGAGGAGAAACTCAATGTGAAGATCGTCTGCGCCTTACCGGGGCTGACGACCGGCTACGGCCCCAGCCACCAGGCGACGGAGGACATCGCGATTTTCCGCGGGATGCCGAACCTGACGATCATCGACCCTTGCGACGCGCTCGACATCGAACAGGCCACGGAGGCGATCGCGGACTACAACGGGCCGGTCTACATGCGGCTTTCGCGCGGTAAGGTTCCTGTCGTGCTCGACGAAGACGACTATACATTTGAAATCGGCAAGGCGCGAATGCTGCGCGAGGGCGCGGACGTATTGTTCATTTCCAGCGGCCTGATGACCATGCGCGCGCTGGAGGCCGCGAAGGCGCTTGAAGCCGACAGGATCGGCTGCGCCGTTCTGCACGTTCCGACGATCAAACCTCTGGATACGGAGGCGATACTCGCTGCCGCGCGCCGTTCGGGACGGCTGGTGGTGGCGGCGGAGAACCACACCATCATTGGTGGCCTTGGCGAAGGCGTTGCCGCGCTGCTGATGCGCGAGAGAGTGACCCCAGTCTTTCGCCAGATCGCCCTGCCCGACGAGTTCCTCGACGCTGGCGCGCTGCCGACGCTTCACGATCGCTACGGGATCTCAACTTCCGAGCTCGTGCGCCGCGTCCGCATTTGGAGCGAATGAGAAGTAAGAGCTCTCCCCACACAACAGTTGAGTCATCGACCTTGACCTTGCCCCTCTTATCTAATCCGGTTTGAAGTTCGTTCTGGCCCATCGAGAGGACCAGGACATGAAACGTAGCCGCTTCTCTGAAGAGCAGATCATCGGAATTTTGAAGGAACATGAGGCCGGGGTATCGGTTGCCGATCTGTGCCGCAAGCACGGGGTCAGCGACGCCTCGATTTACAACTGGAAGGCCCGCTTCGGCGGGATGGATGTCTGCGAGGCTCGGCGACTCAAGGCTCTGGAGGACGAGAACACGCGGCTGAAGCGGCTTCTGGCCGACGCCATGCTCGACAACGCGTTGAAGGATCTTGTGGGAAAGAAATGGTGACGCCCGCGGCCAAGCGGAAACCTTTCCAGCGACCAGATCGATCAACTTCAACGCCGACTGCAACGGACCAGGCGATCAAGGAAAGGTGCATCATGAAGCATTCGCGGAGCCGACAATAGCCGACGCCATTCTCGACCGGATCATCCACAACGCCCATCGCATCACCCTCGAAGGCGACAGCATGAGAAAGCAAAAAACACCGCCGCCCTTGACCGGCGCCGAAAACGGCGAAATCAATCGCAAATGACTTCAACCAGGCAACCGAGCGCCGACCCCATCCTGCTGTCCGCGAATTAGTGAAACTGCTGTCCGCGATTTAGCGGAACGACTGTCCCGTTTTTGCGAAATACGCACGTCCGACGCAGCTTGCGTTGACAGAGGCGGTTTTACGCGCAGTTGCAATAGCACTTCCGCCGGCCTATTTTTGTGGAGTTCAATTGTGGTTCGGCCAAGGGCGCTTTGGGCGCCGGACCGGCCCCGTGTAAACCTCATTAAAGAGAGACGAACCCTGCCATGGAAGAATTCTTATCGCGCATCGCCACTGGTGCCGGCATCGGCCCGGCTCTCGCAGAGAAGGCCGTTGGGTTAATGCTGGGTTTCCTGCAACGCCACGCGGCCGACGGTCCCGTTGCGCGCATGATCGCGGCCATTCCCGGAGCTTCGGAATTAGTGGCGAAGTATCATGGCAACGACCCAGAGGGCGGAGGCGGCCTCATGGGGCTCGGCCAGCAATTGATGAGTGAGGGTCTCAGCATTCTAAAGATCGCCGCCATCGCCAACGAGACGATCGCCTTCGCCAAGGAACATGCCGGCGACGAACTCGTGGACGAGGTCCTCAATTCCGTTCCTGGCCTTCCCCAGTTCGTCTGATCAGCGGCAGCCGGGGGCGCATGACCTCGTGCGCCCGTGCCGGCCCGTCTGCGCAGGTAGGCATTCTCCGCCGAGCGCTCCGTACCGATCTCGCCAGACCACCAACCGCCGGGCACGCGAAGCGAGCGTTGGAGTACTTCATTCGTCTGTCCCAAAATCGACCGCAGGCGAACCGATGTGTATAACTTCCGGCGGTAAGGGTTTATCGTGAACGCTTTCGATGAAGCCCGCGAGATAAGCAAACGTATTGTATTTCTCAAGAACCAACCGCTTCGCCTCTTGTATTGCGCCGCGACGCTCCTTCCAGAGGTCCGAGTCGATGATTTCTTGAATTTTTTGGATTACGTTCTTGTCCTCTGGGTCAATCAGAACCATTGAGTCGGAAGGGAAGAACCTCGTGATTGCCGGGCTGCCGTAATAGATCGGCATTGTTTCAGCAACGAAGCAGTCCATAAGCTTCTCTGTAAAATAGTAATCAGCACGAGTATTCTCGAAAGCTATACTGTAACGGTACGGTGCGAGTGCGTCCCATTTATCTCCAATCAGCCGAAAACCTCGGCCGAACAGGTCAAAATCGAGCTCCTCTCTCAGCCGTTCCAGAAACGCCAGCCGATATCGATGCCCTTTAAGCAGGGCGATGTTACTGGTAATCCATGAGAGCCGAAGCGGCTTGTCCACGACTTCGCTGACCAGAAGTTGGTCATATGTCTTTGTTACAGACCAAGACCGAGTGATAGGTGGAGACAAAACGAATCGGCGCTCTGCATTCTGCCGAGCAGCCAGCTCTGCGTCAGACGTCAGGACGATGGTATTTTTCCCTTGCCCTTCATGAAATGCGCGATGAGCTTTCGTCGGCGGTTCGCCGATTGCAAAAATTGTCCTGTTTGGACTCGCCTCGATATCAACAGGGAGCCCAAAAATAGAAGCAGAGTTAAAGACAATATGCCAATCGGGCGCGAAGGATGTCCTGCGTACAAAAGCGACATTGTTCCAGATTCCACTGCCCTTTGGAGTGAGATGGTGGATTGCATCATCCAAAACGCCCCAAGAATCCAGACATGTAGCAACAATGGGCGCCGGACGTTCCGTCAACAATTTGGTCGACAAAGCAGTTCCACCCCATTCACTTCCGTTGGACCGGGAGCAACTCGTGCATCGGGCGCAAGACCTCTCTGCGCCTGAAATAGCTCGCGATCCTGATCGGTATCAAACACACGATTCTGTGCGACTTCGCGATTCTGTGCGACTTCGCGCCATTCGACAACTCATCTCTAAGACCGCGGGAATCCCTTCACTCGTGAAGGTACTCAATCGCCATTTCGGATTGCGGTAAGATTGGGCAGCATAAACCTTCCGGGACCCGCTGTCGAGGCAATTGTCGCTTTGCACCTAACCAGGTTCTTCCTCACTTTGTGTGGTGATCAGGCCGGTTGAGTGGCAGCATGCGTGCCCTCTAAAATATGGAAGTTGACTACATTCTTATTATTAATCGGGATATACGACCAGTTTAGAGGCGGCTCGCCTCTCACAGGCGACGTTTGCAGCGGCGACGGCAGATCGAGATATTGGCGGGTTGATGCCGGGGCTTTGTCCGAAATCTGTGGTCCGATTTCGGACGAAGTGACGGTCAAGATGTCCGAAATATGCTACGAATTTCGGACAAGCTTCACACACAAAGCGCCGCGGCTTTGCCCGACATCATCGATATCGTCATGCAGATGGGCGATGCCGACCTAGCCTCGTCCCCTCCCCTTCCAGCCATTGCCAATCCCAG
>NZ_JAMYVG010000046.1:0-3047 GCF_040323855.1 Mesorhizobium sp. M0028
ATTGACGACACCTTCGACGCTGTGCACGGAGGCCAACAGCTTCGCCTGTTCAATGCCCACCATGACGAGTACGGCTTCCAGCCGATCGTCATGTTCGATGGTGCGGGACGGTTCGTCAGCGCGATCCTGCGACCGGCCAAGCGGCCGAGTGGGGCTGAGATCCGCCCCCACCTGCGCCGTCTGGTGCGGGCGATCCGGATCAACTGGCCGAACATTCGAATCCTGCTCCGCGGCGATAGCCATTATTGCAACCCGCAGGTCATCGACCGGTGCCGCGCCAACGACGTCGACTTCATCTTTGGCCTCGCGCCCACCACGACCCTGCGCAAGCATGTCGCGGATCTGGAGGCCAGGACGACGGCGCGCTTCGAAGCGTCGGCCAAGACAGGCAAGGTCCGCAGGTTCAAGGAGTTCGTTGACGGCGCCCGCGGCGCGGCCGGGCCGGCAGCACTCAGGCGACTATAACGGGCGCAGAGCCGACCCTGCGGCTTCCAGACATTGTCGTGTACAGCTTCAGACCCTCAAGCCGAGCCCGCAGGGCCTCGCTTACCTTTTACGGGGCGGCGGTACGTCCAAGCCGCTTCAACAGTTAAGAATTTCGCAAAGACGATACCCCCGGATCGTCGAGCTTCCGCTGCCACTTCCCGCATTCGCCGAGGCGGTCAATGACCCGCCCTTCACAATAGTTATCCGGCAAGCATCTGGATGCGAGAGATAATGTTGCCGGAGGCATCTCTCATGGCTTCTACACCTGCCTGAACGCCAGAACCGCGTTCGTGCCGCCAAAGGCGAAGGAGTTGCTCAGTGCCACGCGCACCTTGCGCTCGCGTGCCACATTGGGCGTGACGTCGAGATCGCAATCGGGGTCCAGCTCACGATAATTGGCAGTCGGCGGCACGACGCTCTCGCGGATAGCCATCACGCAGGCGATCAACTCGAGCGCGCCGGACGCGCCGAGGCAATGCGCGTGCATGGACTTGGTAGAAGAAATGGACATTGAGAAGGCGTGCTGACCGAAGACGCGCTTGATCGCCGCCGTCTCGATCTGGTCGTTGGCCTTGGTGCCGGTGCCGTGCGCGTTGAGATAGTCGACATCCTCGGCGTCCAGCCTGGCATCGGCAAGGCAGGCCCGCATTGCTGCCTCCGGCCCCTCGACAGTCGGCGCGACGATGTCGGACGCATCGGCGGAAAGGCCGGCACCGGCAATTTCGGCAAGGATGGTGGCGCCCCGAGCCAGGGCATGCTCGTAGCTTTCCAGCACCGCCATGCCGGCGCCTTCACCAAGCGACAGGCCCTGGCGATCGGCCGAGAATGGCCGGCAAGTATCGGGCGAAAGCACGCGGATCGCTTCCCATGCCTTCAGCACACCCCATATGAGCGGCGCTTCGCTGCCGCCGGCAAGCATCACGTCGGCCCGGCCGAGCCTGATCTGGTCCACCGCGCAGGCAATCGCATGGTTTGCCGAGGAACAGGCGGACGTGACGCCAAAGACCGGCCCGCGCAGGCCGAGACTCATGCTGACCTGGCCGGCAGCGGCACCCGGCATCGCCTTGGGTACAGTCAAGAGAGCGGCACGCTTACCGCCCAGAAGGATGGCGCGGTAGGTTTGCTCGATCGCATCCCACCCGCAGCCGCCAACGCCCACCGTCGCACCGAAGCGATACCTATTTCCCTCTTTGGAGGAAAGTCCGGCCTGACGCATGGCTTCGCGCGCCGCAAGCACAGCGAGCAGGCTGAAGCGGTCCATGGAGATGAGTTGCTTGCCGTCGATGTCATGCTCCGGCAGCGCCTTGATCTCGGCACCGATCCTGACCCTCAATTCATGGAGCTCGGAGTTGACGATTGGGCCGATGGCGGAGCGGCCTTCTCGCATCTCTGTCCAAATGGCGGCGGCGTTGGTCCCAAGCCCGCAAATACCGCCAATCCCAGTAATCACGACGCGCCTGTCCATTCACACCCCCTTAGCGAGCAAGCTGCGCACGGCTTCCACCATGTCCCCAACATTCTGGAGATCCGACCATGCCTCGGCCGTATTCATCTCGATCTGGATGCCGTAGGCCTGCTCCAGGTCCCAGAGAACGTCCGCCAATCCCAGTGAATCGATACCGAGCGAAGTCAGTCCCGTGGCAGCCGTTATCTCGCCGCCTGTGGCAGGCGCTATGCCGCCCTCCGACGCGGCGCGCTTCTTGATAATGGCGATTATTTCGTTGGCGAGTTGATCTGCCATCTTGTTCCTTTCCAGCTTGCGTTTTCGGCGTCGTTCAAAACCCGAGTCGCGTCGCGTTGCCAAAATTGCCCCTCATAGAGCCTGTGCGACCGACCAAGCCCAATGCCCATAGGAACCGGACGAGTTCCGGCTTCTGCGGCGTCAGCCCGATGACGAAGAAAAGTCGCCGGCCTCCCGCTTTTGCGCCAGCACATCAAGAATCTGCGTGTAAATGGATAGGAACCGTCGTCAAACGTCAGCTAAACGCTGCGACGGTGGGTGCTGTCAGCGTATTCACTCGGCACCTCATATGTAATCGAGATGTTTCATAGCTCCGGACCAGTTGCGATCAACTATTGTACCGGTCCGCCATTCGTCGGAGAGTTCGACATGATCGGAGCGCTGCTTCTCATTCCCAGTACAATCTCCACCGCACGCGACAGATTTCCTCTTTCGGGCTCTTCTCAAGGGACTCGCCACGCGATAGAGGCAGTGATCGGCGCACGTGAGGTCCTGCCAAGTCCATGCGACATTCCGGAAAATTGGTAAAATCGTTTGTTTCAATCAAATGCATCCACGCTATGGATAGCTAAGACATGCGTTTCAAAGGGCTCGATCTGAATCTTCTCGTCGTTCTCGACGCGCTGCTGAGCGAGCGCGGCCTCACGGCGGCGGCACGCCGCATCAACCTAACCAAATTCATGGGGGTTGGTGGATGTGGCGCAAGCCGTTGAAATGACGTAGGATTTGGTTGCCTAAGCCGATCCGAACCATTTCCCGGAGACCACACCCACCATGAACGATCTTGCGCTGCCGCTGAGCGGTTTGTCATCAGTCGGCG
>NZ_JAMYVG010000047.1:0-1854 GCF_040323855.1 Mesorhizobium sp. M0028
GCAAGCCTCTTTGCTTTCTGAAGACTACGAAGAGGGCGTTGCCCATTTTATGGAAAAGCGAGCGCCAAAGTTTACGGGGCGGTAGCGTCGGCTTCTTTGCCGATTTTGTAGGACCTCAAGGTTACGGCGTTATCTTCGACGTCTGGGAAGTCGCCCCCCATTTCGAAAGCGCTCGATCGGAGGAACGAGAAAGAATGGATCCGCCGGAACGCGAAAACATCGAATTCGACATGGTGATTGTCGGCACGAGCCCGGCCGGTCCTTCGGCTGCCATCCGGTTGAAGCACGTCAATCCGGAATTGTCGGTGTGGTGCTCGAGAAAGGTGCCTAAGTCGGCGCGCATATCCTCTCAGGCGCGGTCGTCGATCCTCCAGCGTCGACGCCTGCTGCCCTGGCGCGAGGAGACGGATGATCCGTTCAAGACGGCAGTCAGGGATGACGCCTTTCTATTTCTCGGCCCGGCCGGCTCGATCCGCCTGCCGAACATCATGATGCCCCGTTGCTCAGCGATCACGGCAATACATCGTGTCGCTCGGGAACGTCGGTCGGTGGCTGGCGGGCCACGCGGAAGCGCTCGGCGTCGACATCTATCCGGGCTTTACCGCAACTGAAGTGCTCTACAACGACGAGGGCGAAACGGCGAGCAACTAAGAGCACCTTCTCTGATTGGGGTCGTTGAGGTCAAGGTGCTCCTACGCTTTTTCTCGGACCGTTCCGCGGGTCACTCGCTTCTCTTCGCGGTCGGCGCTTGGGCCGCCGCATGATGGGGTCAGGAGAGCGAGGCGTCTCAATCTGTTTCACGACCTTGCCGAGTTTTGGCCGGCAGGTTCGGGGCTCTTAACGGGATCGCCTCGCCCATCGTTCCACGGAACGATCCGGGCATCGCCCGTTCGGGCGAAAGCTCTGCTTTTGCTCCTTCGGTGTTCGTCGCAGCTTACGCGGCCAGCGCGGCAGGCTCCTTTCCAAAGCGGAACTCGGTCGCGTCAGCCCACATGCGATGCAGGATGACCGCCAGCTTGCGGGCCACCGCCACGCGCGCCCGCGCCATGCCGCGGCGTCTGGCGATGTTCATCCCCCAGGCGCGCAAGCTCGACCATTTCTTCGAGCGCACCAGCAGCGAATGCGCCGCTTGGTAGAGGGCGGTGCGGGCGAGTTCGTCACCACAGCGGCTGATCTTGCCCTGGATGTCGGTCTCGCCGGACTGGTAGCGCGCCGGCGTCAGCCCCAGATGCGCCCCCACCGCCCGCGACGAGCCGAACCGCTCCGGCCGGTCGATCGTGGCGCGGAAGGCGAGCGCGGTGATCGGCCCGACGCCCGGCGCACTCGCCAGCCGCCGGCAGACCTCGTCTGCCCGGACGATATCGAGAGCCTGTTTGGTCAGGCGAGCGAACTCCTTCAGCATGACGGCCAGGATCGCAAGCAGCGGCTCGACCATCATCATCACCTCGCGCACGCGGCCGGCAAAGGCGGTGCGCGACGGCGTGCCGAGCTTGACGCCGGCCTCGCGCAGGATCGCCCGCACCACGTTCTCGATCGAACGCATCTCGTTCAGCACGGTGCGGCGGGCAACCAGCAGCGAGCGCCACAGCCGGCCCTGCCTGCTTTTCACATGCACCTGCCGATACCAGCCGGTGCGCATGATCTGCGCCAGCGCCCGGGCGTCATTGCGATCGGTCTTGTTCGGCATCGTCTTCATCGCAGCATTGGCTGCCCGCGTCTCGATGCAGATCGCCGGCAAGCCTTCGGCACGTAGCCCGTCATGAAGCCAGGTGTCGATGCCGGCTCAATACTCCCCAGAAGTGCCGTTTGAATCTTCCCCAGTTTAGCGCTGTCGCCGGTCTTCCGGAGCGCGCT
>NZ_JAMYVG010000048.1:0-1837 GCF_040323855.1 Mesorhizobium sp. M0028
GTGTCGATGCCGGCTCAATACTCCCCAGAAGTGCCGTTTGAATCTTCCCCAGTTTAGCGCTGTCGCCGGTCTTCCGGAGCGCGCTCCGGGAGACCGGCGGCGCATGATCGTTGATGCTTCTCCTGATGGTCGGGAGAGGGATTTCGGTGATCAAGATCGGGGAGATGATGATGATACTGGATTTGCATCGGCAGGGCCTGTCGGTGTCGGCGATCGCCAGGGAGAGCGGGATCGACCGCAAGACGGTGCGCAAATACATTGCGCGCGGGCTCGAGGCTCCGGCCTACGGACCACGCAAGCCGCGTCAGGCGGTGATCGATCCCTTCACGGCCTATCTTCGCGAACGCGTCATGCGATATCCCGGGCTCACCGGCAGCCGGCTTTTCCGCGAACTGAAGGACCTCGGCTATGGCGGCGGCTACACGGCCGTTACCGACTTCCTGCGCGACGTCCGTCCTGCCGCGGCGGAGCGTGGATACGAGGTTCGCTTCGAGACCCCGCCCGGCGAGCAAGCGCAGGTCGACTTCGCCCAGTTCAATGTCGTCTTTGCCGATGAGCCGACCACGCCGAGAATCGGTCTGGCTATTCTCCATGGTGCTTGGCTTCAGTCGCCTTATCTGGGCACGCTTCGTCGTCCACCAGGATCTGCCGACTGTCTTGCGCTGCCATGCTGGGGCTTTCGAGGCGCTGGGCGGCGCTCCTCGCGAAGTGCTTTACGACCGTATGAAGACGGCTGTGATCGGCGAAGGCGATACCGGCGGCATCGTCTACAACCGTGCCCTCGTCGATCTTGCCCGCCACTATGGTTTCCATCCCAAGGCGTGTCGGCCTTACCGCGCCAAAACGAAAGGCAAGGTCGAGCGGCCGTTCCGCTACATTCGCGAGGACTTCTTCCTGGCCCGGTCCTTTCGCAATCTCGAAGACCTGAACGCCCAGTTGCGTCATTGGTTGGACACGGTCGCAAACCCGAGGGTTCACGCCACCACAAGGCGTGTCGTCAACGAAGCTTTCGCCGAGGAGCGGGCAGCGCTGCGGCCGCTGCCTTTGGCTCCGTTCCGATCGGTCCTAAAGCTCGAGCGAGGTATCAGCCGGGAGGGCATGGTCAGCGTCGGCGGCAATTTCTACAGCGTGCCCGACGCCACCAGGCGCCGTGTCGTCGAGGTACACACGCTGGCCGAAGAGTTGCGCATCTTCGAGGACGGCGCACTGATTGCCACCCATCCTATTCTCGAAGGCCGGCACCAGCGTCATGTCGAGCCGGGTCATCGCAACATCCACGTCCACAAGCGCCGACAAAGACTGAGGAACGACGAGGTCATTCTTCATGGCTCGGGCGACAGGGTCGCTCAGCGCCCGTTGGCCTTCTACGACGCCGTCGCCCGGGTAATGGCGAAGGAGCAACGTCCATGACGAACGCGCTCGACACCACGCCATCCACCATCGACCGGATCCGCCACGACCTCGTCGGCCTGAAGATGCCGCGGGCGCTCGAAGCGCTCGATCATGTCGTGCGCCGGCTCGAGAAAGGCGAGATCGCCGCCCTCGAAGCCATGGACATCCTCCTCTCGGAAGAGTTGACCCTGCGCGAGAACAGCCGGATCAAGACGGCACTGCGCATGGGGCGCCTGGCCACGATCAAGACGCTCGCCGGCTTCGACTTCTCTTTCCAGCCCTCGCTCGACCGCGATCGAATCTTCACGCTGGCCCAACTCGGCTTCGTCGCCCGCTGCGAGGTCGTCCACTTCCTCGGCCCGCCCGGCACAGGCAAGAGCCATCTGGCCATTGCGCTTGCCGTCGAGGCTGTGAAGGCTGGAAAGAGCGTCTATTTCTGCACGCT
>NZ_JAMYVG010000049.1:0-1236 GCF_040323855.1 Mesorhizobium sp. M0028
GGAACTGTCAGGAATTCTGTGCGCGAGGCCGGTTTCGTCATTGGCTGACGAACCTTTCGCCGAAGACGACGGCGAACTGGGTCTTGGCCTCGAACCATTCGCGCGGCGGTCGTTTCCATTCCTCGGCCGCGTGGTTCAGCACCAAATATAGCAGCTTCATGGCCGCATCGTCACTGGGGAAGTGTCCCCGGGTGCGGACGGCGCGGCGCAGCTTGGAGTTCAGCGCCTCTATGGCGTTCGTGGTGTAGATGATCCGCCGCACGCTTTCGGGATAGGCAAAGAATGGGACGACGTGCTGCCAATTGCGCCGCCAGCTTTGGGTGATCGCCGGATACCGCTGCCCCCAGTAGCTGGCTTCGAAGTCCTCAAGAGCCTTCATGCCGGCTTCGGCGTCCTTGGCCCGGTAGATCGCGCGCAGCGCCGGCACGACGGACTTGCGGTCCTTCCAGGACACGAACTCCAGGGAATGACGGATCAGGTGCACGATGCAGGTCTGGACGACAGTCTGGGGAAAGACGGCGTTGATCGCCTCGGGGAAGCCCTTGAGGCCGTCGACGACGGCGATCAGGACGTCGGCGACGCCACGGCTCTTCAACTCGTTCATGACGCGCAGCCAGAACTTGGCGCCCTCGGTCTGCTCGATCCAGATGCCGAGAATCTCCTTCGTGCCGTCCGGCAGGATGCCGAGCGCGATGTAGACGGCCTTGTTCCTGACGAAGCCCTCGTCCCTGATCTTGACCCGTATGGCATCGAAGAAGACGAGCGGATATACCGCGTCCAGCGGCCGGTTCTGCCACTCGGCCACTTCCTCCAGGACCGCATCGGTAACCGCCGAGATCAGGTCCGGCGACACGTCGATGCCGTAGAGCTCCTCCAGATGGCCGCGGATCTCGCGCACTGTCATGCCGCGCGCGTACATGGAGATGATCTTGTCATCGAAATCGGGAAAACGGCGCTGGTATTTGGCGATCAGCTTCGGATCGAAGGTCCCGGCCCGGTCGCGCGGGATCGACAGCGTCATCTTCGACGTGCCCGTCAGCACCGACTTCCGCGAATGGCCGTTGCGGCGATTGACGCTGCCGTCGGTGCGTTCGTCCTCAAGGTGCTCGTCGAGTTCAGCGTTCAGAATCCGTTCCGAAAGCGCCTTCTTCAGGTCGTCGAGCAATCCGTCCTTGGCAAACACCTCATTCGGATCGCGGCCGGCAAGCAGTTGGTCCAGAAGTTCCTTCTCAATAG
>NZ_JAMYVG010000050.1:0-992 GCF_040323855.1 Mesorhizobium sp. M0028
GCCGCGAAAGGACGCCCAGCCTGCGTGATGTCGGGTCGAGCCACGCCGCGGCTTGTTGGCGCGCCGAAGAGGTGGTGGGCGCATGACCGGTCCTCTGCTGAAAGTCGAGAATCTGACCAAGCATTATCCGCTCGGTGCGGGATTCCTGAAGAAGACCGTTCCGGTGATCCGGGCGGTGGAGGATGTATCCTTTTCCGTCGAGGCGGGCGAGACGCTCTGTATCGTCGGAGAATCCGGCTGCGGCAAGTCCACTGTCGCGCGGCTCCTGATGCGGCTCGTGGAGCCGACGGGCGGGCGCGTGCTGATCGATGGGACCGACATTGCGGGCCTCAAGAAGGACGCGCTTCACGCGTGGCGCCGTCGGATGCAGATGGTCTTTCAGGATCCCTACTCGTCGCTGAACCCGCGCCTCACGGCCGAAAAGATCATTACTGAGCCCGTGGAGAATTTCGAGCGCCTCAGCCGAAGACAGCGCAAGGCGCTTGCCGGGGAGCTTCTGCAAAAGGTCGGAATGTCGCCCGAGATGATGCACAGGCTTCCGTCAGAGCTGTCGGGGGGTCAGCGGCAGCGGCTCGGTATCGCGCGGGCGCTGGCCCTCCAGCCCTCGCTCATCATTTTCGATGAAGCGGTGTCAGCCCTTGATGTATCGGTGCAGGCACAGATCTTGAATCTGCTTGTGGATCTCCACCAGCAGATGGGCATCGCCTTCGTCTTCATCTCACATGACCTTGGCGTCGTGGAGCATATCGGCCATCGCGTTGCGGTCATGTACCTAGGGCGGATCGTGGAGCTTGCACCGTGCGAGGCGCTCTTCGCCAAGCCGGTCCACCCCTACACCGAGGCGCTGATCGCGGCCGCTCCGGTGCCGGATCCGACGCGGGTTCGGCTGAAGGCGCCGGTCGAGGGCGAGGTGCCGAGCCCCATCAATCCGCCGAGCGGGTGCGCGTTCCATCCGCGCTGCCCAATCGCGGTGGAGCGCTGCCGCATCGAAG
>NZ_JAMYVG010000051.1:0-939 GCF_040323855.1 Mesorhizobium sp. M0028
GGCAGGGCTATCGCATATGAGTGATGGCATTGATGAGATAGTCGTCGTTCCAGGCGCATTTCTTGATGCGATGGCTGATGGGAACTTTGGCAGCATCGGCGGCCTGAAGGATGTTTCTGGCGAGGCGATTGAGAAGGGCTGTGTTGGCGGGAGCATTGTCCTTGCGGGCACGGCTGAGATCCTCATCGAGATGGACATCGAGCATCCAATGCAGGCCGTTCTCGATCTGCCAATGAGCTCTGGTGAGGTCGAGCGCCCGCTGCGGCGACATGAGCGTGGAGGCCATGAACAGGCGCATCAAAGGTCTGGCCTGATCGCGCCGGCTGGTGATGCGGATGAAGGCCTGGTGGCCAGGCATCAGCGGCTCGGCCGCCGCCACGATCTCGGCCTGCCGCCACTCGTTGCGGCCGTGGCTGGTCTCGGTGCGCTCGGCAATGGAAGGGGTGGCGTCGGCCAGTTGCAGGTTGGCGCGGCGCAGCCAATGACGACGGTTGCCCTTCAGCGCAAGCAGGTAATCGCCACCTCTTTGGGTAATGGCCGCAGCCATGCGGGTGTGGCAGTGGAGCGCATCGGCGGTGACCAATCTGCCCGTAAGATCAATGAGTTCGACGACCTTGAGCGCGGCCTCGACTTCGTTCTCACCATCGCTCGGCGAGACTGCCGCCAGGCACAGCCGGGTCTCGGTGGCGAAGGCCGACACCGTCAACGGCGGACTGGCTGCCAAGCCCTTCTCGTAGGCCCGCCGCAAAGCCTTGCCGTCAAGCGACACCACCTCGGGCGTCTCTCGGCTGGCTCGGGCGAAAGCTGCGGCAAAGGCAGCAAAGGCGCGACCGAAGGCTTCCGGGTCGAGCAGGCGCAGCAGCCGCGAGAAGGTGTCGTGGCTGGGGGCTGCGTCATAGTCGATCAGCCGCGACAGCGCCTGCTTGCGCTCCTGCGCGA
>NZ_JAMYVG010000052.1:0-809 GCF_040323855.1 Mesorhizobium sp. M0028
TCGTTCAATTTTGGCGAGGTGATATTCGGAAACGGCTTCGTGTCGGCGAGGGTGCGGCATCCCGCAAAATAGGAATATATTCCGCATGCCGTTAAGGCAAATAGACTTCGTCCTGCCCTCAGCGCCTGCTAGCCGCGGGCATTTTGGGGGAAGCATGAATCAAGTTATGTGCGTTTGTAGCCATCAGCGTTTTGTCGGGCTGCGCTACTCGCCCAGCCGACATCAAGCCCACGCTGGTTTCGTCCGCGTATACGCGGGCAAGTCCTGCAGCCAGTTGGAAGCCGAACTTTACCGAACGAGTTCCGACCTCGCGCCGATAATGGCCATACAAGACAGAACCGCCCGCCATGATGTGGACGGCGTGTTTTGGCTTGGCTTGCCGGTTGGCAGCATGATGGACAACACAGACATCAAGGTACGTGAAGCCAAGAGCCGAGCTGAAGGGCAACATGGACGCGATCAACGCAGCCGACGAAAGGGCGGCTGTGTTGCCGGCACTCTGTAAGCCGTTCCAACGTTAAAATTGTCGGCTTGCTTCCCGCCCTCGCGACTGCGGAGTGGTCGTTTCATCGATTGACTCGCGTAATGCACCGGCAGTTAATCTCCCCGCAAGGGCAAAAAGAGGGGCTATGAAACTGGGAGCAAACGATGACTGTCCAAAAAGAAGACTATCGAACCAACAGAGCCCACTACGCCATAGCTGCGATGCATAGCCGAGCGACCGCTGAGGGCGATCGTGACGAATTGGTGGCGAGGAAAAAGTCCCTGTGGGTAACAGATCGGCGATCTGCAAAATTGGCTGCAAACCC
>NZ_JAMYVG010000053.1:0-778 GCF_040323855.1 Mesorhizobium sp. M0028
GCGCGATACTGACCTTCAGTGTACGATTCGCCGTGGCGATAGAGGTTCAAGAAGGTGAGATTCAGAAAGACACCCTCAGGCGGGCCGAGGCGGTCGTCATCGACGACACCCCACCCCGCAATTGCGATCTCGCCTCCGGGTGTGAGGCAACGCGCCGCGTTCAGGATCGAACTGCGCGCCTGGTCCGGCGGAAGGACCTGGACGACGGCCTTCAGGATCGCCAGGTCGTGCCGACCGATCGATGGTGCGACAGTTATGTCCCCCTCTTCGACAACCACGTCGTCGGCACCGTATTCTGACAGGATATCTGGCGCGACCGCTGCCACCGTTGGGAGTTCCATCAGCGTCGCCGCAATCTGCGGCCGCCGCTCGCGAAGTCCGACGAGAATGGTCCCGGAGCCCCCGCCGATGTCGATCACCGAACCGATCGCAGAGAGGTCCATCTCCCGGGCCAGATGTCGGCCGAAAATCACCCCGCCCGGTGCGAGCAGGCGGCTGAAGGCCGCCGCGGCCTCGGGCCCCGCTTCGGAAAAGTCGTGCAGCGCAGCCGGCCGGTTCTGTCGCAGCGACTCTGCGGTCAGCAGGTCGGCTCCCCAGAGCTCGCGCAGGAGCGCATGATCGCCGCCGCGGTAGGTCGGTTTGGACGCGTCGAGGAAGGCCGACGCTTCGGCTCCATTGCGAAATTGACCATCCTTGACTTCGAGGAGACCGATGCTGGCGAGCGCGTAGAGGAGCCGCGACAGACGATCGGGCTCGACTTTGAGCGCGGCCCCAAGGC
>NZ_JAMYVG010000054.1:0-775 GCF_040323855.1 Mesorhizobium sp. M0028
CTACCGCCCCGTAAACTTTGGCGCTCGCTTTTCCATAAAATGGGCAACGCCCTCTTCGTAGTCTTCAGAAAGCAAAGAGGCTTGCATTTCCTTGTAAGCCACGACGAAAGCTTCGGCGAGCGACTGCGAGTGAGAGTCGTAGATCTGCCGCTTTATTACGCCGATGGATCGCGGCGACGCCGTCGTCACCATCTCGCGGGCGGTGCCTTCCACTGCCGAAAGAAAGTTCACTGCGGGTAACGAGCGCACCAGCCCGAGCCGCTCCGCCTCTTGAGACTGGACAACACGCGCCGAGCAGAGGAGGTCGAGGGCGTTCATCGTGCCAATCAGGCGAGTGAGAATCCAGGAAAGACCGAATTCCGCGATGAGGCCTCGCCTGGCGAAAGACGTCGTGAGCTTCGCCCCCTCGGCCATATAGCGAAAATCGCCAAACGCGGCGAATACCAGCCCGATGCCAGCGATCGGACCGTTAATCGCCATGAAGACCGGTTTGGGAACGGCCATCAGATAGGAGAAAGTCTGGTCATCCTCGCTGTCGTCAGGCACACCGGGTTCCAGGAGTGACATATCGTATCCAGCGCAAAATCCACGCCCGGATCCTGTAACCACGATAGCGCGGACGTTATCATCAGCAGTTGCCGCATTTATTGCAGCGCGTACCTCCGAGTTCATTGTGGGAGTCCAGGCGTTCAGTTGATCTGGACGGTTGAGCGTAATGGTCGCCACATAGTCAGTGACCGAGTATAGGATTTCCTTGTACATTACTCTTCCTTTC
>NZ_JAMYVG010000055.1:0-595 GCF_040323855.1 Mesorhizobium sp. M0028
CAGATCAAGGTGTCAGCCACGACCGTGTCGTTGACGTTGGCTGGTGTGGTGATCACCGTGCGGATCAGGCCAGAGCCCTCATCCACCCCGACATGAGCCTTGTAGCCGAAGGTGAAGCCGCCCTTGCCCTGCCGCGCGGTAATGCGGGCATCTGGATCCTTCGACGGCCGCTCAAGCGTCGGCGGTGACGAGACCGCATTGATCAGCGTGGCATCCAGCATCGTGCCACGCTTCAGGATCACGCCGGCCTTCTCCAACTGCCGGTCCAGTTCGCCAAACAACTTATCGAGCAGACCTTCGCCGACAAGCAGATTGCGAAAGCGCGAAAGCACCGTGTGATCGGGAATGCTCTCCTCCAGCCCGAGCCCGGCAAAGCGCCGGAACGACAGCCGGTCGCCAAGCGCCTCTTCCAACTCACGGTCCGAAAGCCCGTAGAGCGATTGCAACAAAAGCGCCTTGAACAGGACCAGCGGTGGCCAAGCCGCCCGACCCGGACCGCCATCACGCAGCGGGTTGAGCAGTTTCTCAAACCGATACCACTTCACAAGACCCGACAATCGGTCGAGCGGCGAAGTGCCGCCCACAAGCTTGGTGC
>NZ_JAMYVG010000056.1:0-529 GCF_040323855.1 Mesorhizobium sp. M0028
CTGGGATTGGCAATGGCTGGAAGGGGAGGGGACGAGGCTAGGTCGGCATCGCCCATCTGCATGACGATATCGATGATGTCGGGCATGTCGTCCTCGCCGGAAGCAGCCGATGATCGTTGCGCGTCGCCAGCCATGCTCATGCCGCTTCGATATCCGTTTGGGAGAAGTCGTTGCCGACGAAAAGCAGCGGTTCATCTGCACGCTTTGCCAAAGCATAGGAAAGGCAATCGGCAAAATTCAAAGCCGCCGGGTGGTGGCCTTTGCCGTAGGTCAGCCAACCCTGGGTCGCAAGGTCAACCAATTCGGAGTCGACAGGAATGATGTCGGCCTCGATTTTGCGCAGCCAAAGATCGATCTCGGCCAATGCGTGTTCGCCGCGCCTGCTGACCAGCACCATGCGTGCCTCGAGCACGCAGGTTGCCGGGACCAGACGGATTGGGTCCAAGACCAGCGCTCGTTCCAGCCTTGCTGCCTCAGGCTCGCTCCGAAGGATCGCTACAACAGCTGAGGTATCGATCACCATCAGTTA
>NZ_JAMYVG010000057.1:0-517 GCF_040323855.1 Mesorhizobium sp. M0028
ATCCCAGGTTACGACTTCCCACATTCCATCATCGACCACATCAAGGTGAACCGAGGCCAGCAAATCGACCTGAAAGGCGAGGTCACTCGCATCGACGAGGACACCGTGACGATCGACCTGTGGCCGCTGGTCACGGTCGACCGTGACAAGGTCCGGCTAATGGAGAAATATCGGCCGCCAAAACGACGAAAGGCACTTGTCGTTGCCCCGGATTAGAACCGACAACATCGCGACAGGCTATGAGGGCAGGCCGCATGACGGGCCGGTAGAGGACGAGTCGAAGCACTTTGTCTACTGCCCAGTCTGCGGCCAAACGTTCGACGCGCGCGATCTTGGACAGGTGTTCCACCACGCTGAGCCGCAGCACGAGCCGCTTCCGGTCGAGCAATAGTCCAGCTAGTTGAGCTCCGGCGGCAGACCGACGTTGAGACCCTTCAGCGCGCCGCACGTTGGATGAGAAAAGGGTGCTGCGTGCACCGCGCCTTCCCCGCGCGCCGATGTTCCACCTGGACCGCAA